>NZ_LT900217.1:658973-1317947 GCF_900199375.1 Gordonibacter urolithinfaciens
GGTGCCGAGTCCGCCGAGCACCCGGGGCAGCTCGTCCTTGCCCGCGTAGATACGCAGGCCGGGCTTCGAGATGCGCTTGATGCCGCGGATGGTCTTGGCCTTCTTGTCGCCGTACTTCAGCACGATCTCCAGCGTCGCGCGGGGCTCGCCCTCGACGACGTCGTAGCGCTGGATATAGCCCTCTTCCTGCATGATGCGGGCTATCTCGACAAGCTTCTTGCTCGACGGCATGGAAACCGTCTGCTTGCCGGCAGAGTTTGCGTTACGCACGCGCGTAAGCATGTCTGCGATGGGGTCGGTCATGGTCATGGTTCTGTTCTCCTTTGGTCCGTGATGAGCCGCGCGCACGGTTCGTCGGCGCCCGTAACGCCTCCGCCTTCTACGCGGGCACACCCTTGAACGTGACTTGAGTCTGGCGGCTTACCACGAAGACTTGGTCACGCCGGGCAGTTCGCCTTTGTTGGCCAGCTCGCGCAGGCACACGCGGCACAGGCCGAACTTGCGGTAGTAAGCGCGGGGGCGTCCGCAACGCGTGCAGCGGTTGTGCTGGCGCGTCGAGAACTTCGGCTCGCGCTTCGCCTTGGCGATCATCGATTTCTTAGCCATGCAATTCCTTCTTTCCTATCCTCGACCCGCGCTCGCGCGCGGGTGCAAGTACCATCGTGGGATCAAGCAACCTACTTGTCCTTGAAGGGGAAGCCCAGCGCGGAGAGCAGCGCGAAGGCGTCCTCGTTGTTGTCCGCGGTCGTGACGACCGTGATGTCCATGCCGCGCGTGCGGTCGATCTTGTCGTAGTCGATCTCCGGGAAGATCAGCTGCTCGGTGATGCCCATCGTGTAGTTGCCACGGCCGTCGAAGCTCTTCGGCGAGATGCCGCGGAAGTCGCGGACGCGCGGGAGGGCGGTCGCCAGCAGGCGGTCCAGGAACTCCCACATGCGGTCGCCGCGCAGCGTGACCTTGCAGCCGATGGCCTGGCCCTCGCGCAGGTGGAAGCCGGCGATGGACTTCTTGGCGCGCGTGACGCAGGGCTGCTGGCCCGTGATGGTGCGCAGGTCGGCCATGGCGGCGTCGAGCAGCTTCGAGTCGGAGGCTGCGGCGCCCACGCCCATGTTCACGACGATCTTCTCGAGGCGCGGGACCTCGTTGATGTTCTTGATGCCGAGCTCCTGCTCGAGCTTGGGCACGATCTCGGTCTTGTACTGTTCCTTCAGGCGAGGAGCGGTCATTTCGTTTCCTTTCGATGAATTAAACGCAGGATTTCCGACCCTGCGTCCCTCGCCGCCGAAGCGGCAGGGGCCATTGTACTGCATTGGCCGTCGCTGGTCGCCGAAAAGTCAGCGAGGGCGGCTGTGGTGCCTCGAATTCGCGGGATCGCGAAGGCGAAGCGTACTTGGGTACGCGAGCCTTCGCGATCGTGCGAAGGCGGGGTGCCACAGCCACCCGCAGCGTCGACCCGTTCCGCCGATCGGAGATCGGCGGAACTACTAATCGATGTCCTTGCCGCACTTCTTGCAGACGCGGATCTTCTTGCCGTTCTCGTCGCGCTTCTTGCCCGTACGCGTGGGCTGCTTGCACTCGGGGCAGATGACCATGACGTTGGACACGTGGATGGGGGCCTCCATGGTGGAGATGCCGCCCTGCGGGTTCTGCTGGGTGGGGCGCATGGCCTTCTTGATCATGTTGACCTTCTCCACCACCACGCGCTCCTTCTGCGGAAGCGCGCGCAGCACGACGCCCTCCTTGCCCTTGTCCTTGCCGGACAGGACCTTGACCTTGTCGCCCTTCTTGATGTTCATACCACTCATATTACGCACACCTCCCCTACAGCGTTTCCGGTGCCAGAGACACGATCTTCATGTACTTCTTGTCGCGCAGCTCGCGGGCAACCGGCCCGAAGATGCGGGTGCCGCGGGGCGCGCCGTCGTTGTTGATGAGCACGGCGGCGTTCTGGTCGAACTTGATGTAGCTGCCGTCGGGGCGGCGGACTTCCTTCTTCACGCGCACGACGACGCAGCGCACGACCTCGCCCTTCTTGACGTTGCCGTTGGGCGCCGCTTCCTTCACGCTGCAGATGATCACGTCACCGAGGCCCGCGTAGCGGCGCTTGGAGCCGCCGAGGACCTTGATGCACTGCACCTTGCGAGCGCCGGAGTTGTCGGCCACTGCGAGCATGGTTTGCATCTGAATCATTGCTGTAACCTAACTTTCCTCTTACGGGCATGCATGCGAGCACGCAGGCTATTTGGCCTTTTCCACGATCTCGATCAGACGCCAGCGCTTCATCTTGGACAGCGGGCGCGTCTCCATGATGCGCACGGTGTCGCCGACGCCGGCCTCGTTGTTCTCGTCGTGGGCGTGGAACTTCTTCGTGGTCGTCATCATCTTGCCGTACACGGGATGCGGCTTGCGCTCCTTGACCTGCACGACGCAGGTCTTGTCGTTGACGGCGCTCACCACGGTGCCCTGGCGGACCTTGCGGGAGTTACGATCTTCACTCATGTATATAACCTTCCTTATCCGCGCTCTAGGCGTTCAGCTCGCGGGCACGCATCTCGGTCTGGATGCGGGCGATGTCCTTTTTGACCTGACCCACGCGGGCGGTGTTGTCGAGCTGGCTCGTGGCCATCTGGAAGCGCAGATTGAAAAGCTCCGCGCGCGCTTCTTTGAGTTTCGCCTGCAAATCGTCGGCAGAAAGCTCACGGATCTCTGCTGCTTTCATTTATTCCTGCCCTTCCGTTTCCTTGGAAACAATCTTGCACTTGATGGGCAACTTGTTGATGGCGAGACGCAGAGCTTCCTTGGCGGTCTCCTCGTCGACACCGTCGATCTCGAACATGATGCGGCCGGGCTTGACGACGGCGACCCATGCCTCGGGGTTGCCCTTGCCGGAACCCATGCGGGTTTCTGCCGGCTTCTGCGTGATAGGCTTGTCGGGGAAGATCGTGATCCACACCTTGCCGCCACGCTTCATGTGACGGGTCATGGCGATACGGGCTGCCTCGATCTGACGGTTGGTGATCCAGTGCGCCTCGAGCGCCTGGATGCCCCACGTGCCGTGGTTCAGCCGGGTGCCGCCCTTGGCCTTGCCCTTCATGGAACCACGCTGCACCTTGCGGTGCTTGACGCGCTTAGGTACGAGCATTTACTTCGCCCCCCTCTCGTTGCGGTCGTTGCGACGGGAACGGTTCGGACGGGAGCTGCCCTCGAGCGCCGGGTTCGGCGCCTTCTGGCCGGGGAGCATCTCGCCGTGGTACACCCACACCTGCACGCCGATGGAGCCCATCGTGGTGGCGGCGGTGCAGAAACCGTAGTCGATCTTCGCGCGCAGCGTGTGCAGCGGCACGCGGCCTTCGCGATACCACTCGCGGCGGCTCATCTCCGCGCCGCCCAGGCGGCCGGAGCACTGGATGCGGATGCCCTTGGCACCGCTCTTGCGGGCGGACTGGACCGCCTTGCGCATGGCGCGGCGGAAGGCCACGCGGCCCTCGAGCTGCTCGGCCACGGACTGCGCGATGAGCGCGGCATCGAGCTCGGGGCGCTTGACCTCGACGACCTCGATGGACACCGGGCCGCTGGCAACCTTCTCCAGCTTCTTGCGCAGGGAGTCGATCTCGGCGCCCTTCTTGCCGATCACAACGCCCGGGCGGGCCGTGGTGACGATGACCTTGATCTTGTCGCCGGCGCGCTCGATCTCAACCTTGGAGACGGCGGCACGGGCGAGGTACTTGTCCAGGAACTTCCTGATGGCCAAGTCGTTTTCCAGGTTCTTGGCGTAGTCCTTGTCGGAGTACCAACGGCTGCGCCAATCTTCGGTGATGCCAAGGCGGAACCCGGTGGGGCTAACTTTCTGACCCATACGGCTTATGCCTCCTCTCGCGGTGCAACGATGATCGTGATGTGGCTCGTGCGCTTGCGGATGCGCGACGCGGAGCCCTTGGCGCGCGGACGGATGCGCTTCAGCGTGGGGCCCTCGTCGACGAAGGCCGTCTTCACGATGAGCGATTCCGGACGCACGTGGTGCTGGTGCTCGGCGTTGGCCACGGCGGAGTTCAGCGTCTTCTCGACGGCTTCCGCCACACCGCGGTTCGTGAACGCGAGGATCTCGCGGGCCTGGATAACGGACTTGCCGCGGACCAGGTCTACTACGATGCGCGCCTTGCGGGGCGAAACGCGGACATAGCGTGCTACAGCTTTAGCTTCCATTGTTTTCACCCCTTCTTATCGCTTGCCCTTGTCGGCGGAGTGACCCTTGAACGTGCGGGTCGGGGCGAATTCGCCCAGCTTGTGGCCGACCATGGATTCGGTAACGTAGACCGGCACGTGCTTGCGGCCATCATGCACGGCGATGGTGTGGCCCACCATCTCCGGGAAGATGGTGCTGGAGCGCGACCAGGTCTTCACGACGTTCTTCTCGCCCGCCGCATTCATCTTCTCGATACGATCAAGAAGCCGCGGCTCAACGAAAGGACCCTTCTTCAAACTTCTACTCACTATTACTCCTTAACGCTTTGCGCTACTTCTTGCGACGGCGGATGATCAAGCGGCTCGAAGCCTTCTTGGGATTGCGGGTGCGATGGCCCTTCGTGGGGACGCCCCACGGGGTGACCGGGTGACGACCAGCGGACTTGTTCTTGCCCTCGCCGCCGCCGTGCGGGTGGTCGACCGGGTTCATGACGGTACCGCGGACGCTGGGGCGGATGCCCTTCCAGCGGTTGCGTCCGGCCTTGCCGATCTTGATGTTGGCATGCTCGGCGTTACCGACCTCGCCCACCGTGGCGCGGCACGTGATGAGCACGCGGCGCATCTCGGAGGACGGCATGCGCAGGATGGCGTAGTTGCCCTCCTTGCCCATGAGCTGGATGCTGGTGCCGGCGGAACGCGCGATGGCGGCGCCCTTGCCCGGCTGCAACTCCACGGCGTGGATGAGCGTGCCGACGGGGATGTTGGCCAGCGGCAGCGCGTTGCCCGGCTTGATGTCGGCCTCGGGGCCGCTCATGACGGTGTCGCCCACGCGGAGGCCCTTCGGGTGCAGGATGTAGCGCTTCTCGCCGTCGACGTAGTGCAAAAGGGCGATGCGGGCGCTGCGGTTCGGGTCGTACTCGATGGTAGCGACCTTCGCGGGCACGCCGTCCTTCTGGCGCTTGAAGTCGATGATGCGGTAGCGGCGCTTGTTGCCGCCGCCCTGGTGCCGCGTCGTGATACGGCCGTTGTTGTTGCGGCCCGCCTTGTTCGACAGCGGCGCAAGCAGGGACTTCTCCGGCTTGTCCGTCGTGATCTCGGCGAAGTCCGAGACCGTCTGGAAACGTCGGCCGGGGCTCGTCGGCTTGTACTGTTTGACTCCCATTACTGTCCTTTCTTCGGATCTTTGCTCGCACGCCTCTCCGTACCCCAAAGACCCCTTGTCGCTTCGTGGACTGCCGATTGCCGCTGCGCCTTGGGGAGGCTTGACGCACGCGACTCCGGTGTACCACGCGTCCGGGTGTATCTATCAATGACCAGACGCAACCGAGAATTATAAACCCCTCCGGGTCAGGTATCAAGTGTTGATTTGCGCACACAAGTTGCGCACAAGTTGCGGGGGCTTTTGGAGGACGGTACGGGGTACGTGAAGGGGGCGCCGCAGCTGTCCGTCCCGCCTGGCGCCTTCGGCGGGACCGGGGCGGGCATGCGAGAATGCACGAAAGGCGAGAGGCGCGGGGCGCGGGATAGCCACGCAAGTCCAGGGCGTCATCGGCTTTTTGCACAGTATTTACCAGTTTTCTACATCGGGAACCCCTAGGAGAGCCCTTTTCGGAATCGCGGAAACAACGAGCTGGGGTAATGCTGCCCAGATCCAATCGCAAGATGAGCAAACGGGTTTGCGGGGGCCAAAGATGCAATAATCCGGTGAAAAGTGTGCGGAACCGGCCACGACCGGTTCCGGGATGTCGAGCACAGCAAGCGGGAATCGCGCTTCCGTACCTATGCTTTTCAGGACGACCGCGCCAAAGGCCGTGCGCTAGCGGCGGGTCTTGCCGCCGCCCTTGGCGCGCGAAGCGCTCGAACTGCCGCTCGGGCGCTTCGGCGAGCCCTTTCCACCTGGGCGCTGCGCTTCCTTGCGCGGCCCCTTGGCCCCTGCAGCGTCGCGCGCGCCCTTGGACGACGAGGCGACGCGCTGGCCTTTACCGCTCCCCTTGCGCGAAGCCTCGCCCTTGCCCGCGCCCTTGCCGCTCCCCGTACGCGCAGGCTCTCCTTTGCCTGCACCCTTGCCGCCGCCCTTGCGCGCAGGCTCGGCCTTGCTCGCGGCCTTGCGCAGGGTGGACGAGCCGGACGCCTTGCCGCGGGGGCCCTTGGCGGGCGGGGCGCCCTCGGGGCGCACGAGGCATTCGCGGCCGTGGCCCACCAGGTCCATGCGGCCGGCCTTTTTCAGGGCCTCCAGCACGAGGGGGCGGTTCTTCGGGTCGCGATACTGGATGAGGGCGCGCTGGAGCGCCTTCTCGTGCGGGGACTTCGGCACGTAGACCGGCTGCATGGTGCGCGGGTCCACGCCGGTGGCGTACATGACCGTGGACATAGTGGAGGGCGTGGGGTAGAAATCCTGCACCTGCTCGGGCATGTAGCCCAGGTCGCGCACGTACTCGGCCAGCTCCACGGCCTCGTCGAGCGTGGAGCCGGGGTGCGACGACATGAGGTAGGGCACGAGGTACTGCTTCTTCCCCAGCTCCTCGTTCGCCTGCTCGTACTTCTGCACGAAGCGCTCGTACACGGCGCGGGGCGGCTTGCCCATGTGGGCGAGCACGGTGTCGGACACGTGCTCGGGCGCCACCTTCAGCTGGCCGCTCACGTGGTTCTCGCAGAGCTCGTAGATGAACTCGTCGCCGTGCTTGCGGTCGGCCAACACGTAGTCGAAGCGGATGCCGGAGCGCACGAACACCTTCTTCACGCCGGGCAGCTTCTGCAGCCGCTCGAGCAGCTTGAGGTAGTCCACATGGTCGGCCTCGAGGCGCTCGCACGGCTCCGGGAACAGGCAGCGCTGGTGCGGGCAGGCGCCGGCCTTCGTCTGCTTGGCGCAGGCGGGGGCGCGGAAGTTCGCCGTGGGGCCGCCCACGTCGTGGATATAGCCCTTGAAGCCGGGCTCGTCCACGATGGCCCGCGCCTCCTCCACCAGCGAGTCGTGGCTGCGCGCCTGCACGATACGCCCCTGATGGAACGTGAGCGCGCAGAACGAGCACTCGCCGAAGCAGCCGCGGCTGCTGGTGAGGCTGAACCGCACCTCCTTGATGGCCGGCACGCCGCCGGCCTCCTCGTACATCGGATGGTACGTGCGCGCGAACGGCAGGCGGTACACGGCGTCCATCTCGGCCTGCGAGAGCGGGGCGGCCGGGGGGTTCTGCACGACGAACTCGTGGTCGGAATAGGGCTCCACCAAGCGCTTTCCAATGAAGGGGTCGCTGTTGGCGTACTGCACGGCGAAGCTGCGCGCGTAGTTCAGGGGATCGGCCTGCAGGTCGGGGAACGAGGGCAGCTCCACCGCGTCGTAGACGTGCTCGAGCGAGCTTGCGCGGTAGACGGTGCCGTCGATGAACGTGAGGTCGTCGATGGACAGTCCCGCATCGAGCGCGTCGGCTATCTCCACCACCGAGCGCTCCCCCATGCCGAAGCTCACGAGGTCGGCGCCGGAATCCAGCAGGATGGAGCGTTTGATCTTGTCCGACCAGTAGTCGTAGTGCGCGAGCCGCCGCAGGCTGGCCTCGATGCCGCCCAGCACGATGGGCGTTTTCTTGAACGTGCGGCGGATGAGGTTGGAGTACACGACGGCCGCGTGGTTCGGGCGCAGGCCCGCCTGCCCGCCTGGCGAGTACGCGTCCTCGCGGCGGCGCTTGCGCGCCACGGTGTAGTGGTTCACCATGGAGTCCATGTTGCCGGCCGACACGAGGAACGCCAGCCGCGGCTCGCCGAGCGCGGCCATCGAGGCCGGGTCGTTCCAATCGGGCTGCGCGATGACGCCCACCCGGTAGCCGTGCGACTCCAGAAGCCGCGTGATGATGGCCGCGCCGAACGAGGGGTGGTCGACGTACGCGTCGCCCGACACGTACGCGAAGTCGACCTGGTCCCAGCCGCGTTCCGCCATGTCCTGACGGTTCACCGGGAGAAACTGTGCGCTCATGGGACTCCTTGCCGGCGCGCGGGGGCGCGCGTGATCGTTGGGGCTACCCCGCCATCGTAGCGGAAATACGGGCCGTCCGCCACCCGCGTAACCCCTTCCCCACGACCCGGTGACGCCTCCGGGCCGCCGGAGGGGGCCGGCGGGGAGGCCGCTAGACTGTATCGATTGAAATCGCGAACCGCTATTGCGCGTTCGATCCCCCGCGAACCCGACAACAAGGAGAAGGCCATGCACCTGCAAACGTACAGCCAATGGCGCGAGACGTGCATCGCGCTGCATATGACGGCCCAGATGATGGGCAAGGTGAAGCTGGAATGCCTGGAGCCCCAGCCGGAGTGGAACCACGTGCTGCTGGACGCGACGCCCGACGGGTTCACCACCGGGTTCGTGCCGCACGGCACGGGCGGGTTCGAGATCCAGCTGCGCTTGGACGAGCCGCAGGTGCAGGCCGTGGCGACAACCGGCGAGGAGGCGTCGTTCCCGCTGGAGGACGGCACGTCCGTGGCCCGCTACTACGAGCGGTTCACGTTGCTGCTGGAGGCCATCGGACACCCGGTGCCCCTCTACCCGGTGCCGCAGGAGATGTTCACGCAGGCGCCCTTCTACACGCTCGTCGAGCCGCTCGCGTTCGACGGCGAGGCGGCCCGGCGCTACTTCGCGCAGTGCCTGTTCGCCCGCAACGCGCTGCTGGACTTCTCGGCCGGATTCCGCGGGAAGAAGATCCAGCCGTCGCTGTTCTGGGGCACGTTCGACATGACGTGCGTTCTGTTCTCGGGCAAGCCGTGCCCGTACTCCGGGGAGGGCGGCATCGTGGAGCGCGTGGCGTTCGACGAGCAGTTCGTTGAGTTCGGCTTTTGGCCGGGCGACGAGAAGGCCGACGACCCGGCGTTCTTCGTGCTGGCCTACCCCTTCCTCGAGGGGGCGATGCCCGAGGTCTCGGTGCCGGGCGCGTACTACGACCCCGCGAGCGCCGAGTACTTCCTCAAGCTGGAGGACGTGCTGCGCGCCGACGACCCGCACGCCGCCGTCGTGCGGTTCTGCCACGACGCCTTCGTGAACGTGGCCGCAGCCCAGCGCTGGGAGCGCTTCGACTGGCTCACGCGCCCGCTGTTGGTGTAGGACGGTGGGAAGAAGTAGCTCGTGCCGAACGCAAACGCGAAGAGCCACGGCCCCGGGGGCGGCACAGGCTGGCTCTCGCAGAGCGGCTGACCGCTCCAGACCGGCCGCCCGCGGCTGACCGGGCGGAGCCGATATGCGGCCCGTCCGGAATCTCGCGCAGGTCAGGCGGGCGTTCGGGCACGAGCACGTCGAGGGCGCGGGGGACGACGTCGATGGCGTACTCGGAGGCCTCGAGGGGCTCGCCGTCGATCTGGACGGGCGGGGGCGCGTCGAAGCGCACCGACAGCGTGCGGGCTCGGCGCAGCTCTATCTGCCGGAAGCCGGTGTGACGGCCGCCTTTCGCCAGCAGGAACACGAAGACGGCGCGCGCGATGCCGAAGGGCGGGTGCGCGATGCACACGTCCAGCAGGCCGTCGTCGATGCGCGCGTCCGGGCAGATGCGGAAGCCTCCGCCGTAGGTGGGGCCCACCTGCACCGCGAAGGTGAACGACGCGCCGCGCACGGGCTCGCCGCCGTCGAACGAGGCCGTGTAGCGGTGGCAGTCCAGGTGGTGCAGCAGCCGGTCCATGCCGCTGGCCAGGTAGAGCGCCGTGCCGGTCCTGCCGGTGCGCGCCCGCCGCTCCACCGTGTCGAGCGCGATGGCCGCGTCCACGCCGAACGAGAGCGTCTCCACGAAGAACTTGCCGTTGCACCGTCCCACGTCGGCCGGGCGGGCGCAGGCTGCGAGCAGCTGCGCCACGGCCGCGTCCACCGAGCGCGCCGACATGCCGATCGTGCGCGCGTAGTCGTTTCCCGAGCCCACCGGCACGATGCCGAAGGCCGGGCGCTCCCCCGCCGGCAGCTGCATGAGCCCGTTGGCGGCCTCGTGGATGATGCCGTCGCCGCCGAGGGCGAGCACCGTTTCGTACGCGCCCGCGCCCGCTGCCAGGCGCACGGCCTCGCCGGGGCCGCGCGTGGGAGCCACATCGAGCGAGCCGTCGCCCAGGGCATCCCCCAGCAGTGCCGCCGCACGCTCGGCCGCAGCGGCGCCGTTGCCGTTCTGCGCCGCCGGATTGGCAATGAGCAGCGTCTTTCCCAAAGGGGTTGGCATGGGCTTCCTCTCGCGCGTATCGTTCCCGCCGGGCCGGATCCCGGCGGATGCCGTCACCGCCTATTATAGGGGGAAAGCACGACTGCCGGCAGCAGTTACTTCCCCAGTCCGCTCACGACGGCGCGCTGGAGCTCTTCCAGGCTGGCGGCGTCGGCGGTCCACTGGTGCGCGAGCGTGCCGAGCGCGAGGTCGAAGCCGCACTTCTCAAGCACCTCGGCCACCTCGTCAGGGCCGTTCTTCCCCCAGCCGTACGAGCCGAACGGGATGCCCACGCGGCCTTCCCAGCCCGACTTCGGCGAGAGGCCCTTCAGGTAGCAGAGGAACGCCGCCACGGTGGGCATCATGCCGTTGTTGAGCGTGGGAGAGCCCACGGCCACGTACCTCGCCGACAGCACCTCGGTCATGATGTCGGAGATGTGGTTCGCCTTGAGGTCGAACAGGCGCGCAGGCACGCCGCACTCGATGAACGCCTCCAGTATCTCGTGGGCCATGGCCTCGGTGGAGTGCCACATGGAGTCGTACACCACGATGGCGTACTCCTCGGGGGCGAGCGAGCTCCACCGCGCGTACGTCTCCAGTATCTCGGGCACGTGGCTGCGCCAGACCACGCCGTGGCTCGGCGCGATCATGTCGATGTCCAGGCCGCCGAGCGCCCCCAGCGCGCGCTGGACGTGGCGCGAGTAGGGCATGACGATGTTCGCGTAGTACTTCTTGGCCTGGGCCAGCACCTCGGGCAGGCCCACCTCGTCGTCGAAGTGCTTGGAGGAGGCGTAGTGCTGGCCGAACGCGTCGTTGGAGAACAGGATGCGATCGACATCGGAGTACGCGGCCATGTTGTCGGGCCAGTGCACCATGACGGTCTGGGTGAACGTGAGCGTGCGCTTGCCGATGTTGAGCGTGTCGCCGGTCTTCACGGGCACGTAGCCGCGATCGCCGTAGTGCGCCGCGAGGCCGTTCACGCCGTGCGGGGCGCTTGCGTAGATGCGCGCGTTCGGCGCGAGCTCGCAGAGGGCGGGAAGCGCGCCGGAGTGGTCCTGCTCCACGTGGTTCGCCACGATGTTCTCGATGTGCGCGGGGTCAACCACCTCGCGCACGCGCTCGACGAGCTCGTCGGCGAACGCGGGCTTGCACGTGTCGATGAGCGTGGGATGCTCGTCCATGATGAGGTAGGCGTTGTACGTGGACCCCCGATCCGTCGTGTAGCCGTGGAAGTTCCGCTCGTTCCAATCGACTCCCCCGACCCAGTACACGTCCGGCTTTACCTCGACCGCATGCAGCATGATTAGCTCCTTTCTCGCGTTTTCGTCCAGTATAGCGACGGAGCGCTGTCGGCCGAGGGGTGCGCAGGTAAATGATAGCGAAAGACCCGCATTCGGATTGCGCGGGAGGTGCGGGCGTGGGCTGCGCAGGGAGGCGTTGTGGGGAGCGTAGGCGGGGCCAAGCGAGGGGCGTGGGCTATGTTTTGGGAAGGCATTGCGAAGAGCAGGCTGCGCAGGGGTCACGGGCTGAACGGGGGGGGCAGTTCTCGCGGGCGTTACCGCTGCCGAAGGGCCGCGTAACGCTGCGCGCCGGGGCGGGGCGGCGGGCGGGCGCAGGCGTAAGCTGCGCCCGTACCCGTGGGAAAGGAGCCCCTTATGACGCAAACCGCAATGCTCGAGACCCAGGCCCCGAAGGCAGGCTACGCCATGGACGACGTGCGCGCGAACGTGGATCCGAAGCCGCAGATCGAAAGTGACGACTACCGTCCCGCCGGCAAGCTGGAGGGCAGAGCCGCCCTCGTGACCGGGGGCGACAGCGGCATCGGTGCCGCTGCGGCCATCGCCTTCGCCAAGGAGGGAGCCGATGTGGCTCTCGTCTACTACTCCTCCGACGACGACGCGCAGGCGGTGGCCGAGCGCATCCGCTCGCTCGGCCGGCGCGCGCTCGTGTTCAAGGGCGACGTGGGCGACGAGGAGTTCTGCCGCCGCACGGTGGGCGGCATCGTGGACGCCTGGGGCCGCCTGGACGTGCTCGTGAACAACGCCGGCGAGCAGACGCCGCAGAAGAGCATCCTCGACATCACGCAGGCTCAGCTCGTGCGCACGTTCCAGACGAACATCTTCAGCATGTTCTTCCTGGTTAAGGCCGCCCTGCCGCATATGCCGCGGGGCGGGGCCATCGTGAACACCACGTCGGTGACGGCCTACCAGGGAAGCCCCCAGCTTCTGGACTACTCGGCCACGAAGGGCGCCATCACGGCGTTCACCCGCTCGCTCTCCGAGAACGAGGAGCTGGTGGGCCGCGGCATCCGCGTGAACGCCGTGGCGCCCGGCCCCATCTGGACGCCGCTGAACCCCGCGTCCTACGGCGCCGACAGCGACAAGGTGCGCCACTTCGGCGAGAGCGTGCCGATGGGCCGCCCCGGCCAGCCCTACGAGCTTGCCCCCGCCTACGTGTTCCTGGCCTGCGACGACTCCAGCTACATCTCGGGGCAGGTCATCCATGTGAACGGCGGCACCGTGGTGAACGGGTAGGCGCCGAGCGCCCGCCGGCCGGTCGGGGTCGGCGGGCGCGAACGCCGACCGGGGTCAGGAAGGGTACGGTTGATTCCGTTAATCGTAAAAACAGCGGAGAGCGCGAAACGGCTTCGCCCACTGCAAGCGGGAATCATGGAGTCCGACGCAGACGCTGCAGGCCCGCTTCCGCGTGGAACACGGGCGTCACCTTCCTCTAAAAGCCGTCTGTCCGCAGGACGGGATCGACGTTCGCCAGGAACTTTAGACGGAATTGTGCCGGGCAGGGCGAAGACGAGACGGTACAATACAGCAGGGGGTTGCGGGATGTGGCCCTCTCGGCGGGCGCCGGGGAAAACGAGGATGGGCGAACGACATGGGATGGAACGTATCGGCCGAGGTCATCGCCTTCATCATCGTGCTCATCATCTCCGTGTACTCGCGCCAAAGCCATGCGGTGCCGTCGCTGAAGAACCGGGTGTTCCGGCTCTGCCTGGGCACGACGCTGGGCGCCATCGGCACGAACCTGGCTTCCACGCTTCTGATTGCCTACGCGCCCCTGGAGCTGCTGCCGCTCACGTACCTCGTCACCCACTGCTACTTCGTGCTCACGCCGCTTTTGGGCACCGTGTACTTCTATTACGCCGTGGCCGTGGTGAGCGAGGCGCGGCCGGTCGGGCGGGCCTTCGCCCTTGCCAGCGGAGTGCCGTGCGCGGTGTACTTCCTGCTGGTGCTGGCGAACGTGCCCACCGGATGGTTGTTCTCCTTCGACGCGGCGGGCGCCTACGTGCAGGGGCCGTTCATCATCGCCACGTACCTGGTGTTCTACTTCTACTGCATGGCCTGCTTCGCGCTCGTCATGTTCACGCGGGCGCCCATCGACCCCGTCATCAAGCGCATCCTGGCCGTGTTCCCGCTCATCGCCGTGGCCGTGATCGCCGTGCAGCAGCTGTTCCCAACCTATCTGCTGTCGGGATCGGCGGCCGCGTGCTCGCTGCTCATCATCTACCTGTACTTGCAGAACAAGCGCCTGTCGGTCGACCAGCTTACCGGCGCCTCCAACCGCCAGGAGTTCCTGTCCATGGTCTCGCTCATGAACGAGAAGGAGCAGCCGTTCACGGCCGTGCTCGTGTCGCTTTCGAACTTCAAGTTCATCAACGACAAGTTCGGCCACGAGAGCGGCGACCGGTTCCTGCGCGAGTTCGCCTCGTACCTGGGCGCCATCGGCGACGCGCGGCTCTACCGCTACAGCGGCGACCAGTTCGCCTTCATCGTGAGCCGCGACGGCGGTTGGGGCACACATGGCGGACAAGACGGGGACGACGCGACCGCCTCCCTGCTGGCCCCGCTGCGACAGCGCCTCGGGGAGCCATGGCGCATCGGCGGGCGCTCCTACACCGTGGGCGCCGCCATCGGGGCGGTGAGCTACCCCGTTATCGCGCGCACGCCCGGCGACGTGGTGGCCGCGCTGGAATACGCCACGGAGGAGTCGAAGAAGCTCGAGCCGAACACGCCGTGCGTGTGCACGCCGGGCATGATGAAGGCCATCCACCGCCGCAGCGCCATCGCCGACGTGGTGCGGCGTGCGGCCGAGCAGGACGGCTTCACCATGAACTTGCAGCCCGTGTGGTCCGAGAGCGCGCAGCGGTTCGTGGCGGCCGAGGCGCTCTGCCGCCTGACCGACGACGAGTTGGGTCCCATCCCGCCCGACGAGTTCATCCCCATCGCGGAGCAGATCGGCGTCATCTCCGACGTCACGCGCTTCATGCTGGACCGCGCCTGCGCGTTCGTTCGCTCCTATCGCGGCGCCCACCCCGGCTCAACGTTCCGCGGCGTGTCGGTGAACTTCTCGGCCGTGCAGTTCATACAGGACGACCTGGCCGAGTCGGTGCTGGCCGTGGTGGAGCGCCACGGCATTCCGGCATCGTGCCTGCGCGTGGAGGTGACGGAGAGCGCCATCATCGCGAACCCCGACGCCGTGCGCGCGTTCATGGAGAGGATGCACGCGCAGGGCGTGCGCTTCTACCTGGACGACTTCGGCACGGGGTACTCGAACCTCTCCACGCTGCTGGAGCTGCCGTTCGACGTGGTGAAACTGGATAAGAGCATCCTGCGATCCGCGACGGAGAACGAGCACCTGGTGGAGTTCTTCGGGCTCCTGGCCTCCGGTTTCGGCGCACTGGGCACGCAGGCGCTCTCCGAGGGCGTGGAGACGCCGGAGCAGCGCGCCTTCCTGAACCTGTGCGGCTGCGACCTCATGCAGGGCTACCTGTTCTCGCGCCTCTTGCCGCCCGACGAGGCCGCCGCGGTGATTGCCGCGAGCGAGGAGCGCGCCGAGGGGTAGCCCCGTGCTGCGCAACGTAGCTGATGCAGGATTCCTATCGCTTTACCGCGAGCGTTCAAGCGGGGCAGGGGAAGAACGGGCAGCCGACCTTCAGGCATTCCCGGTTGCGGTGGTAATAGCGGCAGGTTATGCGCTCGGGCATCTCCATCTCCACACCGCTCAGCTCGGCCGTGTACGCCGCCGCCTCCTGAAGGGCGACGAAGCCCGTGCGCTTGCAGCAGCGCGGCCCGCCCAGGTCGGCCAGGCGGCCGAGGATGCGCGAGGTCAAACGCTGCGTCTCGGCCCACGGCCCGCGCGTCATGGGCGTGGAACCCGACACGATGCTCCAGTACATGCCCGCGCTCACGGCCGCGCCGCAGGCCCCCCAGAGCCCGCAGGCGCCGCCCGGCACGTTCATCGAGCGGTTTCGCATCTCGGCGAGCGCCCGGGGCAGGTCGAGGTCGCCGCCGGCGTTCTTGTAGGCGGCGAGCAGCGCGGCGCCCACGAGCGTGTGGTGCTCCGGCCCGTTGGGGAAGATGGACTTGTCGTCCATCATGGCCATCGCCATCTCCACCGGGTTCCTCGAATCGGCGGACGAGCAGTACTCCATGGCATGGTCGACGCCGCCCTTGCGGTGGCAGGCATCGCACACGTAATGCCCCGCCGTGCACACGGAATGCCCCGTCTCCTTCTTACCGCAGATATGGCAGGCAACCTCCCGCGCCTCCTCGAAGTAATCGAGCGGCTTCCCGCACACCAGGCAGATCGCCAATCCTGCTGACATACGCCTCTCCTTCCCTCTCCTTCTTGCCGGCACGACCTCACGCCCTCAACTCCACTTGACGGTTTTCCTCACCACCATGCCCACCAGCCCGTTGAGCACCGTCACCACGACACCCACCATGATAACGATCCCTGCAGCAGCTAACCACTGCGCCGTGGTTAGCGATCATAGGCTATCTGCACAGCCGAGAGCAGAAACGCCGCGGTTCCCGCACTCGCGTCGCAAGCCAACTTCGCACACCTGGCCCGCCCCGCCCCTTCCCATCCGGCACGCCTCCCTCCCGGATCCGCACGGTTACGCCGCATCTCCTGCTATACTGTTCGGGTATACCGGAAAGCAGCACCTGCGCCTCCGGCCGTCACGTGAATGGGGGGTTCTCAGTGGCATCTCACGATTTCGGGGACGACGTCTTCCTCACGCCCGCGCAAGGGGGCAGCCTGGCGACGGTGACGCTGCCCATGCTGGAAGATTTCCTGTCGGACTGCGAGGTCGTCCACCGCCCTCCCGCCGCGCGCCGCACGTTCCGCTGGTTCGCCGCCGTGTCGCACGAGCAGGTGGCGAGCACGGCGCCGAGCGACCTGGACGACGCGCGGCTGCTGTTCGTGTGCCGCCTCGGCATGGCCGGCACGCTCCTGCGCGACCGCCCGCGGGCCTTCGCGCTGGCGCTGGCGGACGGCGGGGAGCACGTCGGGCCCGCCCTCGCGGACGTGGCCGACCGCCTGCTCGTCATCCGCCAACAGGACCGCTTCTCCTACTTCATCTTCCTCGTGCAATCCTATTTCATGCGCCTTTTGCTGTGGGAGGGCGAGCTCGACCGCATCGCGCTGCGCCACGGCACGCTCGCCGAGGCGCTCGACGCGAGCGCGCCGGTGATGCGCAACTTCATGTTCGTGACCGACAACGAGTTCAACCTCGTCGCGCGCACCTCCGCCATCGAACCGCCCGACGCCCTGCACCGGCGCCTCGTCGAAACCGGCTGCCTGTCGCCCCAGATGATCGCGGAGAAGCGCTTCCACCTGCCCGAGAAGGCGTTCTACGAGAAGGAACCCTCCGCCATCACGCCCTACGCGCGGCTTTCGCACCCGCTGTACCTAAGCCACACCTACTTCGGATCGCTGTCCATGTCATGCCACGTCGCGCCGCTCACCGAGGGGCTGAAGGACCTGTTCTGCATCTTGATACGCCACGTCATGCCGCTGTGCGAGCAGCAGTGGCGCTCACAGGTGAAGCTGAACATACCCCACTACTTCTTCTTCGAGAAGCTGCTGGAGCACGAGCCCGTGTCGTGCGAGTACGTGGACACGCAGCGGGAGATGGCCGGGCTCGCGGCCAACGCGCAGTACAAGCTCGTGGTGCTGGAGGTGGACGAGGGGGCCGATCCCGAGAAGGCGGGGCGCGCGGTGCGGGCGGCCGGGCGGCTGAACGGCGGCGACGTGCACTGCTTCGCGTACCGGGCCGAGGTGCTGGCGCTCTGCTACGCGCCGCCGAGCGACTGCCGCCTCGCGCACCGCCGCACCCTGGACGAGCTCGAGGAGCACGTGAGCGGCCCCTTGGGCATCGACTGCGGCGTGTCGGAGATATTCGAGGGCATCGAGAACCTCGACCTGGCATACCGGCAGGCGAAGATCGCGCTCGGGCTGCGCCAGACCATCCGCCTGCAGCTCTCCGCCGCCGAGGACGCCGACCGCGGTGCGTACCTCTTCGGCGACGCGCTCATGTACTTCCTCGTGGATCCGGCGGAGAAGGACGAGCGGTTCATGCGCTTCTGCTTCTCGCATACCGTGGTGGAGAAGATCCACGCCGAGGACGTTGCCAACAACACGAACTACCTGGCCCTGTTCTGGCACTACCTGAACAGCGGCCGCAACGCCACCGCCGTGGCCTCGCGGCTCCACCTGCACCGCAACACCGTGCTCTACCATATAGAGAAGATCCAGCGTCGCTTCGACTTCGACCTCGCCCTCCCCGGCGCCCGCGAGCGCATGCTCCTGGACTTCAAGGCCTTCTTCCTCACCGAGGGCAGCGATTCCGTAGAGCGGGCGATCGTCGGCGCACGAAGCCCCGAGCAGGAAAGCTAAGGGAGGGATCGGAGAGGCGCGCTTCCCTGAAGCTAGAGCCATATCGAGGACGGGTATTCTCCGCCACGCTCAAGCGGTAGTGCCCGGATCGCGCTGCGGCATGCCCGGCGCGAGGCTCGTCGTGCCGGATTGCAGCTCGAGGGAGCCGCCGCAGGCGGCGCAGGCGCGCGTGCCCGGATCGTTCATGCAGCCGCACGACGGGCAGCGGCGCACGAGGATGGCCGGAGGCTTCTCGCCCCGGCAGCGGCCGCAGTTCATGCAGTAATGGCAGTTGCCCATAAGCAGCCCCCTCCCCTCGCTTCACGTGGGGAACCGGGCGGCTCGGCGCCCGGTTCCCGCTGTTCTTACTCCGCCTGCTCGTCGGGAGCGGCCGCCTGCTCGTCGGCTATCTTGCGTGCCACGGAGCTGCGCACGTTCGGGAACAGGAAGAGCGACGCCGCGGCAACGAGGCAGAGCACGGCCGTGGCCACGTAGACGCCCTGGTAGTACGGCACGCCGTCCACGGCCCCCGTCGCCGCGATGGCGAGGGGCGAGATCACGTAGGACGCGATGAGGAACATGCCGAAGTTCTGGAGCGTGGCCTGGATGCCGCCCACCACGCCGTAGTGCTCGGGCTTCACGCTGGGAAGCAGCGTGGGGAGCATCTTCGTGAACGGCATGACCGAGGCCATGAGCATGGGCTGTATGCAGAAGAGCGCCCAGGTGAGAGGCCCGTACGGCAGGAAGAACACGAGCGCGAAGCACGCGGCGGTGCCCACGAGGCAGATGATGAAGGGCGCCCGCATGTTCTTGAAAAGCTTCGCGAACACCACCGGCAGCGCCATGGAAGCCACGCAGGCGATCACCGTGTTCAGCGTGGACAGGTCGCCCGCCACGGCCGTAAGGCTCGGATCGCCCATGAGCGTGGTCACGGCAGCCACCATGTAGGAGCCGTTCACGTTCGTCATGCCGAACACCAGAAGCGCCACGATGGCCACGGCCCACACGTGCCCGTTCCTCACCACCACGCGCAGGTACGTGCCCACCGGCTCGACCGAGCGGTGCTCGCCGTCGGGATGCTTGCGATACACCGCGAACCACGCCATCACGCCCACCACCATGAGGCCGAAGCTGAACCACCACGCGTCCTGGATGGAGGCCACGCGCGAGCCGTACCAGATGGCCAGCGCTGCGCCGGCCGACATGCCGGCCGTGTACACGCCCATGGCGAACGAGTTCGCCGTCCCGGGGAACCACAGGCGCAGGAGCTTCGCGGAGTTCGCGTTGAGCGCCGCCACGCCCATGCCCATGAAGAAGCTCGAGGCGAAGAGCGTCCAGTAGTCGGCCGAGAAGCAGCGCGCGAACGCGCCCAGAAGCGACACGACGAACGCCGCCGCGAACACCTTGCCGAGGCCCAGGCGGTCGGCCAGCACGCCACCGGCCATGCAGAACAGCACGCCCGAGAAGTACGGAATGGACATGATCATGGAGAACATCATGGGCTCGCACTGGTACTGCTGCATCACCAGAATCGCCGCGCCGCCCGGCACGATGAACGAGAACTGCAGGCTCACGAGCAGCACCGTCATGCCTATCAGGATGGCCCATCGCCACGGATAGAGTTTCTCTTGCATGTTCGACCCCCTTGCGAAACGAAAAGGTAACACCCGGCGCGCCCCTTGCACGCCGGGCGGTGAGGCCGTTGAAGAGCCTCGTCCGAAACGCCACCAGCCGGTCGTTTTACCGACCAGCCGATCCATGGTGCAGATTGTGAAGCGGGCGGGCGGCTTGGCGCCGCCCGCCGAGAGAGGGAGCGCGGCGGGAGCGGAAAGCCCCACCCGCCGCAGCGCCTTCCCGCCGCGAGGCTACTTCGCGAAGATCACCATCTTGTCCTTCGCGGCCGCCTTCGCCTTGGCGGCGAGCTCCTCCAGCGTGCCGTAGACCATGACGCCGGCCTGGCAGTGGTGCACGCAGGTGGGAAGCTTGCCGGCCTCCACGCGCACGGCGCACAGGTCGCACAGGTGCGTGGGCACGGGCAGGTGGTCGTACTCCCACACGCCGTCGGAGCACTGGCGCGGGCCGTCCTGCACGATCTTGATGCCGAAGTCGCCCTTGGGCAGGTCGTGCTCCTTCTTGCAGGCCACCTCGCAGGCGTGGCAACCCGAGCAGTACTGGTAGTCGATCAGAAGGCCGTATTCGCCGATGTTTGCCATGAGTACCTCCTCCTTACTTGTTCTGGTCGTAGAAGCTCGGCGTGTCGCTCTTGTGCGACGGGCCGTGCGTGTAGCCGTTCGTGGCCGTCACCTGGTAGGTGGGCTGGTCCTCGGGCGCGCTGTTCTCGGGCGTGCAGGGGTACACCTTCGCCATGCCGCACTTGATGGGCGCGCCGTAGCCGCTGTCGCCGTTCTCGCACATGGGAATGAGGTTGTTCGGGTTGCAGTCGAACACGCCGAACAGGCTCGGCTCGGCCGCCTCCTGCTCGGGGAACCACCAGCCGTGCTCGGTGGACACCACGCGCTCATCGAGCGTGGCGTTCAGGCGCACGACCTGGCGGCACTTGCCCATCTGGTTCTCGATCCAGGCCCACTCGCCCTCGTGCAGCCCGTACTTCGCCGCCGTGTCGGGGTGGATGTCGAAGTACGGCACCGGGTGCAGCTCGCGCGAGGTGGTGTTCGCCTGGCGCCACTCGGAGTGGAAGAACTCGAAGGAGCGCTTGCCCGTGGTGAGCACGAGCGGGTACTCCTCGGCGAGCTCCGGCGTTGCCACGGGGCTGGTGGGCGGCTCCTCGTAGTACGGCAGCGCGTCCACGCCCCAGCTGTCGAACAGGCTGATGTAGAACTCGTAGCGGCCCGTGGGCGTCATGAAGCCGGGCTGGCCGTCGGGGCGCAGCAGGCCCTTCTCGTACTTGTAGTAGCGGAAGTCGTTGTAGATCATGCCCGCATGCTCGTTCTCCAGCTCCTCCATGGTGAAGCCGCAATTGCCCACCTGCAGGCGCCAGTTCATGTAGTCGCGGGGCTCCTTGACCCACTCCGGCCACGCATCGGGATTGAGGCGGTGGCCCAGATCGATCATGATCTGCTCGTCCTCCTTCGCCTCGTAGAAGCTGGAGCACTTCGTGAGCGAGCGGACCGGATCGAACCACACGCGGATGCAGTCGCGCTCGTTGGACATGGCGCAGGGCAGCAGGAGGTCGGCGCATGCTACGGCGAACGGGGTCTTGAACAGGTCGACCACGCAGATGAACGGGACGTTCTTCATGGCGCGGTAGATGCGCGGGGCGTCCTGGCCCATGTTCGTGATGGGGTTGGAGGACTGGATCCACAGCATGTTCACCGGGCGCGGATCGCCCTTCTCGTCGAGGCCGGTCTCGCATGCCACGAGGATGCAGTCGGACTGCGACGACGCCGTGAAGCCGTACTTCTTCAGGTTGTACTTGGAGTTGCCCAGGCGCTTCTCGACCATGCCCTCCTTCAGGTACTCGATGCCGGAGTTGTAGCCGAACTCCAGGCCGCAGGCCTGGTCGATGAGGATGTTGCCGCCGGGGTTGTCGATGTTGCCCGTGATGCCGGCCAAACACGCGATGGCATGGGCCGTAGGGGTGCCGATCTTGGACATGTCCACCGCAAGGCCCCACTGGATGGTGGAGGGGTGCGCCTTGGCGTAGAAACGTGCGGCCTCCACGATAAGCTCGGGCTCGACCCAGCAGATCTCGGCCACCTTCTCAACCGGATAGTCTTTCACGCGCTCGGCGAGCGCCTCGTAGCCGTAGGTCCACTTGTCGATGAAGTCGTGGTCCACGAGGTCCTCGCCGATGATGACGTTCATCATGCCGAGGGCGAGCGCCGCGTCGGTGCCGGGGCGCAGGCGCAGCCAGTACTTCGACTTGGAGGCGATCCACGTGAGCTGCGGGTCGATGGTCACGAGCTTGCTGCCGCGCTTCATGGCCTCCACGATCCAGTGGCCGAGGAAGGCGTCGGAGTTGCACACCACCGGGTTCGTGCCCCAGATGACGATGCACTCGGGAATCTGCCACTCGGGGTCGTTCTCGTAGCGGTCGGGGCGGAACTGGCTCATGTCTGCCACCCACTGGTTGCCCATGACCACGTAGCAGAGCGCCGTGCGGGGCAGCATGCACGAGTCGCCCGACAGGAAGCAGAGCGTGAGGTCGGGGCCGCCGAAGTTAGCGTACTGGTTGTGCGCGATAACCTGCGATACGTTGCGGCCGGTGCCGATCATGGAGATGATGGACTCGGGGCCGTCCTTCTCCTGGAACGCGCGCACCTTCTCCTCGATGAGGTCGTAGGCCTCGTCCCAGCTCACGCGCTCCCACTTGTCCTCGCCGCGCTCGCCTGCGCGCTTCAGGGGGTAGCGCAGGCGCTCCTCGTGGTTCACGAGCTCGGGCAGCTCCAGGCAGCGCATGCAGAGGCGCCCCTGGTTGAACGGGCTGTTGGGGTCGCCCTCCACCTTCACGAGCTTGCCGTCGTCGTCCGTGTAGAAGATGACCTGGCATCCCTCGTGGCAGCCCGGGCCCGACCACATGGTCGTGCGCGTGGCGGTGAGGTCGCCTTCCTTCCAGTGCAGCTTCTTCGGGTACAGGTCAAGGTTGTACTCGTTGTTGTACTCCATACCTATTCCTCTCTTCCCTCGTCCTTTGGGTCTCCGAACGCCGGGTGGAACCGGCCGCTCGTCGAATACCGCCATTCTAGGGAGCGGGCCTGCGGCCGCGAAACGGAGGAAGTTCCAAAAACTCGGGCGAACTTTTGGAACATCCTCTATAGGCCGCCGATCGGGGCGTTTTCTATACTGCAAAGCGTGGCGGACCCGTCGGACGCTGTGGACGTGAAACGCGTCGTGCCTGATGGGAGAGGTATCCGCTCGCAGCGAATGCCGCGCGCGGCCATGCGCCGACGCACCGCCAACCTGTCGGAACCAATCGGGAAAGAGGTTGAGAGACCATGTGCTTCAGACCAACGGCCGTCGAACTGAACAAGAAATGCCCGGAGTGCGGACGCTCGTGCGAGCCGAGCCTGTCCGCCTGCCCCGACTGCGGCGCAGCGCTGCCCGCGGGACCGTCGGCACCGGGCGCCCCGGGAGCGGCCGCCCCGGGAGCGCCCGGTGCTCCCGGGGCGCCGGCGGCGCCGGGGGCTCCCAAGCCGCCCGCCGTGCCCGGGAAGGCGCCGGGGCAGAACTAGCCTGCGGGCGCCCCGGCCAGCCGGGGAGGCGCGAGCTAGCGCAGGGTGCGGCCGCAAGCGGCCGCACGGGGAATCGACCAGCAAGGAGAGGAACATGGGAGAGAAAAGCAAGACCGGCAACGCCTGGGTGAACTTCATCCTCATCTTCGTCATGGGGGCCATCTTCGCCATCGGGTTCTTCAAGGTGCCGCCCGCCATGGGCAGCCTCATGGAGTACTTCCAGTGCGGCCTGGGCGAGGCGGGCTGGTTCATGTCGGCGTGCTCCGTGGCCGGCACCGTCATCGCGTTCGCAACCGGCGCCATCCAGACGAAGATCGGGCCGAAGGGCATGCTCATCGCCGCGCTGGTGTGCATGGCGCTCGACTCGCTCGTGGGCGTGCTCGCCCCGAACGTCGAGGTGTTCATCGCATCGCGCTTCATCGGCGGCCTGGGCAACGGCTTTCTGGCCACGGCCGGCCCCACGCTCATCGCGCTCTTGTTCAAGGATCCCGCCAAGCGCGGCCTGCCGAACTCCATCTGGGCCTGCTGGACGGCGGCCGGATCGCTCATCATGCTGAACTCCTATGCGTTCATCTTGGGCGCCACCGGCAGCTGGCAGGGCGTGTGGTGGGTGTGCCTGGCCATCGTGGTGGTTGGCCTCGTGCTCACCGTGTTCGGCATCCACGTCGACCATGCCGAGGAGATGCAGATGGTGGCCGCCGGCGGCGACGTCAAGCCGTGGGCCGGCCTCACGTCCCTGAACTCGTGGCTGCTCGTGATCGTGTTCGCCTGCTTCGCGTTCATCTTCTCGGTATGGTCGGCCATGGCGCCCACCTACCTGCAGACGCCGCTCGTGGGCATGGACATGGCCGCTGCGAACTCCGTGTCGTCCATCACCACCGTCACCGGCATCGTGGGCTCGCTCATCATCGGCGTGGTGCTCACGAAGGTGAGGAACCAGCCGCTCGTGCTCGTGGGCACCATGGTGCTCTGCACCGTGGCCGGCGTGATCCAGTTCGTGTTCACCGGCCAGGCGGCGATCATCGTGGTGGCCGTGCTCGTGGGCCTGTTCACGAACATCGTGCCGCCCGCGCTGTTCTCGAACGCGCAGTGGGCCGCGAAGACCCCGGCCGGCGTGGCGCTGGTCATGGCCGCGCTGCCCATCGGCTCGAACTTCGGCGGCATCCCCGCCGCCCCCATCGCCGGCGCCATCGTGGAGTCCACGGGCAGCTGGGCCATGGTGGCCGTGCCGCTGGGCATCGTGGGCGCCGTCGGACTGGTGTGCGCCGTCGTGTTCATGGCACGCTGCGGCAAGTACGCGGTGGGCGCCGCGAAGGCCGAGGACGCGCAGTAGGGCGACGGGCACCGGGGAGGCGCGAGACGCCCCTTCCATCCCCGACGTTTCGCGGGCCCCGGCGCCTCCCCTGGACGCCGCAACCGCCGAAACCAGAGCGGGCCGCAGGTTCAACCTGCGGCCCGCTTGCGTTGGGGGGGGGCTCGCGCGCCGGGACACTCCTTCGCTCGGCGGCACGCTCCGGGTAGCATCGCTGTCGGCAGGCTTGGACTCCTTGGTATAATATGGCAAACACGTTTTCCCGCGAAAGGCCGTCCATGAAGCTAAGCCTTCACACCATCGAGCACGAGCTGGGAGCTGCGGTCGCAGGTTCGAGCATCGCGTCGGACGCCTGCGAGCCAGCACTCGAGTACCCGGCCCTCTTCAACGAGAGCGAGCACCGACTCTTCGAGCACATCGCGTACGTGGCCTCGTCGGACGATATCGACGCGTCGAAGGAGAAGATCAGGCGCCAGCTGAGTCGCAACCCCCATCTCACCCTTGCGTTCATATGCCTGGGCGAACCGCCGGCGTTCTGCCTCGAGGCGAAAAACTGCGATGTCCTCTGGGTCGACGACAGGCAAAACGAGAGCAGGGCGTTCAACGCCGTCCAAGAGGCGTTCCAGAGGTTCAATGCCTGGGAGCGCGAGCTCGGCATGATCGTGGAGCAGGGCGGCGAGCTGCCTGGGCTCGTGAACGCGAGCCTGAAGGTATTCAAGAACGACATTTGCATCACCGACCCGTTCAGCCGTGTGCTCGCGCATCGCGTGTTCCGAAATGTCCGTTTCCCTCGCGAGCAGACCGACCTCATAAAGGAGGGAGCGTACCTTCCGAAGGGCATGCTCTTCGACGGCGTACGCGACGAGCAGGACGGCGAGAACTTCACCTCCCCGCTTCCCACCTTCTCCACCATGCAGGCGTTCGACTGCACGGTGCTCCGGTCGACCATCGGGCTGTCGCCCGAGTACGCCATCGTGTTGTCCATCCATCCCAACTTCCAACCGGTCGGCAAGAAGGACTGCGCCCCGGCGCTCACGCTGGCGTCCGCCATAGA
Source organism: Gordonibacter urolithinfaciens (assembly GCF_900199375.1). NCBI lineage: Bacteria > Bacillati > Actinomycetota > Coriobacteriia > Eggerthellales > Eggerthellaceae > Gordonibacter > Gordonibacter urolithinfaciens. Next base: position 684,543 of record NZ_LT900217.1, read on the forward strand.
GAGGCTCTACCGGGCGAGCAGCGCAACCGGTGGAAGCCGGCCGTTCATCAACGCGCATTCCTCGCTGAAGTCGCTCATCTTGGGCCGCCAAGTCTCCGACGCCGACCTCGTACAGAGCGCGATAGCGCAGGGATGGAGCCAGGATGCCGACGAGTACCAGTGCCTCTGCATCGATTTCGCCTCTTCCCTGCAGGTTCAGGACTGCTGCTTCATGCGACCCTACGCCGCGGTGTGCAGCCGGCTGCAAGCCACGTTCGACTGCGTCGCCTTCGTCGTGGAGAACCGCATAGTCGCTGCGCTGAACCGTTCGCGCATGGGGATGGAGGACGATCGGCTCGCCAACGACCTCGGACGCTTCGCCGAGGACCATCACCTTATCATCGGCTCGAGCGCTCCTTACCTTGGTCTGCGCAACCTGCGCGACAGCTACCGCCAGGCATTCGCCGCCCTGCGCATGGGCTACGTGGGCGGCAGCGAAGAACTCGTGCCCTTCCCTGCCCATGCACTGGAAATAGGCATGAACTTCATCATGAAGGAGATGGCGCCCGAGCGCTTCTGCCCGAAGGAGCTGCTCGAGCTCGCCCAGCAAGACCATGACCTGTTCGTCGCGCTCAAAACGTACCTGCTGTCGAACTGCAATTCAAGCGAGGCAGGCAAGCGCCTCTCCCTGCAGCGCAACAGCTTCGTCTACCGCTTGGAGAAAGCCCGCAGGCTGCTGGGACTCGACTTGGATGATCCCGACACACGACTCTTGCTGCTTATATCGTTCAAGCTCATCGACCTGTATGGCCTGTCCAACATCGAGCCCCTCGCGCAACCGAGGAGCTGAGCGCACCGCACCTCATTCCCGCTCGCCCACAAGCTCGATGTCGAACGCCAGCTCCTTGCCGGCCAGCGGATGGTTGAAGTCGACGCGCGCCATGCCCTCGCGCACCTCGAGCACTTTGGCCGGAAAGCGCAGCCCCTCTTCGGTGACGAAATAGAAGAGCCTGCCCACCTCGATGTCCTTCGCGTTGGGAATGGCGTACATAGGCGCCAGCTCCACTTTCTCCTCGATGCGCTCCCCGAAGGCATCGCATGCGGGCATGACGACGTGCCGGGACTCGCCCACCTCCATGGACGCCACAGCCTCGTCGAACCCATGGATGACCTCACCCGAGCCCACGACGAACTCCAGTGGTTCCTTGCCCTCGGTGCTGTCGAACACCGTCCCGTCCGCCAGCGTGCCGCGGTAGCGGACCCGAGCGGTCTTGCCATAGCTCGTCATCATGCGCTCCTTATCGCGAGGAGGGACCGGCCTTCGCACGTCTCGCTGCTTCCGGTCCCTCGGCTTTCCTTCCTTGCGCCCTTCGAAAGACGCTAGCAGACCGTGCCCGCCTTCGGCACGAAGACGGCGAACTTGGTCGAACCATCGAAGTTGCGCACGAGCTCGTCGACGGGGCCATAGCGCATGGCAAGGCTCTGACAGTGCTTCACGCACAACGGCTTCTTGCCCTTGGCGGTGCGCTCGGCGCACAGGTTGCACTGGTCGGTGGGCACCGGGACGAAATCGTACTGGTACGCATCACCGTCGATCTGCCAAGGTCCGATCTTCTGTATCTTGATTCCCCAGCGGTCGACCGGCAAGCCGTGCTCCATCTGGCACGAAACCTCGCACGAATGGCAGCCCGTGCAGAACTCGTAGTTGATCAGCAGGCCGTATGCCTTGTCGTCAGCCATTTACACCAGCTCCTCGTTCATCGCGAAACGCTTCGCGATCTCGTCCATGTCGGTATCGCCAATAGCCTCGTCCGGCGCGCATTTGCGCACGCGGCACATATGCGACTTGCAGTTGTTTCCAAACCCGCTCTCCCCGCAACCCGCCTCCACGATGACGTTCGGGTTGGAGAGGTACGTGCCGTAGCAACCGCCGCCCTCGTCCTCGGGGTTCTTCTCGGGGAACCACCATGCGTGGTCGAGCGAGATGGTAGACGGGTCGAGCACGGGCGAGACGTTGGCCTTGAGCTGCACGCGCCCTAGATGGTTCTCGATCCAGCACCAGTCGCCCTGCCCGATGCCGTACTCCTCGGCAGTCTCGGGCGCTATCTCGAACTCAGGGTTCGGATGCAGTGCGCGCAGATGCGGGATCTGGCGGTGCTCCGAATGGAACGAGGCCCATTGGCGCGCGCCCGTGGTCATGATGAGCGGATAACGGGAAAGGTAGTCGTCCTTGTCGAAACGCTCGGGCACCTGGTTGGGACTGTAGGGTGGCTCGGCGTAGTGCGGGACCGGACGCTGCCCCCATTGCCCGAAGAGCGTCGAGTACAGCTCAATGCGGCCGGTGGGCGTGTTGAACCCGGGCTTTCCATCGGGGCGCTGCTCGCCCGTGCGGAACTTCTCGTAATGGTACTCGGGATAGATCCAGTTCTCGGCACGCGCCTCCTCGAATGTCATGCCCGTTTCCTTCATGGTGAAGGTGAAGAACTCCTCGAGCGTCTCGCCCGGCCACATCTCGGCATTCCATTGGCGTCCGAGCTCCCAGCAAATCTCCATGTCGGACTTGCTCTCACCAAGCGCCTCGCAGGCCTTGTTCGTGGTCTGCACGTGGTAGTAGATCGAGCGTATGCCGTTGCGCTCGGGATACATGCATACGGGCAGGAACACGTCGCAGCACGCCTGGGCAGTCGGGGTCATGAACGGATCGACCATGACATTGAACTCTGCGTTCTTGTAAGCCTGCTCCATGCGCGTGTTCGGCTCCTGCGCCGTGCAGGAGAGCGGATTCGTGGATTGTATCCAGTTGGCGCGGATCTTGTAGGGACGGCTCGTGAGCATCTGGTCGACCGTCATGTCAGCTTGCGTGAGCACCACGCCGGAATACTTCAGCGCGGGGAAATCCTCGCCTCCGATACGCTGCCGCTGCTCTTCGGGTGTCAGGCACTCGGCCGGATCGGGAGGGTTCCACGTTTGGATATTGAAGGGCTGGTGCACCGTCACCATGCCGCCGGGGATGTCGATCTGCCCGGTGATGGACCACAGGTCGATGACGGCGGCCGACCCGGCAAGGCACTCCATGGTCATGTCGAGCGCAAGGCCCCACTGCACGGCCGTGGGCTTCTCGGCCATCATGCGCGCGGCTTGGGCGATCTTATCCTCGGGCAGCCACGTGACCTCCGCCGCGCGCTCGAGCGTCCATCCGCGCGTCGCCTCGTAGTACTCCTCGAAGCCGTAGCACCACCGCTCCACGAACTCGTGGTCGTAGAGGTCCTCCTCCACGATGAACTTCCCCATGGCGAGCGCGAGCGCGGCATCGGTGCCGCATCGGATCTGCAGCCAGAGGTCGGCGCGTGCGGCGAGCCACGTGAGCTTGGGATCGATGACCACGAGCTTGCTGCCGCGCTTCATGCAGTCCACGATCCAATGGCCCAGGTTGCCGTCGGCGTTTGACACGAGCGGGTTGTTGCCCCAGATGAATATGTTCTTGGGCGGCACCCAGCCTTCGTGGTCGTAACGGTCGTAGTGGTTCTGCGAGCAGTCGGGAACCGTATAGGTCCCCATGAGCACGTTGGAAGCGCCCACGCGCGGCACGTAGCAGCTGTTGCCCGACAGCATGTAGGCGTACTGAACGGAGCCGAACGCGTACTGCAGGCGCGTCATGTAGGGCGCGGTTCCGCGGCCGGTGCCCAAATGGAACACGACGGCCTTTGCGCCAGACTCGGCCTTGATGGCATCGAACTTCTCCTTGATGAGGGCGTAGGCCTCGTCCCAGGTGATGCGCTCCCACTTGTCGGCCTTTCCGCGGTCCCGCGGGTCGCGTCGCATGGGGTAGAGCACGCGATCCGGGTGGTACACGGCCTCCTTGAGCGCGATGCAGCGAGCGCAGAGGCGGCCTTGGTAATAGGGGCTCTCCTCGTCGCCTTCCACCTTGACGAACGCGCCGGTCTCCTTGTCGGTATAGACGATGACGCCGCAGCCATCATGGCAACCGGGTGCCGCCCACGCCCCCGTGCGCGTGGCTACCAGGCCGTCCTCCTCCCACTGCCAAGGCAGGTCGCCCCCGGTGTACTTGACCGGAGGCTCGCGGAAGAAGTCAGGGCGCACCTCGTTGGTCCCACCCTGCTCGACTTCCATGTCGATGCGTTTTACCATTCCTCGCTCCTCTCGATGAGCCCGTCCTGCCAAGGGCGCGCCCCCAACGCCCGAAGGCGCGAAGAGGGCTTGCCCTTCCGCTGCGGAGAATACGGGTAAAAAAGTAAGTTCTGAAGGGACGAGAGGCTGTTTCGGAGTGCTGTTTCACTGTCACGCCCCGAGTCGCAGGCTCTGGGAAACTTACTTGCCCCTCCGTACTATGGCCTGATCGTCCCCCAACAAGAGAGGAGCATGAAATGGCATTCCATTTCAAGGACAATCCCGCGCCCAAGAAAACCGTCCTCGAGGACGGTACGGAGGTCATCCGCACCTGCGCCTGGTCGCCGCCGGGCTGCCATGCGGTGGGCTGCGGCATTCGCCTGTTCGTGAAGGACGGCGAGCTGGTAAAGGTGGAGGGAGATCCCGACCACCAGCTGACACAGGGGCGGCTCTGTCCCCGCTGCCTGGCGCTCAAGGAGGCCGTGTACCACCCCGACCGTATCCGCTATCCCATGAAGCGAGCCCGCGAGGACCGAGGCCTTGACAAATGGGAGCGCATCTCGTGGGACGAGGCCACCGACCTTATCGTCTCCAAGACGGAGGACATCCGCGCCCGTTACGGCTCGGAGGCTATCTGCGTGTACATGGGTACGGGTCGCGAGGCCGTGCGCTACGGCTTCACGCTCTCGTCGAAGGTGCTGCGCACGCCCAACAACTGCTACGCCCAGTCCGGCTGGTCCTGCATGGGCCCGCGCCAAACGGCCATGACCATGATGCTGGGAAGCGCCTACATCGAGCTCGACTACGGAGGCGGGTACGTCGATGTGTGGAACGACCCCGCATTCGTGGTTCCCGACTACGTTTTCTGCCTGGGCAAGGAGCCGCTCAAGTCGAACCCGGACGGCCTGTGGGGCCATGCCCTCATCGAGCTCATGAAGCGCGGCAGCAAGCTTATCATGGCAGACCCGCGCGTGAACTGGCTGGCCACACGCGCCGACCAGGTGCTGCAGGTGCTGCCCGGCACCGATGCGGCGCTGTGCCTGGCCATTCTCAACGTGCTAGTCGACGAGGACCTCGTGGACCACGACTTCATCGAGAAGTGGTGCTACGGCTATGACGAGCTGGTCGAGCGCGTGCAGGGGTATACACCCGAGTTCGCTGCCGCAACCTGCGGCATCTCGGCAGACGACATTCGCACGTGCGCCCGAAAGCTCGGATACGACGGCGTGCATCATTGGAGCCTACTCATGGGCGTGGCAGTCGACCAGAACCCGAACGGCTGCCAGGTCACGCAGTGCCTCATCGCCATGGCCGCCATCACCGGCAATCTCGATGTGCCGGGCGGAACCGTGGTGGGCGTGCAGATGCAGTTCGAGATGACCGGAGCCACGGACTTCATGAGCGAAGAGCTCAAGAACAAGTGCATCGGCTGGGACGTCTACCCCATCGTCAAGGTCCTGCTGAACACCACCCATCCCGACATCACGCTCGAGGCGCTGGAGACAGGCCGACCCTACGAGTTGAAGATGGCCTGGCTCGACTCGACGAACCTGCTCTCCCCCACCTGCTCGGCCCAGCCCAAGCGGTGGCACGACGCGCTTATGAGAATGGAATTCACCGTGGCCAAGGAAATGTTCATGACCCCGACGGTCATGGCCTTGGCCGATGTGGTGCTGCCCCTGGCCACCTGGGCCGAGCACGACGGCATCGTCATGACGAACCAAGGCTGCCAGATGGGCATAGCCGGAGCCATCAACAAGGGCCTGCAGGTGGGCGAGTGCAAATCCGACCTGGAAATGCTCATCCACTTCGGCAACGCTTTCTACGAGCGCGCCTATCACGAGGAGTACCCGTTCAGGACAGTGGAGGAGTACCTGGCCGACGACGTGGGCAAGATGGACACCACCTGGGAGGAGCTGTCCGAGAAGGTGGTGGCAACCAACGACATCGGCGGGTACCGGAAGCACGAACGCGGGCTCATCCGCGCCGACGGCCTGCCCGGCTTCCAGACCGCTACCGGCCGCGTTGAACTGTGGTCGACCGGCTATCAGTCGCTCGGCGACGACCCGCTGCCCTACTACTTCCCGCCCAAGCTGGGAGCCGAGGAACGTCCGGACCTGGCACGTGAGTACCCGCTCATGTGCACGACCGGCGCCCGTTACTTCGCCTCGTTCCACTCGGAGCATCGCCAGATACCCAGCTTGCGCCAGCTCACCCCCGAACCTTACCTGGAGATACATCCGGAGACGGCAGCGGCCCTCGGCATCAAGTCGGGTGACGAGGTGACGATCGAGAACCCCTGGGGCAGCGCGCACGAGAAAGCCAAGGTAACGCCCACCGTACGCAAGGACGTGGTGGCGGCCGCCCACGGCTGGTGGTACCCCGAGGAAGACGGCGAGGAGCCGCACCTGTTCGGGGTGTGGAAGTCTAACGTGAACAGCCTTGTCCCCCACCGCGTGCTCGGGAAAATGGGGTTCGGCGCCCCCTACAAGCAGGTGCCGGTGAAGGTGTACAAGACCCCGCACGAAGAATGCGTGCTCGGATAAGGAGGACCCCATGGGCAAGATCGGACTGATGATCGATTACGAATACTGCACCGGCTGCCAGAGCTGCGAGCTGGCCTGCAAGAACGAGCACGGCTTTCCCTTGGACAAGTGGGGCATCAAGATGATGGAATTCGGCCCGTTCGAGATGGAGGAAGGCAAGCTCGAGTGGAACTACCTCCCCTTCCCCACCAGCTACTGCGACCTCTGCGCCGAGCGCGTGGAGTCGGGCGGCATCCCGACCTGTGCGTTGCACTGCCTCGCGAACGTCATAGAATGGGGGCCTGTGGACGAGCTCTCGAAGAAGCTCGAGGATAAGGGCTCGAAGGCGGTGATATTCCTGCCTTGATCCGACGCACGGCACCCTAGCACGAAGAAGGCCCCTTGACGGGGCCTTCTTCGTGTCCCGCTCCGTGACGCTCGTCTAGCTTCGCAGAGGCGGGAGACCGGCACAAAGCGGGCAAGCCACCCGCCCGACTACCGAAAAAAGGGCCCCGAAGGGCCCCGTCGTACCGGGCAGAACGATTACTCGTCGGTTGCAGGAGCCTCCGCCTTCATGGCGCTCGCCTTCTTGGCTACGTAGACGAGGCCCACGAGCACCAGGATGCCGACGACTATATCGAAGATCCACACGGAGCTCATGATGGCGTCGGCACCCGCCACCAGGGAAACCACCTGGTCGATGGGAGAGGCCAGGAAGCCGCCGCCGTTCTGGAACACGTAGCTGAAGCCCATGACTGTGCCAACGATGGCAGGGGCGACAAAGGTGGACAACAGCATGGGGACGCCAACCGTCATGGTGTTGGTGCCGAAGCCCGCCAAGACGATGGCGACGTAGAACAGCGGAACGTTGCCCGTCACATGCGCCGCGTACCACAGCACATAGCCCACGATGCCGACCACCCAGAACGCCGGGATGGCATACGCCTTGAGGAACTTGTAGGCAGGCCCGAACAGCAGGGCCGAGGCAATGGCACCGACCGAGAACAACGAGAAGATGGTGCCGATCACGGCAGGGTTGTCCACGACTGCACCGATGGTGGCGCCGCCAAGGTTGAACAGCGACTGGCTCATGATGATGCCGCCTAGGAACAGCACGAGCAGCACCCAGCCGGAAACCGGGAGCTTGATCTTCACCTTCTCGCCCGACGCATCGGTTGCGGGCACGGCCGGAACGTTCTTCGGCGTGAGCAGGAAGATGCACAGCACGAACGGCACGAGCGAGAACAGATAGATCCCCCAGGCCAGGTTCCAAGAGATGGCACCCAGGATGCCGGCCACGTTCGTGGTGACGATCATACCGACGTTGAACACCACGGATGCCACGCTCATCATGGTCGCGCGGACGGACTCCTTCTGGAACATGAGCGAGATCACGCCGAGCACGACCGGCATGAAGCAGCCGAGGCCTAAACCGAGTATCGCGCGCGTCACCAGGATGCCCTCCCACGGCAGCGCGGCGCCCAGGAAGGTGGGCACACCGCCCACGAACACGAGGGCCGTGGCGAGCAGAGCGCACGCGCGGTAACTGAGCTTGCGCCCCGCCACCAGGCCGATGACGAACGCCGCCGGGATCTCGAGCAGGTTGGTGATGGACACCATATAGGAGATGGCGTTCGCATCGACCCCGTACGTGCTCATGAGGCCCGTAGAGGCCACGTTCACGGCGCTGTGCGTGGGCGCGATGAAGTACATGCACATGAGCGCGGCGAACACTCCAATCTGGCCGCTTGAGATCTTCGTTTTCTCGGACATGGTTTCCCCTTTCGATAGGTCTGCCTGCACGTTACCGTGCAGCTTGAGTGTAAGAACTAAAAAGTAAGTTTTGAACGTCCAACGAAGCCGATCAGGAAGCGATCAAGGAACGAAGATGGAGGCCATCTTGCCCTTGCCCCCCAGCTTCACGGCAAGCTCCTCCAGCGTGCCGTACTCCATGGCGCTCGCCAGGCAGTGGTGCACGCAGCTGGGCCGCTCGCCCGCCTCCACCCGATCGGCGCAGAGATCGCAGTACGACGTGGGCACGGGGACGTAGCGGTACTCCCAGTGCTTGCCGTCCATGAGCTTCCAAGGGCCCAACTCCAGCACCTTGATGCCCCACTGCCCCAGCGGCAGGTCGTGCTCGTTCTTGCACGCCACTTCGCAGGAGTGGCACCCGGTGCAGTACTCGTTGTCTATCAGAAGACCGTAGTGCGTCATGTTGCGCCTCCTTATTCAGCCCGGTAGACCTTGCAGGGCATGCTCTTGTAATGCGTGCCGAACCCGAGCGGCCCGTTCTCCTCGTGGGGAACGAGCTGGTTGACGTTCACCTCGAACACGTCGAACAGGTTCTCGGGGTCGGATTCGGGTAGCCACCAGCCGTGGTCGCAGCTCACCACGCCCTCCTTCACGATGGGCGTGAGGTGGGCAGCCAGCTTCGCCCGGCCCAGATGGTTCTCCACGTACACCCGGGCGCCCTCGGTTATGCCGAGCCTTCGCGCGGTCTCGGGATGCAGTTCCACGGTAGGCCAGGGATGGATCTCGCGCAGCGTCTCTATCTGACGGTTCTCGGAGTGGAACGAGGTGAAGCGGCGGGCACCCGTCGTGAGCGTCAGCGGGTAGGCTTTCGCGAGGTCAGGTCGCGACAAGGCGCTGAACTTTGGTTCGAGGTAGTACGGCAGCGGGTCGTCGCTTAGGTTCTCGAGCACGGTCGAGTACAGCTCGATGCGGCCCGTGGGCGTGTTGAAGCCCGGCTGGCCGTCCGAGCGCAGCAGCCCCTTCTCGTACTTGCGGTACTCGATCTCGTACTGGCCGATGATCTGCTCGCTCAGTTCGCCGTACGTGGCATCCACGCCGCGCATCTTCGCCAGCTGGCCGTCGATGAAGTCCGACGGCGAGGCCCAACCGGGCTTCACGCTCGCCGGGTACAGGCGGCGGTGCAGCTCGAGCATGATCTCCAGATCGGCTCGGCATTCGCCCATCGGCTCCAGCACGGGCACGATGGCGCCCAGCTGCCCGGGCTGCGAGGCGTTGTTGTTCGACACATAGCCCTGCTTCTCGAAGAACGTTGACGCCGGAAGCACTATGTCGGCGAGGCCCATGATGGTAGGGGTCATGAACAGGTCCGCAACGGCGATGAAGTCGATATCGCGCATGGCCTCGTACCACCGCTGGGGCTGCGGCACCATGCAGGCGAGGGTGTTGTGCCCGAATGCGTAGGCGAAGCGTATCTTGCAGGGCGCACCCGTCTCCAGCGCGTCGAGCGTGGCATCGGGATGGGTCGTGTTGACGATAGCGCTCATGGCGGGGTAGCGATCGTGCCCGAGCGGCTCGACGCCCACGTTGCCGAACTTGGCAAGGCCCTCAGGCTCGCCTGCCGCTTCGGCGGCCGGCGCGTTCTCGGCCATACCGGCGAAGATGGGGGGCAGGCCCATGAAGCAGCCGCCGGGCACGTCCATGTTGCCGGTTATGGCGAAGAGCGACAGCAGCGCATGGCCGATCTGGAGGGTGTTGGGGTTTTGGTCGACCGCGAGCCCCATGGAAAGCGACGAGGGGCTTTGGGCCACGCAGCGGGCCGCCGCCCTGATGTCGGCGGCATCCACCTCCGTGATCTCGGCGACCCGCTCGACCGGGTACGCGCGCACCCGGTCGGCAAGCTGCTCGAACCCGTAGCACCAGCGCTCGACGAAGTCGTGGTCGTAGAGGTCCTCGCCTATGACCACGTTCAGAAGCCCCAGCGCAAGCGCGCCATCGGTGCCGGGCCGCAGCTGCAGGTGCACCTCGGCGCGCGTGGCAAGCCAGTTCACCCGCGGATCGGCCACCACGAGACGCGCGCCGCGCTTCATCATCTCCACGAGCGAGTGGCCGAACAGGCCGTCGGGGTTCGAGCGCAGCGGGTCGCGGCCCCATACCAGCACGTACTTCGGGCATTCCCAGCGAGGGTCGTCGTAGCGCTCGGGGAATCCAACGGCGTTGTCGGCCTCGATATAGGAGCTTCCCATGGTCCAGAGCATGGCGGCCATGCGCGGGACGATGCACGACCAGCCGCTGTTGGGATGCACGGCGTTGACCGTGCCGAACACGTCGTTGGCCATCTGGAAGTGTATCTGGCTCGCCTCTCGGCCCGTTCCGCACCACACGCTCACGGCGTCGATGCCGTGCTCGTCGACGGTCCTGCGATATGCCTCCACGATGGTCTCAAGTGCTTCGTCCCAGCTTATGCGCTCCCAGACGTCGCGGCCCCGGTCCTCGCGGGCACGCTTGAGCGGATGGAGGAGCCGGTCCTTGTGGTAGTAGTATTCCTTAGCCGTCAGGCAGCGCACGCACAGCCGGCCCTTGCTGATGGGGTTCTCCTCGTCGCCCTCCACCTTGACCAGCCTGCCGTCCCTCACGTGCACTTTGAGGCCGCAGCCCAGGTTATGGCAACCGATGCCGGCCGAGCACGTTCGGTACACCCGCGTGCCGTCCCCGAGCTCCGTGCACGCCGGCGAGGCGTGCTCGTTGAAATGCAATGTTGGCATGATATCCTCCTCGTCCCTTCGTTATTCCCCTGCCTCTCGCCCTCTTAAGCGCGTACGAGCGCGAAATCGCCCAGATTCAGGCTCTTCTTCAGCTCGATGCCCCTCCTTTCAACCGGCCGGTATCCGTCTGCCTCCACGGCAACGTCGTAGACGCCCTCGTCGAGCTTGCGAAAGTAAAAGTCACCAAAATCATCGGTGACGGTCTTACGCACGGTGCCGTCGGGCATTGCAAGCGTCACGCGGGCACCCTCCACGATCTCGTCGCAGGCTGGATCCCACACATCGCCGGCAAGGAACAGATGGGGCCGGTTGAGGTAGAAGACCCGCGGCCTGCACCCCTCTTCGAGCAGATAGGTTTCCGCATGGGGTAACTCGTCGGCGAACTCCTCCTCGTCACCGAAGCGCAACGCGCCCGTGGCGCACAAATCGACGCAGTGCGGCAGTTTTCCCTCATCAACCAGGTGGGCGCAGCCCGTGCATTTCTGCGGTACATCGAGCTCCTCGTTATAGAACACGGCCCCGTACGGGCAGGCATCCACCAACTCCCGACGGCCCACAGCGCGTTCGGGATCGATGATGACAAGACCGTCGTCGCGTACGTCCACGGCGTCCGGAGCCACCCGCCCGCACTTCGGATCCTCGCAGTGCATGCAGGGCCAGGGCGTGTACTCCACCCGTACCTTGGGCACCTGTCCGTGCTCTTCCTGCTTCACTCGCATCCAGAAGTGTCCGGTCTCCGGTTGCGGTTTCGCGTACGGCGGCCAATCGTTCCCGCAGTGTTCGTCCTTGCAGGCTATCTGGCAGTTGTAGCAGCCGCTGCACTTGGCCACGTCTATCACGAATACCTTCATCCTCACTCCTTCAGTCAAGGTCGAACCAAGCATCCTGCAGGACACCGTAGTCCGGATCGTAGGGTCTCCCGAACGCCTCGGGATACCGCGCAGCCAGCTCGAACACATCCACCTTCTCAACGCCGACCAGATACCCCGAGGTCACCTCGCCCGCACAGTTCTTTGACGCAACCGCCTTCGGGGCTATCAGGTTGTTCGTGCCGCCTCGATCGCTCTCGCCCACCACGATAGGGTCTATGCGCGCCCCATGATCTTGGAGAACAGCGTGGCGCATGACGCGCTCACTCACGTAGGCGCCTCCCAAAGTCCAGCCGCGCTCGTTGTAAACCCGCACGATGTCGCCGTGTCCGATACCCAGCTCAGCCGCGTCGGCAGGATTGATCCACAGAGGCTCGTAGCGGTATCCGTCCGGCCCCATCACCTTGCAGGTCTCGATCTCCCGCAACCAGGCGCAGTCGTCCATCTGGGAATGCAGGCGCCAGTGCGGATGATTGGACACGAGCAGGAAGGGATAGCGCTGTGCCCGAGGCGTGCTCAAACGCTCGTCGGGATGGGTCTCGCCCTTCTCAATCCAATGCGGGTAAGGGGGACGCTCGCCATCGTCTGGGAAATGCTTGGCAAGGCGCGGAGAGTAGTACTCTATCTTGCCCGAGGGCGTGGATAGCGGGTAGCGCTCGGGATCCTCGTAGAAGCGCTGGAACCCCGCCTTGTCGCCCTCCCAATCTTTGGCGGTGGGCACGACATAACATCCCCGCTCCAAGAACTCTTCGAACGACAGGCGATCCTGGATACCCGACCCTGCGAAGCCGCGCCTGATCTTATCCTCGACGGTCTCGCCTCCCGTCACCGCCTCGTACAGTCCCAGCTTCCGCGCCACCTCGAGCGTGCTCTCGTAGTCCGATTTCGATTCACCCAAGGGTTCGATCGAACGATCCTCGACCATCAGCACATTGTAGTTGCCCGACGAGATGTCGCAGTTGATGTCGCGCTCCTCGAACTTCGTGTTGATGGGTAGGATGAGGTCGGCCAGCAGGCAGTCGTCCTCCATCCAGATGTGCTGGGCCACCACGAACTCGATGTGCTCCGAGCGAATGGCATCCATAAACGCGAAGCCGCCGTTCCACGAGCTCGTCCATTTGGGAGCGTCGGTCCATACCATATGTATGCGCTCGCTGCCCTCCACGGGATACCGGTACTCCGTGAACTGGTCCTCGGTGGGTAGGCCGGCGCAGGTCACACCGTACCAGGTAAGCGGACGCTCGTGGTCGAAGTCGCCTGCGAGCGCCTCGGGGACCAGCGTCTCGGGGACGAACGATTCGCGCTGGTCGGCGGCATAGGGCCACAGGATGTCGTTCAGCGTAGGGATGACCTCCGAGCGCGGGGCGGGCATCTGGCTCGCCAAGCCGAACAGCTGCCATTCCATCATTTTGACCTGGTTGCGCCCCGGCGCACCAAGTGCCTGCATGCCGAGCAAGGCTACCTCGAGGCGGGCCGGCTCGTGGCTATAGGCCGAGCGGATCATCGAGCCGCCGTTGCAATGGGCTATGGACACGTTGCGCTTTGCCCAGTGCCGCGCGAGCGCCTTGATGATGCGCGAGGGAACGCCGCATACATCCTCGGCCCACTTCGGGGTTTTCGGGATGCCGTCGTCACCGCCTTTCACATGGTAGACGAACCAATCGAACCCGATGGCGTGCGTCTCAAGGTACTGCTCGTCGTAGAGGCCCTCGTCTATCCAAACGTAGGCTATGGCGAGCTGCAGAGCCGAATCGGTATTGGGCAGCACAGGAATCCATTTGTCGGCGTGGACGACAGCGCCGTAATTCGCATCGGGGCAGATATAGATCTGCTTGACGCCGATGTCGGTAAGAAAGAAGCAGTAGCGACTCGGAAAGCACCCGCCCCAGCCCCAAGGCGTGGTCTCCACATCGCAGCCCCAGAACAGCACCGACTCTGCATGGTTCGCCACATCTTTGAACAGGTTGTACTGGTCGCCCTCGCCCACCGGGTCCTGGCCCCACATGTGCTTGGCGCCCCAGTACCAGCCTTCCCAAGAATCGGGGTTGCGCGCCTGCATGGTGTAGCCGCCTCCCTTGGCGCGGCCGGTTCGGACGGCCCCCTCACCGTCACCGTGCATCCAGAAGTCGTTCGCCAGCTCGACTCCGGTCTCCTTGAGTGCTATCTGGTCGAGCAGGTAGCCCTCGGTGCCGCGGGGACCGTGGATGGTCTTGATCAGATGGTGCCCGTCCGACTGCACGAGGATAGAGTTCAGGCCATACGATTCCTTAATGCGCAGCACCTCGGCCGCGACGATATCGGTCGCCTCGTCCCAGCTGATCCGTTCGTACTTGCTCTTGCCCCGGTTTTGCGGGTTGCGCTCGCCCTGCGGATCCCAGTCCACGCGCTTCATGGGATAGAGGATGCGGTTCGGCGAGTAAACGCGCTGCTTGTATGCCAAGGCGAAAGGCGAGAGTTCCGTCTTCTCCTTGGCTTTGAACTCTCGGCCACGGGCCTTGATGCTCCATGGGTTCAGTCCGTCCTCGCTTTGATGCGCCACGTAGCTGAACGGACGCGTGCGCAGGATGCGTCCATCACGCACGTCGATCTCCGCCGTATCCGACGCCGTGCAAGGCCCGCAGAACCCCATCGTCTTGAACGTTGTCTTAATGTCGTTTGGCATATGCTCCTCCTTGATTGCGTCCGCTGTTGGAGCCTAGCAAGAAAAAAGTAAGTTTTCGCGCCCGATGCGTCATACTTTCCCGGCGACAGGCGGGTCCGCTTGGCAGAATCGGCAAGGGCCTATAGAATGGGCCTACACGGGCGTCCGGGGAAACGGGGTGGGCATGTCGAGCCGCAAAGAGAACAAAATGGCGATGGAGCAGCGTCTCTACGATGCCGCCATCGAGCTGTTCTGCGAGCTCGGATACCAGAAGACCACGCTGAACGACATCGCAGCCGAAGCCGAGGTGTCCACGCGCACGCTCTACAAGTACTTCCCCACCAAGGAGTCCATCCTAAGGAAGTTCGGGAAGGAGAACATCCTGGCCTTGAAAGCCTTCTCTGGCAAGCTCCCACTCGACATGCCCTTGCAGGACAAGGTGATCGAAACCATGGTGCAGGATTTCAAGTTGATGTTCGGGCTGTTCGATGTCAGCTACATCCTGCATTCCGCGCGCGATGAGAGCGGCATGTTCGCGCGGTTCGAGCTGGAGAACATCCTTGCGAGCGAATCCATCTACTGCAATCTCTTCAAACAGGAGCAGTTGAAGGAGGGTATGGAACCCAACGAGATGGTGGCCTTGTGCGCCTCCATCGTCATGGGGCTCTACCGCCATTGCAACGACCTCTACCGCTTCAGGAAGAAGGGGACGTTCGACGAGAAAGACCTGCGCGCGTTCTACCGCACGCACATCGATGCCGTTTGGGGCTCCCTACACCGATCGCTGCTCTCGGTACCCGCAAGGAACGCCCCCCTGCTGAACATCGACAAGCACCTGTTCGGCTCCCTGGAGCCGAACAGGTAGCCAAGCAGGCATCGCTAGCGCCTGTCAGAGCTCTTCGGCGAGAACAGCAGCATCTTCGACTTGCCCTTGAACAAGGCAGCCAACTCGTCCACCGTGCCGTACGTGATGGCACCGTACCGGCAACGGCGCGCGCAGGCCGGACGGCTTCCCCGATCCGTGCGCTCCTCGCACAGGTCGCACCAATCGGTGGGTATGGGCACGAAGTCGTACTGCCATGAGCCGTCACGCGTCTTCCACGGGCCCAGTTTCGTCACCTTGATCCCCAGCGCCTCGGGACCGCTCCCATGGGCCGCAAGGCACGCCGTCTCGCATTCTGAACAGCCGAGGCAGTATTCGTAATCGATCAGAAGAGCCTTCTCCACGCCCATCATGCAACCCCCTTTGCATCGCAGCGTCCCCGTGCCCTCACTTCTTCCGAATGCCCCCGACAGGCAGCCTCGTTCCCGGCGGCGGCGGTTGCTCGGCACCGCATAACGGGCAGCGCCTCGCAAATGGCTCGGGCAGCTTCTCACGGCAGGCCACGCAGCGTCCCATGCGATCGGCGCACTTGCCGCAATGGATGCACGGACAGCACATGGCCTACTCCGTCACGTCGCCATAAGGGTACGCCGCCTGTCGGCGCGTGGCGACCAGATACACGAGGACGATAACGAACAGCACGGCAAACATGGCTGCCATCAGCTCGAACAGCGCGGCAGTGCTACCGCCCGCTATCCCCTCGGCAAGGGATACGTAAACCGACGAGCACGCCTGCCCGGCGAACATGGCCATGGACAGCAGCGACAGCGCATAGGTCCGGCGATACGGGTGCACGAGCCCCGAGAGGGCAGTCTGCAGGTACGGGATGATGGTCCCGAGGTACACGCCGTAGACGATGGCGCCGGCGAACACGCCAACGGGCGATGTGGCGAAGGCGAGCAAGGTGAACGACAGCGCGATCGCCGCCATGGGAACCAGCACGGTGGAACGTCGCAGATGCTTGAACAGCTGGGCGAAAGCCAACGAGACGACGAGGGCCGTGAGCGTGGTTGAAGACGAGGCCAAGCCCGCCATGACCGAGTCGCCGATACCCGCCTCCTGGATGAAGATGGCCATCTTCAGAAGGTACACCATGCCTATCGTCATCGACACGAACATGAGAAGGATGCCCGCCCATGCACGGGCACCGATCTTCTTCTGCTGCGGAGAGAGCTCGCTCGCCTTACGGGAGAACTCCAGATCCTTCTCGGGCGGCACTTTGGGCAGAAACACCAGCTGCATGATAAGAACGAAGACGAAGAAGATGTTCACGAAGAACGGTACATGCCATCCGATGACCGCGAGCGTGCCCGATAGCGTCGAGAACACCATGGCGATGACCGACCCCACGGCATTCGCAGCGCCCATCATGCCGACGCGTTCCTGGCCCGCGAAGAAATGCGATATGAGCGTGGGCACGATAGGATACACCAAGCCGCAGCCTAACCCGAAGAACACGCGTGTGGCCAGCAGGAACTCGAAGTTGGGAGCGAAGGCGCCGCCTATACCGCCGATGATGAACAGTATCTGGCCGATGGTGAGGATGGTCTTTCGGCTGATATGGTACGACAGCTTGGCGGCAATGAGCGAGGCCGGAATGATGCACAGGGGCGGCAGCGCCACCAGCAAGTTCACGTTCTCGCCAGGGAAAGCGAGCGCAATGACCGCCAGGATAGGCGTCATCTCCGAGCCAAGCGCGTTGCTGTCGCAAGCGCACAGCAAGAGCGTCGCCTTCGTGCCGAGTTTCGACCGATGTTGCGTTTTCGAATCCATGCGCCCCCCTTATGTCCCTGATGCGGGTCCCTCGTGCCCCGCATCCCACGTGAGGCAGGTTAGTGCCGTCGAAACGGCCGGCCAAGGCACGCAAAACCTGACGCAGGGAAATCAGACTCTGGGTACTAAGCGTAGTCAGTGCACGTCAAGGACAGTTTGCGGACCTTCCGGCACGCCCTCGGACTCCACGATGTCCAGCAGTTCCTGCTGGGAGTGGACGCCCAGCTTGTTGTAGATGTTGTAGATATGGCTCTTGGCGGTGTGGGCTGATATGGTGAACTTCTCGGCAATATAACCGGCGTTGCGCCCTTGCGCCAGGCAGTACAGAACCTCCGCCTGGCGCGGCGTCAAATCGTATCGACCGGCGACGATCCTCGTGCTCAGCTCGAGCGCCCTTCCCGCCCCCGCCTCGAGGGCGATGCTGCGTGCCGACCGCTCAGCCTCGAGCCTCACCTCCCTCACGTAGGAAAGAGGACCGGGATGGAACACGGCGAAGCTCGTCGCAACCACCAGGAGCACCACCAAGGCGAAGCAGATGAACATGCGCCCGAGCGGATCACCCGGAAAGGCGAAGCACATAACCGTGCCCACGATCCAGCCGAGCGTGCAGCCCAAGCCGTTCAACGTTCGCCCGACCGCAAACGTCTTCACATAGTTCTCGTCGAACAACCGGAAGCTCTTCGAGACGCTGGCGATGTCCACGATATCGTGGCATGCCAAGAGCGCGAACATGGCGAAGAGGCACGCTAGCTGGCCGACGTAGCTTGCGAACGAGAACACGAAGATGCAGACGAGCATGATGGGGAGGAACACCTCGGTCAGGATGAGCGCGATATCCCTCGATTTGCGCACGAGGAAGAGCACCGTGAAAACCGCGGCAAGCGCGTTGGCGGCGGCTATGACGTACACTGCATAGGGATAGTAAGCATGCACGGTAGCGCTCGATCCCACGAAGCCAATGCCCACGCTATAGGCGAACGCCAACAAGACCGTGCGCATGAAGGAGAACCGATCGGTCCCGTCCGCTTCATTTCCGTCAGCCGGGCCGCTCGGCTCAGGAGGCGCTTCGTCAAGGCCCGCACAGGCGATGGGATCCTCTCTCCCCGATAGAGTGAAACCCGCACCGTCCTCGTCGGGTGGCGCGAAGGTAACGGAAGGCGACAGGACAAGCCACGCGAGCAGCACCGACACGACCGGCAGCGACGACACGAGCAGTGCAGCCACGCCCGTCGGCAAGAACGACATCGTGAGGAGCAGGAGCGACCCTCCGAGAAATGCGCCCGAAGCCGAGAAGATGATCTGCTTGCGATTGAGGATGACGAGCTTTTTCGACCAGACGAGCAGCAGGGCCGAGCTGCCCACGCCGCTTGCGCACCAAAGCAGGGCAGGCAACGCGAGGTCGCCTGCAGGCGGCAGAACCGCAACAGCGCAGCCGAAAGGGCAGCACAGAAGCGACGTCAAGCGCAGCAGCAGCTCGCCTCTCCGTGACGCAAAGAACCGCGCGAACAACCCGAACGCCACGTAGGCGACGAACATGGCGACCGTCATCACCGTGCGGATCGCATGGGCCTCGAAATCGCCCACCGCAGCGGATGGAAGCAGAACCGGGCTCCAGAACAGGCAGAATATCCAACCGAAGTAGAACGCGAGCCCGAGCACGCAGAGCAGCGGTATCCTTAGCGTGAACTCCCTCGATGCCTCATGCTCGTCGTCCCGCTGAAGGAACCTCATATCGATGGAAATATCGGACTGTCCGGCTTGCTCATGATGCATGAAAGTCTTCCCCCCTGGCCGACTTCGCCTACGGCACGGCCAGTGTAGCATAGGGCTCGATGACCGATTCCAGCGCCTCTTCCGTCGTTTTCGGCAATTTGGCACCGGCTTTTCGTGACTTTCACAAGAGCCCGGAAGCGATTCTCGCAGAGACCGGAACGGC
The DNA here is from genome assembly GCF_900199375.1 of Gordonibacter urolithinfaciens. Taxonomy (NCBI): domain Bacteria; kingdom Bacillati; phylum Actinomycetota; class Coriobacteriia; order Eggerthellales; family Eggerthellaceae; genus Gordonibacter; species Gordonibacter urolithinfaciens. The sequence continues at coordinate 703,791 of NZ_LT900217.1, forward strand.
GGCGGCAAAGCATCGTAGCGCACCATCCTCTGCGCGATCAAGTCAGGTTCGCAGAAGACCCTCCCCCAAGCCCTCTCTCAGCGAAGCCAGCCGCTTGCATGGGGGGCTTTCAGTTCCGACCTTCGGAGTCAGCCTCCGCCTTGGTTCCCACCGGGGCGAAGGCGGAGGCGCCGCAGTCGCGGCAGATGCCGGTGGCGGGGTCGACGTCGCCGCCGCAGGCAAGGCAGGGTATGGTCGGGGGCGGAGTGTAGAGCGGGCTGTCCGGGTCGAACTTGCCGCAGCGGCCGCACATCGTACAGGGGTAGCACATGGAGCGCCGCCTATTCCAAACCCACGAGCTCGACCCAGTATTCAAGCGTTTTGCCCGCGTATGGATGGTTGAGGTCGATCTTCACGGCGTCCTCGGTCGCATCGACGATCGAGGCCGGCTTGGCCGCAAGGCCGTCGGCGCTTTGCCACATGACCATCGAGCCCTCCTTTAGGTCGTAACCATGGTCGAGCACCGAGCGCGGGTACCATTGCACGAGCTTCGGATCCGCCGCACCGTAGCCCTCCTCCGGAGGAATCACGAGCGTGCAGCTCTCGCCCACTTCCAGCATGAGCAATGCCCGCTCGACCCCCTTCGGAACCCGGTGCCCGCCGATGCGCACGGCGAGCGGCTCCCCGTCGGATCGGTCGTCGCAAGGGCGATCCCCTCGCACGCCGCCCCGGTAGCGGATGTAAGCCGTCCTGCCCAAACGATCAGTATCCTCCATGGTATCCCGCCTTTCTCATGCGTTGCCCCGTCAGCACCCCCTCCTCATGCAGCAAGGGCCGACACAGCCCAGCCCGTGGCCGCCGGCCCGGAGGAACCCGGGCCGGCGGCGGGGATGCGTCGCCCTGACCTACAAGATATCCTCGATCACATCCGACTCGTCTATCTCGCCCACCTTGGCATCGTGGCGGTGTGCGCCGAACGCGGCCACGCCGGTGGCCTTCACCTCCACATGCGCCGCCTGGTGCGCATCGCCCTTGTCCACGTGCACGAACTCCCCGCGCGCCTCACGCGGGAGGTACTGCGGCACGATCAGCAGCTGCTTGGGCTTGTCGGCCAACCGTTTCGCCAGCTCCTCCACCTCGCCGTAGCACATAACATTAGCCAGGCAGTGGTGCACGCAGATCGGCTCGCGGCCTCGCTCCGTGCGGTCGGCGCACAGGTCGCACAGATCGGTGGGCAGCGGGAAGTAGTTGAAGTTCCAGTTGTCCTCGTCAATGGCCCACGGCCCGTCCGCATGGACCGCGATGCCGGTCTTTCCCACCGGGTAGCCGTGCTCCTCTTTGCACGACACTTGGCACGAGCCGCAGTTCGTGCAGTACTCGTAGTCGATCAGAAGTCCGTACGTTGCCATATCACACCAGCTTTCCGAATTTTTCCCAGACGACGGCCATATCGGTGTCGTAGCTCTCAGAGACGGGCTCGATGTTGCATATCAGGCACTTGTTGGGCGCGCCGAATCCCAGCTTGCCCATATGCCCGTTGGGAAGCAGGTTGTTGATGTTGCAGCGGAAGTTGCCGTACAGGTTGGGCTCGCTGCCGTCCTCTTCGGGGAACCACCAGCCATGCTGCGCGTGCACGGTCTTCTCGTCGACGATCTCGGACACCCGCGCCTTCATGAAGCACTCGCCGAACATGTTCCACATGCGCACCCATTGCCCGTCGCTCACGCCGTAGCGCTGGGCTGTCACCGGGTTGATCTCCATGATGGGGTCGGGGTTCAACTCGCGCAGATAGGGGATCTGGCGATGCTCGGAATGGAAGAAGGCCGTGGTGCGGGCACCCGTCGTCAGGACGAGCGGGTACTCCTCGGCCAGCTCGGGCTTACTCACCGGGCTGAACTCCGGTTCGATGTAGAACGGCAGCGGGTCCTCGCCGAACTGGTTGTACGCGGTCGACCACAGCTCCACGCGCCCGGTGGGTGTGGCGAAGCCGGGCTGGCCGTCGGGACGCAGCAACCCCTTCTCGTACTTGTAGTAGTCGATGGGCACCTGCGCCACCACGCACTGCGATACGCGGTCGAAGTACTCCCCGTGCTCTTCGACGCCCAAGCGGAACGCCTCCACCAGCTCGTGCTCGTTCGCCCACTTCTCGAAGCGCTCGGGATGCAGGTACTTGCCCAGACGGTACGCCAGTTCCATGTCGGAGGGCAGGTTGCCGCAGTCGATGGCCTTGTGCATGAACCCGGCCGTGACCGTGCAGGGCGCATAGTGCGTGAACACCGTGCCCTCGCGCTCGGCCACCGTGGCGATAGGCAGGAACAGGTCGCAGGTCGCCTGGATCGACGCGTTCATGAACGTGTCGATGCCGATGCAGAACTCCAGCGACCGCAGCAGCGCGGCGCGCCAGCGCTTCGGCTCCATGGAGCAGTTCGTCAGCGCGTTGTCGCCCATGTAGAAGCCCATGCGGATAGGATACGGCTCGTCGGTCTCGAGCGTCTCGAGCATGCGGTCAACCTGCGAGTTCAAGATCATGTTGCAGTAGGCCGGGTACTCGGCCATGCCGATCATCTTCTGGAACAGCTCGTCGGGTATGCACTCCTTGTACCCGAAGCCCAGCTCGTTGTGGCCCGCATCCGAACCGGGCAGCAGCTGGCCGCCGGGGCGGTCCAGGTTGCCGGTGATGGCCTGCAACGAGATGATGCACTGGCTGTTCTGCATGCCGTCGGTCTTCTGATCGACGGCAAGGCCCCATAGGATGGCGGCCGGCTTGGCCGTGGCGTACATGCGGGCGGCGGCGTAGATCTTCTCCACCGGCACCTGGCAGATCTCGGCGGCCTTCTCGGGCGGCATCGTGCGCACGCGCTCGGCCAGCTGGTCGAAGCCGTAGCACCAGTACTCTACGAAGTCGTGGTCGTAGAGGTCCTCCTCGATGATGATGTCCAGCATGGCCATGGCGAGCGCGGTGTCGGTGCCGCTGCGCAGCTGCAGGAGGATGTCGGCGCGGGCGGACAGCCAGTTCACGCGCGGGTCGATCTGGATGATGCGCATGCCGCGACGCATGGCGTCGACCACCGCATGGCCGAAGAAGCCGTCGGGGTTCGACTCGAGCGGCGCCTTGCCCCATATGACCAGGCATTCCGTTAGCTCGTAGCGCTCGTCGTCCCAGCGCCCGGGCAGCGCGCCGGAATAATCCCATTCGGCGTACGTCGTTCCCGTGATGTAGGCCGCCGCTGCCAAGCGCGGGGTGTAGCAGGCGTAGCCCGACTGCATGTAGCAGTAGTTCGGGGTGCCGAACACCATGGTGGGGTACAGCGACATCGTGCCGCCCTCGCGACCGGTGCCCGACATGCCGATGATGGATTCGGGACCGTACTCGGCGCAGATGCGCTCGTAGTTCTCCTTCACGATGCCGAAGGCCTCGTCCCACGAGCACTCTTCCCAGGCATCGGCCTTGCCGCGGTCGGCGCGGTCGCGCTTGAGCGGCACGAGGATGCGCGCCGGATTGTACACGTAGTCCTTCAGCGCGATGCACCGCGGGCACAAACGTCCCTGCGTGACCGGATGGTTCTCGTCTCCCTCGACCTTGACCAAGCGGCCCTCGTCGTTCACATAAAGCTTGAGGCCGCATCCCACGGGATGGCACCCGGGGGGCGACCACGGGCAGGTGCGCGTCACGGTGAGCCCGTCTTCCTCGTAGCGCCAGGGCTTGCCCAGGTCGTTCACGTCCGCGAGCGTTTCGAGCCTCACCGCTTCGGCGGCCTTGTAGTCTTCTTCCCGCATCTCACTCTCCTTCTCGTTTGCCTTGCTGCCTTTGCCGGCCTGCAGGACGGGGGACGGCCCAAGCCGTGCCCCGCCGCCTTCCGCAGGCTGCGCGCAAGCCCTAGTACCGGTAGGGCTTCGGGGCGAACAGCACCTGGTTGGGCTTCTCCGCAAGCTCCCGCGCCAGCTCCTCCACCGGCCCGTACTGCATGACGCCGGCCAGGCAGTGGTGCACGCAGCTGGGCTGCTTGCCCTTGGCCGTGCGTTCGGCGCACAGGTCGCACAGGCGGGTGGGAACGGGGATCTTGTTCCAGTTGAACTTCCCGTCCGAGCACTCCCACGGGCCGTCGTCGAGCAGGTGGATGCCCCACTGCCCCACGGGGATGCGGTGCTCTTCCTTGCAGGCGACCTCGCACGACTGGCATCCCGTGCAGAACTCGTAGTCGATCAGCAAACCGTAGGCGCCCATTTATTTCACCAACTTCCCGAATCGATCCCACACCTCTTGCAGGTCGGTGTCGTAGTTCCTCTCTGCCGGCTTCACGCTGCACAGCAGGCACTTGAACGGCGAGCCGAAACCCAGCTTGCCAATGTACTTGTGCGGCACGAGCTCGTTGATGTTAGAGCGCCACACCTCGTAGAGGCTCGGCTCCTCGCCGTCCTTCTCGGGAAACCAGAAGCCATGCTGGGCATGCACCACGCCGGGCTTCACGATCTGCGAAACCTTGGCCTTGAGCACGCACTTCCCGAAGGGGTTCTCCACCTCGACCCACTGACCGTCGGCCACGCCGAAGCGCAGGGCGTCGTCGGGGTTGATCTCGATGAGGGGATCCGGGTTCATCTCGCGCAGGTAGGGAATCTGCTTGCCCTCGGAGTGGAAGTAGCAGTACGTGCGCGCACCGGTGGTCAGCACGAGCGGGAATTGCTCGGCGAGCTTGGGCGTGGACACGGGACTTAGCTGGGGCTCCTCGTAATAGGGCAGCGGGTCCTCGCCGAACTGGCGGAACATCGTCGAGTACAGCTCCACGCGGCCCGTCGGCGTGTTGAAGCCCGGCTTGCCGTCGGGGCGCAGCTTGCCCGACTCGTACTTGCGGTAGGACAGCGTCTCCACTTTCTGGTGCACCACTTCCTCGCGCAGCTCCGCGAACGTCTGCTTGTTGTTCAGGCGGTAGTACTCGAGGAAGTCGTAGTAGTCTTCGAAGCGCTCGTAGTTCTCGGGCATGCAGCGCTTGCCGATCTCGTACATGATCTCGCAGTCGCCCTTGCCCTCGCCCACCGTGATCGACTTGTTCACGGCACCGGCCATGATGGGCGACGCGCCGTAGTGCGTGTACACCACGGTGTCGTGCTCGACCGTGGTCGAAAGCGGAAGGAACAGCTCGCAGCACGCCTGGATGGTGGGCGTCATCCACACGTCGATGCCGAAGCACCACTCCAGGTTCTTCACCATGGCGTCGTGCCAGCGCTTGGGCTGCGCGGCGCAGGTGCCGGCGAGGAAGTTCGTGTCCTCGAAGCCGCCCATCTTGAACGCGTACGGCTCGCCTGTCTCCAGCGCATCGAGCACCATGTCGCATTGGGCGTTCAGCACGAGCCCCACGTAGGCCGGGTACTCCTTGATGCCCATGATCTTGCCCTGCAGCTCCGGGCCCAGGTTGTTCCAGCCGAAGCCGAGCTCCAGCCCGTCGTTCACATCGCCGATGAGCTGCCCGCCCGGCACGTCGATGTTGCCGGTGATAGCCTCGAGCGCCAACACGCAGTGGCCGGCCTGCACGCCGTTGGACTTCTGGTCGATGGCCAGGCCCCAGGCGATCTGCGCGGGCTTCGACGTGGCGTACACGCGCGCCGCCTCGCGGATGAGGTCGGCATCGATGCCGCAGATCCCGGCGGCCTTCTCCACCGGCATGTCCCGCACGCGCTCGGCCAGCTGGTCGAAGCCGTAGCACCACTTGTCCACGAAGTCGTGGTCGTAGAGGTCCTCGGAGATGATGACGTTCAGCATGGCCATGCCGAGCGCGGCATCGGTGCCGGGACGTAGGCGCAGGTGCCAATCGGCGCGCGTGGCCACCCAGTTCACACGCGGATCGATGCTCATGAGCTTCGCGCCGCGGCGCATCATGTCAATGGCCGCATGGCCGAACAGGCCGTCGCCGTTGGACGGCAGCGGCTCCTTGCCCCAGAACACGATGAGCTCCGGCAACGTGAACGCCGGATCGTCGTAGCGGCCGGGCAGTCCGCCGGCGTAGTCCATCTCGGGGTAGGTCGCGCCCAGCACGTAGGTGGTGCCGGCCACGCGCGGAATGTAGCACGAGTAGCCCGATTGCGTGTAGCATGCGTTCGGCGTGCCGAGCGCCGAATGAGCGTATGCCGGCAGCATGGGGCCGCCCTCGCGGCCAGTGCCGCCCATGAGCAGGATGGACTCGGCGCCATAGGTCTCCTTGTAGTAAGCAACCTTCTCCGCAATCAGGTCGAATGCCTCGTCCCACGAGATGCGCTCCCATTTGTCCTTGCCGCGGTCCTCGCGGGCGCGCTTCATCGGGTAGCGCATGCGGTCGGGGTTGTACACGTAGTCGGGGATCGTCAGGCACCGTACGCACAGGCGTCCGTTCGTGATCGGATGGTTCTCGTCGCCTTCCACCTTCACCAGCTCGCCCGCATCGTTCACGTAGGTTTTGATGCCGCAGCCGGTAGGATGGCAGCCCGGTGGCGACCAGGCACAGCCGCGTATGACGGTGAGGCCGTCCTCCTCGTAGCGCCACGGCTTGCCGAGGTCGGACGTTCCCTGGCCTTTGAAAATCTTCATGCCCTCTCCTCTTCTCGTCTTTGCATGTCGGCCGTCGGCCGACGCTCCGGCCTACGGGCCGGGCGCGGCGCGAAGCGGCCACGCGCGCCTTCCGGCAGGGGGAGCCCCGGCCGAGCCGCAGCCGGGCATGCCGTCAAGGCTTCGATGATGCTCCTTTCCTTGTCTCGAGCGCCGACGGGCGCGACGCCCCGCTCGGCACAGCGCGCCCCCGCACGATCCGGCTCGCGGCAACGCTGCCTGCATGGCCCCTGCGATGGGGAACATGGCACTGACTGCAATCTAGGCCGCAAACACCCGGCTGGGAATCGTACGCGAATTGCGAAAAACGCCGATACGGCGGGAAACCCCTCGTACTCCACGTCCGAATGACGGTATGGCGACAACGTCTTACCTGATCAGATCGCTGAAAAAGAAACGGTCCCTCGAAAGGGACCGTTTCCGCCGTGCAGCGCCTCGATGCGGCTAGCGCAGCTTGCGCAGGCCGATGAAGAAGATGACGATGCAGATGAGGTAGCATGGCACGAGCACGGCATACGATGCCGTCGCCCATCCGAACGCCGCAACGGCGTTGCCCATGAACATGGCGCCCACGAACATGCCGAGGTTCTGCGTGGTGGCCACGAGCCCGTTCGCCACGGGGACGTCGTCGGGGTCTACCGTGTCGGGCGTGGCCGCCCAGATGATCGAGGGCACGAAGCCGCCCGCGATGCCGGCGAGGATCATGATGCCCCAGTACAGCTCAGGCACCTGGCAGGTGAACACCACGGCGGTGTAGGCCACGCCGCCGATGAGAGCGAACAGCAGCACCCACTTGCGCGTCTTCAGCCAGTCGGAGATCTTGCCGCACAGCGGCGCGCAGATAGCGCCCGCCACGCCGAACGCCGAGGCGATGCCCGTGGCCCACACCAGCGTCGTCGCCAGCTGCTCGGTCAGGTACGTGGTCAAGAAGCCGTTGATGGCCATGAACGCAGCCTCGTCGAAGAAGAAGATCATACCGAGCGCCCAGAGCATCGGGTTCTTGAGGGCGCGCTTGAAGTCGGCCTTGCCGGCTACCTGGTCCTCCTCGGTCTGATAAGGCCTTTCCGGCTCGCGGTAGAAGACGACGAACACGATGCCCACCACGATGTCGAACACGAACGTGCCCCACCACACGGTCTGCCAGGGCAGGGCGAGCGTGTCCACCACGTACCCGTAGAGCACCGGGCAGATGCACATGGCAAGCGCCACCCACATGGCCCAGATGCCCAGCGGGAAGCCGCGTTTCTCGGGGGCGAACCATGGGGCGATGGCCGAGGCGCCCGCCACGCCCATGACGCCCATGCCGGCGCCCTCGAGGAACCGGCTGACCATGAACACGGTCACGTTTTCGGTGAGCGCACCCATCACCGAACCTACTGCGGCGCAGCCGATGGCTATGAGCACGACGTTGCGTATGCCCAGCTTGTTGATGAGACCCGCCGTGGGGAACGCCATGACGAAGCCGAGCACGTAGAACAGGGCGATTACCCATCCCAAGGTGTCGGGACCGAACCCGAACGTCTGCATGACGACCGGCGCGAGCGCGGTCACCTTGGCCATGTTGGCCGGGGCGGTGAAGCCGGCCAAAAACGTCACGGCCAGCACGACCCAGCCGTAACTTGAGTCCGTACTCTTGGTTTTTACTGCCATAAGAGCCCTCCTTCGAGAATGACCGCCATGTCTCCCCTTCGTTTATGGCTCCCCCATAAACAAGATCGCCGCCAGGGCCGCAGAGCCCGGAGCACAGCGCGATTATTCCGCGCAGGAAGGTCGCCTGTGAATTGGCCGCAAATGAGGAAAAGACGCTCGCCGCGGGTAATGAGGCGGCACTACGCGGTCTCATGCCGCCCGTACGAGGCCTCGCACCAACGTCACAACGCGCTTGAGGCGGAGACCTGCTCGGACAGACCGCCCGAGGCCTCCTCGTCGACAGGCACCTCGATATCCTCGATGAAGTCGAGCAGCTCTTGGCGCGAGTGGATGCCGAACTTGCGGTAGATGTTGTAGATGTGCGTCTTGGCGGTGGACTGCGAGATGTAGAACGTGTCCGTGATGTACTTGGCGTCACGTCCCTTGAGCAAGATCTGCAGTATCTCCCGCTCGCGCGGGGAAAGTCCGTAGCGCTCGCAGGCGATCGCCCTCTTCTGCTGCCACAGCGTCTTACGCTGGCCCTCGTACTCGAGGTGCGCGCGCGTCTCGTCGTCGAGCCCTGTCTCGATGACCGGCTCGAACGGGTATATCTGGTAGTTCACGCGTATCTGCATCCAGGCGCACACCACGGCTGCCGCCACGCAGGTGGCGTACAGCGCCGAGGGGCTGCCTTCCGACGCCAGGCCGCCAACTGAGAAGAGGACGCCCCCGGCGAAGATGCCCGCGAAGAACACCGAGCCCTCCTGCCCGAACAGCCATACCGGCGAGATCATGTCGAAGCGCGACGTCTCCACCACCGCATTCAAGAGGACGATGACGTTGAGGCTGACGAAACAGGTGTAGAGGCAGACGAGCCCGAGCTGCACCTCGCTGGGAACGGCGGGCAGCGGAAGCAGCAGCAGGGCAGCCGCGAACGCAGGGCTCTTCTTCAGCGCCTCCTTGTAGGTGCGCTCGTCGGTCTGCTCCAAGAGCAGCGAGAAGATGCCCGCGAGCCCAACCGAGGCGCCAAGCGCCACGAGGGCGACATCGGGGGGATAGCCGAGGAAGAACGCGAGCAGCGAGCCGCCGAGCATGAACCCCAGCATGAGCAGCGTGTGGTTGTTGCCCTTCACCTTGATGCTGCGCCGTTTGGAGTCCTCCGCGCCCACCAAATCGCTGTAGCGGTAGGGCTTGCGGGAGAACAGGAGCGAGAGGGCGGCGCAGAGCGCCACGGCCACGAACAGCATGGCATAGGCGTACCAGAAACCCATCTGCGAGAGCACCAGCAACATGACGCCCACGTACATGAACGCAAGGTCGAACACGAGCATGAGCGCCCGCCGTGCCAACCGCTCGAGGAAGCGCCCGTACAAGAAGGCCGTCGCCACGACCCCGACCCCGGCGAGCGAGGCCGCGGCAAGCGGGAGCCCGAAACCGAGCGCGCCCATGGCCGCGAGCGAGGCGATCGTCTGGACGGCGAGGGTCGCGCGCCTCCCCGCCCCGGACTGCAGCGCATCGCAGGCAAGCTGGCCCGCGCGGAGGGCCACGGCTGCAACGAGCGCCATGGACACGGCGACGACGCTGCCGTGTACGAGGCCAGGTGATGCGCACAGCGCCGCAACGAGGATCAGCGCGGCGTTGCCCACGCCCACGCCGAAGCCAAGGCAGCCGTCCACGAGCACGGCCTCGAAATCCCCGCCGTTCTCCCCGATGGGCTTGGCGGGCGCCTCGCAGACATCCTCGCAAGAATACGAAGTATCCATAGCGGTCCCCCTACCTGCGCGAAACTTATATACCAGCGGCAAGATCAGGTTAAAAGCCTGATCATTTGCCCTTTCACCTTACGGCATCGAACGTTTCAGCCACCGGAGAACAACGCGGTTTTTCGGCGGCGGCGCCCTCGAGGCACGCTCATTACACTCACGCGGGCCTCATCCCCGCCTTCGACTTTACTATCCTGCGCCTGGTCAAACCATCGTACGCGAAGTATGAAACGATTTGCCCGCCTCCTAAGCGAGGTGCTAGCGCATGCGGCAGAGGGCAAGGAGGATCGTGCCCGCAAGCCCGAGCCCCATGAGCACGCCGCCCGCAAGGAACCAATGATCCAAGGACGGGCCGAGGAGCATCTGGACGAGGAACGTTCCCAGGAACTGGCCGACCCCTTGGACCGTGACCATGAGGCCCATGCCGACCGAGGCGAGCTCGGGACGCGGGACGAGCCCTACGAACCCCGATAAGAACAGCCCCACGCCGCCCATGCCGACCAAGCCCATCACCGCCACGGCAATCAACATGAGAGCGCCCGTATCGGTATACAGGAGGAAGGTGCACGGCCCCATCACGGCCGATGCCGCGACCAGCAGGGCCTTACGCCGTCCCCTGCGATCCGAGATCGCCCCGAACAAGGGCGAGGACGCCACCGATAGCAGCATGGGAGCCGTGCTGACGAGCCCCGACCAGGTAGGGTCGACACCCTGCATCTGCAGGATCGTCGGAACGAAGGAGAGCACGGCCAGGAGGCAGACGTTGAACATCGCGAAGCCTCCGAGAAAAAGCAGGATGTCGCGCGTCAGCAGCATCCGCCAAAGCCCCCACGCGGCGCAACCGCGGGATCGTCCGGACGCGGCACCGCTTTTTGCAGCCTTCGCCTCCTCGGCCGCCGTCCGGGCGCGCGGCATCCTGATGGCCGCCAGAACGAGCACGGCGGCCAGGACGGCGCCGACGGCGAACACCGTCCACACTCCCGCGAACCCCATCGCCTCGAACACGGTAGGCGTCACCACGGCCGCCGCCGTGGAGCCCACGCAACCCCAAACGCCCCAGATGCCCATGGCCGTGCCCACCTTGTCCGAATCCACGCACGCCCTGACTACCAAGGGCCCGCACGTGGTCAGAATCGTCAGGGCGACCCCTTCCACCGCACGCGAGGCGACGAGCGCCGCGCTCGAGCCCGCAGCCAGCCCGATACACGATCCGGTCACGGCGATGCCCAACGCCGCAACCATCATGTTCTTCGCGCCGAACCGCTGCGCCAGCAACCCGGACGGCAATGCCGCGAACACGCTCGCCAGCGTGAATATCGACATGAGCCAGGAAGCCGCCTCGGCATCCATGGCGAAAAGCGCCATGAGAGAGCTTAGGATGGTGGGGACCTTGTATTGGATCATGGCAACCGCTACGCCGGCAGCCAGCAGCACCGTCCCAACCCGAACGGGACTTCGATAGGCGCCCTTCTTCTCCGAACGGCCTGCTTCCCTGTCCACGCAGACTCCTCTCTCGATGGTTCGAGAACACGATAGGCGATCGCTCGGCCGCCCGCTATCGAAAAGGAAGTCCGATATCGGCCGGTCGTCTCATACTTCACATACGATAGGCATGCCGTGCGCTTACGTTTACCATCTGATCCAAGCGGAACCGGGATACCAACCGTTGTCGTTCGGGACGGCCGCCCGGCTTCCCCGTGCAACCCCCGCGACAAGGAGGAGAAAACATGGCAGACGAGAAGAAGCCCGTTCAAGACGAGACGGCCGAAAAGAACAAGGAGGCGAAGGCTCCCGTCAGCGAGATCTGCGGGAATGCGGAAGAGGGCGCAGCGGCGCTCGTGGACGACGACAGCGAGATCAGGCCCGTCGAGGGATTCTTCCTCACGTCGCAGCGCTGGCATTAGACGCAGGGCAGCGGATGGCCGCGAGTCGAGAAGGGCCACGTGTCCGGAACAAGGAGGCTTCACCATGCCGAGCAAAGGGCAACGCGTCCGATTCCTGTACCGGGGGAGCTTCCCCGACGGGAGGACGTTCGACGACTGCAAGGGCGTGCCGCACGAGATCGTGCTCGGGCGCAGGCAGGTCATGAAGGCGCTCGAGGAGACGCTTTCCGCCATGGAGCCGGGCGAGGAGCGCATCTTGGAGCTCTCCCCCGCCGAGGCGTACGGCGCCTACGACGAATCGGCGCTGCAGCGCGTGCCCACCTACCGTATTCCGAACGGGGAGAACCTGCCCGTGGGGCAGATGATCGCCTGGAAGACGCCGCGCAGCGCCGAGCCGGTGCCCGCCACCGTCGTGAGTGTAGAGAACCAAGTGGCGACGCTCGACTTCAATCATCCCCTCGCCGGGAAGGACCTCGTCTACTGGGTCAAGCTCATCGACGTTGTGCCGGCGGCGGGCGATCCGACCGCCTGACGATGCACAAGGGCGGTAGCCCGCACTCCGAGGGCCGAGCGGCATCTCGTACGCAAGGGCCAAACGGCCCTCCACCGGCCCTTCCACGCAACGGGGCCCGCTGCTTTCGCGGCGGGCCCCGTTGCGTGCGCGCGGGCGGCGGTCGGCGCTACGCCAGCGCCTGCTCCACGAAGGCGCGGGAGAGCTCGGCGCCTGGCTCGCCCTCGTACTGCGTCATGAGGAAGTGCGTGGCCTTGCGGATCATCGTGGGCGTCTGGCCCAGGTCGTGCGCGATGTAGGCGATGGCCTCCGGGGAGAGCACGGGGCTCTTCCCCTCCTCGGTGTAGTCCTCTACGAGGCCGCGCACGTACTCCTCGAGGCCGGCGTCGTCGAGGGCCTCCATGGTCACTTCCTCGAAGTCGCCCAGCATGCCGCCGAAATCAGACAGGTCGTACTCGGACAGCGGCTTGGTGGAGGTGATGACGGTGTCCAGGCGCCGCTTCAGGCGCTCGCCCAGCAGCAGCTTGCACATCATAGGCCCCATCTCGGGATCGTCGAAGAAGCCCTCGAAGTCATCCAGGAACAGCACCTCGTAGGTGCCCAGATCCTCGAAGTAGCCGTCGTAGACCTCGGCGCGCATGGCCTCGGGCAGCTCCGAGCAGGGGCGGTAGAGCACCTTCTTCGTGGACAGCAGGTCCTTGTCCAGCTGGCGCCCGCGCACGAGCGTCGTCTTGCCGGACTCCTTCGGGCCCACGAGGAATATCTTCTCGGGCTTGTCGTGCGGCTGGGTGATGTTCGCGATGCGCTCGAACGCCTCGCGGTTGCCGTCGGTCTTGACGAACTCGTCCAGTGGCATTCTCATGGTGATGACTCCCCTTTCGCCTTCTTTGCCTGACCGGCCGCGAAGCCGCGCCGCCGGGGCGCGCTCCGCTGCGATGTACCGCCATTCATAGTAGCAAGGCCGCCGACCCAAGGCGAGTATGAAGGCCGCAACTCATACCAGAAGGGGTATGCCGCTGCGTATGAGATCGGCAATGCCCAGGCCGGCTGCGGCTGGCAGGGAGCCCTGGCAAAGGAAGGCAGACAGCCGTTTGAGAGCCGTCTGCCTCCTAGTAAGATTGCCCGCGTTCGCATCTGCCGGCTTTACGCCTCGACCGGCTCGCCGGTTTTCAAGTCGGTGCGCTCGCCCGTTGCGGGGTCAACCAGCTGGTTGGCCATGACGTCGTAGTCCATGCCCGCCTCCCGCGCCCTGCGGAAACGCTCGATCTCCCCTTGTCGCGGCGACTCGACCTTTCGGTACCAAGGAAAGTTTCCCGTCGCGGCGATCTGCTCATAGGGCATCGTATCGCCCTCCCTCACCGGATAGACCTTGCAGATCATTCCCTTGATAGGCGACCCCACGCCTCCCTGGCCGGTCACGAACGCCCGCGTGCAGTTGTTCGGATTGGACTCGAACGTGCCGAACAGATAGGGAGCGGACGGATCGGACTCGGGGAACCACCAGCCGTGCTCGGCATGAACGGTTTTCTCGTTGACCACCGGCGAGACCTTCGCCTGCTGTTTGAAGCGGCCATGGTCGTTCTCTATCCACACCCACTGGCCGTCCTGGATGCCGTACCTTTCGGCCGTGGCCGGGTTGATGAGCACCCGCGGCTGGGGATGCAGCTCGCGCATGGTGGGCAACTGCCGATGCTCGCTATGGAAGAACTCGAACGACCTGCCACCGCAGGTCAAGATCAGCGGGTACTCATCCATGAGCTCTGGCGTGGACAAGGGGCCCTCCGGCGGCTCGGTATGGAACGGCGTGGTATCCAAGCCCCAGTATCGATACAGAAGGGGTGCGAGCTCCAAGCGACCCGACGGCGTCCCGTAGCCCACCGAGCCGTCTTCGCGGAACATGCCCTTCTCGGCCTTGTGGTACGTCGCGTTGAACTCGTCGTAAGCGTGCCCCACCATGGAAGGATCGCGTACGAGCTCTTCCCACGAAGCCGTGAACAGCGTCTTGCCCGTGTTCTTGGCCCCGCCTTGGTCGGTGGCCTCCGTCGTAGCGGAGAAGGAGCCGGTGCCGTCGTGCAGATACCAGTTGAGCCAGTCGATATCGGTCTCCCACTGGCCGAACACCTCGGGGTTCAGGCGCTTGCCCAAATCGAGAATAATTTGCTCGTCCGACTTCGCCTCGTAAAAATCAACCACCTTAACCATGGCGCGGCAAGGCGACCACCACGTACGCGCCGAATTGCGCTCGGCGCTCATGGCAACCGGCAAGACGATGTCGGCCAGAGCCACCGACGTCGGCGTAAGGTAGGGATCGGCATTCACGATAAACGGTATGTTCTGCATGGCTTTCATGACACGAGGAGCATCCTGGCTCGGACACGACAGCGTGTTGGACGACTGTATCCACATCATCTTGATGGGATACGGGAACCCGTCCTCGATGGCCTGGAGCAGCCCGTCCGAGCTCGCATGGGCCACGAAGTCGCCGCCTTCGATGGACAGGGCGAAGTTGTTGTTGAGCTTCTTGGCGCGCCATTCGGGCGGCGTGAGGTGCTCGCCCGACGCGTAACCGGCGTTGATCTCGAACGCGTTGTGCACGAGGATGTTGCCGCCCGGAACGTCCACGTTGCCGCACAAGGCCATGAGGTCGCAGCCTGCAAGGCACAAGGCCATTGCCGAAACTTGCTGGTCGAACGCGAGGCCCCACTGGATGGCACCCGGCTCGGCCCGCGCGTACAAACGCGCCGAATCACGGATGTCGTCGGGATTCAAATCGCAAATCGCCGCCGCCCATTCGGGCGTCGTCTCGCGCACCGACTCGACAAGCTCGTCGAAGCCGGAGCACCAGGCTTCGACATGCTCCTTGTCGTACAGCTCCTCCCCGATGATGACGTTCAGCCAAGCGCAGGCAAGAGCGGCATCGGTTCCAGGTCGTATCTGCAGCCAATGCTCGGCGCGCACGCCCCACCACGTCAGCCTCGGGTCGATGGAGATGATCTTCGTCCCCATCTGCACGCACTGCACCAGCCAGTGGCCCACGTAGCCGTCAGCGTTCGACGCAAGCGGCTCGTTGCCCCACACCACCAGCACCTCCGGCGGTACCCACTCGGCGTTGCCGTAGCGGTCCGCATGCGTCTCGGACGCGTCCACGATGGGGAAGTCGCCGAAAGGCGCGATGCTGCCGCAGATGCGCGGCATGTAGCAGGAAAAGCCGGTAAAGCCGAAGGTCGAGATGTTGGGCGTCTTCAGGCCTGCTTGGCCGAAGAACGGCACTTGCCAGTTGATGTTGCGCCCGGTTCCGTGCACGCAGATGATGGCGTTGCCGCCGTCCGTCTCCCAAATGCCCCTCACCCGTTCCTCGATCTCGTCGTATGCCTCGTCCCACGAGATGCGCTCCCACTTGTTCTCGCCGCGCTCTCCGGCGCGCCTCATGGGGTACTTCAGGCGGTCGGGATGGTTCAGGGACTCGTCGAGCGTCAGGCATTTGATGCAGAGCTTGCCGTTCGTGCACGGATCCAGCGGATCGCCCTCCACGCGCCTTACCTTGCCATCTTTTTCGTAAAGCAGGATCCCGCACGAGGTATGGCAGCCCGGAGGCGAGTAGTGGTACGTGCGCGTGACGGTGTAGCCGTCCTCCTCCCAGCGCCATTCCCCCTCATGATAGGCAGCGCGATCAACACCATCAAGAAATTCCTGGTAATCAGCCAATGTTCTCTCCTTTCCTTGTAGCCGCATCGCAATCGAAGCTTTGAGGCGCGCCCGTTACTCCCACTGCGCCCGCAGCTTCTTCTTTTGGGTGAGGGCTATGCCCACCAGCACCGCGCAAGCGGCCAGAATGGCAATCCCCGCGAAGAACGAGCCGATGTAGCTGCCTGTGAGATCGAAGCAGGCCCCCACTGCGGCAGCTCCGAAGCAGCCGATGATCCCCGACATGCGCGAGTACGACAGTATCTGCGCGAAGTACTTTTTCCCGAACAACTCCGATATGAGCGTCGGAACCGAGATGGTGATGATGACCGAGTTCATGCCGAACACGAAAGCGCATGCCATGAGCGGCACCTCGGCCTGCAAGAACGAGAAGCCGAGCAACGAGGCAGCCGTCACCCCCAAGGTGATGTACGTGGATGCGGCAACGCCTATCTTGTCGGTAACCCACCCCATGACCAGCGTGGCCACGCTGTAGCCGAGCTGGGCCATCGACAGTATGCCGGCACCGAACGCAGCCGAGTACCCGATGGACTCGGCGAATCCCGGCAGGTGATTGTTGTATCCGCTGAACAGAGCCTCGATGCCTGCATACAGGAACACGCAGACGAAGGCCAGCGTGACGATCGCCTTACGGGCGGGCATGCCCTTCTCCGATGCCCGGGTCTCGGCCATCGCCTCGCCCTGTTCCGCGCCGTAAGGCCGCAGGCCCATATCGGAGGGATGGAGGCGGAATACGAACAACGTGAACGGGAGGACGATGACGCACATGGCCAACGCGATGCTGGGGTAGGCCATGCGCCAGCCTACGGTCTCTATCAGGAAATTGCCGAATATCGGGAAGAAGAACCCGCCGATGCCCGACCCGCACATGGCGATGCCGAGCGCGGTACCGCGCTTGGCCACGAACCAGTTCTCGATGAGAACCGTCGAGGCCACAACGAACACGAGGGCGCCCGCGACGCCGAGGACGACGCCTGCCGCATACCACTGCCAAAGCTCGTTCATAATACCCATCGCAGCCTCGGTGGCCGCCAGCACCAGAAAGCACGTTGTCAGGAACACGCGAAAATCCCATTTCGGAAGGTATTTCGCAACCAGCGGATACGTGGCCGTCGTGGCAATGAAGTAGAACGTGAGGTACAGCGCAAGCGCACCGCGATCGAACCCCAGCTCGTTGCAGACGGGCACGATGAAAATCCCGCCCGCGTTCATGATGGCCCCCAAAGCCCCGGCCTGAAGAAAGAAGCACCCGATCATCACCCACCATGCATAATGGACGCCCTGCGATTTCTCCGACACGGAAAACACCTCCTAGAAGGCAGCCTTTCCGCCTAGCTAGGCGGAAAGGCTGCTGAATCGATTGTCCGTCACGCCTCCCAGTGCGCCTCCCTGACCTTCTTGGCAGGGACGAACGACAACAGGATGATGGCAATGGCAACGACTGCGATTACCGCTCCGACCAGGAACGAGCCGCTATAGGTTTTCGTCATGTCGAAGATGATGCCGATGACCGGGGCGCCCATGGACCCGCACAGCCCCACGCCCATCATGCAGTAGGACAAGATCTTATCGTAGGCCTTCATGCCGAAGTGCTCGCGTGCCAGCATCGGCACCGAGATGGTGACGATGGCGTTGTTCATGCCGAAGAAGAATGCCGTGACCATGAGGGCGAGCTCGGTAGAGGCCATGGAGAAGCTCACATAGCAGACGATCAGGATGGCGTAAAGAATGACCGTGAGCCAGCGCACGCCGATCTTGTCGACCAGGATGCCGCCGACGAGCGAGGCGATGATATAGCCGACCTGCAACGCGATCATGAGCGTCGATGAGAAGATGAGCGCCTCGGGGCCGAGCACCTCCACGGCGTTGGCCTGCACGAAGGAGTTGAAGCTGCCCGGGAAGGCCGACAGCATGCAACCTAGGAACAGCAGGACGAAGGCGAGCGTCGGCAGCGCGAACTTCAAGGGCACGCCCGGCAGGCTCTTGGACTCGCCCATCTCGTCTTCTTCGGCACCGAACGCATGGAGCCCAATCTTCGCCGGATCCTCGCAGAACACCGTGAGCGAGAAGAAGAGGATGCACAGCAGCAGGATGGCGTTCAGGTAATAGGCGCTCTGCCACCCCATGACCGTGGACAGCGACGTGAACACCAACGGGAAGAGGGCGCCTCCGACGCCGGACATCAGCTGCGCGATGCCCAGGTAGCGCCCGAGCACCTTCTTGCCGAACCAGGCCCCCATGAGCAGCGGCGTGGCGTACAGGAAGTACATGCCGCCCGTCAAGCCCATAACCGCGCCTATGGCCATGAACTGCCATGTCCAGCTTGCGTCGGCGAACGTGAACGCGACGACGCACAGGGCGGTGACGACGACGTCGAGGGAGATGACTATCCTCGCCCCGAACTTGGGGATGAGTATCCCCGCGAAGAACGTGCCGAACAGCGCGGCTATGCCGTAGCAGGTGATCCACATGGCGAACACGCCCATATCCACGCCTACGGCAGCGGGGACGATGGCAAAGAACGCTGATGACGAGTTGAGCACGGTCCCCAAGCCGCACGCCTGCATGACGCAGCAGCCCACGAACACGAGCATGGCCCTTTTCTTGCTGCGCGCATCTATATCGGTAGACATAACGATATCCTCCTTAAAGCTTGACATTCCCCTGTTTCGGTAGGCCCGGCACGGCACCTCCTGCCCCAAGACGGGGAACCGGCCGGGCTCGGCCTGCTACTTCGTGTAGAGCGCCCAGCGGGTCTCGCCGCCCATCTTCTTCACCAGATCCTCGGCCTCGCCGTAGTACATGCACCATGCCTGGCAGTGCTGCACGCACATGGGCATCTTCCCGGCTTCCGTGCGAGAAGCGCACATATCGCAAGCCTTGGTGAGAACGGGGAGCCAGGTCCACTCCCAACGCTCGGGTCCTTCCTTGCCCTCGTAGGCGTAGGGCCCGGTCTCGGTGAGCTTGATGCCGAACTCGCCCTTGGGCAGCCCGAGCTCCTTCTTGCAAGCCACCTCGCACGAATGGCAGCCGGTGCAGTACTCGTAGTTGATCAGAATCGCCTTGGTCATGATAGCCTCCTCCTTATGCTTGCATGGGCTGGTAGTCGTCGCGCCAGCCACCGAGTTGCGTGATCTGCTCTCCGGGCATGACGTCGCCGTCCTTTACCTTGTAGATACGGCAGCGCGTGCACTTGATGGGCGACCCGATGCCGCCGGGACCGGATTGGAAGTTGCGCGTGAGGTTGTTCACGTTGTAGTCGAAGCACCCGTGCAGGTGCGGCACGGCCCCCTCCTCCTCGGGCTTCCACCAACCGTGCTCGGCCGATAGGCAGTCGTCGGGAATGCCGGCGAACACCTCGGCCATCTGCTTGCAGCGCCCCTCGTCGTTCTCCATCCAGATCCAATCGCCGTCCTGCAGGCCGTATTCGGCGGCCGTTCCGGGCGACACCTTCACGCGCGGCTCGGGGTGGAACTCGCGCATCGTGGGCGCCTGGCGGTGCTCCGTATGGAAGAACTCGTAGGAGCGAGCGCCGTTTATCAGATAGAACGGGAACTTCTCCATGATCTCCGGGGTGGTCTCCCAGGTCTCGGGAGCAGGCGTGTACACCGGGTACGGCGGTATCCCCCACGATTGGAAGATGGTCGGCACCAGCTCGATGCGGCCGGAGGGCGTGTTGAACCCGACCTGGCCGTCGGGGCGCAGCATTCCCTTCTCGTGCTTGAAATAGGTTGCGTTCCATTCGTCGTAGGCATGGCCGCCCGCTTCGACCAGCTGGTCGAAGGTGTAAGGACACTTCGTGGTGACGGACGGGCCCCCGTCCTCGGTCACGGAGGTGTGGCCCCAGTTGTCGTCCGTGGCGGCCGAGAAGTTCGCCTTCTGCACTTTGCCGTCGGGCCCCACGACCGCGAGGTCGGTCAGCAGGTAGTCGTTGATGAGGTCCTCGGCAGACTCCCAGCGCACGAACAGGTCGGGGTTCAGACGGCGGCCCAGCCAAAGCGCTATCTCCTCGTCGGATTTCGCCTCGTAGAAACTCGTGACCTTCTTCATGGCGCGCAACGGCGTCCACCAGGTACGAGCCGAATCGCGCTCCACCGACATGGATACCGGCAGGACAAGGTCGGCGATGGCGACCATCGTCGGCGTGACGAACGGGTCGGCATACACGATGAAGGGTATCTCCTTCATGTACTTGTAGGCACGCGGCACCTGCCCCTCGTGGCCAGCGAACGCATTGCAGCTCTGCGCCCACAGCATCTTGATGGGGTACGGCTCGCCCGTTGCGGGGACCTCGCCCGCCTCGAGCACCGAGGCCATCGCATCGCAGTTCGACATGCCCACGAAATCGAGCCCTTGGTCGCCAACCATCCACTTGCGGAACTTGCGTTCGAGGGCCTGCGGGTCGGCGTAGAGGTCCACCGAAGAGTAGCCGGCGTTGATGTCGAACGAGTTGTGCACGAGCACGTGCGTGCCGGGCTTCTCGATGTTGCCGCAGATGGCCATGAGATCGCACACGGCCTCCACCCAATGCATGGACGACCTCGTGCCGGCATCGAATACGAGGCCCCATTGTATGGCCCCGCGGTCGGCGCTCGCGTAGAGGCGCGCCGCTGCGACGATCTCGTCCTCGGGAACGCCGGTAATCGATGCCGCCCAGGCGGGCGAGAACTGCTGCACATGCTCCTTGAGCTCGTCGTAGTAGGCGCACCAGTTGTCGACGAACTCATGATCGATCAGATCCTCGCCCATGATCACGTTGAGCCACGCGAGCGCGATACAGCAGTCCGTGCCGGGTCGCGGCCTCAGCCAGTGCTCGGCACGCGCCCCCCACCAGGTGAGAACGGGATCGATGGAGACTACCTTGGTGCCCATCTGCACGCACACGTTCAGCCAATGGCCCAGGTAGCCGTCACCGTTCGATTTCAAAGGCTCGTTGCCCCAGACCACCAGCACATCAGGGCGCACCCACTCGCTATGGGCGTAGCGCTCGGGCAACGTCTCCGACGCGTCGACGATAGGATAGTCTCCCAAGGGGCCGGCGGCACCGCACACGCGGGGCATGTAGCACCACCATCCCGAAAAGTAGATACCGCCCACGTTCGCAGTCCGGAAGCACGCCCCGGCTATGAACGGGACCTGCCAGTTGATGTTGCGACCCGTGCCATGGCCCACCAGAATGGATTCGCGGCCCAGGCCCTTGCCGTCGATCTCCTCTTTGATGTAGGTATCGATCATGTCGAGCGCCTCGTCCCACGAGATGCGCTCCCACTTGTTCTCTCCGCGCTCGCCCGCGCGTCTCATGGGGTACTTCAGACGTTGGGGATGGTTCACCATCTCGTCCAGGTCCAGGCAGCGCATGCACAGCTTCCCGTTCGCATACGGGTCGAGCGGATCACCCTCCACCTTCTCCAGCTTGCCGTCCTTGGTATACAGCAGGACACCGCAGGAGTCGTGGCAGCCGGGAGCGCTGTAGTTGTAGGTGCGCGTGACGGTGCAGCCGTCCTCCTCCCATTCCACCTCCCCTTCGTGGTACGCCTTGCGATCGATGCCGTCCAAGAACTCCTCGTAGTCAATCATGGACTCTCCTCCTTTATCATCCCGGGCCGATGCCGCCAATGGCGCGAAGGATACGTAGCCGGAAATCGCCTGTCATCGTGGCGTTCTCGGTGTTTTGGCCCGTACCCTGAACTTGACGATGCCCGACCTCGGGAAACACGGATAAATAAGCCTCTTCGTCTCTTCGTTAAGGCAGGTGCGGCTCCTGCCCGCACTCAACGTCGCCGCGGCTTTCGCCCGCGGCTCGTCGGGTCCCGCTCGGTGCGAACGCAAGCGCACCGCATGCCGGGCAGCGCCCCGACACGGGGTCGACCGTGCCGCCGCACGCAAGGCACGGTATCGTGGCGGGGGAAACGTAGAAGGGGCTGCCTTCGCGGTACTTGCCGCACCTGCCGCATCGCGTGCACGGATAGCACAACGCCCTCGCCCTACCTCAGGTCAACCAGCTCGACCCAGTACGCGAGCGTCTTGCCGGCGAAGGGATGGTTGAAATCGAGCTTCACCATGTCGGCGGTTTCCTCCGTCACCCAAGCGGGCATGCGTCTTCCGTCGTCGGGGTTGGTCCAGAAGACCACGTCCCCCGCTTTGAGGTCGTAGCCGTGCTCCACCATGCCTTTGAGGTGCCACGACGCGAGCTTGTCCTGGTACGCGCCGTAGCCGAGCTCGGGCGGCACCTCGATGGACCGCGCCTCGCCCACCTCCATGCCCACCACAGCCTCCTCCACTCCCCGCGGAAGCTGCATGGTCCCGATCACGACGGCCAAAGGATCGCCTGTGGAACGGTCGTCGAGCGGCTCCTCGCCGAGCACACCTCCCTTGTACCTGAGGTAAGCGGTTCTCCCCGCCTTGTTCGCGCGATCCATTGCCTCCCCCGCTCTCATTCGCAAGCCGAGGTCGGCTGCTCCCCCTCGAGCACCGCGGTCTCGTCGATCTCGCCGACCTTGGTGTCGTGGCGATGTACGGCATAGGAGGCCTTCCCGGTCCCCTGGACCTCGATATGGGCCGCCCGGTGCGCGCTCTTGCGGGAGGGCACGAAAGCGCCTTTCGCCTCGAGGGGGTTGTACTGGGGCACCATGAGGAACTGCTTCGGCTTGCGATCGAGCTTCTTGGAGAGCTCCTCGACCGTGCCGTACGAGATGACGTTCGCCAGGCAATGGTGCACGCACGAAGGCTCGCGTCCCCGCCCCGTGCGCTCGGCGCAAAGGTCGCACAGGTCGGTGAGCACCGGGAAGTGGTTCCAGTTCCACCGCTTCCCGTCAATCTTCCAGGGTCCGTCGGAAAGCACCTTGATACCCGTCTTCCCCACCGGGTAGCCGTGCTCCTCCTTGCACGTCACCTGGCAGGATCCGCAGTTCGTGCAGTACTCGTAATCGATCAGAAGTCCATATGCGGCCATAAGTCACACCAGCTTTCCGAATTTTTCCCAGATGAGGTTCATGTCGGTGTCGTAGTTCTCGACAAGGGGATCGATGCTGCAGACGAGGCACTTGTTCGGCGCCCCGAAGCCGAGCTTGCCGTAGTGGTCGTTGGGAAGCAGGTTGTTGATATTCGAGCGGAAGTTGCCGTAGAGGTTCGGCTCGCTGCCGTCCTCCTCGGGGAACCACCACGCGTGCTGCGCGTGGACGGTCTTCTCGTCGACGGTCTCCGTGACCCGCGCCTTCTCCACGCATTCGCCGAAGGGGCTTCGCAAGCGCACCCACTGCCCATCGGCTATGCCCAGGTCCAGGGCGACCTGCGGGTTAATCTCCACGATGGGGTCGGGGTTCAGCTCGCGCAGGTAGGCTATCTGGCGGTGCTCTGAATGGAAGAACGCGGTCGTGCGCGCGCCCGTGGTGAGGATGAACGGGTACTCCTTCATGAGCTCCGGGTCGGCGGGGCCGAACTCCGGCTCCAGATAGTACGGCAGCGGATCGTCCCCGAACTGGTTGAACGCCGTCGACCACAGCTCCACGCGCCCGGTGGGAGTGGCGAAGCCGGGCTGGCCGTCTTGGCGCATCTGGCCGCGCTCGTACTTGTAGTACTCGACGGGGATCTGGCAGACCACGTTCTGCGAAACCTTGTCGAAGTACGCGCCGCCCTCCTTCTTGCCCAGGCGCAGCGCCTCCATGAACTCCTTCGCACTCGCGAAGTCTTCCCACACCTCCGGGCGCAGACGCCGTCCCAGCTCATAGCACAGCTCGAAGTCGGTCATGGTCTCGCCCACCTCGATGGCCTTGTGCATGAAACCGGCCGTGACCGTGCAGGGCGCGTAATGCGTGAACACGGTTCCCTCGCGCTCCGCCACGGTGGACAACGGCAGGAAGATATCGCAGGACGCCTCGATGGATGGGTTCATGAACGTGTCGAAGCCGATGCAGAACTCCAGAGACTTCACGATTGCGTCATGCCAGCGCTGCGGCTCCATGGACGTGCAGCTCATGAGGTTGTTCCCGGCATAGAATCCCATCTTGATGGGATAGGGGTCGCCCGTCTCCAATGCATGCAGCATGAGGTCGGCATGGGCGTTGAGGATAATCATGCAGTAGGCGGGATACTGCTCCAGGCCGATCATCTTCTTCTGCAGCTCGTCGCCCACCCCCTTCTCGAAACCGAAGCCCGATTCGTTGTGCCCCGCTCCCGCACCCGGCAGGATCTGCCCGCCGGGAACGTCCAGATTGCCCGTGATGGCCATGAGGTCCACCGTCACCTGACCGTTCTGCATGCCGTCGGTCTTCTGGTCGGCAGCCAGGCCCCACTGGATGGCGGCAGGCTTGGCCTGGGCGTACATGCGCGCCGCGGCGCAGATGTCCTCGACGGGCACGCCGCAGATCTCGGCAGCCTTCTCCGGCGGCATCTCCTGCACGCGCTCGGCCAGCTGGTCGAAGCCGTAGCACCAGTACTCCACGAAGTCATGGTCGTAGAGGTCCTCGTTGATGATGACGTTCAGCCATGCCATCCCTAAGGCCGTGTCCGTTCCGGCGCGCAGCTGCAGGTGGATGTCGGCGCGCGTGGCAAGCCAGTTCACCCGCGGGTCGATGACGATGAGGCGCGTGCCGCGGCGCATGGCATCGATGACGGCATGGCCGAAGAAGCCGTCTGGGTTCGACTCGAGCGGAGCCTTGCCCCATACCACCAGGCATTCGGTGAGCTCGTAGCGCTCGTCCTCCCACCGGCCCGGCAATGCGCCCGCGTAGTCCCATTCGGGGTACGTCGTACCCGCGATGTAGGCGATGGCCGCCAAACGCGGGGTGTAGCAGGCGTAACCCGACTGCGTGTAGCAGAAGTTCGGCGTACCGAAGCACATGGTGCCGTACGGCGCGAACGTGCCGCCCTCGCGTCCGGTGCCGGCGAACACCACGATGGACTCGCGCCCATAGGCGGCGGTGATGCGGTCGTACTCATCCTTGATGATGTCGAACGCCTCGTCCCAGGTAATCCGCTCCCAAGCATCGGCGTTGCCGCGCTCCTTCGGATCGCGCTTCATGGGATGCAGAAGGCGTGCCGGGTTGTAGATGTAGTCTTTGAGCGCAAGGCACCGAGGGCACAGGCGACCTTGGGTCACCGGATTGTTCTCGTCGCCCTCGACCCGCACGAGCCTGCCCCCGTCGTCCACGTACAGTTTGAGGCCGCATCCCACCGGATGACATCCGGGTGGGGACCACGGACTCGTACGGGTGACGGTCAGGCCGTCCTCCTCGTATCGCCACGGCTTGCCGATGTCGTTGACGTCTGAAAGCGTATCGAGCTTGACCGCCTCGGCTCTTTGGTAGAACTCGTCTTCGCTCATGGCCTCGTCCTTCCTCCTTCTCGTCCAGGGCGCCGGGAGGCGCCGATGCCGGGGAGAATAACGCGAAGCCGGCACGGCTGTCATCGTGGCGTTCTTGGTGTTCGTGCCGCTACCCTGTTTTTGACGATGGTCCATCAGGCGAAACGCGGGAAAATAAGCCTCGATGCAAAGCGGATGGGTAGAGAGGGCGCGCCTAAGCCCCCGGTAAGCCCTGCGTAGGGACCGGGATGGAAAAGGCCCCCTACTCCTCGCCGTAGAGCTTCGTGCCCTCAATGAGATCGAGCAGCTCTTGGCGCGAATGAACGCCCGTCTTGCGGTAGATGTTGCGTATGTGCGTCTGCGCCGTGCTCAGGGATATGGACAGAGCCTGCTCGATGTACTTGGCGTTTCTTCCTTGGGCCACGAGCATCAGCACTTCGAACTGCCGTTCTGAAAGATTGCACTGCTCGCCCACCACCCGGCAGCGCTTCTTCCAAAGGCCCTTCGCCTCGTGCCCGCCCAAGCTTCCCTCCATGCCCTCCTCGGGAAAACGCGCTTTATGGCAGAACGCCGCGATGAAGCCGTAGACGACGGCTATGACGGCGGTCATCTGCGCAGCCAGCACCATGTCGGAAGCGGCCGCCGCGGCGACGACGTACCCGGTCGCGAAACCGGCGGCCATGCCGAGATAGTCGAGCGCCCGCGCCTTCCCATGAGCCCGGGGCGCCGAGAGATGCGAGAGGCGCACATGCTCGGCCACTGCGGCGATGCCGAACGAGAGGTACACCGTGCACAGCGCGGAGAGCACGCAGAGCGAGGGCACGCGCAGCGCCTCCCCGAAAAGGTACGCGGACAGAAAGGCCCCTATCGTCAAGGGCGGGGTCAAAGGGGACAGGCTCCGCTCGTTCACCAGGCCCTTGCGGGCGAAGCTCACCGCCAGCACGAGGGCAGCCATCGCCGCAGAGGCCAGACATGCCGCGCGCTCGAAATCGCTTGACGTCGCGCTCGCCACGAACCCGAACTCGAAATTGCTGATGGAAAGCATGAGCGCCGATGTCTTGAGAATTTTCGACCGTTTGTCCGACTCGCGGTTGCCTACCGCCTCGGGGAGAACGCCCTCGGGCTTCGCCTTCGCCAACACGAGCACGCAGACGACCGAGACCGCCAGCACGAGCACGACGGCGACGCGTGCCGCCTCGGCCAGCAAGCTGCCTTCCACCAGGCAGATGACGAGCCCCGCGGCAACCGCAGCGGAAACGAACAGGGGGGTGGACTTGTGCGGGCGCACGCAGACGAAGCAGAACCAGAGGGATGCGAGCGCGGCCGTTCCCATGGCAGTCGCCGCATAGGCGAGGAGCGCGAGCATTTCCGTCAGCGCCGGCACAAGCAGCGCAGCGCCTGCGAAGGCAACCCCCGCCAGCGCGGCGACCGCAAGCGCCCGGCACCTGTGCAAGACGATGGCATGTGCGGCGAGGCCCACGACCAGGCTGGCTGCGGCAAGGGCGAGCGCGCATACCGCCCGTATCGCGAACGGGCTCGCACCGCCCGGCGACACCTCCGGCGCGATCGCGAAGAGGGCCACGATTGACGCAACGAGCGAGGCGAACCCCGCGAAGCCTATGAGCATGTCGAGCCCGAGCCTCGTCGACCCCACCGCCAGCATCCCCTTTGCCTCATGCATCATGCCCCCCGATACCGTATTAAGACAGCCCGACCGGGGCATCTTCATCTACGACGGCCTTCTCCACGAGATCCATCAGATCCTGCCGGGAATGGGCCCCTGTCTTCCGGTAGATGTTGTAGATATGGGCCTTGGCCGTATGCGGGGAGATGAAGAGCTGCTTCTGCACATACTCGGCGTTGCGGCCCTTGGCCAGCATATGGAGCACTTCGGTCTGACGTTTCGACAGGCCGCACTGCTTTGCCACCGCGTCGCACTTGAGATGGAAGAACCTCACGCCGGATTCGGCATCCTCGCAGCTAGCCTCCAACATCATCTCGCCGCGCGGACCGATGACGATGCGCCGCGCGGGCTCCTGCGACTCGCCGGGGTAATAGCTCTGCTTGCTTATGGCCTCCGAAACCAAGATGAAGAACATGACCACGACCACCACCATGACCGGCAGCGTGACCGAGCCGAGCACCTCGGTCGAAAACGCCAGCCAGCCCGCTGAAAGCCCCAGCAGCAGCCCCGCCGACGAGAACAGCCGCGCCCAGCCGAACGTCCTCATGGAGGAAAGGCCGCACCGCACGATGTGCTCGCAGGTCGCGAACAGGGCGCTGGAATACGGCAGCAGCGAGAACAGGAACGCCAAGACGCACGGCCCTGCCCACAAGGTCTCCGGCAGGAAGAACAACGGCAGGATGCAGGCCGCGAGCACCGGGAGGAACATCCTCCTGATAAAGGACTCCTTGAGGAAGAACGACCTGCGCGAATCGACCAGCAGCAGCGCAAGCACTGCCAGCGATCCCCCCTGGATGGCGGCCGACACCCCGAAGGTGTGCACTTCGGGCGTAAGCAGCCAGTACAGGGCAAAACCCTGGGCCACCGATCCCATCACGGTGAGCAGGGAGGGCTTCCAGGTTATCTGCAGCCTCTCGTCGGACTCCGCAGCATCGACCGCAGGGAGGTCGTCCATCAACGAGAAGCGCACCTGAAGGAAGAGGTACGTCGACACGGAGGCAAGGGCGTAGAGCATGATGGCATAGGGCACGAAGCGCCCATCGACGAAAACGGTCCCTGCATACCAGAGGAAGGACAGCGCCAGCATCGAGGCGACGGCCGCCCTTATCTGCACCTTCATGAGCACGCAGACGAATTCCACCCACAGCGTTGCAAGGACGGCCACGCCGGCACCCGACAGCGCGGCCGCCGCAAGGCCGAGCACCGGGAAGGCCCCGGAGAAAACGCCGATGAGAGGAGCAGCCCCGCATACGAGCGATATGACGGCCAGGGCGACGCGATGGGTCTGAAGCCGGTTCGACAACAGCCAAAGGACGGCGTAGGCGAAAAGGAGGGCGGCCACGAAAACCGGGTGCAGCAAACTGCTGCCGAAGGACGTTCCTCCCGGACCCGCCACGAAGTCGCTCGTGGTGAGGACCGAGAAGAACCAGGCGAAGCAAAACGACGCCCCCACTACGCCGGCCACGAGATAGGGATTGACGAACAGCCACTCGTTTCTCTTCTCCCGGCGCTTGGCCTTGGAAGAAGCCCCTTTCAACCCTTCCCGATCCATGAAAACAGTCACCCCCGTTGACGGTTTCATACACCTGCTTGACGATGCGCCCGACCATCGCCGTACCCCGAATGATAGTACGCCGGAAGAAGGCCGACTCCCCCCGACCGCAGCAGTTCCCCAGTTTCAGGCATGAAGGATTACGCGCCTCCGGGCGCGTAATGCCTTGCTCCTTACGTTTTCAAGGCCCCTTCTCCCGAAGCAGCCGCACCACACCGTAACGCGACCCCTTCTGCGCGATCAAGTCAACGATCCCGAAAGCCTCGCCCAACGAACGGGCTCCCTGCGGTGCTCGGGCGTCCCTTCGGGGCTGCATCCAAATATCTGCGCTGACCAGTCATCATAATCGGGAATTGTCGATCTTTTTGCCGACTGTTCGGATATATCCGTCCTTCTGCAGCGCAGCTTAGATAGCCTTCACCATATGGATTATTTCGACAAAAGAAGGCAGTTGGGCCAGCACATCGTGGAGATGCGCAAGGCCCAGCGCATCTCGCAGAAGCAGCTCGCCCTCATGTCGGACATCAACAAGGGGTACCTCTCGGAAATAGAGAACGGCATCAGCAACATCAGCGTCAACAAGCTCTTCCGGATAGCCGATGCCCTCGGTGTGCCGCCCATGGACCTGTTCGCCGGCATCGAGGGCGAGGAAGAGGGAGACTGCGCCACCACCTAGCGCCGACATCGCCCCTATGCGATGAGCGCCGTCCGAAGCACCCCCGGTGACTCTTGATGCCCGCCGACCTCGCACGCCCTCGGAGCGAGCGCCACGCACCCTCAACCAACGTCGCACGAACCAGCTACGCACGCCCATCCCCAGCCGGACGAGAAAGCGCGCGCGAAAAGCAAAGGAACCGGCCCAAGAGCCGGTTCCTCCCTCATAAACGATGCTGCCCTGCCGCTACTCGGCCGCAGGGGCCTCGTTCGGGTCCTTCACGGTGATGTCCGCGTGCTCAAGGAGCCACTTGTTCGCCTTGATGCGCTCGGCCGCCTCGCGCAGCGCGAAGCCGCGGCCCGACTCCTCCATCTGGCGACGCACGCCCTGGGGGTTCTGCGGGTTCATGGCAGCGCAGGCCTCCTGCACGTCCTCGTCGCTCACCACCAGGCCCTCGTGGCGGAACAGGGCGTCCAGCGCGTAGCCCTGCACGAGCATCTGGCGCGTCTGCATCATCATCATCATGTTGAACTGCTGCTCGCCGCCCTGCTGCTCGACGAACTGGTCCCACGTCATGTTCTGCTGCTCCACCTCGGCGCGCATGTTGTTCATGAGGTTGCGGGACATGGACTCGTACACCTCGTCGGCGATGCTGCCCTTGAAGCGCTTCGCCAGCTCGCCGGCGGCCATGTTGCGCTTGTAGTTCTCGTACTCGCCCGACAGCTGGCGGTTCAGGCCGCGGCGGATGTCGTCGCGCATGGCGGCCACGTCCTTGTACATGGGCATGAACTTCGCCACCCAGGCGTCGTCGATGACGGGGGCGACCTTCTTCTGGATCTCCTTGACCGTGACGGTGCACTCGATGGTCTCGACGATCTCGTTGCCCTCGTCGTCGATGCCGGGGCCCTCGAACGTGAAGGTCTTCGTCTCGCCCACGTCCATGCCGATGATGTTCTCGTCGAAGCCGTCGGGCATGAGGCCGGCGCCGGCGGAGTACGTGCGCGCGTCGGTGGTCAGGCCGGGCAGCTTCTCGCCGTTCTCGTAGGACTCCATGGCCAAAAGGCAGCTGTCGCCCTTGCGCACGGGGTGCGGGTCGTCGGCCACGAACTCGGCGTAGCGCTCGGCAACCTGGTTGATCTGCTCGTCCACCTGGCGCTCGTCGATCGACACCTCCTGGATGGTGATGGAGACCGGCTCGTAGGACGTCAGCTCGTAGTCCGGCTTCGGCGTGAGGTGCAGGCCGAACTGGAACGTCTGGCCGCGCTTGAGCGCCGTCTTGGGCTCGGGCTGCGGCGGGAACGCGGGGATGACGCCGACCTTGTCGATGGCGAACGGCACGAGGGCCTCGACCGCCTGGTTCATGACGACCGAGTCCAAGTCCTTGATGCCCATGCGCTCCTCGGCCGCCTGGGCGACCGTCTTGTCCTTCTCGGGGCGCATGCCCATCTGCTGGGCGAACGCGAGGTGCGCGTTGTTGAGCGCGTTGCTCACCTCGGCCGTCGAGGCAACGGCGTCGATCAGCAGGCGGCCGTCGTCGAGTTTCTTCTGCGTGACTTTCATCTTGGTTCCGTCTCCTTCTTACGAGCACTGCGGCACAGGGTGCCGGGTGGAGGCGGAAACGGCGTGCCGACCGCAATGCGATACGCGCAGAAACCGTGCACGGACGTTCCCCTCCAATACCTTGCTAGCTTGCAATTGTAACGCACATCGTCGCCCACCGCGACGAGATGCCCGCAAATATAAGGCGATGTCCAACCGGCTGCCCTCCGGGAAAAAGAGACTGCACGGCATGCGTTCCGCGAAGCCCAAGAAAGGCGAACGAGGCGCGGGAGGTCTATTCAGGGGGTTCAACCTCCGCGCCCGCGCGGCGCATACCGTGCAGCACGCTCCGTACTATACGGAAAGGCCGCTCCAAGTGCATTATACCAAGGGGCCTATTTTGCGCCCCGGCCTCATACCAGACGTACCAGATTCCTGGCCGCACGCGGGGAAACGCGCGCCATAGGCCCTCTTGGAAGACCCCATCCGGCTCCGTCCCGCGTCCCTGCGACCGCGCTGCCGCCGCACCCCTTCCCTCCGCACGCCTCCGCTTCCACCGCACCCGATACGACAAGACCCCCGGCATAGAGAGGCCGGGGGTCTGCGTTCGCCGTTGAAGAGGAGGTCGGCGAAAGGGGATAGCTACTTGCCGGGGGTGCCGGGGGCGGCAGGGGGCTTCGGGGCGCCCGGGGCACCGGGAGCCTTCGGGGCGCCGGGAGCGCCGGGCACGCCGGGAGCACCCGGGGCGCCGGGCATGCCGGGGGCCTTCGTCGCCTTGGCGCCGCAGCTCGGGCACGCGTCCAGGCTGGGGCCCACTTCCGCGCCGCACTTGGGGCACTTGATGGGGCCGTTCAGGTCAACCGCTGCTGGTCTGAAGCACATGAGGAGATCCTTTCTCTTTTATGGTCCGATCGGTCCGTCGCGAAACCCCGGGCCCTGCTCGGGCTTGCGTGGTCTTCGAGGATCGGCCCGGAGCGTGCAGGGGGGCTTGCGCCGGGCCGATCCTCGAAGCGAACTCGACCTCTCGCAGACTACTCTAGCGTTCAGTACCGGGGCCGAGCATCCCCTATAAGCGCTTAAATAGTTGAAAAGCCGTAATACCTATGGTCTGATTCATTTCCACGACCTGCGGTTTTGCTCCCAAAGTAGTTTTGCGGAAGAAGTTTCCAAGAATGAGTACCGCAGCAAGCACCCCCGCGCAGGTCGCCCCCCTCTCACCTGCCGAACGTCAAGCGGGTCGCGCTTGCGGAGAGCGCCTTGGGGCGGCGCTTGATGCGAGTTCCGCACAAGCCGAACGCCCCAGCGGGGCGTTCGTGCGAGCCAGGACTGCCCGAGCAGCAAGCGCCGCCCCAAGGCGCACCAGGAAGGATTACTCGTTGGACTTCAGGCTCTCCACCATGTCGACCCGCGCGAGCTTGCGCCTCATGGCCAGCATCACCAGCACGGTGAACAGCATGGTGAGCAGAAACGCTATCACGAAGCTCGCCGCATGGATGGTGCGGCCGAACATCACCTGGTCCACTTCCGCCGTCACCACCACGAAGCCCTCCATGAACACGCCGAGCACGAGCCCGACCGCGCACCCGATGACCGACAGCAGCATGGTCTCGCGGTAGATGTAGGCGCTCACCTCGCGCGGCGTGAAGCCCAACACCTTGAGCGTGGCTATCTCGCGCTGCCGCTCGGTGATGTTGATGTTCGTGAGGTTGTACAGCACGATGAACGCGAGCGCCGCCGCGGCCACCACGAGCACGATCACGATGAGCCCCACGCTCTTGAGCATGGACTTGTACGCGTCGATCACCTCGTCGTTGTAGGCCACGGTTTTCACCCCGTCGATAGCGCGCACCGCATCGTTGAACTGCGCGCGCTCCCCGGCGTCGGAGCTCGTCACGGCGTAGTACGTGGAGAATGCCGGCTGGCCGCCCTCCATGCGCGCGTACTCGCCCGGGCCGATGAACACGTAGTTGTAGATGTAGTTCTCCATGACGCCCGTGACCGTGAGGTCGAACGTCTTGTCCGTGGCGTTGCCCATCTCGTCCTGCTCGGCCAGGCGCACCGTGTCGCCCACGCCCACCCCCAGCTCGTTCGCCAGCTTCTCGGCCAACACCACGCCGTCATCGCCGATGGACAACGGCTCATGCCCCACGCGCGTGCGCACGGTGAGGAAGTCGGCAAGGCCGCCCGGGTCCTCGGGTACCACCACGGACGCATGAACGTCGGCCTTGTCCGGCCCGCTGGCCACCATGCTCGCGCTCTGCACGCGCGTGGAGGACTCCACGGCGCCGCCTGCGCCCAGCAGGTCGTCCAGCTCCTGCTGCGACGCGGCCGGCAGGTCGTCCTCCGTGGTCACGACGGCGTTGTAGTGCACGATCTCGCCGTACTGCTTGTCGATGATGTCGTTGATGGCGTCCTGCAGGCCCAGGCCCGTGAGCAAGAGCGCCGTGCAGCCGGCGATGCCGATGACCGTCATCACGAACCGCTTCTTGTAGCGGAACAGGTTGCGGAACGTGACCTTCCACGAGAACGACAGCCGCCGCCACAGCGGGGCGATGCGCTCGAGCAGGATGCGCTTGCCGGCTTTCGGCGCGCGCGGCAGCATGAGCGTGGCCGGCCGCTCGCGCAGCGTGGCGAACGCGGCCGCCCAGGTGGCGACAAGCGTCACGCCCACGCCGAGACCGGCCGCCAACCCCGCGAGCCCCAGGTCGATGGGCAGCGGCCCCCTCGGCACGAAGTAGATGATGGCGTAGGCCTCGGAGATCACGGCGGGCAGCACCTGGGAGAGCACCGCGATGCCCAGCACGCTGCCCGTCACGCTGGCCACGGCGGCGTACAGCAGGTACTTCGAGGCGATGCGCGCGCGGCTGTACCCGAGCGCCTTGAACGTGCCGATGAGCACGCGCTCCTCCTCCACCATGCGCGTCATGGTGGTGAGCGCCACGAGCGCCGCCACGAGGAAGAAGATGAACGGGAACACCTGCGCGATGGAGTCCACGCGGTTCGCGTCGGACTCGAAGCTCGCCACGCCGTAGTTCTGGTCGCGGTCCATGACGAGCCACGACGGGTTCTCCAAGTCGTCGATCTTCTGCTGCGCGTCGGCAATCTGACGCTCGGCATCGGCGAACTGCGCGTCGGCGTCGGCCTTCTGGCGCTCGTACTCGGCCAGGGCGCCCTCGTAGTCGGCCCTGCCCTGCTCGAGCTGCGAGCGCCCGCTCGCTATCTGCGCCGCCGCCTCGTCGAGCTGCTGCTGCGCCGCCGCGATCTGCGCGTCGGCCCGAGAGCGCGCGGACGCCAGGTCGGCAGTGCCCTGCTCGACCTGCGCGACGGCAGCGTCGAACTGCGCCTTCTGGGCGTCGAACGCGGCCTGCTGGGTATCGAGCTCCCCACGCGCCGCATTGACCGCCTGCTGCTGCGCCTCGAGCTCGCCGCGAGCTCCGTCGAGAGCCGCCTGCCCTCGGTCGATCTCGTCCTTGCCCGCATCGAGAACCTGCTTCTGGGCTTCCAGCCTCGCCCTGTTCTCGGCGTAATCGGGATTTTCGGGGTGGTCCTCGTTCGCATCCCACGCCGCCTGCCAAAGCGCCATGCCCTGCTGCCACTCGGCCGCCTTCGCCGACAGGGCGTCCTGCCGGCCCTGCCACTCGCCCCACCCCGCCGCCAGCGCGTCGGCTCCCTGCTGCCACTGCGCCCAGGCGTCGGCCAGCTGGGCCTGACCTTGCTCGATGGCGGGGCGGGCGGCGTCGGTCTGGGCGCGGCCGTCGGCGAGCTGCCGCTCGGCCTCCGCAAGCTGCGCCTCGGCGCTCGCGCGCTGGCTCGCCAGCTCGCCCGCGCTGCGATCGTAGGCGGCCTGCGCGTCGGCGAGCTTCTGCTCGTTCTCGGCGATGGCCGCAGCGGCCTCGTCCAGCTGGCGCTGCGCGTCGTTGAGCTGCTGCTCGGCATCGGCCCGCTCGCGCTCGTAGTCGGCGCGCTTCTCGTCGAGCTCCTTCTGGGCATCGGCGCGCAGCCCGTCTACGCGGGCCTGCTCGCGCGCGGGGGCGAGGGCCTCTATGCGGTCCTCCACCTCGTGCACGCGCTCGAAGTAGGCGTCGCTTCCCGAGAACTCGCCCGCCGCGCCCGCCACCGTGACGAAGGCCTCCGTGTAGGGCAGATCCTTCGAGAAATCCGATTCCGGCACGTACATGAACTGCTGCACCGAGCCCGACCCGAGCGAGGTGGTGCCCATGGACGTGGACGACACGTAGTACGAGGAGTGCACATAGCCCACCACCTGGTACGTGCGCGTGGCCAGCACGTCGTCCACGTCCTGCGAGCCCTCGGTGATCTGCACCGTATCGCCGATCTTCGTGGGCGTGTTCATCACCTTGTCGGCCGACAGCACGCACTCGCCCTCGCGCACCGGCCACGAGCCCTCCACGAGGACGGGCCGGTTCAGGTAGTCGGCGGCGCCGGAGACCGCGTTCACGCCGTCGCCCGTATCGCTTTCCGCAGCGGCGGCGGGCAGCGAGTGCACGCGGATGGCGTACTGCTCGTCGTTCACCGTGGCCATGACGTCCGTCTCGTAGGCGCCCATGACCTGTGCGACGCCCTCCACGCCGCGCAGGGCGGCCAGGTCGCCGTCGGTGAGGCCGAGCGTCGACACCACGCGGATGTCCATGAGGTTCGCGCCGTCGTAGAACTGGTCGGCCGCGAGCTTCATGTCGGGGGCCGTCATGCGCAGCCCCGCGTAGAATCCCGTGCCCAGCGCCACGATGCCGGCGATGGCCAGGAAGCGCCCGAGCGAGTGCGTGACGGAGCGGAGGACGTCCTTGTTGAATGCGCCCCTCAAGCCCGCTCCCCTACCACTCCAGGACGTCGGCCGACAGCGGCGCCTCGTTGATCTCGACGCCCGCCACGCGCCCCTCGCGGATGTGGATGACGCGGTCGGCTATGGCCGTGAACGCCGAGTTGTGCGTGATGAGCACGACGGTCTTGCCGGTGTCGTAGCACGTGTCCTGCAACAACCGCAGGATGGCCTTGCCGGTATGGTAGTCCAGCGCACCGGTGGGCTCGTCGCACAGAAGCAGCTTCGGGTTCTTCGCCAGCGCGCGGGCGATGGCCACGCGCTGCTGTTCGCCGCCGGAGAGCTGGGCGGGGAAGTTGTCCAGCCGATGCCCCAGCCCCACCTGGGCAAGCACCTCGGCCGCATCGAGCGGGTCCTTGCAGATCTGGCTCGCCAGCTCCACGTTCTCCAACGCCGTGAGGTTCTGCACGAGGTTGTAGAACTGGAACACGAAGCCTATGTCGTAGCGGCGGTAGTAGGTGAGCTTCTTGCTGTTGAACGCGCTGATGTCGCGCCCGTCCAGCATGATGGTGCCCGACGAGCACCCGTCCATGCCGCCCAGCATGTTCAGGAGCGTGGTCTTGCCGGCGCCCGAGGGCCCCACCACCACCACGAGCTCGCCGCGCTCGATGTCGAACGTCATCCCGTCGACGGCCGCAACCTCCACCTCGCCCATCGTGTACACCTTGCGCACGTCGCGGAACTCCACGAATGCCAAATCGATCCCTCTCTTCACCCTCGCAGCTGCGTTTGCCCCACCATACACCAACCGTCCCGTCCGCGCACGCGAGCATACAAACTCGCCATGCGCCCCGGCCCTCCCCCAACACGAAAAGCGCCCCGCAGATGCGGGGCGCTCCAAAGCTTCGGACGGCTCGATAGCCTAGCTGGCGAACAGCTCGATCGTGTCGCCTTCCTTCAGCGTGACCATGGCCTTCTTCCAAGTGCGGGTCTGGCCCAGCTGGTAGCGGACGCGCTTGGGCTTCGGCTTCACGTTCAGCGTGTTCACCTTCACGACCTTCACGTTGAAGATGGCCTCGACGGCCTGGGCGATCTCCACCTTGTTGGAGTCCTTCGCCACCTCGAACGTGTACGTGTTCTTCTCCATCATGTCGTAGCTATGCTCCGTGATGATGGGGCGGATGATAACCTCGCGGGGATCCTTCATTATGCGAGCACCTCCTCGATGTACTTGAGGGCGTCGGCCGTCACCACGAGCTTCTTGTTGTCGATGAGCTCGTAGGTGTTGATGTCGGACACCGGGATGATGTTCACCTTCGGGATGTTGCGGAACGACAGGTACGTGTTCACCGCGTCGTCGGCGATGACGAGCGCCACGCGGCCCTCGAGGCCGAGCGCCTTCATCGCGGCCACGGCGGCCTTCGTGGAGGGCTTCTCGAACTCGAAGTCCTTCACCACCACCAGCTCGCCGTCGGCCAGCTTGGCGGACAGCGCGGAGCGCATCGCCAGCTTGACCTCCTTGTTGTTCACGCGGAACGCGTAGCTGCGCGGATGCGGGCCGAACACGGTGCCGCCGCCGGCCCACTGGGGGGCGCGGATGGTGCCCTGGCGGGCACGGCCGGTGCCCTTCTGGCGCCACGGCTTCTTGCCGCCGCCGCGCACCTGGCCGCGGGTGAGCGTGTTGCTCGTGCCCTGGCGCCAGGCCGCGCGCTGCGAGCGAACGACCGTGTGCATGACGGTCATGTTCGGCTCGATGCCGAAAACGGTAGCGGCGAGGTCGGCGGAACCGGCCTTCTTCCCGCTCGCGTCTTTGATCTCAATCGTGGTCATTTAAACTCCTTATTACTTTCGATCCACGTTTACGCCATGCGGACGCGAACGATGCCATTCTTGCCGCCGGGGACGGCGCCCTTCACGAGGATGAGGTTCTGGTCCTCGTCGATGCGCACGACCTCGAGGTTCTTCACCGTCACGGTGTCGCAGCCCATGTGGCCCGGGAGCTTGAGCCCCTTGAACACGCGGGACGGCGTGGCGCACTGGCCCACCGAGCCGGGAGCGCGGTGGAAGTGCGCGCCGTGGCCGCCCGGGCCGCCGCGGAAGCCGTAGCGCTTCATGACGCCGGCGAAGCCCTTGCCCTTGGACGTGCCGGTCACGTCGACCTTCTTCGTCTCGGCGAACGCGGCGACCGTCTGCTCGTCGCCCACCTTGTACTCGCCGGCATCCTCTACGCGAACCTCGCGCAGGTAGCGCACGGGAGCCGCGCCCTGCTTCTCGAAGTGGCCCTTCATGGGCTTGTTGACCTTCTTCTCCTTGATGGCGCCGAAGCCCATCTGCACGGCCTCGTAGCCGTCGGTGGCCTTCGTCTTCACCTGGCAGACCTTGTTGGGCTCGGCCTGGATGACCGTCACCGGGACGACGCGGTCGTCCTCGCCGAAGATCTGGGTCATGCCGATCTTCTTACCGTAGATTGCGTTGATCATTATCGCCTGACCCCCTTTACAGCTTGATTTCGATGTCGACGCCGGCGGGGAGATCGAGACGCATCAGGGAATCCACCGTGTTCGGGGTGGGCTCCAGGATGTCGATGAGGCGCTTGTGCGTGCGCATCTCGAACTGCTCGCGCGAATCCTTGTCGACGTGCGGGCCCTTGACGACGCAGTACAGGTTGCGCTCCGTCGGCAGCGGGATGGGACCGGACACCTTGGCACCCGTCTTCTGCGCGGTATCGACGATGAGCTTCGTGGACTGGTCCACGATCTCATGGTCGTACCCCTTCAAGCGGATGCGAATCTTCTGATTAGCCACTTACTTACCTCCGTTATGCTTCAGGTCGCGCGCGCTTACGCGTTCCCGCCGGCCTTGCTGATAATTTCCTCCGCCACGCTCTTGGGCACCGGCTCGTAGGAGTCGAACTGCATGGTGTACACAGCCCGGCCCTGCGTGCCGCTGCGCAGGTCGGTGGCGTAGCCGAACATGTTGCCCAGCGGCACCTTCGCGCTGACCACGATGGCGTTGCCGCGCTTCTCCTGGCCCTGGATCATACCGCGGCGGGAGGGGATGTCGCCCATGACGAAGCCCGTGTACTCCTCCGGCGTCTCGATCTCCACGGCCATGACCGGCTCGAGGATGACCGGGCTGGACTTGCGGAGCGCTTCCTTGATGGCCATGGAGCCCGCCACCTTGAACGCCGCCTCGGAGGAGTCGACGTCGTGGTACGAGCCGTCGACGAGCTCCACGCGCACGTCCTCGACCGGGTAGCCCGCGAGCACGCCGGAGTTCAGCGCCTCCTGGATGCCCTTGTCGATGGAGGGGATGTACTCCTTCGGCACCACGCCGCCCACGATCTTGTTCTCGAACAGGTAGCCTTCGCCGGCCTCCTGCGGGTACATGTTGATGACCGCATGGCCGTACTGGCCGCGACCGCCGGTCTGGCGCACGAACTTGCCCTCGGCGTTCATGACCTCCTTGCCGGGACGCTCGCGGTAGGCAACCTGGGGCTTGCCCACGTTGGCCTCGACCTTGAACTCGCGCAGCAGGCGGTCGATGATGATCTCGAGGTGCAGCTCGCCCATGCCGGCGATGATGGTCTGGCCGGTCTCGTGGTTCGTGGACACGCGGAACGTGGGGTCCTCCTCGGCGAGCTTCTGCAGCGCCACGCCCATCTTGTCCTGCTCGGCCTTCGTCTTCGGCTCGACGGCGATGTCGATGACCGGGTCGGCGAACTCCATGGACTCCAGGATGATGGGGTGCTTCTCGTCGCAGAGCGTGTCGCCCGTGGACACGTCCTTCAGGCCCACCACGGCCACGATGTCGCCCGCCTGGCAGGCATCGATGTCGACGCGCTGGTTCGAGTGCATCTGCAGAAGGCGGCCGATGCGCTCCTTCTTGTCCTTCGACGCGTTCAGGATGTAGGAGCCGGAATCCAGGCTGCCCGAGTACACGCGCAGATAGGTGAGCTTGCCCACGAACGGGTCGGTCATAATCTTGAAGGCGAGAGCGGAGAACGGGGCCTTCACGTCGGAGGGACGCTCGTCCTCGGCACCCGTGTCGGGGTTCGTGCCCTTGATGGCCGGGATGTCCACCGGGGAGGGCATGTAGTCCACCACGGCGTCGAGCAGCTCCTGCACGCCCTTGTTCTTGTAGGACGAGCCCACGAACACGGGGTGGATCTGGCAGGCGATGGTGCCCTTGCGCAGGGCGGCCTTCAGCTCCTCGACCGTGACCTCCTCCTCCATGAGCACCTTCTCCATGAGGTCGTCGTCGCAGTCGGCGGCGGCTTCGAGCAGCTCCTGACGGCGCAGCTCGGCCTCCTCGGCGAACTCGGCCGGGATGGCGTCCATGGGCTCGGGGTAGGTCATGCCCTTGTCGTCGGCCTTGAAGTCCCAGGCCGTCATCGTCACGAGGTCGATGACGCCCCAGAAGTTGTCCTCGGCGCCCATGGGAACCTGCGCGGCCACGGCCGGCGCGCCCAGGCGGTCCTTCATGGTCTGGATGGCGTTGAAGAAGTCGGCGCCCACGCGGTCGTACTTGTTGATGTAGGCGATGCGGGGCACGCCGTACTTGCTGGCCTGGCGCCACACGGTCTCGGACTGCGGCTGCACGCCGGCCACGGCGTCGAACACCGCGACGGCGCCGTCGAGCACGCGCAGGGAGCGCTCGACCTCGGCCGTGAAGTCAACGTGGCCGGGCGTGTCGATGATCTGGAAGCGGTACTCCTTGCCGTCGTCGGCACCGCCGGGGTACTTCCAGAAGCACGTGGTGGCAGCGGCCGTGATGGTCACGCCGCGCTCCTGCTCCTGCACCATCCAGTCCATCGTCGCGGCGCCATCGTGCACCTCGCCGATCTTGTGGGTCTTGCCCGTGTAGTAGAGGATGCGCTCGGTCGTCGTCGTCTTGCCCGCGTCGATGTGGGCCATGATGCCGATGTTGCGCGTGTCTTGTAGAGACATTTTAGCCATAGACTGGGTCCCCCTTAGAAGCGGTAGT
Source organism: Gordonibacter urolithinfaciens (assembly GCF_900199375.1). Taxonomy (NCBI): domain Bacteria; kingdom Bacillati; phylum Actinomycetota; class Coriobacteriia; order Eggerthellales; family Eggerthellaceae; genus Gordonibacter; species Gordonibacter urolithinfaciens. The sequence continues at coordinate 744,329 of NZ_LT900217.1, forward strand.
GCGAGAACGCACGGTTGGACTCGGCCATCTTGTACAGGTCCTCGCGCTTCTTCACCGACGCGCCGGTGTTCTCGGCGGCGTCCATGATCTCGGCGGCGAGGCGCTCCTTCATCGTGTGCTCCTTGCGCTTGCGCGAGAAGTCCACGATCCAGCGGATGGCGAGCGTCGTCGAACGGCGGGAGTTGACCTCCATCGGCACCTGGTAGGTGGCGCCGCCGACGCGCTTGGGCTTGACCTCGAGGGTCGGGCGGACGTTGTCCATGGCCTTCTTGAACACGGCCAGCGGGTCGCCGCCGGTCTTCTGCTCCACGATGGCGAACGCACCGTAGACGATGCCCTCGGCGGTGGCCTTCTTGCCATCGAGGAGGACCTTGTTGATCAGCTGCGTGACCAAACGGTTGTTGTACTGTGCGTCCGGCTGAACTTCACGACGGACTGCTGCTGCACGACGCGGCATGTATTTCTCCTTCTGGTTCCTGCACGCTTCCGGGCGGCTCTTCGTCCCGCCCATTAGGCCGCCGCCCCACGCCCCCTTTGGGCGGAAGCGGCCTTAGCGGCCCGCGCGTCTTATCGGTTGCTTACTTGGGGCGCTTGGCGCCGTAACGGCTGCGGGCCTGCTTGCGGTTGTCCACGGCGGCGCAGTCGAGCGCAGCGCGGATGACCTTGTAGCGGACGCCGGGGAGGTCCTTCACGCGGCCGCCGCGCAGCAGCACCATGGAGTGCTCCTGCAGGTTATGGCCGACGCCCGGGATGTAGGCCGTCACTTCCATGCCGTTGACGAGGCGCACGCGGCAGACCTTGCGGAGAGCCGAGTTCGGCTTCTTCGGCGTGGTCGTGAACACGCGGGTGCACACGCCGCGCTTCTGCGGGTTGCCCTTCAGGGCCGGTGTCTTGCTCTTGTCGACCGTCTTTTTGCGGCCCTTGCGGACCAGCTGGTTGATAGTAGGCAAAGCTTCTCTCCTTTTACCTCTTGCTTGTTCCGATTACCTTTATATAGATAGGGAATCGCTTCTGCGGTGCCTCCCTGTGCGCTCAGCTGATTCGCACAGGAAAACATACGCCCACGTGGGACGCGAACGAGAACTTTATCATCGCCCCCGCAGCTTGTCAAACGCCACGCACCCGGGAGTATCTATAGTCTTGCTCTGCGTTTCGCCTGATGGAACGCCTGATAGGCGATTCGATGGGCGGGAGCCTCCACGTAATCTCGAATTTATTCCGCGTCGGCCGCCGCGGCACGGGCGCGCAGGAGCGCGCGCATGTCGACCGGGTCGAGGCAGGCCACGGGCGCGTGGCGCAGCAGCGCCCGGTCCGACGTGACCACGTAGTCGGCATCGACGCGCGCGGCGGCGGCCAGCAGCAGGTCGTCCTCGAAGTCGTCGTGGAGGTCGCGGTAGGTCATGGCGCGCAGGGCCTCGTTCTGCCCCACGGGCACGATCAACGAGAGCCCCATGACGTTGCGCACGCTCGACCACGCCGATTCGCGCACCGCCGCGGCAAAACGCTCGTCAACAGGCTCGCCGTGCTCCCGCAGATACCGCTTCGTCTCCTGGCAGAGCAGGAAGAAAAGGTCGGGCATCGTTGCCGACGAGGTGTACAGCGCGGCATCGGCCGCCGTCGCCTCCGCCACGAATCCCATCGCCGCCTCATGCGCCTCGGGCCTGCGCTCAAGGAAGTAGTCGACCCATACGTTCGTATCGACGAGCAGCTTCAGCGGCAGGCTCATAGCAGGCCCCTCTCGCACGCCTTCTCGAGGTACGCCTCGTAGCGCAGATCGTCGTAGTAGGCCTCGTGGACCTCGTCGTCGTCGAGCTCCTCCTTCGGCTTGCCGAAGTACTCGTCCTCGCGCAGGTCCTCGGGCGTGATCTTGCGCGGCCCCGGCACGGGCAGCCCGTTGTCGATGAAGAACTTCCGCCAGATGCCGGCCCCCTCGCGCACGAGGGCCAGGCGGCGCTGCACCTCAGCGTCGTGCTCGGCGTCGAGCGCGGGGCGCATGAACGCGGGCGGCTCGCCCTTCTCCTCGGCGTACTCCCACACGGCGCGCACCACCTGCGAGGGCGTGAGCCCCCAGCGGGCGAACACCTCGTCGCCGCGGGCCTTCGTCTCCTCGTCGATGCGCACGTTCATCTGCACGGCGGGCATGGCGCCTCCTTTGCGGTCAGGCTGCTTGCTGCTATATAGTATAGCACAGAGAAGGACGCCGCCGGTAGGCGGATCCCGGCGGCGGACGCTACTCGGCGCCTTCCCTCACCAGCGCCTCCACGAGACGGGCGGTGCCCTCGAGGTCGGCCACGGAGATATGCTCCTCCGGCGAGTGGAAGGCCGTCATGCCCACGCCGAGCGTCACAGCGCGCACGCCGCGGGCCGCCAGGACGTTCGCGTCGGAGCCGCCGCCGTCGTGGCGGAAGCACGGTTCCAGGCCGGCGGCGCGCGCCGCGCGGGCGGCCGCCTGCACGAGCGCGTCGTCCTCGTCGTAGAGCACGGCGCCGTAGCTCGGCGTCCAGTCGATGTCCACCGTGCCGCCGAAGCGCGCGGCAGCCTGCTCGAGGGAGACCGTCATGGCGGCCTTCTGCGCCTCGGCGCGCTCGGGGTAGAGCGAGCGGCACTCGCCGCGCAGCATGCACGCCTCGGGCACGACGTTCGTCTCGCGGCCGCCGGCGATCACGCCGATGTTGGCCGTGGTGGCCTCGTCGATGCGCCCGAGCGGCATGGCCTCGATGGCCGCCGCGGCCATTTGGATGGCCGAGATGCCCGCCTCGGGCACCACGCCCGCGTGCGACGCGCGGCCGGCGAACGCGGCTTCCAGCGTCCAGTGGCAGGGCGCGCCCGTGATGACGGTGCCGGGCGCGCCGTCGGCGTCCAGAACGTAGCACGGCGCACCGGCGGGCAGCGCATCCGGCGCGAGCGCGCCGGAGCCCAGCAGGTGAAGTTCCTCGCAGGTGGTGAGGAGCACCGTGACGTCGGGGCGCGGCGCGCCCTCCTCCGCCACCGAGCGCACGCCCTCCAGGATGGCCGCGACGCCGGCCTTGTCGTCGGCCGAGAGGATGGTGTCGCCGGCCGAGCGCACTACGCCGCCCTCCACCACCGGCTCGATGCCCGCGCAGGGCTGCACCGTGTCCATATGCGCCGAGAGCACCACGTGCCCCGGCGCCGTGCCCGGCAGGTGCGCCACAAGGTTGCCCGTGTCCGCCCCCGTCTGCGCGGCCGAGTCGTCGAAGCGCACGGAGAAGCCCAGGCCCCGCAGCTCGTCGGCGCAGCGCGCGGCCATGGCGGCCTCGTGGCGCGAGGGGCTCTCGATGCGGACGATCTCGCAGAACAGGTCGAGCAGGCGGGTGGGGTTCATGGGTCCTCTTCTTTCTCTTGTGGCAGTGTCGCAAGTTCATCTATTCGCGCGCCGGCGCGAAAACAGCCGCCCCGGTTGGCGCAGCAAGTCAGCGAGGGCGCCTGCAGTGCCCGAGGTTCGCGGGATCGCGGAGGCGAAGCGTGCCTTGGGCACGCGAGCCTCCGAGATCGCACGAAGATCGGGCGCTGCAGGCGGCCGCAGCGTCGGGCGATTCCGGCGGCCGTCAGGCCGCCGGAACTCCTAGGCTCCCAGGATCTTCGCGGCCACCTGCTTCTTGCGGCTCAAGACGCCCGGCATCCAGGCGCCGCCCTCGGCGGAGCAGTCGATGTTGAACACGCGGTTCACGGTGCGCGGGTTGCCCTCGCACAAAAACTGGCTGCCCTCGGCCAGGATGTCCGTCACCATGAGCAGCACGAACTCGTAGCCGCGGTCGTCCTTCAGGCGGCGCATGTAGGCGCGGATCTCGTCCTCGCGCTTCATGACGGCCGGCAGGTCCACCGTCTCGTGCTGCGCGATGAGCACGGTGGAGTCGCCCAGCTGGAACTCCTTGGAATCGGCGCCCACGAGCTTCGCGACGGGCATGTTGTCCTCGCCGCCGCGGCACTTGAACACGGCCAGGCCGAACGCGGTGGGGTCGACGCCGGCCACGTCCGCCAGGAAGTCCACGATCTCGTGGTCGACGTAGGTGGCAGTGGGCGACTTCAAGATCACCGTGTCGGTCATGACGGCCGAGAGGAGCACGCTCGCGATGGCGGGGGGCATCTCCACGCAGTGGCGGCGGAACTCCATGGCCACGATGGTGGCCGTGGAGCCCACGGGCAGGTTCAGGAACTTGATGGGGTTGGCCGTCATGACGTCGGCGATGCGGTGGTGGTCGACGATCTCCACGACCTCGGCCTCCTCGATGCCGTTGGCAGCCTGGCGCGTCTCGTTGTGGTCCACGAGCACCACCTTGCGCCGCGGGTGCACCGCCACGTCGGAGCGCGTGACGATGCCGATGGCGAACCCGTCGTCGTCCAGCACCACGGCCTCGCGCAGGGCGCTGGCCATGAGGTCCTCGACGGCCTCCTTCAGCAGGCCGTCCTTGGCCAGCTCCAGCACGTCGGTCTCGGTGATGTCGTTGACCTTCTGTCCCAGAGACGCAATGAGGTCGCCCGCCACGGCCATCTCGTTCGCGCCGCCCTCCTCCAGCACGTCGGTGGCCGCGATGTAGCGCTCGGCGATCATGCGGGTGGTGATGAGGCCCCGGTAGGTGCCGTCGTCGTTCGTCACCACGAGCGCGCGCACGTTGTGCTGGCGCAGCAGGCGCCCCGCCTCCAGGAGCGTGGCGTCGTGGGCGATGGAGATGGGGTCGGGCGTCATGACGTCGGACACGCGCGCATGGACGTGGCCCACGACCTCGGGCAGCGGCAGGCCGTTCTCCTTCAGGATCCAGCTGCTCTCGGGGGGCAGCGGCCCCAGGCGCGCGGGCACGTACACGGCCGGCACCTCCCCGTCGCGCGCCTCGCGGCGCGCCAGCTCGTTCTTCAGGTAGGCGTAGCCCACCGCAGCGCAGATGGAATCGTTGTCGGGGTTCTTGTGGCCCACCACGATGATGGGTGCCGCTGTGGCCATGCTCGCTCCTTCGCCGCGCGGCGCCCCGGGCGGGGCGCCTTCGTCTGCCTTTTTTCGTATCGGAGTAGGGCTGCGCGGGCATGCCCGCGGCCTTGATGGGATAACAGTATAGCGACGAAGGGGCGGGCACCGCGGTTTTACCATCGTTTCGTCGTGGAATCTCACGAAATGAGCGGTCGGCGGAGCGCGCTTGCCGTCTTTGCGCTACCATGGCAGCGCAGCAGGCGCCCTGCCGATGAGGTCAGGGCAGCCGGAGACCGCCCTGCCCCGCCTGCTGACGCAGGGCTGCACGGAGGGCGGTCGGGCCAGCCCCGCAGCAACGGCACACGAAAGGACGCGCATGGATACGTTCGGGTTCGCCGACATCGTCGGCCCCATCATGGTGGGCCCCTCCAGCTCCCACACGGCGGGCGCGCTGCGCATCGCGCGCATGGCGCGCAGCCTGCTGGCGGCGGCGCCGGTGCGCGCGGAGTTCACGCTGTACGGCTCGTTCGCGCACACGCAGTCGGGCCACGGCACCGACAAGGCGCTCGTCGCGGGCCTTTTGGGCCTGGAGCCCGACGACCTGGGCGTGCGCAACTCGTTCGAGCGCGCGCATGCAGCCGGGCTGGCCTTCTCGTTCTGCTGCGACCGCGAAGCCGCCGTGGAGCATCCTAACACGGTGGACGCGCGCATCGTGGACGCGGAAGGCGGCGCGCTGGAGGTGCGGGGCGTGAGCGTGGGCGGCGGCGCGGCCGTCGTCACGCGCATCGACGGCATCGACGTGAACGTCACCGGCGAGCACACGAGCGTGGTCGTGCGCCAGCGCGACGAGACGGGAGTGCTCGCGCACATAGCAGGCTGCTTCTCGGACTGCGCGGTGAACATCGCCACGGCGCGCATGTACCGCACGCGCCGCGGGTCCGAGGCGTTCACGGTCATGGAGCTGGACGGCCCGGCGCCCGCCGAGGCGAAGGCCGCCATCGAACGCCACCCCGCCGTGCGCGACGTGCGCATCGTGCCCGCCGACGGCGCAGCGGGACGGGCGGCGGGCGATGCCGCGGGACGGCCCGCGGGCGGCACGGGCTCGTGTGCGACCGCAGGTGCGGAGCAGGCCGAGGAGCGCTTCGCCGCCTGCGACTTCGCCTCGGGCGCCGAGCTGCTCGCCCGCTGCACCGAGCAGGGCACGGGGCTGGCCGGCGCGTTCCTGGCGCGCGAGCAGGCGCTCGCCGCCCTCGACGGGCGCGCGTGCGACGCCCTCCCCTACGCCGACCGGGTGCTCGCCGTCATGCGAGCCTCGGCCACGGAGCCCCTGCGCGAGCCCGTGCCCTGCATGGGCGGGCTCATCGGCGGCGAGGCGCGCGACGTGCGTCGCTCGCGCGAGCAGGGGCCCGCGGTGGTCGACGGCCTTGCGGGCGCGGCCATGGAGTACGCGCTGGCCGTGCTGGAGACGAACGCGTCCATGGGCCGCATCGTGGCCGCCCCCACCGCCGGCTCGGCCGGCGTCGTGCCCGGCGTGCTGCTGGCCCTGGAGCAGGAGCGCGGCCTGGACGCCGCCGCGCTGCGCCGAGGGCTGCTGGCCGCCGGTGCCGTGGGGTACCTCATAGCCCGCAACGCCACGGTGTCGGGCGCCGAAGGCGGCTGCCAGGCGGAGATCGGCGCAGCCGCCGCCATGGCCGCCGCGGCCGCCGTGGAGATGGCGGGCGGCACGCCGGCGCAGGCGCTCGATGCGGCCGCGAACGCGCTCTCCTCGCTCATGGGGCTGGTGTGCGACCCGGTGGGCGGCCTCGTGGAGGTGCCCTGCCAGAAGCGCAACGCCACCGCCGCGGCCACGGCGCTCGTGAGCGCGCAGATCGCGCTTGCGGGCGTGGGCAACCTCGTGGGTTTCGACGAGACGGTGGCCGCGATGGATGCCGTGGGACGCACGCTGCCCTTCGAGCTGCGCGAGAGCGCCCTCGGCGGCATCGCCGCCGCCCCGAGCGCCTGCGCCTGGTGCGCCGCGCACGCCTAGCCGGACGCCCGGGCGAGCCGTCCGGGCGCATGAGAGCCGCACGGCCTCCGGCTTTCCGGGCATTCTGCCCGGAAAGCCGGAGCCCGTCGGAGAAGCGGCGGGCGAACCAAAGAGGCGCCGGTCCGGGCGAAGCCTACAGCGGCTCGCTCACGCGCACCTGGCACGGGCGCAGCTCGCCGTCGGGCTGCTCGGTCTTTCCCTTGCGGCAGGGGTTGTAGCACACCTCGCCGCAGATCGTGCAGGTCACCGGCTCCGGCAGGGCCAGGTCGGTCAGGTCGAAGCCGCATTTGGTGCACGGGTTGGGCTTCGAGAAGTGCTCGAGGTCAACCGCGTTGAACATGCCGCATTCGGGGCACTTCACCGGGCGCTTGCGCGGCGGCCGGCAGCCGCCGCAGATGGGATTGCACGACCAGCACATTAGCGGAAGTCCTCGCCCTGGTCGCCTCCCAAGAGCTTCGCCTGCTCCTTCAGGTGCTGCGCCTTCTCGGCGGCGGACACGAAGTCCTCGGGAGCGTCCTCCACCTCGAGCAGCTCCACCTCGAACGTCAGGCTCTTGCCTGCCAGGGGGTGGTTCAGGTCGAACGTCACCAGGCCGTCCGTTATGTCCAGCACGGTGGCGGGCATCGGCGCTCCGTCCTCGCTGCTCGACAGCATGATGCGCTTGCCCACCTTCACGTCGTTCACGGGAATCTGCTCGAGGGGGATCTTCGCCACGTGGCCCTCGAGGTACTCGCCGTAGGCGCCGTACTCGTCCACCGTGAACGTCTTCTTCTCGCCCGCCTCGTTCATCTCCAGGATGGCCTTCTCGAAGCCTTCGATGGCCATGTCCATGCCCGTTTGGAACTTCATGGGCTTCTCTTCCGTGGCGAAGCCGAACACCGTGCCGTCGTCGAGCTTGCCCGTGTACACCAGGGTTACCGTTGAGCCAAGTTGCATCGTCTTGATCTCCTTCTTTCGCATTGACAGGAACGTAAACCGACGGCAAGGCGCGGGCAGGGGCCCTCCCCTCCCCGCGACCACGCGGCGCATGCAGCGCCGAGGGTCCGCGAGCCGTCGGGTCGCCTTCGATTGGATGCCGCAGGAGGGACAGAGGCCCCGCGGCCGGCCTTCAGGTAAGCCGCGCGTCCCGCAAGGCCCCGGCACGCCGGGACGCAGCACGACGAACGGGCTGGGAACGAATGACCGCTTTGACAGTTCTACCGAGTGGACTCCATTGTAGCACACGGACGCCGCCCCTGCCCGCCGTGCCGGCGCCAATCGGCGCCCTCGCCCGACCGGCCCCCGCCCTCACGCCGGATCGGCCGTGTTGAGGCGGATGGCGCACCGCTGCAGCTCGTCCACCATGTCCTGGCTCGGCGGCGCGTCGAGGGGCACGCCCGCCTCCATCCGGCCGTCAAGCTCGAAGCAGGAGCGCACGAACGCCTCGTCCTCGGGCTTGAGCATGCCCAGCCTGCGCGCCTCCCTGAAGCCATCCTCTACGTCAGTGGACCTCGCCACACGCCAGAGATGCAGCGTCACGAGGCGCACCGAGCCGCGGAACCGCCTCTCTATCGAAACCTCTGCCATACCGTCCTCGCTTCCGTTTTCCGACCACAGTCTACCACGAACGGCGACTCGTGCCCTATAATGGAAAGCCGCAGATAACGAAGGAGAATCCCCATGTCGAATGAAGCCCTGGACGCAGCCCTCGCAGAGTACGAGGCGGTGGGTGCGCGCTACGTTGCGGCGCTCGAGGAGAAGGGCCTCGTGTTCGCCGAGGAAGGTGCGGGAGAGCGGCGGCGCGCCGAGCTGCGCGCACAGCTGGCGGCGCGCGGCGTGGCCGTGCGCAACGCGGGCGCCAGCCTGAGCGCGGGGCACTTGTCCCCTGCCTGCGTGGAGTGCACGGGCAATCGCGGGTCGGAGACGTTCTCCACCACGTTCAAGTGCCACCGCGACTGCTACTTCTGCTTCAACCACAACCAGCCCGACTACGAGAAGTTCTTCCGCGAGGGCTGCCCATGGGAGGAGGGCGTGGACCGGGCGGCGGCCGAGAACGGCGCGCTCGCCTGCGTGGGCCTGACCGGGGGCGAGCCGCTGCTCGACCTGGAGAACGCCCTGCGCTTCCTCGGCCGCGCGGGCGAGCTGTGGCCCGGCGCCCACAAGCGCCTCTACACCTCGGGCGACCTGTTGACCGTCGAGGCCGCCGCGCGCCTGCGCGACGCCGGCCTCGACGAGATCCGCTTCAGCGTGAAGGACGACGACGCCCCGGAGCAGCAGGAGCGCGTGATCGCGGCCATGCGGCTCGCCAAGGAGTTCATCCCCTCGGTCATGGTGGAGATGCCGGTGATCCCCGGGGCGCGCACCCACCTTCAACAGCTGTTCCGCCAGTTCGAGGACGTGGGCATCGACGGCATCAACCTGCTGGAGTTCTGCTTCCCCTTCTGCAACTGGGACGAGTTCGCCCGGCGCGGCCTCACGCTCAAGAACCCGCCGTTCGAGGTCATGTACGACTACGGCTACTCGGGGGGCCTGGCCGTTGCGGGCAGCGAGGAGCTGGCGCTCGAGCTCATGCTGTGGGCGCTCGGCGAGGGCCTGGGCTTCGGCATGCATTACTGCTCGCTGGAGAACAAGCACCGCAGCGAGATGCGCCAGAAGAACGAGCGCGCCGCGCATGCGCACCCGTGCGTCGCGTTCGACGAGGGCGATTTCTTCCTGAAGACGGCGAAGGCCTTCGGGCCGGACGTGGAGCCGGTGCGCGCCGCGCTCGAGGCGGAGGGCTGCACGGACTTCATGGAGGATGCCGAGGAGGGCTCGCTCGCGTTCCCGCCGCGCTACCTCGAGACAGTGCGGAGCGTCCGGCGCCCAGACGGCGAGCCGGTACAGCTCCAAAGATGCTTCCTCGTGTACGAGACCGGCGAGGACGGCGGCTACCTCATCGACGTCGCCCTGCGCCCGGCGTAGGGCATGGCACCGGCAGCCAGCACGCCGCGCACTACGGGAAAGGCCCGCGCTTGCGGCGCGGGCCTTTCCCGTAACGATGTTTGCAGATCGGCCCCCGAGGTGCGGGCCCTTCGTGCAGGGAGGGGGATCTAGCAGGCCCGCTTCCAAGGCGCGCCCGCCGGGTTGAGCTTGCGGCGTGCGGAGAGCTCGTCGGCGAACATGATGCAGTAGCGCAGGCCCTTGAGCGTGACGTACAGGCAGGCTATCTCGTGCTTGCCGCCGTGGTTGAACACGTCGTACGTCAGGTACTCGCGCTCGATCATGGGCTCGTAGAGGGGGCTGCCCTTCACCTTCTCCATCAGCAGGTTCGTGGACTCGCGTCCCAGCTCGTCCTGCTTGAGGGAGATGTTGTACAGGATGTCCTCCTGCTCGGGGGTCAGGCGACCCATTTCCTCGATCTCGGCCCTGATGACGTCTTCGGTTCCCATAAGCCCTCGTCTCCTTGTGCGGTTCGGTGCCCGCGTTCCCAATGGTTCCCACAGTTCCCAATACGGTGCCCGTAAGGCTTTATCGCCAGCAAAGCGCTGCAGGCGCCGTAGTGCTCGCCATTCTAAAAGAGGACCCACTTCGAGCAACAAGCGAGTCCTCCCTTTACCTCTGCGCAAGCTTTACTGCTTAAAAGCTTAGCTCACCGGCTTGATGTCCTTGAAGCTGCCGCCGAGGCCAAGCTCGCCAGCACCCTCGTTGCCGGTAGCCTTCGTGGAGGTGTAGCCGCCCCAAGCGCGAGCGATGTACTTGTCCTTCACGAAGAAGACGTTCAGCTTCAGCAGGTCCGGCTTGGTAAGCTCGAACTCGGCCGCAGCCTCGTCCTGGCTCTTGCCCTCGGCCATGAGAGCGTTCAGCTTGTCGGCTGCTGCCTGAGGATCGAGATCCATGAACTCATCATGCGTCATTGTGCCCTCCTTGTCAGTCGTTACAGAGTCGTGGCCGCCGACCGCGAAGGCGGCGGCCACGACAATCATAGCATTTTCAGCTTAGAGCTGGAACAGGACCATCGGGCGGTCGAACTCCGCCATCTTGGCCTGCATCTCCTCGAGCGTGCCGTAGTACATGGACGCGGACTCCTCGACCTGGACGGCCAGGGGACGCTGGCCGGCCTTGTCGCCGCCGGTGCCCCAGTGCTCGGAGAAGATCGACGTCGGGCACGGGATGTAGAACCACTCCCACGCGTCGCCGTCGGAACCCTCGCCCTTGCGGAACGGGCCGACCTCGACCTCTTTGATGCCGAACTGGTCGAGCGGGAGGCCCAGCTCTTCCTTGCAGGCGATCTCTGCGGCATGGTTGCCGGAGAAGTAGGTGTAATCAACGAGCAAAGCGTATTTCTGGTCTGCCATTATCGCCACTTCCTTTCGGGTTAGTCTTGGTCCAGGCTACGGACGCGGCGGACGTTGCACATGACACCCTTGTACGGGGCGCCGAAACCGAGCTTGCCAACGTTGAAGTGCGGCACCAGGCTGTTGAAGTTGGACTTCCACACGCCGAACAGGTTGGGCTCCTCGCCGTCCTGCTCGGGGAACCACCAGCCGTGCGCGCAGTTCAGGATGCCGGGCTTCATGACCGGGGTGACCTCGGCCTTGAAGCGGGCCTCGCCGAACATGTTGTACACCTCGCACCAGTCGCCGTCGGTGATGCCGTACTCGGCAGCCGTCTCCGGGTTGATCTGGACCCACGGCCACGGATCGATCTGGCGCAGCGAGGGCACGTGGCGATGCTCGGAGTGGAACGAGCTGTAGCGGCGCGAGCCGGACGTGGTGATCAGCGGGTACTGACCGGCGAAGTCGGGCTTGCTGATGGGGCTGTAGTTCGGCTCCTCGTAGTAGGGCAGCGGATCCTCGCCCCAGGATTCGTACAGGATCGAGTAGGCTTCGATCTGGCCCGTGATGGTGTTGAAGCCGGGCTCGCCGTCGAAGCGGAGCAGGCCCTTCTCGTACTTCTCGTACTCGAAGCCATGGGCGCCGGGCTGGTAGAGACCCTCCTCGCGGAACTGGTTCCAGTCCATGCCGAGCTCCTTCAGCTGGTCGCTGTAGAAGTCCTCCACGGCAACCGCCAAGGCGTCGAGGTCGAGGGACTTGCCGTCGGCCGGCTTGTACCACGGCCACCAGGACGGGTTGAGGCGCTGGCCGAACATGAGGCAGATCTCCACGTCGGACTTGCACTCGCCCACCTGCAGGGCCTTGTTCATGGGGCCCATGAACACGGTGTTGCGGCCGTAGTGCGTGAGCACGATGCCGTTGTGCTCGGCCCACGTGGCCATCGGCAGGAAGTAGTCGCCCACGGCCATGGCCGTCGGGGTCATGGTCAGGTCCTGGACCACGACGAACTCGAGCTTCTGCAGGGCCTTGTGCCAACGCTTAGGCTGCGCGGAGCACGTCGGGGTGAGGAAGTTGGAGCTGTTGAACCAACCCATCTTCAGGGCGTAGGGCTGGTCGGTCTCCATGGTGTTCAGCGTCTCGTCGGGCTGGGTGGTAGCCATGCCGGTGGACAGGCCGGGCCACGCCGCCGCGCCGATGCGCTTCGACCACACCTCGTCGGCCATGGCGCCGCGCTGCTCCATGCGCCACTTGCCGAGCAGGGCCGACGGAGGACCGAGGGTCAGGCCGCCGGGACGGTCGATGGAGCCGGCGAGGGCAGCCAGGACGATGAACGCCTGGGACAGCTGCACGCCGTTCTTGTTCTGGTCGAACGCGAGGCCCCACGCCCAGCCGATCGGGCGCTCGGTGCCGATGATGTGCGCGACGCGCTTGATGTCCTCGGCGTCGACGCCGGTGATCTCGGCAACCTTGTCGACGGGGTACTCGGCCGCGCGGGCCTTCATGTCGTCGAGGCCGTAGATCCACTTTTCGGCGAACTCCTGGTCGTACTCGCCGTTCTCGAACATGAGGTTCATGATGGCGAGGGCCAGGGCCGTGTCGGTCTGCGGGCGGACCTGCAGGTTGATGTTGCCGTCGTGCGCGCCCACCCACGTGATGCGGGGGTCGATGGAGATGATCTTAGTGCCAAGCTTCATCAGGTCGACGAGGCAGTGGCCGAAGAAGCCGTCACCGTTGGAGGGCAGGGGCTCCTTGCCCCAGACCACGATCCACTTCGGCACGGTGTAGCGCGGGTCCTGGTAGCTGCCCGGCAGGTGGCCGGCGTAGTCGAGCTCGGGGTAGCCGGCGCCCAGCACGTAGTCGGAGATGGAGCAACGCGGGCCGTAGCAGGACCAACCGGACTGCGTGTAGCAGCAGTTGGGCGACTGCAGCACCGAGAACGTCAGCGCATAGTAGAAGATGCAAGCCTCGCGGCCGGTGCCGCCGAAGACCACGATGGACTCGGGGCCGTAGGTGTTCTGGAAGTAGCGAACCTTGTCGCAGATGGTGTCCAGAGCCTCGTCCCACGTGGTCTGAACCCACTTGTCCTTGCCGCGGTCCTCCGGGTTACGCTTCATCGGGTGGATGATGCGGGAAGGCGCGTAGGTGTACTCGCGCAGCGCGAGGTTCATCGCGTTCACGCGGCCCGTGGTGATGGGGTTGTCGTCGTCGCCCTCGATGCGGACGAGCTCGCCGTCCTTCGTGACAACCTTGACGCCGTATCCCACCGGGTGGCTTCCCGGAGGCGACCACGTGTTGCTGCGGGTTACGACAGTCCCGTCTTCCATCACGGTTTGCCACTGTTTACCGTATGCCATGTTCTCCTTCTTTCTACACTCTCACTCGTGTTTCGGTAGAAGCATCTCTGCGCTTGTCATCGCGCGAAACCTCGTGTAGATCCTCGTGCTGGGGACCACCCCCTTCCGTGGTCGCGGCGCCCGTCCCCTTTGCAGGCGCCGCTTAAAGCATCGCGTCCGCTTACGCGGTGGGAGGCTTGGGAGCGCCGGGGGCCGCGGGTGCCTTCGGGGCGCCGGGAGCTGCGGGGGCCGCGGGGGCACCGGGAGCCGCGTTCGGCAGCGGCTTCTCACCGTTGATGTACGGCGTGAAGTCAGCCTTGCAGAACGGGCATGCCTTCAACGTAACGCCGGCCATCATCTGGATGGTCTTGCCGCACTCGGGGCACTTGTTCATGCCGCCGCTCGCACCTGCATCTGCTGGTCTGAAGCACATAGGGGAATCCTCCGTCTCATTTCTTCGGCCGGCTCGGGCGGCGCATCGCGCCGTCTTGCTGCCAACCCCTTGCCATAATGTTCGTCAGCGAAAGCCTGACGGGAAACAGCTTAGTTGCCTGGGCGGATGGGGCATCGAATCACGGGGACAATTTTGAGGATCATACCATCGTCCCCGGAGGTTGATTTTCGTCAACCCGGTGGGTTACTGTTTGTTATTTTACCTGTTCAAAGGCCATTTTTAGACTTTCGTCACCAAAGCGCTCAAACCCCGACGAAGCCCCTGAAAACAGCCCCGAGCGCCCTGCGCCAAGCACCCCTGCGCTATAATCGAAGCAAGCGAAAACGCGCCTTTTAAGGGGGATTTCTTTGAAGAACAACAAGGTGTACTTTCCGGTGGACGCCATCGCGCGCCACGAGGACTTCGACGTGTGGTACGAGGACGGCGACGTGTTCCTGAGCCTCAAGGGAGCCTGGTCGGGCGAACGCGACCGGGTGGCCATCTTCGGCCGCATGGGCGGAGAGATGGGCTCCATCAAGCCCGATGCGAAGGCGCTCACCTACTACCTGAAGCTGGAGCGATGGGAGTACGTGTTCCACACGCTGCACCTGTTCGAGCACTACTACGTCAACGGGATGAAGTGGCAGATCGACGGCAGCCTGAGCAACCCGCCCTTCGACTTCGTGGACGAGGAGGACGGCCGCAAGGAGGTGCACGTGCAGGTGGTGGACTTCAAGAACCGCGGAGCGTGCTACGAGATACGGGTGCGCGACGTGGCCAAGCTGCGCATCGCCACGGCGGCCGTCATCGCCATGGGCATCAAGGAGGAGTACAAGGGCCTGAGCGAGGGCCTCAAGAACCCGGGCGCCACCAAGCTCGAGAAGGCGAAGAACTGGCTGTTCTCGGGCAAGGGCTACACCTACGAGGAGCTGCTGGCGCAGGAGGAGGGGGGCAACGCCTAAGGGCTGCAGCCTTTCCCGCACCGAGCACCATGAGAAAGGGCCGGAACCCGCAGGTTCCGGCCCTTCTCGTTCAACGCGCGTATGCGCGGCAGGTCAAAGAGCGCTTAAGCCTTCGTGGAGGCCTCGTCGCCCAGGGAAGCGGAGGCCTTGGCGGCCTTGTTCTTGGCGAGCTGCGCGCCGCCGAACACGAAGAAGTACACGAACGGGAGCAGCAGGCCGATTGCCATGAGCGGCAGGGCGTAGGGCTGCTTCGCCCAGTTCGGCACGATGAGCGGGCAGGCGATGCAGAGCACGGCCAGGATGGCCACGATCACCAGCATGATGATGAAGCGCATGTTGCCGTCGCGCTCGGAGGCGCCGAGCTTCTCCTCCTCGGCCGCCAGCTGGTCCATGGTCTTGCCAGCCGTCTCTTTCACGAACAGCACGGTGCAGACGAAGCCCAGGGCGAACGGCACGATGAGCACGAGCACGACCGTCGACCAGTTCGTGGCGCCGGTGGCCGTCTGGAAGAACGCCATGCCGGCGATGCCGCCGAGCACGATGGAGGAGGCGGAGCCGCCGAAGCGGGCGAACGCCTGGCACCAGGACGTGCCGGTGTTGCGAATGGCCGTGGGATAGCTCTCGGGCATGAGGGGCTGGACGGCCGTGATGGCGTAGTTCAGCGCGAAGCCGAACAGCAGCATGAGGGCGATGCACAGGCCCATGTTGTTCGGGGCCACGAAGATGGAGCACAGGACGATGGCCACGATGCAGAAGAGCCAGGAGAACGCCAGGTTGCGCTTGCGGCCCACCTTGTCGGACACGAAGCCCACGGCGATGTTCGAGGCGATGGCCGCCACGTTGTTCCACGTCTGGAGGGCGACCGAGTCGGCCTGCGAGTAGCCCAGGCCCACGAACCACGTGGGGATCCAGGCGTTCATGCCGTACACGCAGAACTGGCCCACGAAGTAGGCGGCCCAGATAGCGCAGGTCGCCACGATGAACTTGCTGGAGAACAGCACGCTCGGGCCCGTCTTGGCCGGCTTCGGCGGCACGATGAGCAGGGCGGGGTCGTACTCATGGGACGTGTGGCGCGTGGCCTGCTCGATCTCGGTCAGGCGCTTGCAGGCCATGGCCTTGTTGCCGGAGTTGGCGTACCAGTGCGGCGTCTCGTGCATGGCGAAGATGAGCACGATGCCGTAGAGCAGCGGGATGGCGCCGATCAGGTAGCACAGACGCCAGTTGGCGTACATCGTGGCGGTGCCGCCGTCCGCGAGCGTGTAGGTCACCTGGTTCGTGAAGTCGCCCAGCAGCGGCGTGGCCGCGTTGCAGATGGGGTTGGCGATGAGGCCCGCGAGCACCCAGCCCACGACCATGAACGCCATGCCGAACGTCACGAAGATGCCGCGCTGCTTGGAGGGCATGCTCTCGGAGAACACCGTCGTCACAACGGGGATGCAGGAGCCCACGCCGAAGCCGGCGATCAGGCGGAACGCGGCGAAGAACGCCAGGTCGTTCGCGAACGCCTGCGGCAGCGTGAACAGGCCGTAGAACATGACGGCCGCGATCAGCGTCTTCTTGCGGCCGATCTTGTCGGACATGATGCCGCCGAACGCGCCGCCGAGCACCATGCCCAGCAGGCCCCACGTGGTCAGCGAGCCCATGAGCGCGCCCGGGTTCGCGTTGTCGGGCCAGAACGTATGGGCCACGAACAGGTTGGTCGAATTGACGATCATGAAGTCGTAGCCGTCGAAGATCATGGCAAAGGCCAGCAGCACGAACACGACCCACGTGTGCTTGCTGATGCCGATAGAGTCGATGACTTCCGAGACCGTGAACTCTTTTTTATCCATCAGTCCCTCCTTTTGAGGTAACTCGTATGATAAGGAACCGGGTCGCCCGCCCCCGCTCGAAGCGGGTGCGTGCGCCTCCGGCGCTTAACTCTTCCCCTTTGCACAGTGGCAAGACCGGAACCGCAACGTGCCTTCAGGAAATTACGGACGCTTCAGTATTGCTTGAATAACCGACGCTTCCGTAGTTTCGACCGCCGTCCCTCAACGGCGTTCGCAACCCGCCTACAAGACCGTGCCGTCTCCAGAAGAAACGACTGCGCGCACCCTCCTTCCCCGATTCTCTTGCCTGATCGCGTTATTTCCTTTTGCGCAGGAGACCGAAACGGCCGTGAGCATGCAAAAGAAATATCCAAGTCGAAGGGTACGAAACACGGGGCGAGCGGTCATCCTCTCGCGGGTACGCTTTACCGACCGGGCATCGACCCCTGGGATCGATTTATCGGACGCGCCTTTTCAGGTCGTTTCGCGCAGGCCCGGGCTGGCCGGACGGCCGAGGGCCGGGCGGGCGCAGGGCGCAGGACTGTGCAGACACCGGCGGGCGCTGGAGGGCGGTCGGTGGGCCGTCGCCCCGACCTAGGCCGATCGGCAGCGCAAGCCTCCCCGCCTGCAGCTATCCCGCGCGCGGGCCGGCCCAATCCTTGCAGGACGGCCGCGCCCCTTACGGCGCCGCACGGGGAAGCATCGTCCCGAGAGGTTGATTTTTATCGTCCCTACGGCATAGACAACCCAATATCCCCAGATAAGGGTGGTAGCCACGCGATCGCGTCATTTGAACAGAACCGCGGAAACGTTTATAGTGGAGCCCATCGGCCGGATCGGCGCCGCAGGCGACGCCGACAGACACGGAGGCAGCAGCAGGACAGCATCCGACCGAGAAGACTATGTCCGATGATCGCCTCGACAGGGGAATGCGAGGAAAAAACGCCCATGGCCATCAACCTCCCGCGCATCAGCATCACCGTAGACGACCACCGAGGCATGGGGACGCAGGGAGAGCTCAACATCCTGTCCTTGGGCTTCGGCATACACCAGGCATGGATCTACGCTGCCATGTTCGGAACGAACTCCATCTTCCAGATCCCCTCGCCCGAGGGGTTCTTCGGCCAGTCGCACTCCTTCGTATCGTATGTTTTCCTCATCTCCATCGTGGTGTTCGGGCTGTCGCTTCTGTTCGCCGCCATAACCGACCAGAAACTCCTCAAGCTCTACACCGCCAAGCGCGTGCTGCTCGGAGCGGGTATCCTCACCTCGGCGGGCACGTTCGCCGTGTTCGCCGCCACGCTGCCCGGGACGCTGGGCATAGCGGCCACCGTGTTCGCCGGTGTGTCCACGGGCATCGGATCGGCCTTGCTGCTGCTGTTCTGGGGCACCGCCTATTCGCGCCACGGCGCCGCCACCATCGTCATGAACACGGCCGTGGCCATCGTCATAGCCGTGGCCATCTACTCCATCGCGCTCCATATGGTGCCCGCGCCCTACTCGGGCGTGCTCACCGCCTGCCTGCCGCTGCTGGAGCTGCCCATTTTGTGGCACCTCACGCCGGTGAGCTATGCCGTGCGCCACGCCATACCCATCTTCAACCCGCTGCCGGTGCACAAAGGGCCGTTCTGCCTGCGCTTCGCGCTCCCAGTGTTGCTGTTCGGCTTCGCGCTGGGCGCGCTCCGCTCGCTGTCCACGCAGGTCATCTTGCCGTCGTCCGACCTCACCACGCAGCTGCTGGCGCTGTTCGCCGGCGGCGCGGCCACCGTGCTGCTGTTGGTCACCACGTTCTCCATCGACAAGCGCAGCCACTGGGATTTCCTGTTCCGGCCGCTTGTACCGTTCATCGCCATCACGCTGTTCTTCCTGCCGTCCCTCGCGTTGGACAACTCCATGATCGCGGCACTCGTGCTGCTCACCGGCTACATGTGCTTCGAGGCGCTCATGTGGGTGTTCTTCGGCGAGCTGTCGCAGGAGTTCCGCCTGTCGCCCATCTTCGTGTTCGGCATCGGGCGCGGCTGCCTGGCCCTGGGCTCGATAGCCGGGTCGCTGTCGATGGCCGACCTCACGTTCCTGTCGTCTCTCACGCCGTTCGGCGAGGCCGGTGGCGCCGTGCTCATCATGATGGCCATGGTGGTGGCGTACGCGCTGCTGCCTCGCGTACGCGACATCAAGCGCATCGTGGTGAAGGGCGGACGCGATTTCGACGCCATAGAGTCCTTCAACCATCAGATAGAGAGGGTTGTCTGGGCTTCGCGCCGGGCAAGCACGGAGGCATCCGACGACAGCGCCGAGATGGAGGCTTTGCCGATGCCCACGCCCGGAACGCTCTTCGGCATGGACTCCGTGGCGGCCGAGACGCCGTCAGACCTTCCCTCTTACGGCTCGGCCGGCACTCCCGGCTGGCGCGCCGCCAGCATAGGAAGCGCGACGCCGTCCAAGCTGGCGGCGGACACCCAGCTGGCCAAGGAACCGGCGAAAGAGGCGGTCAAGGATCCGGACGCGGCCTCGTCGGAGGCCGAGCGCTCGCGCAAGAGCGGGCGGTTCCGCTCGCAATGCGAGGTCATCGCCGACCGCTACCTGCTGTCGCGCCGCGAGGCCGAGGTCATGTTCCTGCTGGCCAAGGGCCACAACGCCGCCTACATCCAGGACAAGCTGTGCATCTCGAAGAGTACGGCCAAGACGCACATCAGCCATATCTACCGCAAGCTGGACATCCACAACCAGCAGGAGCTGCTGTCCATGGTGGAGGAGGCGCGCGACGAGCTTTAGGCGCGGCTATGGCTGCAGCCGCGGCGAGACCGCCTCGCGGGCAAGGGCTCTGCCCTTGCCGCCGACCGGGGCCATTCGCCACGCTGCTGCAAGGGCAGAGCCCTTGCCCTGCACTCTACCTGCCAGCCTGTTTACGAGAGATCCAAGTCAGGGCATGCGGCCAG
Source organism: Gordonibacter urolithinfaciens (assembly GCF_900199375.1). Lineage (NCBI taxonomy): Bacteria > Bacillati > Actinomycetota > Coriobacteriia > Eggerthellales > Eggerthellaceae > Gordonibacter > Gordonibacter urolithinfaciens. The sequence continues at coordinate 764,043 of NZ_LT900217.1, forward strand.
GTCGACTGCCTGGATGGCGATGCAGCTGGGGCCGCCCTGCGTGATGAAGGCCGGGCCGAGCTCGAACAGGCCGAAGCGGCAGCCCGGGAAGCGCTCCTCCAGGTAGGCGAGCGCCTCGGCTGCCTGGCAGGGGTTGTCGGCGTGGCTCACGCCCACGTAATACCCCTCGCCTACCCCGCGTCCCTCGAAGTCGGCCGCAACGGCGGCGATGGCCTTCTTGAACGAGCGGGCGATGGCAAGCTTGCCCAGCCTCCGACCGTCGTCGGTCTGCTCCATCACAGGGAACGCCTTAACCAGGTGAGCGAACTTGGCCGCAAGGGGCGTGAGCCGGCCGCCGCGGCGCAGGTAGTCGAAATCCTCGGGTATGAGGCAGGAGCGCGCGGTGCCCATCATGGCCTCCAGCCGCCCCACGACCTCCGCCGCGCCGAGGCCCTGTGCAGCCAGCTTCACGGCATAGCACGCGAGCGCACGGTGCGGCACGCAGAGCGTCCGCGTGTTCAGCACGTGAACGCGCTCGGGGTGCCGAGCCTGATCGCGCAGGCCGCAGGCCATCTCGTAGGCGCCGGACAGGCCGTCGGCCATGGCCAGGTGCACCACTTCCTCGTCCGTGTCGTAAGCTGCCAGCGTGAGCGCGGGCGGCGGGGAGGCGCTCTGGGGAAGGGCTCCGGCACGCACGAGGGCCAGGAACTCCTCCGACGAGATATCCTCGTATTCAAGCCAGGTAGCTCCGTCTATGGACACGGTCAGCGGAAGCACCGCCATGCCGCGCCTCGCCCCCTCCTCCACGGAGAACATCACGGATGAGTCGGCCACGATCCTCATGCGGGCCTGCTTTCTCCTCGTCGTCGTCAGGGTACGCACCGCCCCCCCCCCCGCGGTATCGCGCACCCCCGTTGAATTCCATCATGCAGGATCAAGCCGCAACAAGCAAGGCCGCTGCGAAAAAAGCGCGCGTCACCGCACCGTCGGCACCTGCCGCCTAAGCGCCGATCTTCACGATGGGCGCGTAGTCCTTCAGCAGCTTCTTCGTCTGGCCCGACTTGGCGAACTTCACGTAGAGCGTGTCGCCGTCCACCTTCGTCACCTTGCCGCGGCCGAACGTCTTGTGGTCCACGGAGTCGCCGGCGGCGAACGCCATTTTCGCCGCAGCCTTCTTTCCCGCGTCGGGACGCGCGTACGCCTCGGCGCGACGGTCGGAGCGGCCGGCGGAACCCGAGGCGCTCGAGCGGCCGAACACGCGGCCCTCCCCCGCCTCGGCGCCGGAGCCCGCGATGCCGCGGCGGCTGCCGCGCTTCTCCCAGCCCGTGCCGCTGAAGCCCGCCGACCCCACGCCGGAGGACTGGCGCAGCTCGGCAGGGATCTCCTGGATGAAGCGCGACACCGGGTTCGCCGACGTCTGCCCGAAGATCTGGCGCTGCGAGGCGCAGGTGAGGAACAGGCGCTTGCGGGCGCGCGTGATGGCCACGTAGGCCAGGCGGCGCTCCTCCTCGACGCTCGCCGCGTCTCCCACCGAGTTCATGTGGGGGAACAGCGTCTCCTCCATGCCGGCCACGAACACGCAGTCGAACTCGAGGCCCTTCGACGAGTGCACGGTCATGAGCGTGACCGCGTTGCCGTCCTCCGCCACGGTATCGAGGTCGGTGCGCAGGCGCACCCACTCGATGAAGTCCGCGAGCGAATCACCCCGCAACACGCGCGCGGGGGCCGCATCTGCAGCCTCGTCGTCGCCCTCCGCCGTAGGGGCCGCGTAATCCGCATCCTCGTCGTCATGGGTATCCACGAACTCGTCCACCACGCCCAGGAACTCCTGGATGTTCTCGATGCGGCCGCGCGCCTCGTCGGTGTTCTCGGCCTGCAGGGCGCCGATGAGGCCGCTCTTGTCGATGACGGCCTCGATGACCTTGCGCAAGTCGCCGCCGTAGGTGCGCGCCTCGTTGATCAGGCCCACGAACGAGGCCACTGACTGGCGCGTGGAGGCGCGCAGCTCCGGGTCCACGATGGCGAGCTCTGCCGCCTCGATGAACGGCATGTCCATCTCGCGCCCGAACTGCTCGATGCGCTCGATGGTGGTCTTGCCGATGCCGCGGCGCGGCACGTTGACCACCCGCTTGGCGGCGATGTCGTCGGCAGGGTTCACGATGAGCGTGAGGTAGGCCATGACGTCGCGGATCTCGGCGCGGTCGAAGAAGCGCGTGCCGCCCACGATGCGGTAGGGCACGCCGGCGCGCAGCAGCATGTCCTCCAGCATACGGGACTGGGCGTTCGTGCGGTAGAACACGGCCATCTGGTTGTACGAAAGGCCCGCCGAGCGCTGCTTCTCTATCTCGCCGGCTATCCAGCGGCCCTCGTCGCGCTCGTCGGAGGCCAGGTACACGTTGATCTTCTCGCCATCCTCTGAGGCCGTGAAAAGCTTCTTCTGCTTGCGGTGCTGGTTGTTCGCGATGACGGCGTTGGCCGCGGCCAGTACGTTGCCCACGCTGCGGTAGTTCTGCTCCAGCTTCACCACGTGGGCGTTCGGGTAGTCCTGCTCGAACTCCAGGATGTTGCGCAGATCGGCGCCACGCCACGAGTAGATGGACTGGTCGTCGTCGCCCACCACCATGATGTTCTTGTGCCCCTCCGCCAGAAGCTGCGTGATGGCGTACTGGGCGTGGTTCGTGTCCTGGTACTCGTCCACCATGAGGTAGCGGAAGCGCTGCTGGTAGGCGGCGCGCACGTCCTCGTGGTTCTTGAGCAGCAGGTAGGCGTAGAGCAGGAGGTCGTCGAAGTCGAAGGCGTTCGCGGCGCGCAGGCGCTCCTGCAGGCGCGCGTACACGCGGGCGGCCACCTTCCCCACCGGGTCGGAGGCCTGTTTCTCGAAGTCGCCCGGCACCACGAGCTCGTTCTTCGCCGTGGAAATGCGATTCATGAGCGCGTTCACCGGGAAGCGCTTGGGGTCGATGTCCAGCTCGGCCATGATCTCCTTGTACAGGCGCTTCTGGTCGTCCACGTCGTAGATGGTGAAGTTGCGCGTGAAGCCCAGCTTCTCGGCGTCGGCGCGCAGGATGCGCACGCACATGCTGTGAAACGTGGACACCCACATGCCGCGGCAGCGCGGGCCCACGAGGCCGTTCAGGCGCTCGCGCATCTCGGCGGCCGCCTTGTTCGTGAACGTGATGGCCAGGATCTCCCACGGGGCAACGCCGTGGTTCTCGATGAGGTTCGCGATGCGGTACGTGAGCACGCGCGTCTTGCCCGAGCCGGCGCCCGCCAGCACGAGCAGCGGCCCGTCGATGGTGACGACCGCCTCGCGCTGCGGCCCGTTCAGGGTTTCGATGTCGATTGGCATGTGAGCAGTCTCCTACGGATGGAGGTGAAATCAAGCTTCCGTATTCTACCGCTTTTCCCGCAGGGCCGCGGACAAACGCGCGCAATCTGCGCAAGGGGCAACGTCGGTAGGTTCGCCGAGAGCGCCGAGAACCTGATTCCATGGCAGTTTTTGACGTTAGTCGATCATCGGGCGGCACCGCAGCATCGCCGCCAACATCTCGCCCGTCCATCGCCCCAGCTCAGCGATGTGGCGCCTCATACCCACGCAGCAAGGGAGCCGAGGGAATGATCAACTAACGTCAAAAACTGCCACGAGACGTCGTTTCGCGCGCTTTCGCACCGAAAGCGGCAGGGCAACGTGAGAAAACACGACTATGAGACGTCATCCCCGTCCCTGCGTCTCCGTCCTGCGTCTCCGTCTCCCCACCACGTCTCCCCATCTCGCCCCAGGCTGCCGGCCCGCTATGCGCACGCCTCGGCCAGCTCGTCGAGCGGACCGGCGGGCTCGTCGCCGCCGGGGCGGCCGGCGCCGAGGGAGTCGCGCCACATGGACAGCTCCGCGCCGTGCTCCACGAGGTTCGAGCACTCGTTGCCCGCGCGCTCGAGCCCGAGCAGCAGCTGGTTGTACACGGCCTTGTTCTCGGGCGCGCACTGGCGGCTGCTCACGCGGCGGAAGTGGGCTTTGCGGGCCTTGCTCTGGCGCTTGATGATGGCGCGCCGGCGCTCGTCGAGCACCTGCTCGGATGCCGCATCCTGGTCGCTTAGGAACCGCAGCACCGCATCGTACATCTCCGACACCATGGCAGCGCTCTCGGCCAGCTCCTCGCGCGCCTCGTCCGAGAACGGCTTCTTGGATGCGAGGTTCTCGCCGTAGAGCCCGGCCACCTCGCCGCAGCGCGAGCCGATGCGGCCCACCGCGTCCACGATGGACATGAGGTCGGTGATCTCGGCCGCCTGCCGCTCCGAGGTCGCGCCGGCGCTCAGCAGCTCCACCGCGTAGTTCGCAAGCTCCACCTCCGCGGCCTCCACCTGGGCGCAGTCGCCTTGCAGGGCCTTGAGCGCGGCGGCGTCCCGGCTCGCGACGGCCCCGGGCAGCGTCTCCAGCATGGAGCCCACCTTGTCGCAGAACTTCTGCAGCTCCTCGCCGAACATGCGGATGGCGAACACCGGCTGGCCGAGGATGTTCTCGTCGAGCGTGACGAGCGCGCCCGGCCCGTGCTCTTCCTCCTTGCCCGGAACGAGGAACGTGACGATCTTCACCATCACGCCCAGAAGCGGCAGCCACAGAAGCGTGCAGACGACGTTGAAGGTGGTGTGGGCGTTCGCGATCTGCCGCGCGATGACGTCAAGCTCGGGACCCGGCGTGATGAGCTGCACGAACGAGGCGAGCACTGGCACGAACCAGATGAACAGAAACGCGCCCGTGACGTTGAACACGCTGTGCGCCACGGCCGTGCGCTTCGCGTCGCGCGACTGCCCGATGCAGGCCAGAAGCGCGGTGATGGTGGTGCCTATGTTGTCGCCCAGCAGGATGGGGATGGAGCCCTGCAGGCCCAGCACGCTGGTCACGCCGTCGGGGCCGGGCTGGGAGGCGAAGCTCTGCAGCACGGCGATGGTGGCGCTCGAGCTCTGCACCACGAGCGTCATCACCGTGCCCACCACCACGCCGAGCGCAGGGATGTCCTTCACCTGGTCGATCATGGTCAGGAACACGTCGCTCTGCGCGAGCGGCTTCATGACGGCGCCCATCGTGTCGATACCCACGAACAGGAGGCCGAACGCGAACACGGTCTGGCCGATGTTCTTGATTCGCTCGTCTTTCGCCACGAACCACACGATGAAGCCCACGAACACGATGAGCCAGATGTAGTCGCTGATCTTGAAGGCCATGAGCTGGGCCGTCATCGTAGTGCCGATGTTCGCGCCGAAGATGACCGCGATGGCCTGGCGCATGGTCATGAGGCGCGCGCTCACGAAGCCGATGGCCATGACCGTGGTGGCGCTCGAGCTCTGCAGCACGGCGGTGGCCACGGCGCCGGCCAGCACGCCGAGCACGGGATTGGAGGTGAGCAGAGACAGGATCGACTTCATCCTGGCGCCGGCGGCCTTCTGCAGGCCCTCGGACATCATGTTCATGCCGAACAGGAACACGGCCAGTCCGCCCAAGAGGCCGAACACGGTTTCCATCGGAGCGTTCACGCGGGACTCCCCTTCGCTTCATCGGTTGCAGCGTCAGTGCACGTGAGTCGAAAGGATACCGGGCGGACGGTAAGGCCTTCGTCAAGGGAAGGTAAAGCTCGGGTAAAGTTTTTACGAACGGGGCGTGTCCGCCGGGTTTCCGCCCGTCGGACGCGTCCGATCCTTTACACGATGCGCTTGCCGAAGACGGCGGCGATCTCGCGGAGCTTGGCGACGAGCACCTCGAACTGGGCGGGCGTCAGCTGCTGCGGGCCGTCGGAGAGGGCCGCGGGCGGGTTGGGGTGCACCTCGATCATGAGGGAGTCGGCCCCGGCCGCCACGGCGGCGTAGGCGAGCGACGGCACGAGGTCGCGCTGGCCGGCGGGGTGCGACACGTCGATGCACACAGGGCACAGCGACTGCTTGTGGATCACGGGCACGGCCGCGATGTCCAGCGTGAAGCGCGTGGCCGTCTCGAACGTGCGGATGCCGCGCTCGCACAGCACCACGTTGTCGTTGCCCTCGGCGGTGAGGTAGTCGGTGGCGGCCAGCCACTCGGCGATGGTGCCCGCGAAGCCGCGCTTGTACAGCACCATCTTGTGCGACTCGGCGGTCACCTGACCGATCTTCTTCAGCAGGCTGAAGTTCTGGAAGTTGCGCGCGCCCACCTGTAGACCATCCACGTAGGAGTGCACGAGCTCGCAGTGCGCGGAGTCCATGACCTCGGTGAGCGTCTTCAGGCCGTGCTTCTCGCCCGCGTCGCGCATGATCTTGAGGGCTTCCTCGCCCAGGCCCTGGAACGAGTGCGGGTTCGTGCGCGGCTTGAACGCGCCGCCGCGGATCCAGGTGAGGCCGAGGCCGGCCACACATGCGGCCACTTCGTCGAACTGCTCGACCGACTCCACGGAGCACGGGCCGGCGAAGATGGTGATCTCGTCGGAGCGCGATCCGAGATCGGGGATAGAGGGGATGTTGACTTCGCTCATACCGACGGGGTCTCCTTCATGATCTTGAGAATGGTGGCGTAGATCTCGCGCAGGTTCTCGTTGTACAGGGGACCCTCGTTGTAGCTGCTCACCTTGGCGAAGATCTCCTCTTCGCGCTTGGCGTCGTACAGGCCCAGATGGGCACCGGGCTTGAGACCGCGGATGACCAGCGAATGGCCGGCGCGCTTGTTGAGCAGCGCGACGATCTGGCGGTCGATCTCGTCGATCTTGGCACGATGTTCTTGAATCTCCGCAAGGGAGGTGTCTTTCTCAGACATCGGCTTTCCTCTCATGGCTCTCATGCGATAACGAGCGTGGCCGCGCCGGAAGCGGCGTGCGGCCCTCGTGTGCCTGACATGATAGCAAAAGCGGCGCGCCCGGTAAGCGCGCCGCTGGGATTTAGCGGGAAGAACCACGGAAGCGGACAGGTCGGGGGTTCGCCGAGCGCTCGCTTGCGGACGCCGCCCTACGGCAGCATGCCCATCGACTCGAACACGAAGTAGCCCAGCACCAGCACGCCCACCACGATGCGGTACCAGCCGAACGCGGTGAAGTCGTTCTTCTTGATGTAGCCCATGAGGAACTTGATGGCTACCACCGACATGACGAACGCCGTCACGATGCCCACCGCGAGCACGACGACCTCCGTCATGGTCATGGCCAGGCCCGCGGCGAAGAACTTGAGGCACTTCACCAGGCCCCAGCCGAACATGATGGGAATGGCCAAGAAGAACGTGAACTCGGCCGCCGCGGTACGCGAGCAGCCCGACAGCATGCCGCCGATGATGGTGGCGCCGGAGCGGCTCGTGCCGGGGATGATGGCGAGCACCTGGAAGCAGCCGATCTTGAGAGCGGTCTTCCAGTCGATCTCGTCCACGTCGGTGATCTTGAACAGCTGCGCCTCGGCCTCGTCGGCCACGTCGCCGTACGGCTGGCGCGCGTGACGGCCGCGCGGCGCGGCGAGGACCGCCTCCGCCTCGCGCAGGCGGCGGCGGTTGCGACGCTCCAGCACGATGAACGCCACGCCGTACACGATGAGCATGGCCGCGACGGTCACCTTGTTGTAGAAGTGCTCGTTGACCCAGTCGTCGAACAGAAGCCCGATGATGGCGGCCGGGATGCAGCCGATGGCCACCATGCCCCAGAGGCGCCAGGTACTCTTCTTCTGCACGCTCGTCTTCTTCGGCGAGAAGGGGTTGAGCTTATGGAAGTACAGGATGAGCACGGCCATGATGGCACCCAGCTGGATGACCACGAGGAAGAGCTTGAGGAATTCGTCAGACACCTGCAGCTTCACGAACTCGTCCACGAGAATCATGTGGCCGGTGGACGAGATGGGCAGCCACTCGGTGATGCCCTCCACGATGCCGATGAGAAACGCTTTCAATGCTTCGATGATCATGCGCGAGTACTTCCTCGTTGTCCTTCGATATTACTGTTTGTGCTGGTAATGGTCCTGCAGCATGGCGATGGCCAGCAGGGCGACCGAGAGGCACAGCCCCATGAGCACGAACTTGGGGGCTTCCTGCCCCACGGCGATGGTGGCGAACGCCACGACGGCTATCACAAGCGCCGCCAGCTTGCACAGGTACGAGATGCGCCGGTTGAACGAGGCATGCAGGTCGCGCCTGCGCTCCTCGTCGAGCTCGCCTCTGTCCCTGTTCGCTTTCTCCATGCCGGGCATTGTACACGACGCCGACCGGCGAGGTCGAAGAAACCACAGGGGGAACACGGGCGGATTGGGAAGGTGATCGGGACGCCGCGGATGCCAGGAGGACGCTAGTTCTCCAGGTAGGCGCGCTCGAGAAGGGGCTTCACCTCTTCGAGCTCGTCGAGCGAGGTGAGGCCGACCTCGATATCGCCTGTTCCCCAATGGCCTTTGCCCGAGCAGTCCCTCACCAAACTCGTCTCCGCAACCGTCGAGGCGTCGAGCGCCAAATGAAGGATCACCCGCTTCTGGTTGACCTCTATGCACACGATGTTGCGCACCTTCTTGATGGCGAGGTAGAGCTTCAGCTCGTTCTCCGACACGTCGTCGCCGAACGAGGCCATGTAATGGCGGACCTCGTCGACCACCTCGCGCAGCTTCTCCGGCGCTCCGGCCAGCTGCTCGGCGAATGTCTTGTCCACGTATTTCTTGCCGAGCGATCCGCCCGTCGTCGCCGAAACCGACGGAGCGGTCGACGGCGCGTTCAAGAACTCGAACAGGATGACGTCGTCGCTCTTCGCGTAGCGGACGAGCCGGATGTTGCGATTCATCTGCTTGATTGCGTGGAGATCGTATTTTCCGAAGGAGCTGGCGACGCAGTACACCGCCGGAGAGCTCCAGTCTATCGAGTCGGCGACCTGCTTGCCGAGCTTGTCGAGCACTAGCCGCCAGAAGTCCGCACGATGATCCATGAGCCAGTCCAAGTAGAACAGTCCCTGATTGATGACGTTCTCGTTGGAGTCGCGTTTGTACTCGAACACGATCGGAGAGTTGTTCTCGTCAATACCGAGGCTGTCGATCCGACCGGCCTGGTTCTCGTATTCCCCCGCATGGTTGATGACGTACTCCGTTTGCAAGAACCTGATGCCGAAGAAGGCCTCCATGTTCGCCTCGATGAGCTGCTGCACGCCTTTCTCGAGCTTTGCCGGCTTGAGCTCGATGGCGCGCACCGAAGGCTTGATGTTGAACAGCTTGATGTCTCCCATTGGATTCCCCTTCGCATGGCGAGTGATGGCTCAATTTGATTATAAAGGCTGTCAGGCCGGCGGCTCATGCTGTTTTTTGTGCAGTGCGCGTATATGAAGCTGCGACCTGCGCCGGAGACGGTGATTCGTGTAAGATGGGACGCTGAGAAGAGAGATGCGTACTGCGGGCGCCTCCGCTTGGCCGCCGCCCGCGCGAAGGAGAGCCCCATGCCTGCCACCCCGTCCAGCCAGTTGGTCATCGTCGTCGATTTCGGAGCGCAGTACGGGCAGCTGATCGCCCGCCGCGTGCGCGATCTGCACGTGTACTCGGAGATCGTCCCGTGCGACGTCACCGCCTCCGAGGTTGCCGCGCTGGCGCCGGCGGCCATCATCCTGTCGGGAGGGCCGGCCAGCGTGTACGCCGAGGACGCGCCTTCCATCGATCCGGGCATCTTCGAGCTGGGCATTCCGGTGCTCGGCTTCTGTTACGGGCAGCAGATCATGGCCGTGACGCTGGGCGGCACGGTCGGCCATACCGACGCCGGCGAGTACGGGGCGGCCGCCTTGACGCGCCGCGACGAGGGCGCGTCCGCGCTGTACGGCGAGACGCCCGTCGAGCAGACGGTGTGGATGAGCCACCGCGACGCCGTGGTCGAGGTGCCCGCGGGCTTCGCGGTGACGGCCTCGACCGCCACGTGCCCCGTGGCGTCGATGGAGTGCGCCGAGCGCCGTTTGTACGCGACGCAGTTCCACCCCGAGGTGCGCCACACGCCGCACGGCGACGAGCTTTTGCGCAACTTTCTGTTCGGCATCTGCGGCCTCGAGGCCAGCTGGACGATGGACTCCATCATCGACGACGCCGTCGCAGCCATCCGCGCGCAGGTGGGCGGCGACCGCGTGATCCTGGGATTGTCGGGCGGCGTGGACTCCTCCGTGGTGGCCGCGCTGTGCGCGAAGGCCATCGGCAAACAGCTGACCTGCGTGTTCATCAACCACGGCCTGCTGCGCAAGAACGAGCCCGAAGAAGTGGAAGAGGTGTTCACGAAGCAGTTCGACGTGGACTTCGTGCACGTGCACGCCGAGGATCGCTACGCCGCCCTGCTGGCCGACGTCGTCGAGCCCGAGCAGAAGCGCCGCATCATCGGCTCGCAGTTCTGGAAGGAGTTCTTCGCCGTGGCGGAGGACCTCGCCGAGGGCGGCCGGCCGGTGAAGTACCTGGCCCAGGGCACCATCTACCCCGACATCATCGAGAGCGGCGCCCGCAAGACCGGCGGCAAGGCATCCACCATCAAGAGCCACCACAACCTGATCCCCTTCCCCGACGGCGTGTCGTTCGACCTGATCGAGCCGCTGGATCACTTCTTCAAGGACGAGGTGCGCGCGCTGGGCACGGCGCTCGGGCTGCCCGACCACATCGTGCACCGCCAGCCCTTCCCGGGGCCGGGCCTGGCCATCCGTATCATCGGCACCGTGACGCGAGAGAAGCTGGAGATTTTGAAGAACGCCGACGCCATCGTCCGCGAGGAGCTGGACGCCTACAACGCCCGCGTTTTCGAGGAGACCGGCGAGCGAAACAGCGAGCGCAGCGTATGGCAGTACTTCGCCGTGCTGCCCGAAATCAAGAGCGTAGGCGTCATGGGCGACGAGCGGACGTACGGCTACCCCATCGTCGTCCGCGCCGTGGAGTCAAGCGACGCCATGACCGCCGACTGGGCAAAGCTGCCCTACGACGTGCTGGCCCGCGTGTCCGGCCGCATCGTGGCCGAGGTGCCGGGGGTCAACCGGGTAGCGTACGACATCACCAGCAAGCCCCCCGCGACGATTGAGTGGGAGTAGGCTGATAGGGTTCTGACCTGCATTTTTGAGTGCCGCACTGTGCCGCTGAGTTTCGTTTCGTACGAGAGTCATGGCAAAGCCGCCAGCGATGTTGGTGAGTAAATACGATAACCGAGCCTCCGTTCCCGCGTTGGGACGGAGGCTTTTTCTTTGTCGTTTTACTCCCTTTCACCTGCGATTTCGCAATTTACTCCCCCGTGTTTCAAGACGGCAAGGCACGGTGCGGCATTCGGAGGAACGGGAGTAAGGATTCATCCCAAGTGAGTAGACGCGCGATTTTTGTCTCCGAGAGCCAAACGGGGCCGTTTCGGGGCCTGTGAAACTCAAATCGAACTCAATAGGCTTTTCGGCGGTCTTCTCACAGCGTTTTCCCAGGTGGTTAATGGGGAGTAAAGAATCTCGCCGCCTCAATGAAAACGGGAGTAACCAGGGGAAATGCCGCGGCGTACTGCCGCGTGCCGCCGTGTAAGCCACCGCGTCATTTACTCCCCAGGTGCGCCGGAAATGCCTTGGCATGCAATGGGGAGTAAAAACTCAGCTTACGCAGGCCCGAGCGGCGCTCGCCGCCTGGTCCACCGTCCTGATTCGGTTGCGTTGATCGCGAAATGCGGAGAGCCGCTACAGCGAGGCTTTCCAGTCCTCGTATTCGTCGGCGTCGATCTTGCCGTTTTCGAGCTGCGCGCGCTTCTCTGCCCACAGTTCGATCGCCATCGCGGCTTTGGGCGCGTGCGGCGCCTTGGGGTTCAGGGAGAGGCCCGTGCCGTCGGCTGCGGGCACGATGCCGAAGGAGTCCTCGAGCCGCACGAGCAGCGACATGAGGTCGCCCGCAGTCTCGACGCCGTAATCCTTGAGGGCGTTGACGGACACGCCGAGCGCCGCGGAGATGGACTCGAGCAGCTCGGGCTTCACGGCGCGGATGCCGCTCTCGTAGTGGCGCACGGCCCCCTCGGTCAGGCCGACCGCCTCGGCGAGCTGCGCCTGCGTCATGCCGCGCGACTTGCGGTACCGCCTTATGTTCTCGCCTACGGACATGAGCCCTCCTCCTGGAATTACGTACCAGCACATCTTATCAGCGTACGCAAATGTACGCAATTCTATTGACAGTACAGATATGTACGTTTACTCTGAATCTGTGAACCGTACGTATCCGTACGCCATTGATTGGAGGAGCCATGGACGAGAAGGTGGCGAAGACGCCGAGGCCGCACATGCTGGACGCCGACGAGGTCGCGGAGCTGCTGAGGATCAAGAAAGGCAGCGCCTACGAGGTGATCAGGAAGATAAACGCCGAGCAGGAGGCGCGCGGGCGCGTGGTCATCCGCGGGCGCGTTCGAAGCGACGTCTTCGACGCCCTGTACTTCCCGGAGGTGGACTGACATGCCCGTGTACAAGGACGACGGCAACGGCACGTTCTACGTGCAGTGCTACTACCGCGACGCCCGCGGCTCGAAGCGCCACAAGACGAAGCGCGGCTTCTCCTCCGAGGTGGAGGCCGCAGTGTGGGAGAGCCAGTTCAAGAGCCTTAACGGCGGGGCCATGGACATGACGTTCTCCGAGTTCGTCGAGGTGTACGCCTCCGAGGTGAAGCCGCGCATACGCGAGCACACGTGGATCACCAAGGAGTACATCATCAACGACAAGCTCGTGCCGTTCTTCGGGGACATGCGCATGTGCGACGTGAGGCCGATCGACGTCATCAGGTGGCAAAACGAGCTCACCGAGCACCGGGACGCCGACGGGAAGCCCTGGGCACCGACGTACCTGCGCACAGTGAACAACCAGCTCAACGCCATCTTCAACCACGCCGAGCGCTACTACGGCCTCAGCGACAACCCGGTGCGCAGGGTCGACAAGATAGGCTCGAAGAAGGGCGGCGAGATGCAGTTCTGGACCAAGGACGAGTACCTGAGGTTCAGCGAGGCCGTCATGGACAAGCCTCTCTCATTCCACGCCTTCGAGCTGCTTTACTGGACGGGCATACGCTGCGGCGAGCTCCTGGCGCTCACGCCGTCCGACTTCATGCTGGAGAGCTCGCGGCTGCGCATCAACAAGTCGTACCAGAGCCTCAACGGCGTTGACACCGTGACCGACCCCAAGACGCCCAAGTCCGTGCGCACGATCGTCATGCCCGCCTTCCTGCGCGACGAGATGGCGGACTTCATCGAGATGCGCGACGACGTCGCCCCCGACGAGCGCCTGTTCGCCGTGACCAAGCACTTCCTGGCCCACGAGATGGAGCGCGGGTGCAAGGCGTCGGGCGTGAAGCGCATCCGCATACACGACATACGCCACAGCCATGTGAGCCTGCTGATAGAGATGGGCTTCTCCGCGCTGGCCATCGCCGAGCGCATGGGCCACGAGGCGGTGGACATCACCTACCGCTACGCGCACCTGTTCCCCACGAAGCAGGACGAGATGGCCGCCGCGCTCGACGGGGCGAGGGGGTAAGAAGGATGCCGTGCGAGAACAGCGCCCGCAAGCGCAGCAAGACGATGGCGTTCCGCTGCACGCCCGAGGAGCGCAAGCTCATATGCGAGATGGCAGCCTGGAGCGGCATGAACAGGCAGGACTACATCATCGCCAAGCTCACCGATACCCAGGTCGAGGTGAGGCCCTCCGTGAGCGTGCAGAAGGCACTGAGGGACTCGATGGCGGAATTGGCCAAGGAGGTGCGGCTGGCGGCCTCCTACGGCGAGCTGAGCGAGTCCCTGCAACAGAGAATTGAGCACGTGATGAGGTTCTTCCTAGCGCTCGGCGAGCCTCTTGACGCGCCGACGGAAGAGACATCGCCACGAACTACGTTTTTGGAAGAGCCGGTTCCATCCGTCATCGATGCGGGTTCCGACACCGCAAGCATCTTCGAGATGGGACGCAGGTAGGGCCTAGCGCCAGACCTCCAACGCCTTGTCCGCAAGCCATTCGGCGCGATCGGCGATATCGCCCTCGTTCCAAGACTCCTTCTCTAGGGCGCCGGCCATGGTCGCAAGGCCGGCGGCGCAGAGGGCAAGGCCGTCCTTGTATCCCTTTCCCTGCTTCTTGGTGGGCCAATCGGCATCGCGGATGGAGGCGTTGAGCGAATGCGTGATGATGGCGAGGTTGCCGAGCGTGAGGAGCTTCCGGTCCCTTCGCGTGGCAGCCTCATCGTCGAGGGCTCCCCATTTGTTGCGCCACTTCTTGGGCATCATGTGCTCGAGGGTGTACTGGTTGAACCCGAGCAGGGCCGTGCTGCTCATGCCCGGACGAATGGCGCTTTCCAGCAGATAGAGGACGCCCTTGGACTGGAGGTTGTACAGACACGATTCCTCGAATGCCGCTCGAACCTCGGCGTCGCCGGGCATGTACGTCGTCGCCTCGTCATTGGCTTCGAGAGCCTTCCTCAGCGCCTCCGCGTCCTTCACCTCGTTCAAGATCAGCGAGGTGAACAGCCTGTTGTAGTTCTTCGTGGTCGCCTGAACCAGCATTCGGCGGACGATGTAGCTCTCAAGCAGGGCGTAGATCTTAGATTCCTCGCTCGAAGACTCCGCGTTCTTTCGAACGTAGAGCACGTACGGGATGAGCGTCGAGTTCTTGAGGCCGAATATCAGCACGTTCAGGCGCTCGACGCCGGAAGCGGAGGGGATGTCCGCGTCGCAGTAGCCAGGGTCGAACGTGGACTCGAACGCCTCGGCATACGCCTTCATGTTGTCGAGAATCTCGACCTTGTCGCCGTTGCAGTACCTGCCGATGAAATCCTTGTAGGACTGGAAGAGGTTCGAAGTACGCGAATAGAAGAGCTTGTCCTCGGTCGTGACGCCACGCCTCTTGTCCTGGACCAGAATCTGGAGGAACGCGTCGAAGAAGAGGTCGACGAGCGTGCGCTTGATGCGCCCGGTAACGATCTCCTGCTCCCAATACTCCCTCTTCTCAGCCGTGGGCTCGAAGACGTCTTCCCAGCACTCCTTGAACGCCTGCTCGTTCTCGCGGTTGAAGAAGTAGTTCTTAAGGAGCTCCGCCGTCGTCAGGCGCACCCCGAGCGAGTTGATGGTGTCGAATATCTGCTGCTCGTCCTCGCCCTCGGTAAGATCGATGCAGACGAACTGGACGTTCGACTTGATCGTGTTCCTGTCGACCTTCTCCGGGTCGATATTCTTGAGGAAGTAGTTGTAGGCAAGGACGATGGCCGAGGAGCCCTCGAGGGGTTCGCAGCCCGTGGCGCTGACGACCTTTTCGAAATCCTGCCGGTCGTACTTGCCGTGCCGCAAGGCGACATCGCCGGTCTCCAGGACGAAATCTCGCTCAAACAAATTGTTGGTGCCGTTTTTTGCACAGAGTGCCTTGAAGAAGATGACCATGGTCGTGAGTCGCTGCTGGCCGTCGATGACGGTGCGAACCTCGGAGACCTCGGACCAGGTGTTGCCGGAGGAGGCCTGCTTCAGGATGATGGAGCCCAGGAAATAGGGCCGCTTCGAGGCCGTGACGAACTCCATGTCGCCGAGGAAACGCTCCCATTGCTCTTCTCCCCAGACGTACGCCCTTTGGTAAAAAGGTATTTCGAGCAGGCGCGATCCGTTGAACACGCCGCTTATCGTTGCTTTTCCTGCATCCATCCTTAAAGCCCTATCTATCCTTTGCGGTTATTGCTGGCGGGGTCAATTTTATCAATACGCTGCTTGACCCTTTAATGTTCCCGGTCCTTGCCGTCTTCTCCCCAGAAGGTGCTCGAAGATGATGCGCAGGTCCTCGTCATCAAGGCAGCCGCCCTCGAGGCAGCCACGGTCGATGGTATCGATCATCGTCTGCCCCTTCTTCTTCGAGCGGTCGTAGATCACTGTGTCGAGGGATAGCTCCCTGCCGTCGCGCGTGAACATCTCGTGCATGAATTCGGCACTGTTCGCTTGACTTCAATCGCGTACCGCGTGCTCGAGCGGGCCGCTTCCCCTCGATATGGCGACATCCCAATGCTCGCAGTTAAGCAGAAGAAGTCGGTTCATGAACTCGACGCCCGAAAAACCGAGTCTCGCAAACGGCGGAAATAGAGGGTCATCTGAAAAGACCGCAGCATACTCACTGCTCAACGGCATATACGCGAGATGAAAATCGTACGAGTCGTCCTCGGGCCCGATGATGAACATAGGCATCGACGTCGTAACGAACCCTGAGCCGACGGGTGCCCTAAGGATGGAGAAGCTCTTCTCAAAAAAAGCCTTTCGAATACGGTTAACTGGCACAATATCATCGTTGGAGAAGAGCATGGTTGCGGCGGCGGCAAGCTCGACCACCGCTTGGGAATCCCCGCGCCAATCCGACCAATCGAGCAAGCCGAGCTCATAGGGTGTCAGATGAACGTTTCTGAGCAGCTCTTCGGCAGTCTCGCGTGACCATTTCTTGTCGACGCGCATACTGATAGGGTGCCGGACGATGATATTTGCTGCCAGCTCGCAAACGGCGGCTTTCCCATCAGAATACCCTTCGTCTTCGCACTGGTCTTCTTTCTGGCGTTCCAAAAAGCGATCGTAAAGCGGCGCGATGCGGCTCTCGAGCTCAGATAGCTTAACCTCGATGAGGTTCTGCGCATAGAATCTGTCTGTCGCATCGCCTGTCGCATCGGCATGCTCGACCTCATAAAGATCGCGCATGCTGCAAAGGTTCTCGCAATTCGTGCGGAAGAAGGAGCCCTTCTGTCTGCTGTAGGCATGAAGCTGCCCGGAGGAATCCGCGAAATGGCGCAGGTAGAACCGCGGCACCCAGTGCTGCTTTCGCGTCATCTTTCCGGGCAGCTTCGACATCCTAAGCCTTCACCGCCTCGTATTGGTAGGTCGTGCGCACGTTGTAATGGAAGTCGTTTCCGAGGTCCAGCGCCTCGAAGTGCTTCTTGGCGCAGCCGATCTTGATCTTCTCCGCGTCGCGCAGGGCGGGCTCGCCGTTCTTGCCGCCCTTGGTCTCGGTCACGAAGTACACGCGGCGCTCGCCGTCGGCCTCCTCGACGTACGCCCAGTCGGGGTTGTAACTGCCGAGCGGCGTGTCGATCTTGAACGCCGAGGGCAATTTCGCGAACACGAGAACCTCCTCCTGCTTGTCTAGAGCCTCGGCAAAGGAGCGCTCGACCCCCGCCGAGTCGTAGACCACGTAGTTGTACAGGCTCTTGCTCGTCATGTCCGGCTTCCACGCGTTCTGCCCAAGGTAGGCCGTGTAGTCGTCAAGCTCGAGGTCGCGCATGGTGTACCACTCGTCCTCGGGAAGGCGCACGTACTTGATGCCCTGGGCGATGAGGTCGTTCTTCACGCGGTTGATCTTGTCGCCGACCTGCGCGAGGAAGGTCGCGGGGTCGATCTCGAACTCGTCGAGGCGGCTGCAGCCCTCGAGGATCGCCTTGATGGTGCCGCGGGTGAGCCCGACGGCGTCCTGCAGCTCTGCGATCGGGTCGGGAAGGTCGTATTTCACCTTTCCCGAAACGGACACCACGGAGGTGCCCGTGCCCTCGGCGCTCACGCCCGCGTCGTCGATGCCCAGCGAGGCACGCTCGCTCGTCACCTGGGGCGGGCGCACGGCGAGCATGCCGTCGACAGCTTCGATGGCATGTTCGATGAGCTTGCCGGAGTCGACCTCGACCTGGAAGCGCGTGCGCTGGCGGATGCGGTCCCACAGGGCCTGGAACGCAGGGTCGAGCGTGACGTCCTTCTGCAGCTCGACCGAGACCTCCTTGGCCTTGTCACGGATCTGGACCCTCTGGGACTTGTGGATGATGATCGCCTCGACCTGCTCCTTGGCAGGCTCGAGCTCGGCGGGGAGCTCGACCTTGCCCTCCTCGGCGGCCGCCTTCAGCTCGGGCGTCACCGCGCCCTTGTCGTCGACCATGCCGGTCGCGACGAGGTGGTCGTAGACCTGCTTGGACTTCTCGTAGCCCAGGCGCTCCTCGACGCCATCATCGCCCTTGACCGTGACCTTCGTGAAGCTCTCCGGAGTGATGACGCCGAACTTGAAGTCCTCAGCCTCAAGCTCCTTCTGCAGGCCGTTGGCGAAGTCGTCGTAGCTCTCGTTCGCGATGACGGTGAGCACGTTCGCCTCTGGGTCGTACAGGCGCTCGCCATCCTGGTTCACGCACAGGCGCAGACCGCGGCCGATCTTCTGGCGCTTGGTCAGGTTGTCCTTTGTCTCGACGAGCGTGCAGATCTGGAACACGTTGGGGTTGTCCCAGCCCTCCTTGAGCGCGGAGTGGCTGAAGACGAAAGAGACGTCCTTGTCCGCGTCCTTGCCGTCCGGGAAGGAGATGAGCGTCTCCTTCTTCTGCATGATGAGCTCGAAGGCCCCGGCGTCGTCGGCGGTGCCGGCGGCTCCCTTGGAGTCCTTGAACTTGCCCTTCTTGTCCTTGGCGAAGTATCCCTGGTGCACGGCGTGGGGGTCGCGCACCAGCGGGGCGCCGACGGCTTCGTAGCACTCGAGCCACGTGCCCTTGCCGATCCCCGCCGCCTTTGCGATGCGACGAGGCGCCTTCGAGTTCAGGGCACCTGCGTACTCCTCCTCAAACATCAGGGCGTACAGGCCGCCGTGGACTTCGGGCTCGTAGACGCGGTATCGGTCGACGCGGTCGATGAAGAAGAGCGAGAGCACCTTCACGCCGCGCGGCCACAGCTCGAACTGGCGGGCCAGGTGGTCCTCGATGGTGCGGCGGATCTGCGCGCGCTTGACGACCTCCTCGTTGACGTCGCCCAGCGCCTCGCCGAGCTCGAGCACCTCGCCGTTCTGGAACTCTATGAACTCGTCGCCCACTGCGGCGCCGATGTTGTTGACCACCCAGCCGCTCTCGTAGTCGCTGTTCTCGCCGCTCTTCTGGTAGAGGTCGTTGCCGGTCTTCACCGTGACGGCCTTGCGCTTCTGCGTGCCGTCGGCCTGGCGCACGTCGATGGACACCTTGGCGGAGAACGGGTCGGACTTGACGGACTCGAGCCTCACGTACGCGCCGTTGAGGTTCGCCTCGGCCTTGATCGAGTCCACGCAGATGCCCTTCACCAGGTGGCGCTCGAAGGCGTCGACCGGCGTGAGGCGGTAGATCATGTTGTAGGCCTGCTTGTGCGTGGCCGAGTAGCGCAGCACGAACAGCGGGTTCAGGCTCTTGATGGCGGCCTTGGCCTGCTTGGTGTTGTCGACGCTCTGGGGCTCGTCGATGATGACGACGGGCTTGCAGGCGCTCACGAGCTCGCGAGGGCTGAAGCCGCCGGTGAGCTTCTCGCTGGGACGGTGGAAGAGGTTGCCCTCCTTCGCGGTGCCATCCTTCTCGAGGCCCTTGTTGAACGCGTCGATGTTGATGACCATGACCTGGATGGAGCTCGACGTGGCGAAGTTACCCACCGGCCCCATGTCCTTCGAGTCGTACACGAAGTAGTCGAGCGGCGTGCGGTCGTAGAGCGTCTCGAAGTGCCTGCGGGTGGTCTGGAGGCTCTTGAGGACGCCCTCGCGGATGGCCACGCTCGGCACGACGATAACGAACTTGGTGATGCCGTAGCGGCGGTTTAGCTCGTAGATGGAGCGGATGTAGACGTAGGTCTTGCCGGTGCCGGTCTCCATCTCGACGGTGAAGTCTCGCAGGCGCCCATCGGTGAGGACGTCGGTTGCCGGGAGGCAGCCCTCCTCCTGCACGGCGTGCAGGTTGTCGAGGAGCTGGCCCGGCGCCACGCGAAGCTCGTTGCCGTGGCCGACCATGAGCTCGCCGATTGCCGTCTGGCCTTTGCGGCCGGAATCGGCGGAGAATACGCTGCCAATAAATTGTTGTCCGCGGAACAGGTCGCAGGTTGCTTCGATGGCCTCCAGCTGGTGCTGCTGGTCGGATGAGAACTTGAACTCGAGCGCCGCCATGCTAGACCGTCCTCAATTCGATCTCACAGCCCATGCGCTCGCCGGCGTGCTTGAAGATCTGCACGGCGTTGAGCTTGAGGGTGTCGTCGAGGACGGAATCGAGGATGAGAACGCGCCTGGGCTCCATGTCGGCGATGGCCTCGAGCGCCTCAATGGTGAGGCCTCGGGACATGCAGCAGACGAGCTCGTCGCAAGCGACGGACCAGATGGGATAGCCCGCGGCTTCAGACTTCTCGACGGGCAGCGTGAGCTCGAGGCCCCATTTGAGCATCATCTCGAAGACGATATCCATATCGGAGCGATCGGGCTTGACCACGTCGAAGAGGAGCTGACCGGGCTCGGGCTTCTCAATGCCGGACTCATCGAGCTCGAACACACGGAAGCCGATGTCGGGAAGCTGCTTGGGTCCCTCGCCAAGCTTGAGTTGACGGTTGGATTCCTCGAGCTCGGTTTTGATTTTGTCGCCTGCGCGGCGAATGCGTCCTTCGCCTATGTCGCAGAGAGTCTCATACCCGTCCTTGTAGGCGTCGCGTTTCGGGTCACAAGGCTCTGGAAGCTGGACAAGGATAAACTGATAGCGATCATCTTTTCCGAGCTCCTGCAGGAACATGGCATGGGCGGTCGATGCTGAGCCTGAGAAAAAATCAAGCACAATATCACCCGTGCTTAAATGCTCATGTACGGTAAAGAAGCAAGCAACCGAAAACAATAGATAGACCGCCAGCACTACACTATTCCGAACCAAAGACCAAAAGATAAGCATTTTGAGAAAATCTAAACTTTTGGATTTTCCTACAATGCCGACTACGGCGGAATCCCTCCCACTCCTTATATATTTCTTTCTGTATACATTGAATTTGTATTTAGTAAAATGCAGACAACACCACGGATCGGCTTTTGGCTGGACAATTCCAACCAAACACCGCAGCAGACAGTAGAAACCATTCTGAACGTTAGGAAGCCGGTATGATTGTTACATATAAGGGGAAGAAAAATTTCTTTTAGATACTTGTTTTCCTAAAACTGATGTGATATAATAATTCAAGTCCAGAAAAGGAGTAAAAAATATGCGGCAAGGTATTCTTAAATAAAACTATAATCAAATAGTGGGAACAAAGGATTATGATAGTCCCTTTTGTAGGGGCTTAGTTTTTTGTACCCAATTTAAGAATACTTTTGCCTTATCAATTTTGACATATCCCCAAAAACAGCACTCACAAACAGGTGTATGCTGCATATGTGTATGTCCGCAAATTATCATCCCCAGTGGTAAAAGTATTTTACTGCTGGGGATTTTTATGCCCTTCGGGGCAGTAAAGGGAGGACAATCACATGAAAATAATCAATATTGGAATTCTTGCCCATGTAGACGCTGGAAAGACGACCTTGACGGAGAGCCTGCTATATGCCAGCGGAGCCATTTCAGAACCGGGGAGCGTCGAAAAAGGGACAACGAGGACGGACACCATGTTTTTGGAGCGGCAGCGTGGGATTACCATTCAAGCGGCAGTCACTTCCTTCCAGTGGCACAGATGTAAAGTCAACATTGTGGATACGCCCGGCCACATGGATTTTTTGGCGGAGGTGTACCGCTCTTTGGCTGTTTTAGATGGGGCCATCTTGGTGATCTCCGCTAAAGATGGCGTGCAGGCCCAGACCCGTATTCTGTTCCATGCCCTGCGGAAAATGAACATTCCCACCGTTATCTTTATCAACAAGATCGACCAGGCTGGCGTTGATTTGCAGAGCGTGGTTCAGTCTGTTCGGGATAAGCTCTCCGCCGATATTATCATCAAGCAGACGGTGTCGCTGTCCCCGGAAATAGTCCTGGAGGAAAATACCGACATAGAAGCATGGGATGCGGTCATCGAAAATAACGATAAATTATTGGAAAAGTATATCGCAGGAGAACCAATCAGCCGGGAAAAACTTGTGCGGGAGGAACAGCGGCGGGTTCAAGACGCCTCCCTGTTCCCGGTCTATTATGGCAGCGCCAAAAAGGGCCTTGGCATTCAACCGTTGATGGATGCGGTGACAGGGCTGTTCCAACCGATTGGGGAACAGGGGAGCGCCGCCCTATGCGGCAGCGTTTTCAAGGTGGAGTATACAGATTGCGGCCAGCGGCGTGTCTATCTACGGCTATACAGCGGAACGCTGCGCCTGCGGGATACGGTGGCCCTGGCCGGGAGAGAAAAGCTGAAAATCACAGAGATGCGTATTCCATCCAAAGGGGAAATTGTTCGGACAGACACCGCTTATCCGGGTGAAATTGTTATCCTTCCCAGCGACAGCGTGAGGTTAAACGATGTATTAGGGGACCCAACCCGGCTCCCTCGTAAAAGGTGGCGTGAGGACCCCCTCCCCATGCTGCGGACGTCGATTGCGCCGAAAACGGCAGCGCAAAGAGAACGGCTGCTGGACGCTCTTACGCAACTTGCGGATACTGACCCGCTTTTGCGCTGCGAGGTGGATTCCATCACCCATGAGATCATTCTTTCTTTTTTGGGCCGGGTGCAGTTGGAGGTTGTTTCCGCTTTGCTGTCGGAAAAATACAAGCTTGAAACAGTGGTAAAGGAACCCACCGTCATTTATATGGAGCGGCCGCTCAAAGCAGCCAGCCACACCATCCATATCGAGGTGCCGCCCAACCCGTTTTGGGCATCCATCGGACTGTCTGTTACACCACTCCCGCTTGGCTCCGGTGTACAATACGAGAGCCGGGTTTCGCTGGGATACTTGAACCAGAGTTTTCAAAACGCTGTCAGGGATGGTATCCGTTACGGGCTGGAGCAGGGCTTGTTCGGCTGGAACGTAACGGACTGTAAGATTTGCTTTGAATACGGGCTTTATTACAGTCCGGTCAGCACGCCGGCGGACTTCCGCTCATTGGCCCCGATTGTATTGGAACAGGCATTGAAGGAATCAGGGACGCAACTGCTGGAACCTTATCTCTCCTTCACCCTCTATGCGCCCCGGGAATATCTTTCCAGGGCTTATCATGATGCACCGAAATACTGTGCCACCATCGAAACGGTCCAGGTAAAAAAGGATGAAGTTGTCTTTACTGGCGAGATTCCCGCCCGCTGTATACAGGCATACCGTACTGATCTGGCCTTTTACACCAACGGGCAGAGCGTATGCCTTACAGAACTGAAAGGGTATCAGGCCGCTGTCGGCAAGCCAGTCATCCAGCCCCGCCGTCCAAACAGCCGCCTGGACAAGGTGCGCTATATGTTTCAGAAGATAATGTAACGTCTTGCGCAATGCAAGCGTTCATTGCTGGCTATTGCGAAATATCATTGATAAAATCAGTATCAGAGAGGAGAAACTATTTTGAACCAGGAACAGACGAATAGAACCGCAAGCAGGACTGTTATATCTGCGGCAGCTACAAGAAGCGTACCCGTGACTGTACGGCACACTTTATCCGCACCGACCTTTTGACGGCGGGCGTGCTTTCCAATCTCCGGCAAGTGACGGAATACGCCGCCAGGCATGAGAGCCGCTTTGTAAAGCTGCTCATCCAGCAGAACGAAATCGGCGGCAAGAGAAAGACCGCCGCAGCCACGAAGCAGCTTGAACAGGCCCAGACACGCATTGCCGAAGTGAACCGCATTATCAAGCGGCTGTATGAGGACAATGTAAGCGGCAAAATCAGCGACGAGCGTTTCATGGAGCTGTCGGCGGACTATGAGCAGGAGCAGCGGGAACTGAAAGACCGGGCTGCCGCTTTGCAGGAGGAACTTTCCAAGTCGCAGGCCGCCACCGTCAACGCCGAGAAATTCATGGGGATTGTGAGAAAGCACCTTGCTTTTGAAGAATTGACCCCCACCCTCTTGCGGGAAATGATTGAGAAAATCGTCGTGCATGAGTGCAGCTATGACGAGAACGGCACCCGCAGGCAGGACATTGAGATTTATTACAGCTTTGTCGGCAAGATAGACTTGCCGGAAGCCTAACGCCTGACCTATCCGACACAGCCCTAAGTGCCGGATAGGAACGGCAAAATTTTTTACACTTCTATTACTTCTTTATCGCACATTAGCAGATTCGCAAGGGTTATCAGGCGCTGAAGTAGTTTCGTCGGTTTCGGTCCATCGAAATAGCCCTTTCCGTCAAATAGAGATACGAGCTCCTTGGCGCCTTCCTGGCTGTGACCCACTTCTTTGTAAAACATGATTGAAGTTGGAGCCATTCCATCATATTTGAGCTCTGTTAGGAAACGCTTGATGCAAGGGACGCTGTCGCCGTTTGGGCCAAACCAAATGCGGTTATCCTGGAGTCTCTCGCGAAACGCGTTTCGCGAGAGCCTCCAGCAGCGTCCTGCTGGAGGCTCTACAACACGCCCCGAGGGCGTTGTGATTGGATAGTCGGAATCTGGGCTGTAAGTCTTTACACTGAGGTCGCTTGGCTTCCAAACGCCTCGAGGGTCGTTGTCTGGATTCTTGTAGCGGGCGTTTGCCTCGTCTGTTCTCGGCAGGCGTCCAATCACAAAGCGCTCAATGGATTTGGCGTATACGAGAACATAATCATGGCTATTTGAAACGTATTTGGCGTCATTCTTGGGCGAGTAAGCTCGTTCCCAGATTAGCTGAGAAACGAAATTTGCCTCTCCGAACACCTCGTCACAGAGGATGCGCAAATTGCGGTCTTCGTTATCGTCAATCGAAATGAAAATGACGCCATCGTCGGTTAGGAGCTCTCGAGCCAGTCTCAACCTAGGGTACATCATCGAGCACCAGTCGCTATGGTAGCGGCCACTTGTGTCGGCGTTGGACTGGCCGGCGAGTCCCGCCTGCTCCTTATAGTTATCGACAGAGTTGCCGAAATTGTCCTTGTAGACAAAGTCGTGACCCGTGTTGTAGGGTGGGTCGATGTAGATCATCTTGACCTTGCCGTGGTAGCCGCGCTGTAGGAGCTTCAGCACCTCGAGATTGTCGCCTTCGATATAAATGTTGTCCGAGTCGAAGGACCCATCCTCTCCATCGCGGCTGCGGCTTTTCTCGATACGGGGACGCAAAGTAGCAGTGCTGGACATCTGCGACTGGCGGATGGCATCGGCCTTGCCGGGCCACGTGAACGCATAGCGCTCCAGGCCCTCGTCTACCTCGTCGCCAAGCTCCAGCCGCAGTTTGTCGAAGTCGATTCCGCTCTCGGAGAACACTTCGGGCATCAGCTCCTTGAGCTTATTCAGGCGGTCGTCAATAAGACTCTCCGATTCAAGAGTCATCTTTTCTATCTCGCCCATGAGGTCTCCTCCTAGGAAAGTTGAGATTTGATTAGTTGAACTATGTAGGGCATGGCGGCAATAAAAACGTCGGTGCCCTTGCCGGCAAGCCAGCTCAGGAGTTTGTCAAGCTTGCTGCCCCGTTTGCTTTTATCTTTTGTGTTGAGATCGCCCATCATCCCTTTGAGCAGCGTCTTCTCGTCATCGGAAAGCGTTGTCTCTGGCAATTTGTCAATCTGTTCAAAGGTTGCCTCTAACGTGACCTGTACGTTGCTCGTGGCGGATGCCGTGAGGCTGACGCTAGCGCCCTGCGCTTCGGCGATTTTCAGCTTACGGAGCTCCTCATCACGGAAATGCTTCAGTTTGTCGATACGTAGTTGCGTCTGTTCATCGTTGAAATCATTGCGATTGGAAGACCCATAGGAATAGGAGGCTAGTCCGTCCGTGTAGGAGTCGTAGCCCCTCGCGTTTGCGTAGACGTAGTCGATTGAGTCGTATACGGCTTTGAGCTCGTCGTCTTTCACGCCCTCTTCAAGAGCTTGCTCCAGTCTCCTGATATGCTGCGTTATAGTTGCGCAGAATGCGGCACCGAACGCTTTGTCGTCTGAGTCTTCCCGCTTTAGGCGCAGCTTCTGGAGAATCATCCCTAGGTCGCTTTTCGAGTAGCGAAATGAGCTTGAGGAATTGATATATTTTAAAGCCTCGGGGTTAGTGTAGTCGAGGTCGAAGACCTGCATGATTTCACGGCAGAGCGCATCAACATCCTCATCTGCAGCATCACTCAAAAGGCGCGCCGCTCGCAAAATATACTCATCTAGAACGGCCATTGCAGATCTCCTTTATCTCATCGGCGACCGCCCTCAGGCGTCGCTCCTCTTCCTTCATTTCCATCCTCAGCTTCGCGGACTCGTTGAGCGTTATGTCCTTCGACCGCCGCTGCTCCTTCAGCCGCTTGACGGAGGCTCCCATCTCATCGTAGCGCGACGTGAGGGCGATCAGCTTTTCCCGGTCTCGAGCGGGGCATACGGGGTAGAACCCCAGGCCGCCAATCGCGCGGGACAGCGCTACGGTGCGCGACAGGTCGACCAGGTACTCCCAGAGGTCGCCCTGCGAGAGCCGCCCGAATGCCAGCGCGCCTAGGAAGTCCGCGTATTCTGAACGGCCAGGATCGAACGCGCCCGTCGACTCGACTCGGTCGACGACCGTCGCGCCCTGCTCGGCCTGGCTCCTCCGCGTGAGGGCGACCGATATGCACGCGCAGCCGCCCGCCTCGACCAGGAGCACCGTCGGGTTCGGGAAGCACTTGTGCACGAGCTCCGCCACCTCGGCCACCGCCATGGTCCCGGCTGTCATCTCGCAACGGAGGAAGACGACGCTCTGCACGTTGCGCTCGTCGTCCTCGTACGGCGGGATGCGCGTCGTGGACTTCTGGACCGTGGCGAAGTGCTCGAGGCGCGCGACCTTGTCGAGCCTCTTCTGCTCGGTCTTGGTGAGCATGGCCTGCTTGACGAGCACCGTCTTGGGAATGCGGCGGCATCCCGCGAGCGCCGCTTCGGGCAGGCGCAGGATTCCGTTCCAGTCGATGCCGCTCATCGCAGCACCGCGAAACATACCAACGAGTAGTCGTTGAAGCCCATGACGGTGCCGCTGCCGACCTCTCCCAGGCTGAACAGGCTCTCGATGCCTTTGTCCTGCTGCGTTCCGGTGATGGCCGCAACGACATCGTCAAGCAGGTGGGTGTAGGCGTCCATCCTCGTCCCGTCGCGGGTCTCGCGGTTGAACTCGCGGCACAGCTTAGCGATGGGCTCGGGATGCCCAGAGCAGACGGCGCGCATGATGTCGAGCGCCGGCTTGGGCTGGGTGTGCTTCGTCATGACCTCGCCGTCGGCCGACACGTACACCACGTAGTACGGGAAGACAGGGTTCGTGTCCCTGGGATCGTTGCCCTCGTCGTTCTGCTTGAGGCAGAAGACCACGCCTGGCTTCACGTCGCTGCGAAGCTCGTCGGGGATGGGGGCCACGGCGTGCAGTCCCGCCGGCGAGTTCTCCAACGCGCCGGGATGCTCCTTGGCGTAGCGCTGGAGCTCCACGCGGAAGTCGTCGAAGGCGAAATCCGTGATCGAGATGCCGCCCGAGATGTCCTCGAGGTCGAGCACCTCGCTCTTGAGCTGCTGGAGCTGCCGGCGACGGTACTTGAGGTCGTTCATCTCTCCATTGCCCTTGGCCTCCAGCACGTTCTCCTCGCCGGTTGCCGACGCGTCGAGCAGCGCCATGCGCCCCTTCACGCGGCCCTCGAGCTGGATGTACTCGTCGAGCGCGATGTCCGGCCAGAAGTTGACCAGCTGGATCTGGGAGTTCTTCGATCCCAGGCGGTCGATGCGGCCGAAGCGCTGGATGATACGCACGGGGTTCCAGTGGATGTCGTAGTTCACCAGGCAGTCGCAGTCCTGCAGGTTCTGGCCCTCGGAGATGCAGTCCGTCGCGAAGACGACGTCGATCTCGCCGAGCTCCCGCTGGCTCTCCGGCAGCTCCTTTGAGACGGGAGAGAACCTCGCGAGGATGTTCTCGAAGGTGGTCCTGGGAAGCTTCAGCGAGTAGGTCCGGTTGGAGCTGCCCGCCACCTCGGCGCACTCGATTCCGAGCTCGCGCTTCAGCCAGGGCGCCAGCTGCTCGAAAAGGTACGCCGTCGTGTCGGCGAACGCGCTGAACACCAGCACCTTGCGGTTGCCGGGGTTGTACGGCTCGCTGACCTTGCCCGCGATGAAGTCGCGCAGCTTCACGAGCTTGGCGTCGCGCTCGGGCGTCACCGCGTCGGCATAGGTTAGCAGGGCCCGGAGCACCTGGATGTCGAAGTCGAGGTCCTGGCCCAGGCGCAGGGCGTCGACGTCTCGCAGGTCGACTCGCACCTTGCCGCCGGCCTCGAACTCCTCGGCATCGTCGTCGTCGAACCCGTCCTCGAGGCCCTCGGTGCCGTAGGCGACCCCCGACGCGTCGGCGTCGAGCCTCGCGCGCAGGTCGACGCAGCCGTCGAGGATTCGTCGCAGCGTGATGCGGAAGCTGTTCACGGAGGACTCCATGCGCTTGAGGACGTTGACGCGCATGAGGTTGGCCACCGCCGTCGTGCGGTGGACCTGGCTCTCGAAGTCCTTGCCCCACGTGTCCCCGTAGCGGTCCTCGTACTTGCGGCGCTGGTCGGCGCGCACGTAGGAGAGCACCTGGTACTGGGCGAACGTGAGCTGGGCGATCATGTCGTTGAGCACGGCAATCGGCGGCAGCTCGCCTTCTAGGTCAATGGGCGTCTGAAACGACAGGGGCGGCCGGCGCGCCGGGAAGGTACCGCTCGCGGCGCCGTAGTACTTCGTGATGTGCTTGCGGCTGCGCGCGATGGTCAGCACGTCGAGCAGCTTGAAGTAGTCGGCGTTCACCGCGTTCACGAAGCTCTCGGTCGTGCGCTCGGAGTCGGAGAGCTTGCTCCACTCGTTGAACCTCTGCTGGGCGACGCGCGTCACGTGGGTGATCGACGGGATGCCATCGGTATCGGCGAGGTACGCGTCGTCTCCCTCGGTGATGAGCTCGATCTGGTTTCGCAGGTCGAGCAGGCGGTTGTTCACCGGGGTGGCAGAGAGCATGAGCACCTTCGTGCGCTGGCCCGACTTGATGACGTCCTCGATGAGGCGCGTGTAGCGGTCGGTCTTGTCCGCGTCGGTGCTCTTGTTCCTGAAGTTGTGGCTCTCGTCGATGACGAGGAGGTCGAAGTGGCCCCAGCGCAGGTGCTCGAGGTCCACCTCGCCGCTCATGCCGTGGTAGCGCGACAGGTCGGTGTGGTTGAGCACCGTGTAGCTGAAGCGGTCGTCGGCCAGCGGGTTGCGGTCGTCGTTGTCCTGCGTCCACAGGGTCCAGTTGTCCCGCAGGCGCTTCGGGCACAGCACGAGGATGCGGTCGTTGCGCTCCTGGTAGTACTTCATGACGGCGAGCGCCTCGTAGGTCTTGCCCAGGCCCACCGAGTCGGCGATGATGCAGCCCTTGTACTTCTCCAGCTTGCGGATGGCGCCCACGACGGCGTCCTTCTGGAAGTCGTAGAGCTTGCTCCAGACCACGGACTCCTCGAACTTGAGGCCGGGGCGGATGCCGTTGTCCTCGTCGTCCTCCATGAAGTCGCGGAACAGGTGGTACAGGGTCAGGAAATAGATGAACTCGGGCGGGTTCTCGCGGTAGAGCGTCTCGACCTGGGCGGCCACCTGCGCGGTGACCTCCTCGACCATGGCAGGGTTGTCCCAGACCGACTCGAACATCATCTTGAGGCCGACGGCCTCGGTCGCGTTCTCGAAATGGCTCACGCAGGTCACGGTTCCCGGACGGCGCTCGTAGCCGAGGCCCTCCTGCGTGAAGTTCGCGGCGGCGCCCATGAAGGCGTGGTCGTCGCCGGATGGGTTCTCCACCACGTAGGTGCCGCCCGGCTGAATGGCGCCGGACGTCTTGGCGGACTTGAAGACGCCCTTCTCGCGGATCCACTCGGCGCATTCGCGGGCGAGCGCGCGTTGGTTTAGGTTGTTGCGCAGCGTGAGCTCGAGCCCCGAGCCGCCGACGCCGACCTCGCGCGCGCGGCGGGCTACCTCGAACTCGCGCGGCTCCTTCGAGTCGGCCATGCGCTTGATGAAGGTGGGCTCGCTGAACAGGAAGCGCACCTCGTCGACCTTGGAGAGCTCCTCTTTGAGCTCCCCGTAGGCGAACACGGTGAAATACGAGCTGATTATCGACAACTTCGCGCCGTCGTCGATGGATTCGCCGAGGGCGTCTCCCAGGCGCTCCGCGCCGACGTTGCTTAGCGACTTCACGCCTCTATGCCCCCTTTTTCGCGAGCTCTTCGATCATGCAGGTGCGCACGAAGGCGGAGAAGCTCATGCCCCGCAGGGCCGCCTCCTCCTTCGCCGCGTCGCGCAGGGTGTCGGGGATGCGCAGGGTCACGGAGACCTGGTCGCCGTCCACCAGGAAGCTTCTGATCTCGGTCTCGTCGGGATTGCTCTTGATGAGCTCCTTGTAGCTGTCGGGCATCTGCGCTCCCATCGCTCGAAATGCAATACAAATGCGTTTGCAGCATTATAACGCGACGGCACGCGGCGGCACTGGGAATGCGAGGACAGCCGATGTCCAGGCTTTATATGAGCGCGGACGGCGATGGACGCCCTGATCGGGCTTGGATGGCCGCTTTCGTTCGGGTCCTCATCTCTCGTTTTCGCGAGGTTTGGCGTTTGCCCATTCCTCGGCGTAGAGAACCTCGTTCTGAGCCTCCAAGATTCGCGCGGCGTCGCCGATGCGCTCGGCGCACCTCTCACTTATCGACTTCAGGGCCAGAATCCCCTCGACGTCGAGCGGGTCCAGCTGGTCGGCATGCGCCAGGGACTCGAGCAGCTGGTCCAGGCCCCTCGCCAGCCTCCCGGCATCGCACACGGCATCGATGAGCTCGATGCGCTCCAACTTCTCTTCGTGGCTCAACATCAGCTCGCCTCCTTCTCTCAACGGACGTGTCGCGCAGCACCGTAGCCGTTCCATGCGGAGAACCATCTCGCCGCCCGCGGTCCCGTGCGCATATCGGCCGCAAGCGGCACGGGAAAGCCGTCCGTCCCGACTCATGCCGCGGCGCCGCGACTCGGGAACCCGCCTCCGTCCCCGCCACGACGTCGTCGTCAATCCCCGCGGGAGCCCAGCAACCGCCGATGGGCCGCATCCCATGCCCGGAGGGTCTCGGCGCCCACGCCGGATTCCATGCCGCACGCCTGCGCCCCTTTGATCCGAATACCCGCCCCGGCGCTCCTTGGACGCGCAGGGTCGCACGCCGGCAGGCGGCCAGCAAGGGCCGCGACACTTTTTCGGGTTCTTCGCCCCATGCGCTCCGCGCGCGAACAACGCGAAAAACTGCCGTCGGGAGACTTCTATTTCCATGCCCGACTTCGCTTCCTCCCTTGCAGGCACGCCCGCGCTGCATGCGACTCACGCGGCGCAAGGCACGCCACAGGGGCGGGCCTCAGAGTCTAAGGAGCAAGACATGAACGACATGAAGGAAAAGGCGATGGGCGCGGTCAAGGCCTTCCTCGAGCGCAAGGGCTACGAGATCGTCGACGAGGCCTGGCAGGGACCCGAGGGCATCGGCGGGATCGACCTCGTGGCGGTGGACGAGGACGGGACCCTGGTCTTCGTCGACGCCACGGTCCGGATCGGGACGGACGGCTTCCCCGAGGCCCACAGGGCGCGCGGGCTGCGCGAGGCGCTGGCGGCGAGGTGGCTCGCCGGCAACGGCGACGACTACGCCGACACCCCGGTCCGCTTCGACGAGGTGGCGATGATGGTCGTCAAGGAGAACCGCGCACTCCTTCGCCACCACATCAACTGCTTCGGCGAGATGGAGCCGCTCTCCTAGGCGGCGCGCCCGGCCCCGGGCTCCCGGGGCCGGGCTTTCCCCCGAAACCGGCCCCTGTACCACGAAAACGTACATATACGTACGTTTTCGTGGTACACTCCGCTTGTCGGACAAATCCGTACGGTTTTGTCCCGACGCTCCGAGACTCGGGGCGCGCCGGACCGGATGCGGCGAGGCGCGCCCCACGCTAGAGAGGACGCGACCCATGCGCACGATAGCCATTTCCAACTACAAGGGCGGCGTCGGCAAGACGACGACCGCCGTCAACCTGGCGGCCATCTTCGCCGCCAGGGGCCTTCGGACCCTGCTCGTCGACCTCGACCCGCAGGCGTCTGCCACCGACTTCTTCGGCCTCTACGACCGCGCCGCCTCCGAGCGCCGCACCTCGGTCGAGCTGCTCTACGGCGGCGCGCCCGTGGAAGAGGTCGCTTACGCCGCCGGGGAGGGCCTCGACGTGGTGGCCTCGACCATCGACCTCGTCGACCAGAACGAGATGCTCCTGCGCGAGCAGCGCCTCAAGTTCGCCCTCGACGACGCCTCGGGCTCCTACGACGTCTGCCTCATCGACTGCAGCCCCGTGATGCGCAGGCTCGCCTTCAACGCCTACCTCGCCGCAACGGAGGGCGGCATGGTCGTCATCCCCGTGAAGCTCGACTCCACCGTGATGCGCGGCACGGCGCTCACCGTGGAGGCGACGCGCTCCATCGCGGACGCTCTGCGCATGCCCACGCCCAGATGGAAGATACTGCGCACCTGCGTGCCCGGCCGCATGACCAACGCCGAGGCCACGGGCGCGGCCGTGCTCGACGGGTTCTTCCCGGGCGAGCAGTTCGAGACGGTCATCCACGCGAGCAGCAAGGTCTGCGAGGGCAGCTGGCAATGGAAGCCGGTGGCGGCCTTCGAGCCGGGGAGCCGCCCCGCACGCGACTACGAAGCTCTCGCCGACGAGGTGTCCCGTGAGCTCGCCTAGCCAGGTGGCCGCGGGCTTCACCATCACGGGGCTTCTCGACGGCGCGTCGCGCACCCGCGGGCGCTACCCGGTGTCCGAGATAGCGGTGGCCGACATCGCCGACCACCCGGCGAACGCCGCCTACTCCATGGACCCAACGGGGATAGCCGAGCTCGCCGAGTCCATACGCGAGGACGGCCTCACCGACCTGCCGCTCGTGCGCAAGGTCGGCGACGGCTCGTGGCAGATGGTCTCCGGGCACCGGCGCAAGGCCGCCTACGCGCTGCTCGCCAAGGACGACCCCGCCTACGAGAAGATGCCCTGCCGCGTGATAGAGGGCATCGACGACGAGCGGGCGGTGACGCTGCTCCACGCCGCGAACTACTTCACCCGCGCGCTCACCGTGACCGAGCGCGCCGCAGCGACCGAGGCGCTCAGGGGCGACGCCGTGCGCCTGCGCTCCGAGGACCCGTCGCTTTCCGGCATGCGCGTCGACGACGTGAAGGCCGCCATCATCGAGCGGCAGACGGGCCGCAAGGTCTCCGGCAAGACCATCGCGCGCGAGGAGAGGCTTGCCCGCCGCATCGCCGAGGACCTCTCGCCCGAGTGGGCCGCCGAGGCCGACCGCGGCAACCTCAGCGCCGAGGCGGTGCGCACGCTCGCGGGCATGCCGAAGGAGCGCCAGGCGGAGATGCACGCCGCGATGGAGCCCTGGCGGCGCACCAAGCGCGAGCTCTCCGACTACGTGAGGAGCGAGGGCAAGACGCAGGCAGGCCCCGACGGCCGCATCGCGAAGGCCGCGAGGCTCGTCGCCGACTTCCTGGAGAGCCCGCCCGAGAGCCCGAGCCCGGCCGACCTCTCGCTGCTGCGGGAGATGGCGCTCATGACCGCGCCCTACACGGATGCGGGCACCGATGCCCGAAAGCGCCGCAGAAGGGCCTCAGGCCCGAAATCCAGCAAGTAGCCTATGGCGTCCGACATCGCGTCGGGCGTCCATAGCACTTGGGGACCGGGCGGCCTCGGACCCGTCATGCCGCGGGCCGTTCGGGAGCCCGCTTTCGCGAGGCCCGGTCCCAGAGGCGGCGCCCGAGCCGGGCCGCCGCCTGCGGGGGATCCCCCGCACCCCTAGAGAGACGCGCCCGCCGCGCGGCGGGCCCGAGGAAAGGAATCCGCCATGGAAGAGGAAGCCGGCGCCGCCAAAGGCAAGGAGCGCCGCGTCACGTTCCGCATGGAGGGAGGCGACTACGACGCGCTCTGCGAGCGGTGCGAGCGTGCCGGCCTCAGCAAGTCGGAGTACCTGCGCTACCTCGTTCGCATACCGCTGTCGACGGAGGCCAACGCGGGAGACGAGCACCGCATACTCGTGGACCGCAGAGCCCTGTGGGCGATGTCGCGAGAGCTCACGAAGTGGGGCTACCACTACAACCAGGCCGTGCACGCGATGAACCTCATCAACTTCCACGCCCGCCACGGGCACGTCGACCGCGACCTCGTCGCGGATAGCATCCCGACGATCGAGCGCGAGCTCGCCGACGTGAACGCCGCGGCCCGAGAGATGGCGGCGGAGCTCGGTCGCATCGGCGCCGACTCGCTCGTGGAGGGCTCGCCATGCCGATCCTGAAGCCGATAAGCGGCCACGGCTCGACGGGCGGCATCCGCCGCTACCTCGAGAAGGGAGGCCGCGCCCTGGCGCGCGACCTGTTCAACCTGAGCTACGACGAGCGCGACGCCGGCGCGCTGGGGGAAGACGCCAAGGAGGCCTGCGCCTGGGACGCCGAGATGGACGCCACGCGCGCCGCGTTCGGCACGGACGCACCCTGGAGGGGCAAGCCCGCGCGCACGTTCAAGCACTTCGTGCTCTCGCCGGACCCCGGCGACGACATCGACCTGGCGACGCTGCGCGAGCTCGCGTGCTCGTGGGCGCTCAGGCACTTCGACGACCACGAGATCGCCATCGTCTACCACGACGACAACGCCCGCGGCATACCGCACGCGCACATCGTCGTGAACAACGCCAACCTCCGCACCGGCTACCGCATGCAGACCCAGCACCCCGAGGACCTCAACCGAGACCTGCAGGACATGGCGCGCGAGCGCGGGCTGTCGGGGCTCTCCAACGACCGGGCGCCCGAATCTCCGTCGAAGGCGCGCGGGCGGGCAGGTGCGGGCGGGCCCAGGAGCCGCAGGAGCGTCTACCTGGGCCGGGCCGAGAAGGAGATCATGCGCTCGGGCGGCTACTCGTGGGTCGGCGACATCCGCGCCCGCGTCGCGCTCGCCAAGACCACGGCGCGCGACGAGGCGGAGTTCTTCGGCATCCTCGACGCCCTGGGCGTGCACGTCGCCGACAACTCGGCCAAGGCGCGGCGGGACGACTGGGTGTTCAGCCTGGCGGAGGAACCGTCCAAGAAGGTAACCGGCGAGCGCCTGGGGTTCGTCTACGGCAAGGAGATGCTGCGCCGGCGCTTCGAGCGCGAAGGCGCCTACCGCCCCACGGACGCGAGCGCCGCGCGGATCCGCGAGGCCGCCGAGCGAGCCCTCGAGCTCAACGACCTCTCGGAGCTGAGCAGGCTCTCCTCGGCGCTCGAGACGTGCGCGAAGTTCGACGTCGAGTCCATCGAGGAGTTCGGGCTCAGGATGGCGACGCTCGAGCGGCGCGGCCAGGCGGGCGGCGAGGGATACCGTCGCCTCGAGGCCGCCCGCGCCTACATGGCCGAGAACGGGCTCATGCCGCTCAAGACCCGCTACGGGGACGGTGAAGGGCGCGACGATGCCAGCGGCAATTCGCGCCAGTGCCACCGAGCGGACGAGCAACAGCGCATCCTCGCCGCCGAGCGGCAGCGGGCCCAGCAGGACCAGCGCAGGGAGAGGGGCCGGAGATGATGGTGAGGATAGAGTACGAGGGCGGCAGGACGACGCTGTTCGACACGCTCTCGTTCACGGAGGGGTCGCCGTTCTCCGGCGCGAACATGCTCACGGAGTTCGAGCTCGAGATGCGGGAGGAGCCCGAGAAGGGGCTCTGGCTCACGGCGAACTGGCACCAGGTGCGCGACGACTGGCGCGCCGACGCGCCCGCGGACGGGATACCGGCCGCGCGCAGGTCCCGTGGCTGGCGCTTCATGCTGGCCTCGGAGGCCGAGCTGGGGCGAGCCCGCCGCGTCCTGCTCGACGGCGACGAGGCGTTCGCCCGGGTGCGGGGCTTCCTGTGCGACGCGGCCGCGATCGGCGCCTGCTACCGCGAGCACGTGGGCCCTCCCTCAAAACCGCTGAAATCGCAGATAAGGGACCTGCAGCGCGCTCTGGGGAGGGCAGAGGTCCCGGGCGTGCCCGACGAGCTGGCGAGGCTGCTCGCGCAAGAGAAGGAGGAGGGCGCCGACGAGGGCGCCCGCAAGGTCAAGGAAGATTGGGGTGACGTCGATGAAGAGGCTTGGTAGGTTCCTCATGGCGGCGCTTAAGGTCACGCTGGGCTTTTTCGTCTGGCTGTTCCGTGCCGTGTTCAAGTGGGTGATGTGAGAAGAGGCGGGCAATTGCCCGCCTCTTTCCGTTGTGCGATTTCGATTTCCCACGGCTAGTCCCGGTCGTCGTCGCCGGCTGCGCAGCAGGCGTAGGCCGTGAGCGTGAGGAGCCCCATGAGGAGCCCTATTCCGAAGGGCGCGAATCCCATCCTTCCACCTCCTTCGCGTAGACGACGGTGCGCGAGTTGCTCGTCTGGTAGCTGCACGTCACGAAGGCCCAGGCCTGCGCGATGTCCGCCGGCTCTTCCAGGACGACCTCGCACCGGGACAATTTGTCCCCGAGGTAGGCGGCGAGCTCCGCCGCGTCGGCGAAGTCGGTCCGCTTGCCCTCCGAGCTCGCGTCGACCACGTCGGCCGCGAAGACCTTGAGCTCGATCGCCTTCTCGCGGGTGTAGATCCGGATGGTGCGGTGCCCCTCGGCGAAGTCGCGCGACGAGTACTGCGCGAGCGGCGCGAACATGGTGCCGTCGGACATGTGGTGCCCGTAGACGATGACGAGCGGGCTCTCGGCACCCTGCGCGCACCCGGCATCTATGTAGGGAGCGCCCCACGCGGATCTTTCGCCGCCGGCGTCGTGCGTGAGGTAGAAGTCGGGCGATTCGGGCCGGCCCTGGACGATCGGGTAGTCGACGGTCGTGCCCGGCACGCGCACCCAAGCGACGACGGAGGCGGGAAGGGCGTCCCAGTCGATGCCGCCTCCCGTCTCTTGAGCCTCCATTGTCGCGTCCTCTTCCGCAGTAGGCACCTCGTGCACCTCGTAAGGGTTCCTCTCGGACAGCGGCAGGACGGCGAGCGCCCCCATCGCCAGCAACGCCACGGCAATGGCGAGCGCCGTGGCGGCTTTCCCTTTGTTCATGTCCTCCCCCGTTCGCAGGGGAGGCCCCGGGCGAGCGCCCAGGGCCTCCGGTTCGGTATCGATGCGGCGCCGCTACTCTTCCGGCTCTTCGTCTGCCGCGTCCTTGCTTGCGCCGGCCGTCTTGCGCTTGCGGTACGCGAGCGCCCCGCCCGCACCCGCCGCAGCTGCCAGAGCGATGCCCGCGGCCACGGCGTAGCCGGTGCCGTCGGGGGCGTCGGCCCCGGTCTTGGCGTAGGGCTCCTCGGGGACCTCGGGCGTGCCGGGGTTGTCCACGACGACGCTCTGCTCGGCGGAGTCGATGTCCTCGTGGGCCGCCACGACGTTGCCGGCGGAGTCCAGGACCTTCTCGAAGACGACGAGCTCGTCTCCCTCGGCCAGGCCCTCGGTGTCGAACTCGAAGGTCACCTCGACGGTGCCGGAGGGTGCCTCGGGCTCGAAGGGCGTGCGCGCGGTCACCTCGTTGCCGTCCTTGTCGAGGAACGGCTCTCCGGTGCCCTTGTCCATGAGCGTGCCCACGGCGATGTAGGTCTCGCCGGGGACGAGGCCCTTGTAGGCCACCGTGTCGATGACCTTGGCCTTGCCGGCCTCGATGACCTGGTCGCCGTCGGCGGCGTCGGCCGCCTGCGTGCCCACCTCGACGGCGACGTGGACTGTCTGGCCCTCGTCGGAGAGGTCCGCGTGCGACGCCACCTCGGCCTCGTCCTTGCGTAGGCTCTCGAACGCGACCAGGTCGCGGCCGCCGAGCAGGCTCGCGTCGAAGGCGATCTCGACGTCCTGGCTGCCGGTCGAGAGCGCGGGGGCGAACTCGGCCTTGGCCTCCACGGGCACGCCCGAGGCGTCGGCCACGGGCTCGCCGGTCGCCTTGTCGACGAGGGTGGCCGAGAGCTCGTACTCCTCGCCGGCCTTCAGGCCCTCGTAGGCGACGGTGTCGACGACCTTGGCCTCGGCGTCGGCCGAGACGTCCTTGTCGCCGTCCGCCCCGTCCTTTGCCGTGGTGGAGATGCGCGGGCCCTCCTGGTCGTCGAGGCCCATCCACACGGCCTTCGCGACCGTCGAGTCGCGATCGACCCAGAAGCTCCTCGTGATGAGCTCGAGGCCCTCGTTGGCATCGCAGCGCAGCTCGGTCATGGTGTAGGCGCCGTACGGCAGGGCCGCCAGCGAGTCGTCGACCGGCGCCGAGGAGCCGTCCTCGCCGAGCGAGAACCAGATGCCGGCCTTCGGGTCCATTTCGGCGGGCTCGATCGGACCCTCATGGCCGAGCAGGGCGTCGTTGGCGTTGGTGTCCCTCGAGTGCCTGTTCCAGCTGCTCGCGGTCGACGCGTCGCCGTTGCGGTCCGTGACCAGCACGTGAGTCTCGCCGGTGGCCGCGTTCTCGATGGCGAACGGGACCATGAGGCCGGCGTTGTCGGACTCGCTCTTCTTGGAGAGCTCGAGGTCGTTGCGCACCACCTGGTCGCGGAACTCGAGCGCGGCGCCGTCCGCGGAGGCGCTCACGATCTCGCCGCCGGTGCGGACCTCGAAGGTGCGGGGCTCGCCGTCGGTCAGCAGGTAGCTCCCGTTCGTCGCCGTCTCCCGCACGTCGTAGGTCCCGTACGGCAGTGCGTCGGCCGCGGTCTGCGCGGTGTAGGCGCCGGCCTCGTCGTTCCATGCGGTGGTCAGCGTGGCCACGGCTTCGCCCGGCTCGCGCCATTCGCCGTCAACGAGGACCTTGTGCGCCGAGCGGTTCGTGACGGTGAACTCGATCCCGTCGAGGCCGGGGTGCTCGCCAGGCGCCTCCTTGTGGCCGCTGCCCGCGAGCGCCTCGGACGCCTGCAGCTCCTTGTCGGACTTGGTCACCTGCACGCCGCCGCGGAAGACCTCGTCGGTCACGGGGTCGCCCGTGAGGTCGCGCATCTCGTCGGCCTTCACGGTGAACGTGACGGAGGCGTCGCTGGCGTCGTAGCCCTCGGGCGCGCCGGACTCGACGATGCGGTAATTGCCCGCGGGGAGGGTGTCGGCGCCGGTCGCGGCGACGTGCGACCCGTCCTCGGGCGCGGTCTTTATCGTGGCGCATACCTCGCCGTCGGCGTAGTACTTGCCGCCGACCAGCACGTAGCGGCCGGTCTCGTTAACGACGGAGAAGCTCGCGCCGTCGAGCGAGGCGTCGCCCTGGGGCTCCGCGCCCGCCTCGGAGTCCGTTTTGGCGACCTTGACTCCGCCCGTGGACCAGCTGAAGCTCACGAGCGTCTGAGAGCCGCCGCCGGTCCTGACGCAGAATGCCTCGAACCCGGCGGATACCTTGCCGGCGCCCGCCTTCATCTTGGCGAAGGTCCCGCCGATCAGCTCGGATTTCGCCCAGGAGGCGAACTCGGCGCTCGTGCCGTGCGTGGCAGCCGACTCGGACCCAGAGTAGGCGTAGGCGATGAGCACATGGCTCGCCGCGGCGTACTTCGCGTCGTCCCAGCCGCCGCCGTCGTACCAGCTGCCCGGGAACATCGACGCGTCGAAGCCGGGAGAGCCGAACGAGTACCAGATCGCCGCTGTCACGTCGCCGCTCGGCACGGGGCTCGTCGAGTAGGAGCCCGGCGCGGGCGTCGGGGACGAGGGCTCGGCGCAGTAGGCGATGTTCCCGTCGGCGCTCATCCACGTGGTGGCGAAGCCGCCGTAGGGGATCTTGCCGCCGATGGACACGTCTACCGTGCTCGGCGCGGCGTAGGCGGGCGAGGCCGCCACGGAGGCGAGCAGCGCCCCCGCCGCCAGGATGAGCGCCATGGCGCATCGGAGGAGCTTTTCCTGCAGGGTGCAGTCTTTCGCTGCGTTCATCTTTCCGCCTCCCTATCTCTCGACGCTTCGCTGTGCGCGGGGCGCCTCGTGCTCGGCGGCGCGGCTCGCCTGGCGGGCGTGCTCGGCGCGCTCCGCGAGGTAGCGCGAGCGCCCTGCGTCAACGGCCTCCTTGAGCTGCGCGGGCATGACCTTCACGGTGTCCTTGACCGCGCGGCCGTCCTCGTCGAGCTCGGGCTGGCCGTCCGGGCCCATCACCGTCTTCCTCAGCCACACCTCGCGGTTCGCGAGCAGCGGTATGTCCCGGAAGTCGGCCCCCTTGAAGCGGCTCTCGTTCACGAACATGGGGCTGAACTCGTAGCCTCCCACGTCCACGCCGTCGACGACGGTGCCCTTGGGAAGGGTCGCCGAGTTGAAGGTCCTGGTCTCGCCGGTCGCGCGGTCGGTGTACTCGATGCCCTCGCGCACGAAGCTCTTGTGCAGCGAGAGGTACACGTTCTTCCTCTCTTCCATGTCTTTCCTCCTTTTCGTTTTCAATCGGTCCTTGTCTTCATCCGCCGGGACGCGTGCCCCGGCGCGGTGCCCCTATCTCATGGCGACCGCCCCCTTCCTCGCTTTTCCGCTAGAAGCCGCTCACGATGTCGCGCGCCCAGGAGCCGCTCTTCACGAGGGCCAGGATGAGCAGCACGCACATGGCCAGGTACTGCAGCGCGTAGGTGAGCCCGTTTGCGACCGCGTCGGCCGGGGTGCCCGTCCCGGGGTTCGCCCCGGTGAGCCCGCCGAGCACGAGCGGGAACGATATGAGCAGCACGAGGATGATGACGCCGGCGATGCAGACCGCCCCGAAGCTCTTCAGGTAGCCAAGGCCTATCTGGCGCGTGGCGTCCATGCCGAGGAACGCCAGCGGGATCGGGGCGAACGCGGCCATGATGTAGAGCTGGAGCGCGCGGGCCCAGCAGACCACGAGGGCGACGACGTAGGCCGCCAGCACCACGACCCAGCTGATGAGGCTCACGACGAGCATGGCGATGAGCGACGGGATGTCGTCGTCGGTGGTGACGACGGACACCTCGGGCAGGTCGAGCGCGCCTCCGGCGCCGAAGAGCGCCTCGACTCGGTCGATGGCGAGCCCGCAGACCTCGTAGATCGACGCCATCAGGTCGAAGCTGTTCTGTATGAGGAACAGGAACACGGCGAAGAACACGAGGAGGAAAACGACCTCCTTGACGCCGGGAAGGCTCTGGCTGCCGTCCATGCGCTGGGAGATCTCGATGAGCTTCAGGGTGAAGACCAGGCCGAGCACCCCGCACCCGATCGGCAGGATGGCAACCTGCCATACGCCCCGGGCGACGTCGTGCATGGTCAGGTCGCTCGAGCTCGTGAGCATGTGCGCGAAGTCGGCCGAGAGGATCCCGTTCGCGCCGATCGACCCGAGCACGCCCGTCTGAGCCTTGAACATCCAGTTGCAGCAGTCGCGCAGAAGGCCGCACAGCCAATCGTTGACGTCCCCGGCTATGTCGGCGTATGCCGGCTGCGCGGGGACGAGCAGGAGCGCGCAGAGGGCGAACGCCGCCGCGGCGGAGATGGCGAACGCCCTGCGGCGCTGCGCCTTGAGCGCCCGCACGGCTACATCGCCTCCAGCGAGCCGCCGCGCGAGACCACGGTGACCACCGTCGAGGCGGGGTCGTCGAGCGTGAAGGTCGTCGACGCGACGTTCCCGGCGTAGTCGAGCCACACCTCCTTGTCCCAGGTGGCTCCCGCCGCCTGCGGGGACACCTCCGCCGCCTTCCCGGCGACGGCCTCCTCGATGGCGGCGGCATCCGCGCCCAGCGCCTCGGAGAGGCGGTCGTCGGTGCCGGTCACGGAGAACGCTCCGTCTTGCGCCTTCTGGGGCACGTAGGCCTGCGTCAGGAGGTCGCATGCCAGGGTGCGGGCGTCCCCGTCGCCCGAGACCTGGATGAGCGAGAGCCCTCCCGCCTTGTCGCCGGTTCCCTTGACCTCGATGGGCACGCTGAGCACGCCGCCGGCCTCGGAGGGCTCCTCGGCCGAGAAGAACCAGGCGCGCTCGGTGCCGCCCGCGCTCTCCACCATGGCGCCCTCGACGATCCGCAGCGTGGCTGTCGGGTCGTCGGCGCCCGTCCATGCGGTGTTCCAGAGCGCCTCGGCGCCCGAGGCGGCCTTCCCGGTTGCCGCGTCGGCGCCTGCAGCCGCGGGCTGCTCTTGCTCCTGGGGACTATCCTGCGCGCCTTCCTGCGGGGCGATGGCGCAGCGCGCCGCGCCCGCGCCGAGCGCCACGGTGAGCGCGCCTGCCGCGACGGCGGCCATGACCCTTGACTTTCCCTGCATTGGTTTCTCCTATCTCGCGGTGAGCGCGCAGCTGAAGCTGCCGATGCCGCTCGCTATGCGGCACACGTCGCCCGTTCGCGGCTCGTGTATGTACCTGTCGTCGCCGATGTAGATGGCCACGTGGCCCGAGCGGTAGAGGATGTCGCCGGGCTTCGCCTCCGAGAGCGGTATGCGCCTGAGCTCCTCGTACTGGGAACCCGTGTAGTGGCTTATGCGGATGCCCGCCTGCGCGTAGCAGTACTGCGTGAGCCCGCTGCAGTCGAGCGCCTTGCCGGGGGTCGAGCCTCCCCACACGTAGGGCACGCCGAGCTGGCTGTACGCCGCCTCGACGATCGCGTTCCCGTTCGCGGTCGAGTCCTTCAGGTCCTCGACCGTCATGGAGTCGAGCCGGTAGAGGCCCCATTGCGCCATGATCGACTTCAGGGACTCGACGTAGGACGAGTCGGTCGCCCAGCCGGCGTCCTTGAGCCCCTCGGCCATCCTGTCCGAGTCGTGCCTCTCGATCGCCTCCCGGATGAGGGCGTTGCCCGAGTAGCGCTCCGCCTGCAGGAAGACCCTGCTGCGGAAGCGGATGCACTCGGCGTCGCCGGTGAAGCGGATGAAGCTCGCCGTGATCTGGGTGTGCTCGCCGGGCACGTACTCCTCGCTGGTGGCCCAGTTCGCCTTGCCGGCCACCTCGGGGCAGCCCGCGTAGCCCGACCACCACTTCATGCCGAAGAGGTTGTGGTCGCGCTCTGCGAGCTGGCTCATGCGGTCGCCCTGGCCGGACTCCTGGATGATCTGCGCGATGGTGCAGCCCGCCGGGTGCCCGTACTCCTCCTGGCACTCGAGCGCCGCCTCGACCATCTCGTAGGTGATGTAGGGCGGCAGCCCCTCGAGGCCCTGCTTGGAGGCCGCGTCGTCCCAGAAGCCGAACAGCGCGCTCAGCAGCTGCGCGACGGCGAGCGCGCAGGCGACGAAGGCCACGATGCCGGCCACCGCCCCGAGCAGGGCGGGCGCTGCGCCCGAGACCGCGCCCGCGATCGCGGAGGCGGCGCCCTTCGACCCCGCGGCTCGGGCCGCCTCGCCCGACGCCTGCGCGGCCGCCTGGGCCGCCTGGTGCTTGGCCGGGGCGGTCGCGCCGGCTGCCTCGGGGCCGCGCGCGCCTCCCTTTGGGGCGCCGAGCGCGGTCGCCGCCTTGCGGCTGCCTTGGGCTGCTTTCTTCGCCTTCCTCTGCCGCAGCCTTCCCGCGGCCTTCTTGGCCGCACGCCCCGCGTCGTACATGCCCGAGGCGCCCTCGAGCTCCTCCGAGTCGTCGAGCTGGGAGACGGCCTCCCGGGCGATCGCCAGCTTCGCCGCATCGACGCGCGAGCGCATCGCGGCCGCCGCGCGCCGGTCGCCGGCTGGTTGGGACAATTTGTCCCCGAGCCCGCCTTCCGGCGCGTCGGGCCTGGAAGGGCGCCCCTTCGCCGTTGCGGCGGGGCCTCCCGCCTCGTCGAGCGGGCCGGCACCCTCCGAGACGTTTCCCAGGGCGTCGCGCTC
The DNA here is from genome assembly GCF_900199375.1 of Gordonibacter urolithinfaciens. NCBI lineage: Bacteria > Bacillati > Actinomycetota > Coriobacteriia > Eggerthellales > Eggerthellaceae > Gordonibacter > Gordonibacter urolithinfaciens. The sequence goes on from NZ_LT900217.1 coordinate 807,440, forward strand.
GGTCTCCGCGACGTCGCCCGCGGTGAGCACGTCGCGGCGCTGCGCCCCGACCACCTCGAGCATCCCGCCGCCCTCGCTCGGGCCGGCCATTCCTATTCCTCCGCCTCTCGCGCCGCCCGGCGCATCTCGCGCTCGGCGACCTCTGCGGGCTTGGTGTTCCACAGGTCGTAGAGCGGGCCTTTCGGGAAGTCGTCGGTGATGGGCACGCGGATCCCGGCGCTGATGAGCAGGCCCTCGCCGGGCTTGACGGCGTCGCCGATGTAGCCGCGCTCCGTGGCGGAGAGCTGGAGCATCTCCGCCCATGCGTCGAGGTCGGCGGTGGACTGCTTGTGCAGCAGGAAGAACTCGGAGTTGAGCACCATGTCGCGGGCCTCGGCGTTGGCCAGCATGTGGCTCGTGTTCTGGCTGATGCCGGTGCAGATGAGGCCGAACTTGCGCCCCTCGCGCCACAGGCGGGCGAAGTACTCGACCACCGTCGGGTGCGCGAAGAGGCTCTGCACCTCGTCGATGTAGAGCCAGGTGTAGTTGGGGCGCGGCGGCGTTACCATCACGCGGTTGCGCACCATCTCGAGCGCCGTGATCATGCCGAACACGCGCATGTTCTGGCCGAGGCCGTGCATGTCGATGTTGGTGATGCGGTTGTCGAGCGCCACGTTGCTCTGGCCGTTGAAGAAGGAGAACGCGCCCTTCACGTAGCGCTCGTAGCGCAGCGCGATGTCGGCGGCCTCGGGCTCGGGCTGAGCGAGCAGCGCCGCGTGGAAGTCGCCGAGCGTGGGCAGGCGGCCGTCCCTCGCGCACTCCCGGTACGCCTCGCCGACGCAGCGGGCGATGATCGAGCGGTCGCGCTCCGGCAGGCCCTCGCGGCCCTCGGCCATGAGCGCGCTCGAGAGCGCGAGCACCGCGTCGGTCTTGTACGCGAGCTTGGCGGCGTCGGCGCGGTCCGCGACGTCGGCGGTGTCGAGGGGGTTGAGCACCGCCGAGCATCCCGGGGCGAGCTCGACGTTCGCACCGCCGAGCGCGCCGACGAGGTTGCCGTACTCGCCGGCCGGGTCGAAGATCACGACCTCGTCCTCGGGGTGCGCGAGCACGGTGTTGGTTATCTCGCGCTTCACCGAGAAGCTCTTGCCCGATCCGGGCTTGCCGCACACGAAGCCCATGGGGCTCGCCAGGCGCTTGCGGTCGCACAGCACCAGGTTCCCGCTCTCCCTGGACTGCCCGTAGTAGCCTCCGCCCGCCTCGTCGAGGCTCTGGCTGGCGAAGGGCATCTGCATGGCCACCTGCCCCGTGGTGAGGTAGCGGCTCACGGTGACGTGGTTGTCCCCGAGCGGGAGCACCGAGTTGAGAGCCTGGCGCTGCCGGAAGTGGAGCGGCTCGAGGCCGATCGTGCAGCCCTGCGCGACGCTCGTCACCTGCTGGACGCGGCGGTCGAGCTCCTCGAGGCTGTCGGCCCAGGTGTAGACGAGGCCCGTGTAGACGAACAGGCGCTCGGACTTGTTGCGCAGGAAGTCGAGCAGCTCCTCGGCCTCCTCCTTCGAGAAGCGCAGCTCGGGCGGCAGGATCTGGTAGTCGTAGCCCTTCTTCACGGCGCTCATCTGCTCGTCGATGATCTCCTTGTCCATCCAGTCGATCTGGCGCTTCACGAGCGCGAGCGCCTCGCTCTGCGCGATGGGCTGCACGTGCAGCGTCACGTTGAGCGGCAGCGGCAGGTCGATGATGGAGGCGAGGTAGGTCTCCTCGATGACTGACCCGAAGCTGCGCACCGCGAGCACCGCGCCGTAGCGCCCGTCGCTGCGGAAGCAGTCGGACCTGCCCTCGGGCTTGAAGTCGAGCGTGGAGGGCATGACGAAGTCCTTCGTGCGCGCTCCCGACGTCGGGGACAATTTGTCCCAGGAGAACTCGAAGCGCGACCCCGGGCGCAGCTGCCCCTGCAAAAGCTCGAGCCTCTCGACGCCGTCGAGGGCGCGCGACGAGCAGCGTATGCGCGCGAGCGTCTGCTCCACGTCGCCCCGGATGCGCGCGAGCTTGGGCACCGCGGCGTCGACGTCGTCGGCGCCCACGGCGTAGGTCAGGTAGCGGTGGCGCACGAGGTTCGAGACGCCCTCGCGCATCTTGTCGTTGAGGATCCGGTTGTACTCTTCGGCGAGCCCGGCGGTGGCGCGCTCCCCGGGCTCGAAGAAGACCTTGCGGCCGACCTCGTCGGCGGGGATGGGCGCGTTCACTACCTGGAGCTGCACGTGGGAGTCCGCCGGGAAGTAGTTGAACAGCGAGCTCATCACGGTGAAGGCCGTCTCGCGCGCCTCCTTGCGCGCGGACTGGTAGCTGATGTCGGAGAACTCGACCGTCTGGCTGAACACCCCGGGCATCACCTGGGCGATGCCGTCCCTGTACATGGCGTCGTAGCCGACGTAGGCGGCCATCTCGCGCGAGCGGTCGCGCTCCCGGCGGCGCCTCTGCCGCTCGGCCTCCGCGCCCTTCGAGGCGTCCTTGCGCCCGCCCGTGCCGCCGAGGAGCAGCCCGAGGGTGCTCGGGCGCTTCGGCCTATTCTCCTTGTTGCTTCTTGCTCGGCTCATAGAGCTCGGCTCCTTTCTTCCTTGCCCTGCGCCTCGCGCGACGTCCCGGGCGGCCCGGGCGCGGCGAGCCCTCGGGGAGGCTCCCGGCGAGGCAGGGCTCGTACGCGAGCAGCTGCGGGGAGAGCTCGTGTGCCGCCAAAAGCGGCAGCAGCTCCTCGGCGCGCATGCCGAAGGGCCGCCAGAACCCGGCGAGCCAGAACGGCATGCTGCAGAGCATGATCGGGAAGGCCGCGTCCGCGACGTCGGCGTGCAGGCCCAGGTGGACGAAGGCCGCCGCCCCGACCGCGCTGCCGAAGCCGAGCGACACGCATGCGAGCGTGCGCAGGCTCATCTTCCCGACGATCTTCTCCTCGTACTCCCCGATGTCCTTCTGCACCGGTATCCGGAGCGCCATCCGCGACGCCCCCTATGCCGGCAGCCAGGACGTGTCCAGCTGCCCGAAGTAGACCGACGCGGCGATGATGATCGCGCCGCCGGCGATGGTGGAAATGGCGGTCGCGATCTGCGGGCCGCCCTGCTGCTCCCTGATGGCCAGGCCGAGCGAGACCGCTCCCCACACGACCAGGAAGCCGCCGAGGAAGGTCACGCAGCCCGACACGAGCTTGATGACGTTTGCGAGCATGCTGCTCTCCTTTGCTTTCGGTTGACGATGTTCCTTGCTGCTCCTCCCCCGCGGCGGGGGAGGCCCGCGCCCTCCGCGGCCCCGTCACGAGGCGCCGTCCTTCCGCCTGCGGTACTCCGCGAAGTCGAACGGGCCGCGGCGCGTGGCCTCCTCGAGCAGGCGCGAGCGCGGGTGGCGCTCGAGCCGGTACTTCCGGTCCATGAGCGGCATGCACCCGTTCACGAGCACGAGCGCGTCCTCGCGCGGCATGCGCGCCACCTCGGCGGGCTGTATGAGGTCGCGCTCGGAGATGCCGCGGTTCACGGTCCGGGTCCAGCCGGCGCCCCGCGAGTCGCTCTGCGTCTCGCTCGCCACCGTCTGCTTGCCGGCCATCTTGCTGATCTCCTCGTTGGTCTCGTTCGCCTTGCCGCCCAGGTAGAGCAGCGTGTCGCAGGCGTTCACGATGGTCTCGGCGTTGTTGTCGCCGTAGGTCTCCTTCAGCTGCGAGAGCGACTGGGCGATCATCGAGACGGCGATGTTCCTGCTGCGGGTGACGGCGATGGTCCGCTCGAAGTCGGGTATGCGCCCGATGTTGGCGAACTCGTCGAAGACGAAGTGCACCGTCGTGGGCAGCGAGCCGCCGTGCGCCTCGAGCGCCTCGGCGCAAAGCGCGCTCACGGCCGTATCCATGAGCAGGGCGAACAGGAAGTCGAAGGTCGAGTCGGTGTCGCTCATAGACGCGAAGAGCGCGACCTTGGCGCCCTCGTCGCCCATGTGGGCGAGGTCGAGCTCGTCTTTGGAGGTGAGGTCGCGCACGGCGCGGATGGAAAGCGGCTTCAGGCGGACGTTGCAGCTCGAGAGCATCGACTTCATGGTGTCGCCGGCGGCCACGCGGAACTCGCGGTAGCTCGCGAGCGCGAAGTCGTCGGGCGGCGCGGGCTCGCGGACCTTGACCCACTCCCACGCGCCGTCCTCCTCGGAAAAGCCGCGCAGCGATCCGCCCTCCGCCGAGGCGCCGCCGCGCCTGACGTAGCGCTCGCCGGTCTCCAGCTCGCGGAACACCATGTCGAGCGGGCTCATGTAGCCCGGGTCGTCGCGGGCGTCGGCGAGCGAGAGCAGCGTGAGCAGCCCGTCGAGGTTTCGGTCGGCGGGCTCGCAGTGCATGACGAGGTAGGCCGTGAGCGCGGTGTAGACCAGGCGCTCGGCCTTCTCCCAGTAGGGGTCGCCCTTGTGGTCGGCGTCGCCCTCGGTGTTGGCGACGATGCCGCGGGCGAAGCGGATGACGCCCGCCTCGTCGCGTATGTAGGCTATGGGGTTGAAGCGCATGGAGCGCGTGAAGTCGATGGTGTCGAACGCGCGGATCTCGTAGCCGAGCTCCGCCAGCGCGCTGCCCATCTCGCGGATGAGCGTGCCCTTCGGGTCGGTCACGAAGAAGCTGGCGTTGGCCTGCAGGAGGTTCGGCTTGACGTAGTAGCGCGTCTTGCCGGTGCCGGGTCCTCCCACCACGAGCACGTTGTCGTTGGTGTCGGTGGAGAGGTCGAACCTGCGGCTCACGAGGCGGATGCGCGCGTTGTCGGTGAGGATGATGTTGTTGTCGGGGTCCTTGGGGTCGCCGAAGGGCGCGATGTCCTTGCGCGTGGCCCACCTGGAGCTACCGTGCTCCTCGCCGTCGCGCCGGGCCCCCTTGGTCCCCAGTGAGCGGGCCCAGGCGAGGAGCGCGCCGCACGCGCAGGCGGTCCCGGCGCACAGGGGAACCGCCTCCGCGGAGAAGACGCGCCCCGCGCGGAGCGCCGCGGGGATCGCCGCCATGGCGGCCTCCGGGTCGAGGATCGGGCTCGTGCCCGACGCCGCGATTGCCGCGGCCGCGAAGTCTCCCGCGGCGAACGCCGCCGCGGCCAGCGCGGCCGCCGCCTGCCACCTCATCTCTCGGGCCCCTCGATCTGGCGCGGGCCGCGGTCCCGGCCGATGCCCTGGCTGTGGGCCCTCGACGCCTCGCGCGCCCGCTCGGCGCGCTCCGCCAGCCGCTCGGGCGCCTGGCGCCTCTCGGCGATCTCGGAGAGCCGCTCCCTTGCGCGATCGGCGGCCTTTCCCGTCTCTTGCTCCAGCTGGCGGAAGGCCTCGTCGACCTCGGGGGCGTCCTCCACCTTGAAGAGCAGCCAGTCGCGGCCCTCGCCGGGGATGATGTGGTGCTCGACCGACGCGGCGCGCAGCTTGTCGGAGACGACCTCCTTGATCGTCGCGTACTCGGGAAGCCCAGAGAGCTCCTCGAGGCTGAGCTTCGCGTAGGCCGGCACGCCGTCGGCCGCGATGGGCTCGGCGCGCCCGCCGGCGATGGTCCCGCGGATTCCCGCGAGGCGCTCGGAGAGCTCCCTCGCGCTGCGCGCCATTGCCTCGGCGCCGGCCTCCTGGCCGATCCTCAGCATCCAGTCGAGCAGCTTGCCGCCCGCCTCGTCCCCGTAGTCGCTCGCCATCCCGCGCCTCCCTTCCAGTCGAGATGAAAAAGGGCGCCTTCGCGCCCCGGTCGTCCCTATTCGGCCCCGACGGCCCTCTCGCGCGCCATTGGGGCGCGGGCTTCCTGCCCGGCGTGCGCGCGGCTCGCCTCGCGGGCGGACGCGGCGCGCTGCGCCAGCGGCTCGGGAGCCTTCTCGTGCAGATGGGCCCACTCGCCGCTGCGGCACTGCTCCGGCGTCGCCTCGCACATGTCGCGCATGGCGCGCTCGAACCGCTCGGGCTCCTGGGCGATGGCGCCGAAGCTCCAGCTCTCGAAGCCGGTCCACGCGTCGCCGTCGCGCTTGAGCGTCCACCACTCGTCGCCGCCGTTCACCTGCTGGATGAACGCGAGGTCGCGGTAGCAGAACCCCTGGCGTATGGCCCAGTTGCCCGAGCCGAGCGCCTCGCGGAGCCTGTCGACGCTGTCCGTGCGGGAGAACTCGTAGGGGTACTCCTCGAGGAACGGGTCGTCCTGCCAGTCGAAGCCGCCGACCTTGAGCCAGCCGTTCTCCTGGCACTTCTCCACGAGCCCGTCGTGCTCGCGGCCGGTTATCCTCTCGAAGCCGTCCATGGGCCCTCCGCCTTTCGTTTGTTGCTTGGCGGGCGGCGTCCTCGCGATGGGGGCACGGTGCGAGTCGGAGCAGGCGTGCGTGCCGGCGCGTCGGCGCCGCCCAAGACGTGTATAGCGATTTCGATTGCGGCGGGCATCGGGGCCGCCTGCGATGGGTCGAGCTGGGTCGAGCCGTCCGCGCCTCCACGGGAAGCGCACAAGCTAGCCGAGGCGGCGCCTGTCCCTTCCGCCCAGGTAGACGGTCCTGCAGGTCTGGGAGATCCTGCTCGCGATCGCCTCTGCCGTGACGCGCTCGCCGCGCCTTGCGAGCCTGTCCGCCAGCGCGCCCGGCGCGTAGTTCGACGTGACGATGGTCGGGCGCATGTCCTCGTAGCGCGCATCGAGCACGCTGAACACGGTGCCGACGGACCATTCCGTCGCGTCCTCCTTGCCGAGGTCGTCGAGCACGAGGACGTCGCACTTGGCGTACCGCGCGACGGCGGCCTCGGTGCCGCCCTCGTCGAACGTGGCCTTCACGCGCTCGAGCATGCCCTTGGCCGTCGTGAAGGCGACGTCGTAGCCGGCCTCGGCGAACAGCCTGGCCATGGCGGAGGCGGCGTGCGTCTTGCCGGCGCCGACGCCCCCGTGTATGTAGAGCCCGGCGCCCCCGTTGCCCGCGAACGAGGCGATGTACTCGGCGAACTCGGGGCGGTCGGCCTCGGCGGCCCAGTAGCGCCTGGGGATGCCCGCGCGCGAGAGCGCCTTCTCCCGGCGGGCGGCCTCCTCCTTGGCGGCGAGGGCCGCGCGCCTTCGCGCCTCGGACTCCCGCTCGCTGGCTGCGCCCTCGCACGGGCAGGGGGCGGCGGAGACCCAGGCGACCCTGCCCGCCAGCGCCGCGCCGAGCGGATCGAGGGCGGCGCCGCAGTGCGGGCACGCCCTCGGCTCCGGCTCGTCGAAGGAGAGCCCGGCCGCACGGGCCTGCTCCAGGGTGATGAGTCCCGCTCGGTCCATCGGGCGCCCCTTCCTTATCTTCTGAAGTCCTTGTTGTCCCTTTTGCTTATTGGGTGGCATATCGTCAGGGGTTTCCCTGTCATCTCGTCAGGGGTTCGGGCTGCGAACCCTGACGGTTCGTCACCCTTGTTCTCGGCGAACCCTGTCATTTCGTCACCCTTTCGCGCCGGGAACCCTGACGAATCGTCAGGGGTTGCCAGCGCTCCGGGCGGCAGCCTCTCGCGCACGATGCGGTACCGCTTGGTGGCGTGCCCGCGCGCCGGGGCGTGCACGCCGCATTCCTCGATGAGGCCCCGGTCGAGCAGGTCGCGGATGGCGCGGTGGACGCTGCGCTCCTGCACGTTGAGGAATCGTGCCAGGCCACCCTTGCTCTCGAAGTAGCCGCACCCGGCGTCGCAGAAGCCGAAGATGCGCGCGTAGACGAGCAGGGGAAGGCCGGAGAGGCCCAGGTCCGCCATCATGAAGTGCCGTACCGCCGTGAACTCGCGCGGGGAGGGGCCGTCGCGTCCCCTCGGGCCTGCGGCTGCCATCGGCGCTAATCCCTTCTGGGCGAGCCGACGATGCTGTTCCGCTCGACCCATGCGACGAGCTCGTCGTGCAGAACGATGCCGTCGCGCGTCTTGCCGCCGATGTAGCGGATCGGGAACGGGTCGTCGGGGTCCTTGGCGAGCCGGTACATTGCGTCGCGGCTGATGCGCAGCATCGCGCACGCCTCGTCGGCGCCGAATATCGCGTTGGTCGATGCGATGAGCCTCACCTGGCTCCTGCTAATGCTCTTGGTCATGGTCGTCCTCGAGCTCCTTTCGTCTCGAGGCTCCCTCGCGTGCCCGGCCGCGGGCGGCTCCCGGGGCGGTCGCCGCCGTCATTTCCTGCCGCTCCTCGACTCGATGTAGGCGTCCACTGACGCCCTCGACACCAGGAGCTTCCTTCCGAGCCTGTACGAGTCGATCTCTCCCGACCAGATGAGGTCGTACGCCTTGTTTCGGCTCGCCCTCATGTACTCCTGCATCTCGATCACCGTCATCCATTCGTCCCGATCTCGGCTTCCCTCGGGCGCGGCGCATTCGGCTGTGCGTGCCATGGTTCCTCCAATCTTCCCGTGCGGCACCGCGCGAGGACACCGCACGACACCGTGTGCCTTTTCGTCTGCACGACGATTGAACCGCCTGATGGCGATTGGTGAGCACGGCAGGAGCGGAGACGGGTCGAAGTGGGTCGAGCTGGTCGTGCCTTCACGAAACGGCCATGAGCCGCGTGCCTTAGCTCGCGGCTAAGTCCCTGAAAAGTAAAAGGCACCCATGCGGGCGCCTGCCTAGTAGCTGGAGTTGTTCGGTTGTGGTCGGAATGCTCGTCTTCCGCGGTGCTGTCGTCCGGGGTCCGGCATCTGTCGTTCGCCTCTTCTGTCGTGTTTGATGTTGCGTGTTCTGCGAGCGACCTTGTGCAGGTTCTTCAACCCGTTGCCCCAGGTGCACCCGGATAAATGGTACCCATCCGTTGGGACACGACCTGCTGTGGTTGTCATTTCGGACGAATGGGAGCAGACGAACGGCGCGAGGATGCGAGCCGAATTCGAGTTAGTCAATATTGGCTTTTGAATCGGACCGATTGGGATTGCCTCATTGCCGGCAGCTCTTCGAGTCCAATCGTGAAATAGCTGCATCCAGTGCGGCTTTGTAGCCCTCTGATGCTGCTTCGTAATCTTGGATATAGGATTCTAGGTCGGAGGCGACGGCATTCGGGAAGCTCTCGACCCACCGTTTCCCCTTAGGCTTCGCCAGCCTCACCGCGCCGTCCATCCCGAATAGCCACCTGTAAAAGGTCGGAGACGGCATCACGCTGACGCAGGCGTAGCCGATGACGTTTCTTTCGTCGCTCTCGTCGATGTGACAGAATTTGAGGTCGTGGCCGAACCTTTCGTAAACGTACTTGGCATGAGTGCCGGATACTTCCAGGAACAGCTTTCTGGCGGTGCCCGAGCCGAACATGTCGACCCGCTGGCGCGTGTCCGCGACCACGCGCGTCCTCAGCGCCTCTACCTTATCCCGATCCGACACCGGTTTTCCTGTGATAACTAGGTCTGTGATGTCGTCTAGTCGATGGAAGTGGGGGATGGGAAAGCCGCTTTCATCGAGATGCATACTCTCGAGATAGTAACGGCCGAAGCTGAACACGATCGCAACCGGGTCCTCCTCATAGAACCCGACTTTTACGGTGGGTCCGCTCATCAGGTGAACCTGCTTCTTGAAGGCGACCTTTTCGTTCATCCGGATTGCTCGGGATACGGCATGGAGGACGCCAAAAAACATATCAGTGTCTTTACCGGCTTTGCGGTCGACAAACACGGTTTCTATGCTTTCGTCAACGTCGTAGTCGGAGGAGAAAACGAGCACCTTCGAGGAAATTGCTTCCTTCTGCGCCTCGCCGATGAAGGAGCTTGTCCCCACTACGTCGGAAATCAGGATTGCCTCCTCGGATGACAAGGGCTTGTTTATAGCTCTGAACCCAATGTTCTCACCGTGGCTTGGTATCGCTACGCGGATTCCCATTGGCATGCTTTCGCTTATCTGGTGGAGGTCCTTGAGAATGGCATTCTCCGACGTCGGCCTCTCGGAGCAAATGCCTATGACGCGCGCGATTTCCGATGCGGATATGCCCGTCCTCTCATCGGTGAAGCGGACGAGGAGGTCGAGAACGGACAGGATCCTGCTTCTCGATGTGCCGCTCGCCGCGAATCCGGCTTCCTTTAACTCGGAGATCTCCTCCTCGGTGAATGTCCTAGACATTGCAGGTCCTCCATAAACAGCTTTATTGCCTATGAAATTGTAGGCAATCCAAACCAGTCAGAGGAGACGAAATTCCGATGACGGTTGAAAATAAGGGTCGAAGCAATGGAAGAGAGAGTAGGGAGCCAACTATGAACGACGCCGGACGGGCGGTGAACGCCCCGACGATTTCGTCAGCCGATGCCGTAGCGGAGGCGGCGTGCGATAACGGAAGGAGGATCCTCGGCTTTTCGCCGGAGCAGCTGATCGCCGCTTGCGGTCTGGCCTTGATGGGCATCGCTGTTTTAGTCGGGTCGAACTACAGCCTCTCTATCGCCAAAGGTGATTTCAGGCTTGATCTGCGCCCTGCGTGCTAGGCGATGCGCCCACGCGGAAGCAACAACCGCTGTTGTGGGACGCGGCGTCGTCGACGCGTGACGCGCCCCAAGGAATTAACTCTCGATTCGAATGATAGGAGACGATATGGAATGCAATGATTTCCCCGAAGTTGGCACCAGGTTGACGTACGGGGAGGCGATCCCCGTTTACGATCGCTTCGAGCGGTCGATGCTCGAGAAGGCGTACGGGGCCGGGCTCCTGCCCGCGGTGGGGCTGTACGACCTGCTCTGGCAGCTTGAGTCGCTCGCGCAGAAGTTCGGAATCGAGGGCAAGGGGGGCCTTCTCAAGGCTCAAGAAGGAGATTCGGTCGTTTTCGAGCGAGAGGACCGCTCTGGCGAACGGGGTGAACGGCGAGAGGTTCTACCTTTTGCAGAACCAATCGGCGCTCAAGCAGCATGATGAGACTCATCTTTTCAAGGTCGGAATCGACGGAAACAAGCTTGCTGATGACCTCGACGAAGCTCTCGAGCTGCTTTCGAAAGAGGCCTCAAAGAGCGACGAGTACGGCGATACGTATTCGCGCGACTGGATGGAGCGAGCTTCCGACAAGCAAGAAAAAGACCCTTTCTTGAAATGGGCCGGAATCGGGTTTTGCGCGATGATGGTCTGCCTCGGAATCTCGATGCTCGTCCATTCGGTCTTCCAGATCGGCTTCTGCTCCAAGTGGTTTCTCTGATGCGGAAGCTGGCAACTAGGACGACCGTCGTTCAGGTCATCAACTCATAGACGCGTCAACGTGGGGCTTCTCGTTTCGTCGATAGATGACGGAGATGTTTGACCTGCGAATTTGCCACCAGCGTGCAAGCCACGGCGCTGCCTCACCTGCGGTTACGGACTGGTGGCTTGCGCCCGGGAAGGCATGAACCCTACGGACATTCCTCGCGCTCCCGCCCTTAAAACCGGCCACGATGGTCTTTAGGGCGGGAGCGCGAGGTCCACGCCCTGGGTTCGAAGTCACTCTGCGCTCGTGTCCCCAAGGTAATTTCCGTCTCTGTAGATGACCTTTTGAGGCCCCATGAGCTTCAGCCCCTCACCGCAGATAATCAGCATCCCTTGTTCAACCAATGAGGGAAGACGGTCAGTTGGGTACGAGATATCGTAACGCTTATGCGATCCGATTCTCTTGAAGTACACACCCGAGAACGATTGGGCTTTTCCATATCGGTCGGGATCGGATTCTTCGTCGTCGGGGCAAGCAAACAAGGCGGCCTCGGGGGAATCGTCGCCATCGAGATAAAAAACGGGAAACTCAAGAGGATTGCCTTTAGGAACGGCCGCCGATGCCACGTAGTTGCAGAGCTTCCACTCCTCGCTTTTCTGCACGCAATCGCTTTCGATGCCGAGGAGGCTTCGCATTTCAGTATCGATGCTGTAAGAACCTAGGACTAAGTAGAAAGCCAAGAGGACTGACGACCGGGCGCTTTCCATCTCGGTCCAATCGTAGAGATTGTCTTTGTGAGCAATGCCGTTCCTCATCGTTCGAGCGCTTTGGAGTGCGCGAATTATCGACTCGTACGTATCCTCGCTTATCGCCGTATCGAGAAGGTCTTCATTGCGGCTGTACAGCTGCTGCTTCTCGCAAACATAGTCGCCGAAGAACCTTGTGAGCCTACCGAGGTCTAAGACATATTCGAAACCATCCGTGAAAAGCTCATCGTTGATTTCGATTTCTCCGTCCTTGACTTCTATGTGTCGCGATTTGTCGGGAACGCCATCTCTTTTCGCAGGCAGGTAGTAAGGGTTTTCTCCGAGCTTTTTGCCGTAGTAAATACGCCTACTCTTCGATTTCGAAGTCTTATGTATGGCGTAAAGAAATCTGTACAGGAATTGTTCGAGCGATTTGAAGTACTCCAACGCGATGGGGGCGAAATCTATGCATCCTGCATGCGTTAAAGAATCCCTTAGCCATTCTGCGGTCTGGAAGCTTACTGCGAAATCCGTGTCACCGGTCAACGCCGAGTATCTGCCGTCTACGACAAAGCTCTTGTCTATGGCCATTCTCTGTTCGGACCCCAATTCCACGTCTGGTTTGTAGCCGATCAGACGGTCTCGGATGTCTCTCCTGAAATGGCCCATGCGCAAATGGTTAAGCGATTTGGTTATGCTCAAGCCATAGTAGGAACGCGCTTTCTGCCTAAGCTCAACCACAGCCTCCTCGAATTTGTCGAACTCCTCTTGTGGAAAGAACAGGCGGAAGAACTCTTTAACCGAGATGTAGGGCGTAGCGTCCTTCACCGACTCGTAATTGAGAACCTCCCTCTTCGCTCCGTCCATAACCAAAGAGACGTAGGTGATTTTCGATACCCCAAAGTTTTCCCTCAGCGAATCCTCAAGCTCTTTCGGGAGACTCTGGTCTAATCCAGGTTCCTTGAATACAAAAACGCTCGGGGAGCCATCGACATCCACCTTGATTATGCGGACCACCCTCTTGCTCGCTTTGAGGACGGTCGGCCCGGCTAGGCCGTCTTTTGGGAGATATTGGTAAGCATCGCTTCTGCGAACGCGGGCACGTAGTGTTATGTATCCATATTCTGTAAGAAGCATGGAAATCGACTCGCAAATCAGTCGATACATGCACTCATTGGCTCTGTCCATGATGAAGGTATAGTTAAGCCGTTCGGACCCTGAGACATTGCATAGATTTTCAGGTATTAAAGAGGTTCCTCCCCTCGACTCGGAATAGCCGCTTTCATCCCTCCAGCCATCTCGAATTTTCTTCAACTCGCTTAAGCCTTCTCCAAGAAGGAATTCTTTGTAGATCGGTTCGCTATTCATCCAATACCTCGTTTTCTCTGCGTGTTTACAGCCTTGCACGAGCGAATCGCTCCCATAGGCGTATCGCGGACCGCATATGAAAAAGGAGGCTACGGAGGCGGGCCAAAAGTGCTGGCTCGGGCCATGCCGCCGTCACCTATATTTTCAGGCTCCATTGCCTGCGTTGGATGGCATTATCTCACCGCGTTGCCTCGGGAGCCATCCCGTGCGGCGGACAAAGGCAAACCCAGGGGCAGTTAGTGGAGAAGCCGCTATTAGGCCCCTAATCGCGAAAGCGGTTCAACTCATGAGTAAGCCACCTGAGACTACTCACTTTTCCCACGAATGGCGAAGGGTCGCGACCTGGGGTTTTGCAAATGGCGCGCAAACCACCCGCGCTGATTCACTTACGATTGCAGCTGGCGGCTTGCGGGTTAAAGGGCGGTTGAGTTTCAAAACGGGCGCTTTCGGCGCTATTGAGCCTCCAAAGTCGGCCCGCTGCACTCTTTGGGACAAAAATAAAAACTCAAAGCCCTGAGTTCGAAAAAAGTATTTGAAGTTGTCCCGACTTTTGTCCCCGAAGCCGACGAAGCGCGACATGGCGTTACCTGGCGGCACTCGATTCGAGACGGCACCGAAAACTGGATGCAACTGGAATGACGGGACATCAGAACTGCTGCCATCGAGTGGGAGTAACACCTCTCGTCTAACGTTTTCTTCAGCGAGGCAGACAACTACCCACACCCTGAAAACATAAGCATCGATTCAAACAACGGAGCTGCATACAGCAAAGTTCTCGCGAAGCATTTTTACATGGTTTAATTCGCGAACCGAAGAAGAGGGGCGGTCATGAACGACGCAGTCAATCTTGAAAAACTTCTTATTTCTAATCCATATGGCTCCAAAAACGAATTCGAAAGCGTTGCCACTTTTGAAGAAAGCGATCCATACATCAGATGGCTTTCCATTGATTTCGCCCTTGAAAACGAAGCCGGTTCGTCAAGCGTCTTCATTTATGGCGAGGCGGAAAAGGCTGACGATGCCGCGCGTTTGTTCGGCGCGCTAATACTGGGAGAACAGGCCTTGCGAGATGGGGAAGATTTAAAGGACATCTGCGACGCTTGCAACTGCGACCTTTACGAAGCGATTGAAGAACTTGATTGCGAGGGTTTGCTTGAAAGCCCTGACGTATTAGAATGCAACATCCTGTATATCCATAGTCTTGAGCTTTCCAGTACATTGATGGATGCGAGCAACCTCCACCGGTTCTTCGACCGGATCCCTTGGTATGTGTTTCAATACACCAATGTGATGCCGCAAATCGTCTACTATCAGATCGCGAGCGTTGAAGGATATTACGAAGAAGCCGCTTCCAAAACAAGCTACGATCGCAGATCCGTAGACGAAACATCGCCGCAGCTATTTGCCAACAATGGATACACGTCCAGCGAGTCGGGCATTTTGCTTTACAAAATCGTCGACAACGGAACACTCTTGCCATGCGACAACGCCGACAATTCGAGTTTCATCGAAGATAATCGAAGCGCCGACAACGGAGCGAGTCTCGACGACTCGCTCCTTTTAACTAAAGAAAATCAGGAACTCCGTTCTTTGCCTGAAACATCAGCAAAACAGCTAGAGCAAGATTCGAACGATGACCTGGACAAAACCTTCGTCTTCAGCAAGCGATCCTTACTTGAAAATCATATAGGATTGAGCGTCGGAGCTAACATGGCGCTCGTACCTAGAACCGCCCCGAAAAAACTGACTCAATATGTTGAAGCGGCGATCTTTGCGCACGATCTTGGCGTCCGAATGGATTATGCCCTCGAGAAGTACGTCTCCGATTCGGAAGTGGATATTCCACCCATCTACGCCTTGTTTCAAAAGATGTACTTCACCGGCAAGAATCATATTGACGCAACTATCGAGCGAATGAAGCCAATAGGCGCTCCAAGCGCCGGAGAGACCTTCGCGGATGTCGCATTGGTGCGAGCTGCTAACACCTATTACGTTGCCGCATTGCTTTATCGAGAGGGTCACACGATCGAGGCACACGCAATGAGCAGGTTGATGCTTGAGCAGATTGCATGGGCATTCGCCGCTTGCGAGGTGGATGAGTGCGGCTTAGCGGAGGCAATCGTTCCCACGAAGGCAATTGGCAAGTTAAAAAAGAAAATCAAATCTGTTGGAAAAATGTACGGGGTTCTCTCGAAGTATGTTCACATCCCCATTCAAGGCCATTATGAATTCATCGACCTAAGCCATGGAAGAAACGAGGTATTGACGCAATTCGGCGTGCATTCCTATGCGCGAGGGGCGATCATCTCGCAACTTGCTGACTTCTGGTCGGCTGTTTACGAGTACACACAATCGCGCCATTTTGAGAAACTGGAGAACTGGATAGAGACCCCTTCGGGATTGGAAATGAATCCAGAAAGACCCTTCTTATCAGTGATTCAACCGATATGTGAAGAACTGATGAGGGAATATGAGGAGAATTACCCTTCGTATGATGAATACATAAAGTCTCATTGGAAAGTAGACGACATATCGGACAACGAACCGAATGATGCGGCTGATGAGCCCTTCGGCGGAAACAAATAAACAATTACGAGTGTGGGGCACTGAACGACACGATCTTGCCCATTACCGTATCGCTGAAGTTAAAGTAGATACTCTGACTTCGTCCAGTGGCACATTTTCTCCGCCTGCCTCGATCCCACCTTCCCGCCCGCAAGCTCGCAAAAGCGCACTGCATGGTATTACTGCATGTCAAATCCAAACTTACCCCTGTCGTCGATGTCGAGACGGGAGCCGATCCTCGAACGAATGGGAATTGACTCGAATGGGCCACCTTCCGATTTGCGAAAGAGAACGACAAAGTAGTTGCTTATCCTTCAATGCAAGAACAGGAGTAGCTCTGACACTGGCGTCATGCTTTTGATGTGACGAGCAGCGAGGAAGAACATGAGAGCCGTGAGGCTGGGTGATTTAGGATTGATGCCCTGACCGAAATGCTGGTGAAAGCGTAAGGAGCAATATCGTGAGTGCTCATAAATATGACGATTTGTACAATTATCTAGCTGCTTTCAAAAACGACTCTCCACAAGAGATAGCTCTATACCTAGGAGAGCTAGGACAGAAAAGATTCGATTCTTTTGTCGAAGGCGTTGCACCCCTAATATTTGTGGAGGGATTTGAAAATGAATCGGTTTTCAATTTCGCAGTTGACTCAACTCTTGAAGGTGGCAGCTTTCCCTGTACTGCCCATGATTGCCGCGAGAAGAATCTATATGATCTAGCAAAGTTTTCTGCTTTGTATGCTGATAAAGTTCTGATCCATTGCCCGATTGAATCAGCTTTTGAGAATGCGCACGATGATTTCGTTTCAGTTGATGAGCTTGCTTTTGGAATATATCTAACTTTGCGACTTGAAAACATTGTAAAAGCAGGCATTGTGGGATTTGTAAGCAACTACGTCCCCCTCTGCAATCACTGTCTTGCTCGGCAAATAGAATTGGAATCCAAAGCCGAAAATTTAATCTCTGATTTCTGGAATAACTTGATAGATCAGTTCTGCGCTTCAACTGTCTGTACGTTAAAAATCGCTCGAGACGGAGCCTTGTATGTGGCCATTAATGGAATGGATGCATACGGTTCTCATGAAGAGGTTGATATCGACTTTATCAAAATTCCTCCTGTGTACAAATCTCTGTTTAAGAAACATGGCGAAACGATACTCGATAAAGATATGCTGACAAGGGGAGGTGTACTTGCCTTCCTCATACCTTTATTGAGCGATTCTTTTACTGCGCTCACTAATTCATACTTTACAGGAGGATCGTACTTAACAACACGCCCTGCTCAAATCAGGTTTTTAGAATCAGCAGCACTGACTATTGATTCTCAGAGAAAGCAGATGGATTCATTCCGCCAGTTGTCATGCTCGTTTCCCATTGTTCAGAACGCTTCTATAAAAAGCATCTTGGATTTTCGCGCAAGAAACGAAGAATCCTTTGCTGTGTTCCGAGATACTATAACTAAAGGTCTAAAAGGAAAGCCGATAGATAGCTCAACAATCTCGGAACTAAAAACCGAACTGATTGATCCCGAGATAAATAAGATAAATCTGGCCATGAAGAACAACAGGGCACGCTTGATTACATCGACAGGCATCGAAGCGGCTATTGGTATTGCAAGCTTCGCTTTAGGGCAGTACGGTATAGTATCACCAGCTGAGGCAATGACTATTTTCGGCGCAGCAGGTGCTGGTTCGGTTGCGACGCAAGTAGTTAATCATCTACAAGCAGCCAACGTAAAGAATAATTCCATGTATTTCCTTTGGGAACTTGATAGAAAAAGCCATTAGGTACCGAATGAGTATCATCTGAATGGACAATAGGACAAATGAATGAATGCATATGATCTGGTTCAACTAAGTTGCTTTCATCCGACTTCGTCAACAAATAAAACGATCGAGTGGGAGTGATTCCACACAAAAAACGTCTTATTTCTAGCTAGTGCTCCGGAGTTCGCTCTGGAGCATTTTCGTTATACACAACACAGCTGGAAAAGCTACAAGCCTTTGAAAACCGAATACCTCGATGCAAGAATCGCATAATGAAGGACCTGATTCGCAAAACGGGAGCGCCACTATCACCTCGTGCGACCAACGAAGCCGACCTACGAATTGATACCCATTTCTTAACTACCCAGGCCAGCTGATACCCAAAAGACATGCTTATAATGTCTTTTGGGTATTCTGGAATGCGCCCACACCAAACGGAACGCGCGTTGATTAATCCAAGAAACAAGTTTTAGAAAAGCTCGCGAATCTCGACGTCGAGCTCCCAGGCGATCCGGGACATGATGTCGATAGACAGATTGCAGCGCCCGACCTCGCCTGCGCTCGACGGCTCCCAGAGGTCGTCGCGCAGAACTTCAAGTATTCGCTCTTCGTCCAACCCATCGCATCCATGATCCCGTTCAGCCGGTTGCCAAGAAGGAGGTCGAGGCCAACGAGGCGATATTGGCTTGAGAACATCGAATACGTGAGAGACTATGCCGTCACCGATGTCGTTTTCGACAAAGCGTCCGTGTGCGAACAATTTGCTCCTGTTCCCCTCAAGTGCAATGTCGCCAATCCTCATGACGTTATATGTGTGCAGATAATCATCATCGCGCGTTGTCGCCGAGGGATTGAATCGCATGTTAGCGACGGAGATTGCTTTGTCCAAGCCGTAACGTCCGTCGTTCTTTTCGTCGCGACGGGCATACATCTCCCCTAATTTACGCTGTCCCCAAGCACCACAGCAACGTTGTCGTACTTGGAAACCTAAATGGCTGACGCAGTCTAGCCGAGGTCGAAACCGCCGGAAAGAACGAACTCGCGCAGAAGCTTATCAAGCATGATAGAGACCTTAAAGGGTGGTATGGTCTTACCCTCGCGTTGCTCAAAGAATGCCTTGGCCCGCCTTGGGTCTGCTGTTCTCTTGAGTGAGTCGAAGCGTCCGAACTCGTTGATGTTGCCTTCCGTCACATGTCCAGCCATGAGTCGGCGCAGCTTTCCTTCATCGATGCCAAGCGCCTCAACGAGGGCCGTAACCTGTCCGGCTTTGCCGCGCACCGCAAACTCGTTGATGTAGTCCATGAACGTTTTGCCGGGTTCGATGGCGAGGTCGAAGCCCTGCGCGGCTTGTATCACTATCTCTGCGAGGCGCTGCTGCTCTTGGTCGAGGGTCGCGAACGAGCCATGCAAATCGTCTAGCATCGCGTCGAGTTCGGACTGCTCGCCACCGGCCGTCAGACGCTTGAGCCACTTCTCGAAGTTGGCGTTCATGTAGGCAGTGTCGATGTGACCAGTGTCTATTTCGGTCAGGTAGCCGTGGATATCGTAGGGCACGTCCTCGCCGCCCGCCTCGCCGCCAGGGCCGAATAGCTCCTTGTAGCGCAGCGCTAGCACGAGGTATGCGCTCTCGTCGAAGCAGAGTGCCACGGTGGTCTTGCCATCCTCGTGCTCGAACTCGTATGTGAGCTCATCCCAGTTGAACCCCTGAATTTTTGCCGCCTCCAGCGTGTCGGTAAGCTCCTTGAAGAGCTTGGCGAACTTCGCGCACGCCTCATCCGAGTCGGGCAGGCGGTCGAAGCTTTCTATGCCCGCGATCTTGAAGACACCGACGATTTGTCCGTACACGTCGTTCGCCCAACGCAGATTGCCCTCGAGTTTGCTCGCGAAGAGGCCCAAGGGCCGGTCGCCTGAGTACAGGCCGAACGCGGCGTGCATGTTCTGCTCCATTGTATGCGGGTAGCGGTACCAGCGTACGGTGCCGAAGGGCTTCTCGGGGCCGAAAAGGCGGTTCGTGCGGCTGAACGCCTGGATCAGGTGCTCGTATTCCAGCACCTTGTCGAGATAGAGCGTGTTCACCCACTTGGAGTCAAAGCCGGTGAGCATCTGGTCAACCACGATGAGCAGATCAAGCTGCTCATCGCGCTTTTTCTCAATGCCCGCGTAAGGCTTCTTGTGAGCGAGACGAGCCGCCACGTCGCGCTTGAAAGCAGCATGGCTCGGTATGGTGCAGTGCTTGCCGAAGGTCGCGTTGTAGCCCTCCAGCACCTCTACCAGTCCGTCCTCCTTGTAGACAGCACCACCGTTGTTGTCGATGTTCGGATCGAAGAGCGCCGTTGTCTTGAGTCCCGGGTGCTCGTCCCGGAAGATGCGATAGTAGCTGATCGCCTCGGCAATGCTGCTCGTGGCGAGAATCGCATGGAAGGTGCCCGCCAGCGAGCGCCGCTGCCAGCCGCCGCAGATGTCGTCCACCACGGCCCGCAGGTGTTCCGAATTACCCGTGCCGTCCGCGCCGCAATACTGGCTGCGGGGCACATAATACTCGATGCCGTGGATAGGTTTTCCGTCCCCATCTGTGGCGTCGGATGCCATGGGCAGCGCCATGAAGCGCAGATAGACCCTTTTCTTGGCGGGGTCGGTCAGAGCCTCGGCAACGCTTCCCGCTTTGGCGTGGTGTAGCGCCACCTCTTCTCGCAGGTCGTCGTCTCGGAAGGTGAGCACCTTGTACGGGTCGAATCCCAGCACGTTCTTATCGCGGATGCCGTCGGCGATGGAGTAGCGGTGCAGCTCGTCACCGAACACGTCCACGGTCGTGTTCTGCTTCTTTTGGTTCTCGTCATGGATGGGCGTTCCCGTGAAGCCGAAGTACATCGCTCAGGGGAAGGTCTTGCGGATGGTCTGCATCATGTCGCCGAAGGTGGACCTGTGGCACTCGTCCACGATGAACACGATGCGCTTAGAACGCATACGCTCCAAGTCGGCAATACGGCTGGATTCTTCGCCGATGTTGCTCATCTTCTGTATGGAGGTTACGATCAGAGTGTCGTCGGGGTTGTCGCTCTTGAGCTTCGCGACGAGCACGTCTGTGTTCTCGGTCTCGGCCACTGCCTGCCTTCTCTGCTCCTCGGAAAGGTCGGCCCCTGCGAAGTTGCGGTATTCGTCGAGCGACTGCGTGCCCAGCTCTATGCGGTCTACGAGAAATATGACCTTGTCAGCATCCTTGGATGAGGCGATGAGCTGGGCGCTCTTGAAGCTTGTCATCGTCTTCCCGGAGCCCGTAGTGTGCCATATGTGTCCACCTCGGCTACTCGCCTTGTCCCACTTGGATTGCCGAACCCGCCCTGATATGCGCGACGCGGCAAAGTACTGGTAGCTGCGCATGACCTTGAGCGTGTTGTCCTTGCTGTCGGCTACAGTGTAGAAGCCAATGAGCTGGTGTGCCATGGGGATGGACAGCAGGTCGCGCGCGACGTCTTTCCAGTAGTTCACCGGCTCGTTGTCGAAGTCCGCCCAGTGGAAGTTATATGCCTCGAAGTCGCCGTCCGCACTGGGGTTGGCGAAGTAGACTGTCTCGTCGGGGTTCATGGCCACGAAGACCTGCACCAGGCTGAACATCCGCGTGAACACGCCCTCGTGCGCGTACTTTCGTATCTGGTCTCGAGCCTGGCTCACGGGCACACCGCTGCGCTTGAGCTCGATGTGGATGAGTGGCATGCCGTTAATGAGCAACATCACGTCACCGCGACGCGTGGGAAGCATCTTGCTCTTGGTGGAGAAGTAGGGCTGGCGAGCAATCTGGTAACGGGAGCGCCCACCCGCTATCTCGGCGCGGTCGTAGATGTGAAGGCTCACCTGCTTGCCGAAGTGAAGCAGGTCGGCCTCGTTGTCGCGCGTTATGGACACGGTCTTGCCGTTAATGAAGCCGTTGAGGCGCATGGGTGTGCGCAGCTCGACTATCTGCTCGATAATCTGAGACATCTCGCCGGCGGTAAGCGGTTGCCCGTTCAACCGGTCGATGCCACGGTTGTTCTCGAAGAGGATCTGCGCCCAGTTGTCGAGCAGATCCTGCTCAGTGGGATGGTTGAGCGTGCCGTTCTTCCAGCCGTAGTCGTTCTTCAATACCCCGACGAGAGCATCCTCAAAGGCCAGCTCGTTAGTAAATACATCTGACATCATATATTCCTGCCTACTATACGAACATCTTTTCCAAGCACGCAGCTTTTAGGTTCCTTAGCAAAGTGAGCTTACGCTGGTGAAGGGTGATGAGATCGTCGAGGTCGCGGAAGAAGGAGCAAATTTGGCTTTGCTCAGTCTGCGTTGGGATTGCAATTTGTCGCTTTTTCCAATCGTCAACGTCAAAAACTAGCTTTTCGATATCAACCCCAAATGAGCTCAAAAAATAGCATGTGCACATTGTTTTTGTCATGGAAAGAAGAGCCCAAAATTCGCTTGATATTTTCGCATTTCCAACAAGAACAAGATACTCGTTTGAAACTATCGCTCCAGATAAGGATGGAGGTACTAGACCATTACCGCCATGGACAACCTGTCTTTTTGATATTAAAAAATCCCCAGTCTGCAATTCCTGATAATTCTTAACTAGGATATCGCGGCCTTTAACCACGGAACGCTGTACTACCCCTGCGTTCTTGCGTTTTACTGTGACTAGCTGATATTCCTTATCATCCTCTATTTCGACCGTCCGAAAAACGATATCGGCCACCTCCCCCAGCTTACGCTGTTTCCAAGGGTCAGTGAAACCGGCGAATCTGATTTCGGGAACGGATGCACCGTCTCGCGGAAACATCTTTTCGAGCAATGCCTTCTTGAGTACGACAAACTTATCGTACTTACGCTGGTGAAGGGTGATGAGGTCGTCGAAGCTGAGCGCCAACGATGAAATTGCCTGCTGCTCCCTTGTCGTTGGATATGGGAAATCGACATCGGCGATATCATCATTGTGAATGTGAACGACCGATTTGCCTTGCGCTCTTTTCGCTAGCTCTACATGCGCCTTTCCGTACGTGATAACCAGTGCAACGTAGTCAGGATCCAATTCCGCTCCAGGGGTTAAAACGTTCAGATCGCCACCTAATACGATATCTGATCTGCGAACGGACGAGGCGACCGCTATATCTTCTGCGGTTTCGCCAGAGGCAGGCACAATCACCTCGTTGCCGCAAGAGAACAAAGAACCTTCGCGCTCAACAGCAAACGTATCGACGTCGTCTATGCGCGTTTGGTATCGCGTATACAAGCGTCCGTAGAGAATCAGCGGGACTCCCGAATCGCAAATATCGGCCTTGCTGTACCCACGGCCTTTTGCGAAAGAACAGAGCTCCCCCAGCTTACGCTGTTCCCAAGGGTCAGTGAAACCGGCGAATCTAATGGCAGGCACGTGGTTCATCGAGCATCACCGCCCAGCAGCGTGGCGAGCTCTCGGATACCAGCCATGTCGAACTCGTTACCGGTGAGCTGTTCCAGTATGCTAATAAGTTCATGTTCAGACTCGCGGATCCGCTCGTCTATATCAGCATAGGTCGTGGCATATTTGTCAGCTAGAGCGCGGATGTCGTCGATAAGCGATCCGATGACAGTATCCGGCATGGTTTCGATACGTCGGACAAGCGGATCAATCCATTTTGCCGAAAGCAGCAAACGCGCTTGGTCGTCGCTAAGCTCTTCGATGGCTTTCTTCGACTTGCCGTCGAGCACCGACTTTGCCTCCTTGAGCCGGCGTTTCAAGTCGCGCTCCTCATCGTAGAACCGCGCCGCTGCATCAAGTCGGCTTGGCAGCGAGTCCGCAGAGCGCGCCTCGTCACCCATCTCGGCACGCAGGGTTTTGGCCATCCCCTTGAGCTTGGATGCGACGAAGGCATCGCCCGACTCGTTGACAGCGTCTCCTGCGTCCGACTTCTCCTCGTCGGTCAGACCTTCCAGGATCTCCGCGATCTCAGATGCGACAACGGGAAGCCTGAACTCCATCGCGGCCACTTCCGCCGCATCCTCGGCGAGCAGTTCCCGCTGCACCAGCTCGAAGGGCAGGACATGTCCGACCCATCCGTCCTGCACCTCGACGTCCTTGCCGCGCTGCTTCTTCAAGACCATACGTGGGTCTACGCGCCGCACCGCGTCGAAGCCCTCGGTCTGCAGCACTTCGAGATCAATGGCAATCTGCTGCCACTCGTCATCGAGCGCCTGGTAGGCGTCGTAACGGTCGATTAAATCGATACCCTCGAGGCGACTGAACAGCTCCGAGGACAATTGTGCCTCCTCGGAGCTGCGGACAACAAGCGACGGTTCGTCTACCAGCTCCTCGTAAAGCCACGGCTCGAAGTCCGCAAAACGTCCGGCGAACTCTTCGCGCCAGGCACCTACGGCCTTGCTCTTGCGGACGGTCGATTCAATATCCTCGCTCGCCAGACGCATACTTGCGGGGTTGACCTGTTCGAACAGCTCCTCGCGTAGACCTGGTAACGCGCGCCAGTAGTGCTTGAGCGCATCCACTTCGGATGTGGGTATACCACCGTACATGGTGGCATAGATGTCCCAGCCGCACGTTCGCTCGGAGGAGTCAACGTAGCGCGGAATGTTCAGGTTGTAGTCGTTGGCCCGCACATCGTCTTTTCTCACCACTCGGCAGTAGCGGTCCTGGTCGCCCCTGGCTTCGTAGGCGTCCACAATGCGCCGGATGTCGGAGGCGCGGAGCTTGTTGTTCTTTCCCTCCTTCACGTAGCCCTTCGACGCATCGATGATCAGGATGTCGTCGCGTTCGCGCGTCTTGCGCAGCACCATGACGATGGTGGGGATGCCCGTGCCGAAGAAGATGTTGGCCGGAAGCCCAATGATGGCGTCTATCTTGTCGCTCTCCACGAGATTGCGCCGAATCTGACCCTCCTCGCCGCCGCGGAAGAGCACGCCGTGGGGCAGCACGATGCACATGATGCCGTCCGGTTGCAGATGGTAGAGGTCGTGCAGGAGGAATGCGTAATCCGCCTTGGACTTTGGCGCGATACCGTAGTCGTCGAAACGCGGGTCGGGTGCATCCGGCGCGTCCCAGCGCTGCGAGTAGGGCGGGTTGGATACGACGGCATCCACGAACAGCGGCTCGTAGGTCTCGGGGTGTCCCTCTTCGAACCACGGCCAGTCGTCAGCCAGAGTGTCGCCGTTTCGCGTCACAATGTTGGCCGGGTCTATGCCGCGCATCACAAGGTTCATGCGCGTGAGGTTGTAGGTGTTTTCTTTCAGCTCCTGCGCGTAGTACTTGATGCGCCCTTCGCTGCCCATTTGTCGTGCCACGGCCTGGCCGATATTTATGAGCAGGCTGCCCGAACCGCTTGTGGGGTCGTATATCTGGATCTCGTGACGGTCGCGCAGATGGTGGGCCACGATCTCGCTCATGAGCAACGATACCTCGTGGGGCGTGTAGAACTCGCCCGCCTTCTTGCCAGCGTTGGCGGCGAAGTTGGAAATCAGGTACTCGTAGATGTAACCGAGAACGTCGTAGCCCTGCCGCCCATCCATCGGAATGTCCTTGATGAGGTGCAGAAGGCTGCTGATGGCCTTGGTGCGGGCACCCGAGGTGTCACCCAGCTTGGAGAGGCCCGTCTCCAGCGTCTCGAAGATGCGGTCGAATACGTGCCGGTGGTGCGGGTCAACAAGGCGCGAGAACGCGCTGAGTGCATCTGTCACATCGGACACGTCGAAGTCGGAACCTTTGGCGAGCCATGTGGAGTAAAGATGCTCATAGGCTATGAAGTAGCCGAGGTTCGGACGGACGAAGCCCACGATGTCGGGGTCTGCTTCGGTCACGGACACCATGTCTGCGTCCTCGAAGCCCTGACCGTGCAGCCACGACTCTTCCTTTTCCGAAAGAAACTTGTAGAAGATGAACCCGAGTATGTAGTCCTTGTACTCGCTTGCCTCGATCTTCGATCGCATCTCGTTAGCCGAGGCCCAGATTTTTGCTGCTAGCTGCTGCTTGTTCATCCACTACTCCTGTTCTCGCCGGAATCCAGCGTAAGTCGCCGATGGGTATGAATCCAGGTAACTGCGTACACCGTGGTCAATCTTTCTCCGTCAGTCGCTCAATGAGGCATTGTTTTACGAGCGAGGTGAAGGTGAGGCCATTGAGGTTGGCATACTCCTTCGCCGACTCGCGCATAGTGCGCGGAAGCCTCAGTGTTACAGTGACAAGCTCCGAGTCAACGAGATAGGATTGCAGTTCCGAGGTCGGAGCGCCCGATTCGACAAGCTCTGAGTACTTCATATGAACCCCTACCAAGTAACGCCATTGTAAATACACGTCGAAATACATTCTAACAGACAACAACATTAAGCATGCCTCGGATCGACCCGCATCGCGCGCGTCAGCAGGGCGCATCCGAGCTTTCGGGCATCCGATGCGGCCACCGGCTCGCCGAGGAACATCCACGCATGCGCGCCGTTGCCCGACCGCGAGCGTTCGATGGCGACGGGCACGCCCTCCCGCTCGCACACGCTCCGAAACGCGCCCACCGCCTGCTGCCAGTCGTCCTTGTCGAAGTCGGCCGCGAGCACGCGCATCTTGTCGTCATCAACAAGCGGATAACCCGCGACGATTCCCACGCCATCCCGTCCCGAGCCTCGGAAATGCGCCAGCAGCGCAGCGTCGTCGAGCGGCAAGAACTCGCGGTTCGCACAGTCCGCGCACTTGACGCGGGGCTTTCCGCACACGCTGCCCTTCCACTCGTTGGCGCATGCGGGCGTGTAGCCGACACGCCCCGTCTTCTTGTTGAAGTAGCTTTTCGCGTGCACGTCGCTGCGCATGGCGAACAGCGAGTTGAACAGCGCGAGCTTCTCGGCGGATGAGCTCGCCGAGGTCACGACGCCTTCGTCCGCCAACCGGCTCGCCTCGAAACGAGCGCGCCCCGCCTCCCACGTTTCGCAGGTCGCGTAGCGCCTCGCGCCGTCGAGAGCCTCGCACACCACGACCTCGCCATCGACCGTCGCCGAAGCCAGCTTCTCGACGAAGCGATACTCGACGCCGGCGATCAGCGTGCGTGCGGCCTGCGGCGAACCATCGTCCATGCGGGCTCCCGTCTCGAAGAACAGCTCGCATCAGAATACTACGAGGGGGACTCGACCCGCAATTGCCCCTCGCAACCTCGGTGATACCTAGTCGACCTTACTCAACCAACGTCCGAGCAGTGCGCCTCCCTCGCAAAGTGCGTCTCCGCGATTTCGTCAAGCTGCATGCGTATGCTTTCGAACGGCAATCCCAGATCGAGCGTGCGCACGCTTATGCGGTTGCCGCTCATCCGGTAGACCCCATCGGGCTGAATCTCTTCGTCCGTCTTGGCGTAGAGCAGCAGGCCCGATACAGTATGCGGCACTTCGGCAAGCTCGGCCTCCTTGTTCTTCACGTAGGCGAAGATCTGATATAGGTTGCCTGAATGGATGCTGCGCTTGTCGAACCGCCGCTGGGTCGTGCATGAGTAGTACTTCGCGTCGATGATGAGCACAGCGCCCCCGTGACAAAGCATGACATCGCTCTTCATCGTTGGCAACAGGTCGTCGAAATCATCGTCGAGAGCCCAACCGATACAAGAAGCTTGAGCGGCAAGCTCCGGATGCTCCTGCCGATAGTATTCCAGGATGAACTTTTCATACAGACGGCTCATGCGTTGCTCGTCAAAGAAGTCCATGAGCTTGGCACTTCCATCTGCCTGCGTCTGGAGCAGCCCTTTGGCAACAAGCCAGCACACGCCCATGAGCATGCGGTATGTCTGGTTATTCCGATCGAAACGCATATGCCAATCTACCGTGGCGAGGTCAACGTCGCGCACATCGGAAAAGAAGACCATCAGGCTCCTGAGTTCCTTCTTGCGAGCCTTGCTTATGTCGGCGTGAAGAAGCAACCTGCACGTCGCCTTGAGGATGCCGTTCATGCGCGTGTCCACGCTGAATTCGTCATAGGCGCATATCATCTGTCGGCGCATCACGCTGCGCGTCTTCACCGACTCAGACACCTCGATCTTGCCCCGCAGGGATGAGATCGCCTCGGTACGGTCCATATACTCGCGCCCCAACCCGCGTTTGATCTGCGAGCTTATGCCTCGCGAAAGGATGGCCGCGCAAAGCTCCGCTGCGTTGTCAAACTGCTCGGTTGCAACGTCGCGGTAACCCCGCCCTCTCAGCACCTGGAAAGCATACGCCAGCATGTGGTAGATATTCTGAATGCGGATCATTTGATGGCCCTGCGCAGCGCATCGGCCCATTCACGCACTTTGGACGGCTCGTCGAACCAGTACTCCCTCAACAGAGGCACCAGCTCGAACTCCACGATCGCAGAGAGCGCCGCATCAGTCACATCTTCGACCCTGAGTCCGCAGAAATAGCTATGGCCGATGCAAAAGCCCTCGCCCAGAGAATCATCGTCAGCTATTGCCGCGTTCAACCGCACAACACATGAGACGAGCTCGTTAAACTTGGGGCTTGAAAGTCCGTCGCGATATTCGGCGAAGCCGTCAGAACCGAACCCGGGCCTCAGGTCGACGAACGCGAAACGACGGCGCAGCGCGTAATCAAGCATCGCGAGCGATCGGTCCGCTGTGTTCATCATGCCGATGAGGTAAACATTGCTCGGTACATAGAAGAGTTCGCGCGAGTACAGCAGTTGCAATTTGTTCTTAGGTCCGCGTTTATCATTCTCGATGAGCATAAACAACTCGCCGAAGATTTTTGAGAGGTTGCCACGATTTATCTCGTCGATGACGAAAAAGTAGTCATTATCTTCATCTTCAGCTGCCTTTTTGCAAAAGCTGTAGAAAGCGCCCTTGGTCAGTTCAAACCCTGCAGCAGAAGGACGGAAGCCTTCGATGAAGTCCTCGTAGCTGTAGCTTTGGTGAAACTGCACTATCATCACGCGATCGACGTCCTTCGCGCCCATCATCGAGTACGCAAGCCTCTTGGCCACGAACGTCTTGCCAACGCCTGGAGCGCCTTGCAAGATGACGTTCTTCTTGGAGCTCAGCACGTTCGTAAGAGCCTCATAAGCCGTCTCGTCCATGTACACTTCAGCCAAGAAATCCTCTGCACCGTACAAAGGGTATTCGAGCGCAACAACTCCCTCCTCCCCCACGGCGGCGTCTTCGAAAAAGGGATCTATTTTGGCCAGAAAGTCAGGATAGTCGGTCATATCGGTAAGGGTCTTCATGGCAAACATCTCGCCGGTCCGCCAGCTGCCCTTATGACTCCACTTAACTTTGCGAATATTCGGATAGCGGCTTTCGCCCTCGTCGTATTCGTAATCACCGACAACTACGCCACGTCCCAAAATTTCGGTGCGCCCCCGCTTCGCGAAGACCACGTCACCAGGCTTTATATCGTGGACAAACTGCCAGACTGCGTGGGCGGAGTTCTTTTGCGTCGTCGCGCCGCCACAAACTTCCTGCAGTTTGAGCTGCATGTCTTCCTTGGTCGCATAGCCACTCAAGTCGCCGAGATCGCACCAGCCCATCCCCATTATGCCGCGACGGTAAAACTCTTCCCACATGCTTGCACCCTCGCCAGGCGCATAAAGCCAATAATGCACCGTCTCCACGCCGGCATCGCCCAGCGCGCTTTCCTCGGCCTCCTTATCGGCGGCTTTTGCAGCAGCCTTCCTCTCTTTATTGACACGCTCGGATTCGATGAACGCGGCATTGGAGAGAGCCGGGAAATCCTGATAGGGGCAGTCTTTCGAGCCAAGTTGGGAGCGAACGACATCGCAGATAGCGAGGTACTCTGCTCCACTCGGAATAGGCGAGCCCTTTTCTTTTGGAAAAGCGGAGGCAACAACGGGTCCCGCTGTTTTCATGTCACCCAGATACCAGCGATTACGAGAGTCGAGGCTGACGAAGGCGTACGGTCGAACCCAATACAGGCCCATGGTAAGCTTCCACCCCAGACCGAACTGCCCGATAGTCGCGTCGTACGCCTCGACGAATTCAGCGCGATTGAGCTCACTGTCTTCCGCAGCGAGCTTAATCTCGGCTTCGAAGGTTCGCCATAGATTGTCGATGTCGTGCTCCCCACGCCGTCCATCCCCCTTAAAGGCGTAGAACGTCGCGTTGAGATTATTGAGCGTAGGAACACCTTGAAAATCTTTAGGCTGGTCTGCTTCGATTCCGAAAGCTTCCGCGAAAGCTGAGACGATCTTTCTTCTATTGGTATCCGAGATGCCTTTGTTGAAGAGTCCGAAGACCGTATAAGGGTCGATGTCGGCAGGAGTTGATGAGCTATCGAGTTTCGGGAGCTTCATGTCGACTCCCTCGTAGAGAGACAGAAGCTTGTTCATCAGGCTGCGGCGATCATTTTTGAACGTCAATAGCTTGTCCGCCAACCTTGAATAGAAGCCTGTCCATGTACAATGCTCCTTCACCATCGGTTTCCCCTTCTCTACCATTTACGGTTATCGGCTTGTACGAATGGTTGCTCGCAAGCTTTGCATGGAATGACGGGACGTCAAGATTCGCCGCCCATTCCCCAGACTTAAGAAGACGTCCTTTCACTCCTCCCGTCCAATAATCTCATCCATGATACCGCTTCCCGCCGAGCAGCAAAAGCATCCCCTATTTCCCCCAAATTCGCCCTCCGGGAGGTGGACTCGCCGCGCCCGTCACGCGACAATGGCCCCGTCAACCAATCGCACCGCCCCAGGAGGCCCACCGTGAACCAGATAGCAACCGGCACGTTCATCGCCCGCAAGCGCAAGGAGCTCAACCTCACTCAGGCGCAGCTAGCGGAGCGCCTCAGCATCTCGAGCAAGTCCGTCTCGAAATGGGAGCGCGGCAAGTGCATGCCCGACTACGCCGTGGTGAACGAGCTGTGCGAAGCCCTCGGCATCACCGTGAGCGAGCTGCTCGACGGCGAGGAGAACGAGCGCGAGAACCTGCGCATGTACGACAACGACCAGATGATCGAGATGCTCGCACGCATCCAGCGCCTCGAGAGCCAGCGCATCACCATCATCGCCATCGCGCTCATCGTGATGGGCCTCGTTCTTCTGGCCCTCTCGCCCTTGTTCGGCGGCTCGGATTTGACCGACTTCATCAGCGGCGTGCTGTTCGGCATCGGCATCGGCACGACCCTCATCGGCGTCTTCCTGGCCACGCGCAGCGTGTTCGCATATTTAGGACAGGAGAAGTAACCATCGACGCTTCTTCGCTCAAAGTTTTCCGCCTGTCCCCAAAGCGCACCTCGCGACAAGAATTTTTGTGACATACTGACGTCCATCTTCGCAAGCGATCGACGGGGGGCCGTCATGCAGCTCGACCTCGGCTGGAAAAGCCCCCCCCCCGGCAAGCCTTGCCAAAGGGCTCGCCTACCAGCGCGAAGGCTGCGTGTCGGGCTTGAAGGCCAACGACAAAGGCTGGACAGCCGTCGTCGAAGGCACGTACGATTACCGCGCTTTTGTCCCCGGCGCACCCGCCGACCTGTGCGAAGCGCGCTACGACTGCCCGTACTTCGCGGGCGGAAGACCCGTCGCGCAGGAGATGGCGGAGGACTTCAAGAAACGCTACCCGCGTCGGCGCGCGCTTATGGAGGAGCTTGCAAAGCTCGGTTGAGGCCGCGCATCGCAGGGCCGCCTGTGGCACAATGGACGCGAACCGATTCCGCTGCGCCGCGCGAAAGGAGAGCCGCCATATGGACGAGAACGCACCCGACGCCACAGGGCCCCGACCCGAATGCCAGGCCACCGACGCCGCGTCGGCGCAGGGCGAAGGCGCTCCGAAGAAGACGGCGGCCGAGTACGCCGCGACCTTCAACAAGGCCGTCGACGTCGCCGAGCAGGTGCTGCGCTTCGCTCCCCTTCCCGCCGGGGCCAAGCGCGTGGCGACCCGCGCCATGCCCACGGTGAAGAAGGCGGCGAAGGTTGCCCCCATGGTGGCGCCGGCCGCCGAGCCCTACGTGCGCAAGGCCGCCGCCAAGGCCAAAGAGGTCGCGCCCGAGGTGGCCCAGGCTGCGAAGGCGGGCGCGAAGACCGTCGCTGCAGGGGCCCAGACCGGCGCGCGGGCGGCGGCGTCGGGCGCGAAGACGGTCGCCGGGCACGTGCGCGAGACGGCCCCCAAGCTGGGGCACGCGGTGTCCGACGGGGCCAAGGCCGCCGCGACCCGCGTCCATGACGATGCCCCCAAACTCGGCCGCACCGCCGCCGACAAGGCGTCGCGCCTGACTGGCAAGTTCAAGCGCAAGAAAAAGGAGGGCTGAAGCTGTGGGAGGCAACGGCGACAACGCGCAGATCGAGCTCCTCACGGAGCGCCTGCAGGGTCGCGACAACGCAGACGCCCACGCGGCACTCAAAGAGCTCCTCGCGCTGAGCGAGGCCACCGACGCCGTCTCCGCGCACTTCGACACGTTCGCCCGCCTGCTGTATGCGAAGAGCGCCTTCGCCCGCACGCGCGGCTTCCTGCTGATCGTCGCGAACGCACGTTGGGACGCCGAGGGGCGCACGGCCGACATCTTCGACGACCTCGCGCGCCTGTTCAGCGACCCGAAGCCCACCACGGCGCGCCAGTGCGTCCAAGCTGCGCCCGCACTCGCCCAGGCACAGCCGTCGCTCGCACCGCGCATCGCCGAAGCGCTCGAGAGCGTCGATCCCGGCCGCTATCCCGACAGCACGGCCCCGCTCGTCGCCGCCGACGTCGCCGCGGCCCTCGAGGCCGTGCGCGCACTCGGCTCGACCGCCACCTGATGCGCGAACCTTAAGCCTCTTCATGGTAGAATTCATCCGAACCGAAGCCGGCCCGGCGCGATGAGCGCCGCAAGCCGGCGAGACGCAGAGCCAACCGGACGGAGCAACCGCATCATGATCAAAGAACTCGTGACCGACGAAGCCATCCTCTCGCAGCCGTGCGAGCCCGCCACCGCCGAGGACGCCGCCGTGGCGCAGGACCTGCTCGACACCCTCGCCTCGCTCGACGAGGCGGCGTGCCTGGCGGCCAACCAGATAGGCGTGGCGAAGGCCGTCGTCGTCTACCACGACGAGGACGAACAGCCGCACGTCATGTACAACCCGGTTCTCAAGCAGGCGCTCGGCGCGTACAAGACGGTCGAGGGCTGCCTCACCTTGGAGGCCGAGTCCAAGGTCACCCGCTACGAGCGCGTCAAGGTGGTCTACGACGAGCTGGTGGACGGCGCCCTGGTCAGCCGCAAGCGCGACTTCACCGGCTGGACCGCCGAGCTCATCCAGCACATGATCGACCACTGCAAGGGCAAGCTGGTCTGAGGATATGAGCAACAGGAGATCCCTTTAAGCCTTGTTCTCCTGAATTATCAGCCAATGTCTACGCTCGCCTTCTCGCTCAATCAACGCAATTTGATGAAATGAGGGGACGCGTTATCCGCGCAAAAATACGAGAGCTCCCTCGGAAAAGATCGTCTCATGAATGATAGACAACGCATAAAGACAACCGTTCAGGAGTCGATAGACTATTGGTCGGGACATGTAAACGAATGCGGACTGAGCGTAGACTGGAGCGAAGCTGAAACTCACTGTTGGAGGTGTGGCTGCAAGAGAAACCTGGAGCGATGTCATATTGTGCCCCACGCCCTAGGTGGAAAAGACGAACCATCGAACATAGTTCTTCTCTGCCACCGATGCCATGCAGAAGGACCAAACGTCAACGACCCGGAAATCATGTGGGACTGGCTGAAAGCTTACGGTGTTTCATACTATGGCACGTTTTGGAAAATCGTCGGAATGAAGGAATACCGCTTCATATACAGGCACAGTGTACTGAAAGAGGCGGAGGCCATATTGGAATCTGCGGGAATCCCCGTGGATTCCCCTTTGGCACAAAAGCTTTTCAACGACCATCTCGATAGGGCAACCCAAGAAGCAAGTATTCACTATGGGCAGCCATATTTCAACGCAGCCACGATGGCGGGCATATTCCGCGTGGCTCTCAAGAAAATGGCGAAGACCCTTGGCGTTGATTTCCCTTCGCTGCCGGAAGTCAGGGATATTGCGCACGAACCATGGTGGAGCGAGCTGACGTAGCTCAAGCTTCGTCGTGCGCCCGAAACACAACAGGAGGCTTTTGACTATGATCAGGCCCATCATGACGAATCGGATGTTCCTCTCGCTGCCCTCATCGGCCGCCACGGCGGCCGACGCGCAGACGGCGCAGGACCTGCTCGACACGCTCGCGGCACACGCCCACGAATGCGTCGGCATGGCGGCCAACATGATCGGCACGGCCAAGCGCATCATCGTCTTCGACGACGGGGGCACACAGCGCGTCATGTTCAACCCGGAAATCGTCAGCCGCTCTGGCGCGTACGAGGCCGAGGAGGGCTGCCTGTCGCTTCCTGGCAGCCGCCGCGCGACGCGCCACCGCACCATCAAGGTGCGTTTCGAGGACCGAGACTTCCAACCGCGCGAGCAAACGTTCACCGGCTTCACCGCGCAGATCATCCAGCACGAGATCGACCACTGCAACGGCATTTTGATCTGACCGACGCTCCCATAGGCGACAGAGACGGCTCCGCTCACTCGAGCCTCCCCCTCTCCACGAATCGCTGACAGCCTGCATTCGTGCGGCCGAATCCGGTAGAATGTTTCGGCGAACTTTTCAACCTGACCGATGCGCGCCGCAAGGAGAACCCGTGCCGACCGAACCCTTCCAGAACCCTGCCGACAACAGCGCCGACCCCGTTTTCGACCAGGAGCAACAGCACCTCGCCGGCACCTACGCGAAGCTCCAGCAGATCGGGCGCGCCCTCGTGCGCAAGATGGAGCGCGCGCAGCGCGAGGCGGCGGCCGACAAGAAGGCGATGGCCGAGGAGCTCGCGCCCAACTTCGCCACCTACGCCGACGCGATGGAGACCTACGCCGACTTCGCGGCCATGAACCGCGTGATCGACGGGTACAACCTCGCGCAGGACGCCGACGCCGCCGAGCTCGCCAAGGTGGAGCTGCTCCTGAAGCAGCCCTACTTCGCCAAGGTCGCCCTGCAGTTCAAGCCCGGGCAGGAGCCCAAGGAGCTCTACATCGGCACGGCCGGCATCTCGGACGAGAACTACCACCGCCTCGTGGTGGACTGGCGCTCGCCCGTGGCCGAGACCTACTACAACCAGGACAACGGCCGCACCTCCTACGTGGCCGACGGCCGCACCATCACGGCCGATCTCAAACTGCGCCGCCAGTTCGACATCGAGGAAGACCGCCTGAACGCCTACTTCGACACCACGGTCGCCATCCAGGACTCGCTCCTCCTGGCGTCGCTCTCGAAGCAGCGCACCGCGCAGATGAAGGCCATCACGGCCACCATCCAGAAGGAGCAGAACACCGTCGTGCGCCACGAGGACGTGCCGGTGCTGCTGGTGAGCGGCATCGCGGGCAGCGGGAAGACGTCGGTGCTGCTGCAACGCATCGCCTACCTCTTCTACCAGCAGCGCGGCAGCCTGGACCCGAGCGAGGTCTTCCTCGTCTCGCCGAACCCGGTGTTCAGCCACTACATCGCGAGCGTCCTCCCCGACCTGGGCGAGCGCAACCCGGAAAGCCTCACCTGGGACGAGTTCGCGCGCCGCCTGCTGCCGCCCGACCGCGGCAGCGGCCGCGTGGACGTGCCGCTCGCCGCGCTCGCGCGCATCGATAGGGCCGTCGAATCGTTCGAGTTCGACGCGAACGACTTCAAGGACGTCCGCGTGGAGGACAAGCGCCTCATCGCCGCCGACCAGATCCGCAAGCTGGCCGACAAGCTCGGCCGCATCCCCGCCGGCCCGCATCGCATCACGCTCATGCGCGAGGAGCTGCACGCGCGCCTGGAGAGCCGCCTCAAGCAGATGGCCGGAACCGACGAGGCGCTCGACGAGCTGGAGGCCCTCGAGGCCGACGAGCAGCTGCGCATCTTCGGCGAGCTCATCGCGCCGACCGACGAGCAGGAGGAGCGCGCGCTCGCCCTGCGCTACCTGACCGATCACTATGCCGACGCCTTCGCCGCCGTGGAGAACGACGACTGGCTGCGCATCGACCGCATCGGCATGCGCCTTCTCGAAACCGACGGCCTCGCGCCGCTCGAGTGGCTCTACCTGAAGATGGCGCTCACGGGCCTCGGCAACCCGGACGCGAAGTACGTGATGGTGGACGAGGTGCAGGACTACACCGCCGCCCAGCTGGCCGTGCTCGCGCGCTACTTCCGCCGCGCGAACTTCCTGCTCTTGGGCGACCCGAACCAGGCCATCGCACCCGACACGGCCTCGTTCGACGAGGTGCGCGAGGTGTTCCAGGCCGCGCGCGGCGCGGTGGAGGAATGCCGCCTCATGACGAGCTACCGCTCGACGCCCGAGATCACCGCCCTGTTCGCGAGCCTGCTGCCGCCCGAGGAGCAGCTCCAGGTCTCCTCCATCCAGCGCGCCGACGAGCCGCCGGCCCTCCGCGCCTTCGACGACGCCGCCGCCTACGCGGACGCCCTGCGCGCCGCCGTGGCCGGGGCGCGCGCAGGCGAGGGGCTCGACGCCGTCATCGTGCCGTGGAAGCACGAGGCCAAACGGCTCCAGCAGCTGCTCGGCGAGGACGCGCCGCCGCTTTTGGACGAGCACGACGAGCTCCCCGCGAGCGGCGTCGTGCTCATCACGCTCAAGCTGGCGAAGGGCCTCGAGTTCGACCACGTCGTCGTGCCGGACGCCTCGGCGCGCGTCTTCCCCGGCGACGACCTCTCGCGCCGCCGCCTCTACACCACCATCTCGCGCGCCACCCGCCGCGTCGACGTGCTGGCGAAGGGCCCGCTCACGCCGCTGCTCGACGGCTTCGGAAAGGAAACCTCATGAGGACGTTCGTCGCGCTCGATTTGCCGCCGGACTTCGCCGACGACGTCGCCGCACTTGCCCGCCAGCTGGGAGCCGCTGTGGAGGGCCGCTTCCTGCCGCGCTCGACCTACCACCTCACGCTCGCCTTCCTCGGCGAGGTCGACGAGGCGCAGGCGGCCCGCGCGGCTGACGCCCTCGACGCCGCGTGCGCGAACACGGCCCCCGTCGCGCTGGCGAGCGACGGCCTGGGCAAGTTCGGGCGCGCGAGCGACGCGACGCTCTGGCTCGGCATCGCCCCCACCCGCGAGCTGGACGATCTTGCCGAGCGCCTGCGCGACGAGCTGGCCTCCCGCAGCGTGCCCTTCGACGCGAAGCCCTTCAAGCCGCACATCACCCTCGCCCGCCGCGCCCGCATCCCCAAGGCGAGCCTGCCGCCGCTCGCCTTCCCCCGCGACGACCGGGCCGCCGCCGTCACCCTCTGCAAGAGCACCCTCGAACGCACCGGCGCCGTCTACAAGCCCCTTCACACGACGCACCTCGGCGGCTAGCGGGCAGCCCACGCCGCGGCCGACCCGCCGCGACCGCCCGGCCGCTCTCGGGGCTTCTCGTGCAGAAACCGCGAATCGCCTGCCCGCCTCGCCCCAGACGCGCGCCGGGAGCCTTATACTGGTACCTTTGTTGGCACTGCAGGCTACGGGCAAGACGAAAGGCAAACCAATGGGCGGATTCTTCGGGGCTGCATCGCATCACGATGTGGTGCTGGACGTATTTTTCGGGGTGGACTACCACTCGCATCTGGGGACACGGCGCGCAGGCATGATCTTCCACGACGAGGAAGTGGGCTTCCAGCGCGAGATCCACTCGATAGAGAACACGCCCTTCCGCACCCGCTTCGAGGACGATCTTCCCGGATTCAAGGGCATGAGCGGTATCGGCTGCATCAGCGACACCGACCCGCAGCCGCTGCTCGTGCGCTCGCACCTGGGCACGTTCGGCATCACCACCGTAGGCGCCATCAACAATGCCGAGCAGCTGGTGGAGCGCTACTTCTCCAGCGGCAGCCGACAGTTCATGGCCATGAGCTCGGGAGCCGTGAACACCACGGAGCTGGTGGCCGCGCTTATAAACCAGAAGGACAATTTCGTGGAGGGCATCAAGCACGCCCAGAAAGAGATCGAGGGCTCGCTCACCCTGCTCATCATGACGAGCGACGGGACGATCATCGCCGCACGCGACAGCATGGGGCGCCTGCCGGTGCTCATCGGAAAGGACGGCGAGGGCTTCTGCATCTCGTTCGAATCGTTCGCCTACCACAAGCTGGGCTATCACGACGAGTACGAGCTGGGGCCGGGCGAGATCGTGCGCGTGGACGCGGACGGCTACGAGACCATCTCCCCCGCTGGCACGCAGATGAAGATCTGCGCCTTCCTGTGGGTCTACTACGGCTACCCCAACTCCAACTACGAGGGCGTGAACGTAGAGGTCATGCGCTACCGCAACGGCGCGATCATGGCGCGCGACGAGGCGGCGGCGGGCGGCGTGCCCGACGTGGACTACGTGGCCGGCGTGCCCGACTCGGGCGTGCCGCATGCCATCGGCTACTCCACCGAGAGCAAGGCCCCCTTCGGCCGCCCGTTCATCAAGTACACCCCAACCTGGCCGCGCTCGTTCATGCCCGCGAACCAGGACGTGCGCAACCGCGTGGCGAAGATGAAGCTCATCCCCGTGCCCGAGCTCATCAACGGCAAGCGGCTCCTGTTCGTGGACGACTCCATCGTGCGCGGCACGCAGCTGCAGGGCACAGTGAACTACCTGCACGAATGCGGCGCAACCGAGGTGCACATGCGCTCGGCCTGCCCGCCCATCATGTTCGGCTGCAAGTACCTGAGCTTCTCGCGCAGCCGCTCCGAGATGGAGCTCATCGCGCGCCGCGTGGTGCAGGAGCTTGAAGGCGACGAAGGGCAGAAGCACCTCGACGAGTATGCCGACAGCTCCACCGAGCGCGGCCAGTGCATGCTGAAGTCCATCTGCGAGAAGATGGGCTTCGACTCGCTGGGCTACCAGTCGCTCGACGGCATGCTGGAGGCCATCGGCATCGACCGCGAGAAGGTATGCACGTACTGCTGGTCGGGCAAGGAATAGGTTTTCGGCCACGGCGGCGCGCAGAAACCTGCGCGCCGCTTTTTTATGCGCGGAAACGAGAGGATTTACATCAACCGTCCCGGTAGTAGGACAAGCAAGCAGGCGGCGGCGCGTATGATGGGGCCACCATCCAACGCACGACCCCAGGAGGCACCATGGTCGCCAACGCCGCCCTTGCCACGAATTTCCCCCTTGCCGAAGCGCCCTCGCACGGCGCCACCGTCCGCGGAGCGCATGCGCGCACCGGGCAGGATGCCCCCGCCATCCGCGTGATCGCCTGCCCCGGCGGCGCAGGCCGTCTGCCGCAGCATGCGCGCGCCTTGCCGGCGGCGGCGCTTCCCGCTGCAAGCCGCGAGGCGGCGGCCCGGCCGAAAGACACCTGCCGCCCGGACTTCCCGTCCCCCGCCCACGCAGCGCGCACGGCCCTTTGCCTGCAAGGCACCGCGTTCGGGCTGACCGCCCGCGAGCGCACGTTCGCCACCGGGGCCGGCATCCTGTTCGCGGCCGCGGCGTTGGCAACGATCCTGCTCTGAGACGAGAACGGGCGGACCGCTTGCGCAGCCCGCCCGTCCAAGGTTGTTCTCGCGGCCCCATGGCCGCGCAGCTCGTTTGCCAGCCTCTCGCCGTTCTGCTGCGCGAAACCTACAGCATGCTCGCGCGCAGCTCCTCGGCGCTCAAGGGCGACAGATACGCGGGCGGGACGTCGAACAGCGTCTTGCAGCCCGTCTGCCCCTCGACGGACAGGCGGTGCACCGCACGGGCACAGGCCGCCAGCACGCTGCCGGTGAACTCGGGGTTCGAATCCAGCTTCAGCGAGTACTCCACCACGTGGCCGTGCTCGCCGTCCTGGCCGGTCACGCCCGAGCGGATCACGGAACCGCCGTGCGGGATGCCGGCGTGGTCGCGGTCGAGCTCCTCCTGCGACACGAACGTCACCGTGGTGTCGTAGTCGGCGAAGTAGTTCGGCATCTCCACGATGGCGCGCTCGATGGCGGCCGTGTCGGCGCCCTCCTCCGCCACGACGAAGCACTCGCGCGTATGCTTCTGGCGGGTGGTGAGCTCGGGATTCTCGCCGGCGCGCACGGCCTCGAGCGCCGCGGGCACGGGAACGGTGTACTGGCGTGCGTCGGCCACGCCCTCGATGCGGCGGATGGCGTCGCTGTGGCCCTGGGACACGCCGCGGCCCCAGAACGTGTAGTCGTGCCCCTCGGGCAGGATGCTCGTGGCGTACAGGCGCGCGAGCGAGAACATGCCCGGATCCCAGCCGCCGGAGATCAAGGCTACCTTGCCGCCCGCCTTCGCCTCCACGTCCACGTCGGCGAAGTGGGCGGGGATGTTCGCGTGCGTGTCGAACGAGTCCACCACGTTGAACAGGCTCGCGCAAGCGGGCGTCTGCTCGGGCAGGTCGCGCGCGCTGCCACCGCACAGCACGAGCACGTCCACGTCGCCCGTGTGCGCCGCCAGGTCATCGGCCGCGTACACGGGCACGCCGGCGGTCAGCGGCTGCACGCTCGCCGGATCGCGCCGCGTGAACAGCGCCGTAAGCTCCAGGTCCTCGTTCTGCCGGCAGGCCAGCTCCACGCCACGCCCCAGGTTGCCGTATCCGTAAATGCCGATGCGCGTCTTCGCCATAGTTCCGCTCCTTGCCAAAGTGTCCGTACGTGTTGCAACGATCATCCACGAACTGCGCCCATCCCGTCAATGCGCGCAGGTCAACTCCAAGAAAGCCCCATCGCATCGAAACACGTTGGAAACCTTGGCGGCCGAGAGGGTCGGCCGCCGCGCGAGAAATGTGCGGAGCTGTCCCATAGGAAGGACAGCCGCTCCGAGCCGCGCGCGTATGATGGCGATACAGGCGAAAACCGAGACCTAGGAGGCACCGTGGACGAACCGTCACGCCCCGCAAAGCAAGATGCGCAGGGAGACCTTCGTGAAGGACGCGCGATGAGCATGCCGGTGGAGGCCGCGACGGCGTTCGCGAACCTGTACCAGCGCTGGTTCGACGATGCCCGCGGCCTCGCGGAGGCCAACCGTCGGCAAGCACGGGGCGCGATCGGCGCATGCGTGGCCGACGTGGTGACGCTCTGGAATGAGCGGGAGCGGTCATGGCTGCCGAACGCGCCGACCATCCTGCGGCTCGAGTCGGGCGACCTCGCAGCGTTCGCCATGAGGGAGCCGTGCATCGCCCTGTATTCCGGCTGCATCGCCACGGACGCCCCCGTGACGGGCCTACGTTGGGAGAGCTTCCGCCCCTGCTCGTACGCCATCGGGCGGACGGTGGCCGACCTCGTGCTCGTCACCGGCCGAGGCGGCCTGCTCGAGGACGTGGAGGTCGTGCTCGACGATGGAGGACGGCTGTTCCTGGGCAACCGCGACGCATGGCCGCTCGCCCACGCGGTCTAGCTGCGGCCGCGCCGAGGCGTCACTCCCCGTACGAGGCGACGATGCCCGCCAGGTAGTCGCGATACTCGGCCGCGAGCGAGGCGGGCTTCTCGATGTGCACCCGGTCGCCGAACTGCGCGAGCCAGCCGAACAGCACGGGGCTTTTCATGACCGTGGCGTACACGCGCGCCCAGCCCTCGCCCGCCGGCAGGGACTCGACGTCCTTGCCGAACCGGTCGATGATCGCCCCCATGGCCTCGCCGCTCACCAGGAGGGTAGCCGCCACGGACTCGCCCGAATACATGCCGAACGCGCGGCCCTCGAGTTCCTGGGCGTCGAACGTGGCGATGCGCTCGTTCTTCACGGCGGGCGCGTCCGTGATCTTGATGCGATCCATGCGGTCGACGCGGTAGGTGGCGAAGTCGTCGTGCTTCTCGTTGAACACGACCAGGTAGTAGTAACCCTCGGCGTACACGAGCTGCACGGGCGTCTCGACATAGCGCTCGCCGCCGTGCTGGAGCACCTTCTCCTTGGCCGCGTCGTATTTGAAGTAGACGAACGAGATCTGCCGTTTCTGCGCGATGGCCTCCTGGATGCGGTCGACACTGTGGAACACCGACTCGTTCTGCATCTTGATGCGGCCCTCCACATGCAGGCGCTTGTCGAGCAGCGCGCACTGGCGGGCGGACGCGAGCCTCTTCACGGCCTCGACCAGCGCGTCGCTCTTGCGCTGCGTGAGGAAGCGCGAGCTCTGCACGGCGTCCACCAGCAGCAACAGCTCATGGAAGGC
Source organism: Gordonibacter urolithinfaciens (assembly GCF_900199375.1). Classification (NCBI taxonomy): domain Bacteria; kingdom Bacillati; phylum Actinomycetota; class Coriobacteriia; order Eggerthellales; family Eggerthellaceae; genus Gordonibacter; species Gordonibacter urolithinfaciens. The sequence goes on from NZ_LT900217.1 coordinate 849,013, forward strand.
GAAGTCGCGCCGTTCCAGCGCATACTCCACCGGCGCGCGCTGGTAGGTGCGCACGTCCAGGCCGAACTCGCGCAGCGCCTCGATGTCGCGGTAGATGCCTTTGCGCTCGGCCGTGATGCCCTGCGCCTCCAGCCGCTCGAGGATCTGCGACATCGTGAGGCCCTGCTCAGCGTCGGTCTCCTCCTCGAGCATCCGCATAAGGTACAGGAGCTTGAGCTTCTGGCGGTTGACGGCCATAGGGTTCCTCCTTCGAGCGATGCGGTGCGGCCCGTCTTCGGACCGGCAGGTTGCCAGTATAGCCTATCTATCCCCTTTTCGGTACATCCTTGCAAAAAACACGGGAGACGCCCTCTCCAGGGAGCAGGGCGTCCACCGGAGACGGTGCGGAATCTGTGCGCGCACGTGGCCAAACGCACGCGCTCGTGCGACAATAGCGCGTGCACGAACGAACCCCGACCCAGAAAGCTCGACATGCCAGAATTCATTTACCAGATGCATCAGGCCCGCAAGGCGCACGGCGACAAGGTCATCCTCGACGACGTGACGCTGTCGTTCTACCCCGGCGCGAAGATCGGCGTCGTGGGGCCGAACGGCATGGGCAAGTCCACCCTACTCAAGATCATGGCCGGCATCGAGGAGGTCACGAACGGCGAGGCGCGCCTCACGCCGGGCTACTCCGTGGGCATCCTGCTCCAAGAACCGCCCCTCGACGAGGATAAGACGGTCCTCGAGAACATCAAGCAGGCCTTCGGCGACATCTTCGCGAAGGTGGAGCGCTTCAACGCCATCGGCATGGAGATGGCCGAGCCCGACGCCGACTTCGACGCGCTCATGGAGGAAATGGGCCAGCTCCAGACCGAGATCGACGCCGCGAACGGCTGGGACCTGGACAGCCAGCTCTCCCAGGCCATGGACGCGCTGCAGTGCCCCGACCCCGATGAAAAGGTCGACCACCTCTCCGGCGGCGAGCGGCGCCGCGTGGCGCTCTGCCGCCTGCTTCTGGAAGCGCCCGACCTGCTCTTGCTCGACGAGCCCACGAACCACCTGGACGCGGAATCGGTGCTCTGGCTTGAGCAGTTCCTGCGGAACTACCCCGGCGCGGTGCTGGCGGTCACGCACGACCGCTACTTCCTCGACCACGTGGCCGAGTGGATCTGCGAGGTGGACCGCGGCAGCCTCTTCCCCTACAAGGGCAACTACTCCACCTACCTGGAGACGAAGGCCGCCCGCATCGAGGCGCAGGGCCAGAGCCAGGAGAAGCTAGCGAAGAAGCTGAAGAAGGAGCTGGAGTGGGTGCGCTCGAGCCCCAAGGCCCGCCAGGCCAAGAGCAAGGCGCGCCTGGCCGCCTACGAGCAGATGGCCGCCGAGGCGCGCGCGAACAAGAAGCTCGACTACAACGAGATCCAGATCCCCGTGCCGCCCCGCCTGGGCGCGAAGGTCATCGAGGCGAGCCACCTGCACAAGGCCTTCGGCGACCGCGTGCTCATCGACGACCTGTCGTTCGACCTGCCCCCGAACGGCATCGTGGGCGTCATCGGCCCGAACGGCGTGGGCAAGTCCACCCTGTTCAAGATGATCATGGGCCTGGAACCGGTCGACGGCGGCACGCTCGACATCGGCGAATCCGTGGTGATCAGCTACGTCGACCAGAACCGCGAGGGCATCGACCCGAACACGAAGCTGTGGGAAGTCGTCTCCGGCGGCAACGACTTCATGATCGTGGGCGACACGGAGATCCCCAGCCGCGCCTACGTGGCCAGCTTCGGCTTCAAGGGCTCCGACCAGCAGAAGCCGGCCGGCGTGCTCTCCGGCGGCGAGCGCAACCGCCTGAACTTGGCGCTCACGCTCAAGAAGGGCGGCAACCTGCTTTTGCTCGACGAGCCCACGAACGACCTGGACACCGAGACGCTGGCCAGCCTGGAAGAGGCGCTGCTGGCGTTCCCTGGCTGCGCCGTGGTGACGTCCCACGACCGCTGGTTCCTCGACCGCGTGGCCACGCACATCCTGGCCTGGGAGGGCACCGACGAGAACCCCGGCAACTGGACGTGGTTCGAGGGCAACTTCGAGGCCTACCAGGAGAACCGCCTGGAGCGCCTGGGCCCCGAGGCCTCCAAGCCCCACCGCCTCCACCGCAAGCTCACCCGCGACTAGGCGAAAGCGAGCAAGGGGCGGTCCAAGCCTACCCCATCTCCCCGCAACGCGAGCGGCGGCCCTTCGGCCGCCGCTTTTCTATGCCTTCTCCACCCGCACGGCGCACACCTTGTACTCGGGAGCCTTCGACACGGGGTCGAGGGCGGCGATGGTGAGCCAGTTGCTGTTTCCGTCCTGGAAGTGGAAGGGCATCCACGTCTGGCCGGGGTTAGTCTTGTCCGACACATGGGCCGTGGTCTTGAGGGAGCCGCGGCGCGACGTCACGCGCACCCGGTCGCCGTCGGCGATGCCGAGAGCGGCGGCGTCGGCATCGTTCAGCTCGATGAACGAGCTGCCGGACAGCGCGCCCAGGCCCTCGGTGCGCCCGGTCATCGCGCAGGCGTTGTACTGGGCGAGCACGCGGCCCGTCATCATGGCCAGCGGGTATTCCTCGTCGGGAAGCTCTGCCGACGGCCGGTAGTCCGGCGTGGAGAACGCGCCCACCCCCTGCGCGAACTCGTGCCGGTGCAGGATGGGCGTGCCGGGGTGCCCCGCGTGCGGGCACGGCCACTGAAGGCCCCGCCCGGCCACCTCGTCGCCGTCGAGGCGCACATGGCCCACGCCGCCGTACGACGGCGTGACCGAGGCTATCTCTTCCATGACCTCCGCGGCGGTCAAACGCGGCTGCCCGTAGCCCATGCGGTTCATGACCTCCGTGAACACGTCGGTGTCCAGCCGCGGCCCCGCCGGCCCCTCCACGGCCTTGCGCACGCGCTGCACGCGGCGCTCGGTGTTCGTGAACGTGCCCTCCTTCTCCGCGTAGCTGCGGCCGGGAAGCACGACGTCGGCCAGCTTCGCCGTCTCGGTGAGGAACAGGTCCTGCACCACGAGGAAGTCGAGCGCCGCGAGCGCCCGCAGCACGTGCCCCGTGTCCGGGTCGGTGCGCACCGGGTCCTCGCCGAACAGGTACAGGCCGCGCACACGCCCCTCCAGCATGGCGGGGAAGCATTCGGTAGCCTTGAGTCCGCGCTCTCGCGGCAGGCTCGCGCCCCAGGCGCGCTCGAAGCGGCGCAGCACCTCGGGGTCGGCCACCTTCTGGTAGCCCGGCAGGTCGTCCGGGCCGGCACCCATGTCGCAGGCTCCCTGCACGTTGTTCTGCCCGCGCAGCGGGTTCACGCCGCCGCCGGGCTTGCCGAGGTTGCCCGTGATCATGGCGATGTTCGAGAGCGCCATCACGCCGTCGGTGCCGGTGGAGTGCTCGGTCACGCCCAGGCAGTACACGATGGCGGCCGCGCCCGCCCCTCCGTACATCTTCGCGGCGGACACGAGGTCGCGCTGGTCGATGCCGCAGATCTCGGCCACGCGCGCGGGCGTGTAGTCGCGCACCGTGGCGGCCAGCACCTCGATGCCCTCCGTGCGCTCGCGCACGAACTCGGCATCGTAGAGGCCCTCGGCCAAAAGGACGTTCACAATGCCGTTCGCGAACGCCACGTTCGTGCCGGGCCGCAGCTTCAAATGGAGGTCCGCCTGCGCGGCCAGCCCGATGTCGCGCGGGTCCACCACGATGAGGCGGCAGCCCCGCTCCACGGCGGCGCGCAGCTGCATGCCGATGACCGGATGGGCCTCCTCGGGGTTCGACCCCACGAGCATGACCACGTCCGCCTTCCGGCACACGTCGTCGATGGAGTTCGTCATCGCTCCCGAGCCAAGCATGGTCGCCAGACCGGCGACGGTGGGAGCGTGTCAAACACGCGCGCAGCAGTCCACGTTGTTCGTGTGGAGGCTGATGCGTGCCATCTTCTGGAACAGGTAGATGTCCTCGTTGGTGGACCGCGAGCAGGCGAAGGCCGCAAGCGCCTCCCCGCCGTACTCGTCGCGCAGCTCGGCGAAGCGGCGCGCCACCAGGTCGAGCGCGTCGTCCCAGCTGGCAGGCTCGAGCTCGCCCGTGGCGGCATTGCGCACGAGCGGCGCGGTCAAGCGGTCGGGCGCATCGACGAAGTCGAAGCTGCCGGAGCGGCCCTTCACGCACAGCAGCCCCTTGTTCGACGGCCCCGGCGCGCCCTCCGCATCAACGATGCGGCCGTCCTTCACCACGAGGTCCAGCTGGCAGCCCACGCCGCAGTGCGGGCAGGTGGTGCGCACGCGCTCCGTCTCCCACGAGCGGTAGGCACCGCGGCGCTTCTCCACGAGCGCGCCTGTAGGGCACGCCTGCGCGCAGTTGCCGCACGACTCGCAGGCGCTCGCGCGCCAGTCCGGCCCGAACGGGGCCTCGACGGTCGTGCGCGTTCCGCGCTTGCCCGTGCGCAGCGCATGGTTGCGCGCGGCGGCGTTGCAGGCGCCCACGCAGCGCTGGCAGCGGATGCACAGGTTCGGGTCGTAGCGCAAAAACGGGTTGCCCTCAACCACGGGCTCCGGCGCGCGCGGCGCCGGGTGCGCCGGGCCTTCCACGCCATACTCGCGGCAGAGGTCGGCCAGCTCGCAGGCGCCGTTTTTGTCACACGAGAAGCACGGGGCGCCCGCGCCCTGCCCGTGGTCGGCGATGATCAGCTCGAGCGCGATGCGGCGGTAGGCCGCAAGGCGCGGCGAGTCGGTGGTCACGGCCATGCCGTCCCATACGGCCGTCGAGCACGACGGCACCGGGTGGTCGAGGCCTTCCACGTCCACCACGCACACGCGGCACGAGCCGACGGCGCTCACATCCTTCAAGTAGCAGAGCGTCGGGATGCGGATGCCCGCCTCCCGCGCCGCCTCCAGCACGGTCGTGCCCGCAGGCACCTCGCGCGCGATGCCGTCTATCGTGACGCTAGGCATACTGTTCCCTGCCTTCCTCGGTCGAGCCGCAGCCGAACACGTCGCAACGCAGGCAGCGGCCGCACTCCTGCTCGACCTCCTCGCGGCTCATACCGCACTCGACGTCTTGGAAATCGCGCTTGCGCTCGCGCGCCGGCCGTTCCACCAGCTCCACGCGACCCTTGGGCGTGCGGTCGTTGGGCGGGGCCTGCGGGGCCGAGGCCTCGCAGGCCAGCTTGTGCGAGCAGCCCAGGTACGCATCGATGTTGCGCGCGGCCACCTTGCCCGCCGCGATGGCGCGGATGACCGTGGCCGGCCCCGTTTGGCAGTCGCCGCCCACGAACACGTTGTCATACCCCGCGGCCGCCAAGCCCTCGTCGGCGTCGAAGCAGCCCCGGACGGTCTCCATGCCGAACTCCTCGAACGGCTCCGTCTCGATGCCCTGCCCCACCGCTATGAGCACGATGTCCGCCGCGATGCGCTCCTGCGGCTTGTCGGCCGCCACGGGCGCAGGGCGGCCTGCGCGCACGGCTCCGATCATCTGGGGCTGCGTGGCGAGCGCCGTGCAGCGCCCTTCGCCGTCCACCTCGATGCCCACGGGCGCCTGCAGCACCACCAACTCCACGCCCTCGGCCACGGCGCTCTCCACCTCGGCCGGAAGCGCCGTCATATCCTCCTTGCGGCGGCGGTACACCACGGACACCTCCTCGGCGCCAGCACGCACCGCCGTGCGCGCGCAGTCCATGGCCACGTTGCCGCCGCCCACCACGGCCACCCTCTTGCCCGTGAAGTCGGGGTAGTCGCCATCGCCGATGGCGCCCAACAGCTCAACGGCCGACATGACGCCCGCGGCGTCCGCGTTCGGCAACGCAAGCGTCTTGCCCGCCTGCGCGCCCACGGCCACGTACACCGCATAGTAGTTCTCGGCGATCTCGGCCATCTCGCGCGCGCCCACCGGCGTGTCGCAGAGCGCCGTGATGGAGCCGGCAGAGAGGATGCCGCGCAGGTCCTCGTCCAGGCGCTCGCGCGGAAGGCGGTAGGCGGGTATGCCGTAACGCAGCATGCCGCCCAGCTGGCTGCGCGCCTCGAACACCGTCACGCGGTGCCCCATGAGCGCAAGGAAGTACGCGCAGGTGAGCCCGCTCGGGCCGCCCCCCACCACGGCGATGTTCCGCGCGGTGTCCACACTGTGCGGCGGCGGTGCCACCTGGTCGGCGGGCGCCTGGTCCACGGCGAACCGCTTGATGCCGCGGATGTTCACCGGAGCGTCGATGAGCGTGCGGCGGCACCGGGCCTCGCAAGGGTGCTCGCACACGAACGCGCAGGCCGTGGGGAACGGGTTGTCCTTGCGCACCAGGTTCACGGCGCCGGCATAGTCGCCGGCCGCCACGAGGCCGATGTAGCCGGGCACGTCCACGTGCGCCGGGCAGAGCGTCTCGCAGGGGACCGTCTGGCCCACGCCTGCGGCGCAAGAGCGCGCACCCACGTGGCGCGCGAACTCGTCGGCGAAGTCGTCCAAGCCCTCGAGCAGGGCGTTCGCCGCCTCGAAGCCGATGGCGCAGTCCGACGTGCCGCGCACCATCTCGGCCAGCGCGCGGACCTCGGCAAGCGTCCCCGCGTCCGCCTCGCAGTCCGCCACGCGCCCGACGAGAGCCGCCAGACGCGGCAGCCCGTCGCGGCACGGCACGCACTTCCCACACGTCTGCGCCGCAGCCGCCTGCAGAAGCGCCTGCTGCACCACGACCGGGCACGTGCCCGGCGGCATGGCCTCCACGCGCCGCGCGTACTTCTCTATAAAGGCGGCGATGCGCCCGTCGTCCTTCGCCCCGGGCGCCACCGATAACCTTGCCAATGACCCTCCCCCGCTCGCTTCGCCATCACACCTCCGCATCATAGCAGAGCAGCCGCGCGCCCGGCCGCCGCCGCGTCGGGAACCGCAAACCCCACGGGAATTTCGACGGGCGGCGGATAGGTGCCGCCCGGGAGCGGGCGCCCTCGCCGGGACGAGCTCAGAGCCTACGCCCGGCCCGCAGCCTCTGCGATAGCCGCCTTCAGGGTGCGTAAACACTCCGCCGCCGGGCCCGCGCTCGCGCGGCCGTGCTCGGCCGCCAGGCGCACGATGGCGCCGCCCACCACGATGCCGTCCGCCACGGCCGCCAGCGCTGCGGCGTCCTCGGGCGTGGCGGTACCGGCGTCCACGAGGCACGGGACGTCCGGGTTCGCCCGCCGTACCCGCTCCACCAGGTCCTTGGCCTCGGCGGGATCCCCCTGCGCGCCCACCGCCCCCAGCGACAAGGCGCAGCACACGAGCCCGTCCGCTCCCTGCGCGATCGCTTGCACGCGGTCTCCCGACGTAGGCGCCACCATCGAGGCGAACGCCACGCCCGCCGCACGGCAGGGGCCGGCGAACTCCTCCTTCTCCTCGAAGGGGATGTCGGGCAGGACGAGCGCGTCCACCCCCGCCTCGGCCATGCGGCGCGCGAACCGCTCCACGCCATGGCAGAACACCACGTTGGCGTACGTCACGAACGCGAGCGGCACGTCCGTGCGCTCCCGCACGCGCTTCACCAGCTGGAATGCCTTATCGACGGTCGCACCGCACCTCGGGCCCCTCGGCCGTGGGATCGGAGAACGGGATGCCCAGCTCCACCAGGGCCGCTCCTGCCCCGGCGAGGGCGACCACCAGTTCCTCGGTAGTTTCCAGGTCCGGGTCGCCGCAGGTGACGAACGGCACAAGCGCCTCGCCGCCCTCGAGGGCGCGCGCGATGCGGGCGACGCCCGTGGCGGCGGATACGGCCGACGATGCAGCAGAAGCGGTGCCCGCCGCGGTCGAAAGCTCAACCGATGCCGAAGCAGATGCGACAGTCGAAGGCGCAGATGCCGTTTCGATGCTACTCATGGAGGTTCTCCCCTCGATAGCGGGCGATGGCGGCGCAGTCCTTGTCGCCGCGCCCGGATACGTTCACCACCAGTATCTGATCCCGGCCCATGGTAGGCGCGAGCACGCGCGCGTGCGCCACCGCGTGGGCCGACTCGATGGCCGGGATGATACCCTCCGTGCGGCTCAGGTACTCGAACGCGTCCACGGCCTCGTCATCGGTCACGGCCACGTACTCGGCGCGCCCGGCGTCGTGCAGGGCCGCGTGCTCGGGTCCCACGCCCGGGTAGTCCAGCCCGGCGGAGATAGAGTACACAGGTGCGATCTGCCCCTGGTCGTCCTGGCAGAAGTAGCTCTTCATGCCGTGGAAGATGCCCAGCTTGCCCGTGGTGACGGTGGCGGCTGTCTCGAAGCCGTCCACGCCGCGCCCGGCGGCCTCGCAGCCCACAAGCCGCACCGACGGCTCGTCGATGAAGTGGTAGAACGCCCCGATGGCGTTCGACCCGCCGCCCACGCACGCCAGCACTGCGTCGGGCAGCCGACCCTCGGCCTCGGCCAGCTGCTGCTTGATCTCGCGCGAGATGACCGCCTGGAAGTCGCGCACGATCGTGGGGAACGGGTGCGGGCCCATGACGGAGCCCAGCACGTAGTGCGTGTCGTCGATGCGCTGCGTCCACTCGCGGAACGTGGCCGACACGGCGTCCTTGAGCGTGGCCGTGCCCTCGTCCACCGCGTGCACGCGCGCGCCCAAGAGGCGCATGCGGTACACGTTGAGCGCCTGGCGCTCGGTGTCCTCGCGGCCCATGAACACCTCGCACTCCATGCCCATGAGCGCCGCCGCCGTGGCGGTGGCCACTCCGTGCTGGCCGGCGCCCGTCTCGGCGATGAGGCGGGTCTTCCCCATCCGCTTTGCCAGCAGCGCCTGGCCCAGCACGTTGTTGATCTTGTGCGAGCCCGTATGGTTCAGGTCCTCGCGCTTCAGGTATACCTTCGCGCCGCCCAGATCCTCCGTCATGCGGCGGGCGAAGCAGAGGCGCGACGGGCGCCCCGCGTAGTTGTTCAGCAAGTCGGCGAGCTCGCGGTTGAACGCGGGATCCCGCTTGCAGTCCTCGTAGGCTTCCTCCAGCTCGCCCACGGCGCTCATCAGCAGCTCGGGGATGTACTGGCCCCCGTGGATGCCGAACCTTCCCTTGGCCATGGCCTCTCCTCCTTGCCCTCTCCGTCTGCAGCGCGCCGACCAGCCCCAAGTCTGCCGGCCTCACGCCGTTCCTTCCCAAGTGCGGGGCGCGTCGCCGCGTCGCCCTCTTCGTCGGAAGGGCATGAAAAAAGCCCGTCCCGACAAGCGTCTGCTTTGCCAAGGACGAGCTTGTAGCCCGCGGTGCCACCTTGTTTCACGGTCCTGCCGTGCGCTTTGCGAGATACCCTCATATCTCCGGCAACTGACGTATGCCCCCACGTCGCAAGATACTGGGCGGCCGGGATACCCCGCCACCGTTCACCGCGCCCTCCGTGGCCCATTTGGCAACCTGCGTCCGACCCGGTTCCCAGCACCCCGGGCTCTCTGTGCGTGCACAGCTGCTTTGACTTCCACCTCAACGGTTTGGTTCAAACTGGCTGGCATCATACCCCCGCCCGCAGCGCTTTGTCAAACGGGGAAACCTTGGCGAAACCCTTGAGGCCTTGACGCCGGCACGTCGTTGCAGTAGGTTCGAGCTCATACGCTACCGCCACACTAGGGAGAGGCTTCACATGGCCAAAGCCGCCAACAACCGGAAAGTCGCCATCGTCGGATGCGGGTTCGTGGGATCGGCCACGGCGTTCGCGCTCATGCAGAGCGAGCTGTTCACCGAGATGGTGCTCATCGACGTCGACCGCGACCGAGCCGAGGGCGAGGCGCTCGACATCGCGCACGGCATGCCCTTCGCCGGACCCATGAACATCTACGCGGGCGACTACGACGACGCGGCGGACGCGGCCATCATCATCGTCACGGCCGGCGCGAACCAGCAGCCCGGCGAGACGCGCCTCGACCTCGTGCACAAGAACGTGCGCATCTTCAAGTCCATCATCCCCGAGATCGCCCGACGCGACTACCAGGGCATCCTGCTGGTAGTGTCGAACCCGGTGGACATCCTCACGCACGTGGCGCTGAAGCTCTCGGGCATGCCGGAGAACCGCGTGATCGGCTCGGGTACCGTGCTGGACACCGCGCGCTTCAAGTACATCCTCGGCGAGCACCTCGGCGTGGACCCGCGCAACGTGCACGCGCGCATCATCGGCGAGCACGGCGACAGCGAGATCGCGGCCTGGAGCACGGCGAACGTCTCCGGCATCCCCGTGAACGACTTCTGCGAGCTGCGCGGCCATTTCGACCACGACGAGTCCATGCAGCGCATCGCCGAGGACGTGAAGAACAGCGCCTACGAGATCATCGCGAAGAAGAAGGCCACCTACTACGGCATCGCCATGTCGGTGAAGCGCATCTGCGAGGCCATCGTGCGCGACGAGAAGCCCATCCTGCCCGTGTCGAACTTCCAGCACGGCGTACACGGCCTGCACGACGTGGTGCTGTCGATGCCCGCCGTGGTGGGCAAAGACGGCATCGAGTACCAGGTGCCTTGCCCGCTCTCCGACGACGAGCTGGCAAGGCTGCATGCGTCCGCGAATACGCTGCAGGGGATCATCGGCGGGTTGGACTTGAATCTGGACTAGAACAGCGTCGCCTTTCCGCACAAGCGAGGCATGCTCGTTGGATTGAGGCGACGCTACCGCCGCACACGCCCATAGCCAACATGAAAGACGTCATCTTGCTACAAATTCACCTAATTCGGCAATATCGAACGAGCCAGCCTGAAGGCTAATTACCGTGAACAGGCGTTTCTCACAGGCGACCTTCCGAGATCGGCTTCAGACAGGGCACAAACCGCCGAATTCGGCGAATTTGCAGCAAGGGAGGCGACGGCCTGGGCGAGCGGAACGCATTCGTTCGGATGGCGCACGGGAGCAGCTGGGAATATCACGGCTGTCGTCGCACGGACTCCTTCGACTCCGCGCCCGGGGCGCTCCGCCCAGACGGGCCGTTCATCGCCACTTCGTCCTCAGCTCCCAAAACGCAACGGCGCTGGCGGCGGCCACGTTGAGGGAGTCCACGTCGTGGTCCATGGGTATCTTCACGGTGTAGTCGCAGGCGGCTATCGTGGAGGCGGCCAGGCCGTCGCCCTCGGTGCCGAGAACCAGCGCCAGGCGCTCGCAGTCGCGCAGGCGTGCATCGTGCAGGTAGATGGCGTCGTCGGACAGCGCGAGCGCGGCCGTCACGAAGCCGAGCGAGCGCAGCAGCGGCACGCCCTCGGCCGCCCAGTCGCGCACGCTGCCGATGCGTGTCCATGGCACCTGGAACACCGTCCCCATCGACACGCGCGCGGCGCGGCGGTACAGCGGGTCGTGGCACGACGGCGTGACCAGCACCGCGTCGATGCCGAGCGTCGCCGCCGAGCGGAAGACGGCCCCGATGTTCGTGTAGTTCACCACGTCCTCGAGCACGGCCACGCGGCGCGCGCCTGCCAACAGCTCCTCCACGCTCGGCAGCGCGGGACGCTCGAACGCCGCGAGCGCCCCGCGCGTCACCTCGTAGCCGGTGAGCGCGTGGAACTGCTCGCGCGTGGCCACGAACACGGGCATATCCGGGTCGGCCGCGAGCGCGCGCTCGACGACCGGCATGGTCTGGTCGAGCCACTTCTCCTCCATGAACAGCGAGCACATGTGCACGCCGGTCGCCAGCGCGCGCTCGATCACCTTGCGCGATTCGCCGATGAACAGGCCGTTCGCGCTGTCGGGGCAGTCGCGCAGCTGGGAGTCGGTCATGCCCGAGTACACCGCGAGCCGCGGGTCGTCCAACCCGTCGAGATGGATGATCGGCACAGGTCGCCCTCTCCCTATGCGGCGGCCTGCTTGATGGCGGCCAGCAGGTCGCCGAACTCCTCGAAGGCCGGCAGGTCGGGGTTGTCGGCCTTGATGGCGTCGGTGCTGCGGAACAGGAAGCCGGCCTTGCTCGCACGGATCATCCCCAGGTCGTTGAAGCTGTCGCCGGCGGCGATGGTGTCGAAGCCGCATGACTGCAGCGCGCGCACCGTGGTGAGCTTGGACTCGGGGCAGCGCATGCGGATGCCGGCGATCCGGCCGTCGGCGGTCATGTCCAGCTCGTTGCAGAAGATGGTCGGCCACCCCAGCTTCTCCATGAGCGGGCTCGCGAACTGGGTGAACGTGTCGCTGATGATGATGACCTGCATCTGCGAGCGCAGCTCGTCCAAGAACTCCCTCGCGCCCGGCAGCGGGTCGATGGCGGCGATGGTGCGCTGGATCTCGGGAAGGCCCAGGCCGTGCTCTGCGAGCGTGTCCAGGCGGAAGGCCATGAGCTTGTCGTAGTCGGGCTCGTCGCGCGTCGTGCGCTTGAGCTCGGGGATGCCGCTCGCCTCAGCGAACGCGATCCATATCTCGGGCACGAGCACGCCCTCCAGGTCAAGGCAGGTCACATACATAGGTACAACCCCTCTTCTCGAACGTTTCCCGAACGCCTCCCGCACGTCCGCCGGATGCGGCTTACAGCATACCCGAGCCGGCCCGGTTCCGCCACGTCGCGCCCGGTCGTTTCGTCGCCCGGATGCGCGCGCCGGGAAGCGGCGGCAGCCAAGCCGCCCCTTCTCCCACCACGTGCGACGTCAAGCGCGCGAGGCTTTGCCCGCGCCGGCATCATGCGCGGCCGCCGGCTACGCGCCCGGCACCTCGGCCACCACTTCCACCTCCACGAGCGCGCCCTTCGGCAGGCCCGCCACCTGCACCGCCGAGCGCGCGGGCAAATGAGCGCCGAACGAGCGGGCGTACACCTCGTTCACCGCCGCGAAGTCGCCCAGATCGGCGAGGAAGCACGTGGCCTTCGCCACGTGTTCGAAATCGGTGCCGGCGGCCGCGAGCAGCGCGCCCACGTTGCGCATGACCTGCTCGGCCTGCTCGGCAGCCGTGTCGCCCACGAGCTCGCCCGTGGCCGGGTCGAGCGAGATCTGCCCCGAGGCGAACAGCAGCCCTCCCGCCACGACCCCCTGGGAATAGGGCCCGATGGCCGCGGGGGCCTCCTTCGTCTCGACAACGTCCATGAGCGCTTCCTTCCGTATTCGGCGTTTCCGCCCATTCTAGCGCATCGCCCGGGCCCCGTTTGCCCTATACTCTTCCCAACCGATCCATCCGATGCGAAGGAGGCCGCATGGCCGCTACCGTCAAGACCCTTATCGAGCACAGCGGCGAATTGTACTGGGGCACGCGCCAGGCGATGCCGGGGTACCATTTCGGGGTGTCGCTCAACGTGATGGAGAACGGGCTGGTCGCGCGCGTGGTGTACGTGATGAGCGACCTGGACGACAGCGAGGAGCCCCTTGTGACGCCCGAGCTGCTGGCCTCGGCGTGCTTCTCCGTGGACGACCTCGCGCCGAACGGCATCGTGCCGAGCGACCTTCTGGACGACGAGGAGGCCGACGACGAGGGCGTCATCGGCTGGTACTGCGTGGAGGAGTCGTTCTTCGGCAAGGACGACGTGGAGGCGCTGCGCGCCAGCAACGACCGGCTGGACGGCTACCTGGACATCGTCCTCGCGATCATGACCATCTCGGCGGACGAGATAGCCGCCGGCATGCCGTCGCTCGAGGAGGTGTCGTTCTTCGACCTGCTCGACGAGTTGGAGGGCATCGCGGTGCTCATCGACGAGGGCGCGCTGGCAAAGCCGCTCCCCTTCACGTTCCGCCTGATAGGCGATGCGCTTCTGGGATGGGAGTCCGCCGACGAGGAAGACTGGCGCTAAGGGAGGTGCCGCCCGGCGCCTGTGCGGCAAGGCGGCGCCCGTGCAGCAGGGCGGCAGCCGCGCGGCACGCGCCCCGGGCGGCAGGGCAGCGGCCGTGCGGCACGCGCCCCATGTGGAAGGGCGCGCCCGGAGGGGTCGTGCCGACCGTCGACCGGCCCGTAGCGGACCGCCGCGCCGCCCGCGTTGAAGGCCGCAGCGCCGTCAACGGGCCCCGGCGCCCGCAGGCGCGCCCACGCAGATCGGCTGGCACGCCCCCTCCCTTTATGTTACTATAGTAGTATCATTTAACGGCAGGGCAGCAGCGCGGAGCCGCCGCGGGCCCCGGATCGCAAGGGAAGCGAGCCATGATCGACAAGGCCATCTTCGCGCTTCCGGGGGTGGGGCGCATCCTCGGGCTGCTCGTGGCGTCCGCGGCGCTGCAGGCGCTCGCGGTGCTGGGTCAGGCGTGGTCGCTGTCCACGGCCATCACGAACCTGTGGCTGGGCGGCGCGGTGGTCGACCAGGCCCTGCTCGTGGCCGTGTTCCTCGTATGCTTCATCGGGCGGCAGGGCGTGCTCTGCGCACAGTCCGCCCTGCTCGACGCCTACGCCTACGAGCAGGCGAACGCGCTGCGCCGCTCACTGCTCGAGAAGATATTCACCACGAACGCCCGGCTCGTGCAGGACCACGGCACCGGCAGCGTGACCGCCGCCGTGCTCGAGGGCGCCGACCAGGTGGAAACGTACTTCAAGCTCATCCTGCCCAAGGTCACGGGCATCGCCCTCATCCCCGCCATCCTGCTGGCGGCCTCGTTCGCGCTCGACTGGGTGTCGGGGCTCATCATGTTCGTGGCGTTCCCGTTCATCATCCTGTACATGGTCATCATGGGCCACACGGCCAAGGAGAAGGCGTCGCGGCAGCACCGCACGTTCGAGATCATGTCGAACCACTTCATCGACACGCTGCGCGGCATCGACACGCTCAAGCTGTTCGGCGTGTCCAAGCGCTACGGGAAGAGCATCTACGAGGTGTCCGAGCGCTTCCGCGAGGCCACCATGCGCACGCTCAAGGTGGCGAACCTCTCGAGCCTGGTGCTGGACACGTTCGCGACGCTCTCGGTGGCGGCCGTGGCGTTCATGCTGGGATTCCGCCTGATCGACGGCTCGGTCACGCTGTTCCCGGCGCTCGCGCTGCTCGTGATAGCCCCCGAGTATTTCCGCCCCATCCGCGAGTTCGCGGCCGACTACCACGCCTCGCTCGACGGCAAGAACGCGCTCGCGTCCATCCAGGCGCTCGTGGACGCGCCCGACGAGCCGCCTGCGGAGCTGCCGCTGCCCGCCTGGCACGCCGATGCGCGCCTCGGGCTCGAGGGCGTGGGCTTCTCGTACCTGGGGTTCAAGGCGCTCGAGGGCGTGACGCTTGCAGCCGAGGGGTTCCAGAAGGTGGGCATCGTGGGCGCAAGCGGCTCGGGCAAGAGCACGCTCGTGAGCCTGCTCGGCGGCTTCGCCTCGCCCGACGAGGGCGAGATCGACGTGGACGGCGTGCGGGCGGGAAGCCTGCGCCAGGCGGCCTGGCAGAGCCAGGTGGCCTACATCCCGCAGGACCCCTACCTCTTCCACGCCACGCTGCGCGAGAACCTCGTGTTCTACTGCCCCGACGCGACCGACGACGAGGTGGCGCGCGCTGTGGAGGTGATGGGGCTCGAGGGGCTCGTGGACGAGCTGCCCCGCGGGCTGGACACGCGCATTGGCGAGGGGGCGCGGCCGCTCTCGGGCGGGCAGGCGCAGCGTATCGCGCTCGCGCGGGCGTTCCTCGACCGCTCGCGGCGCATCCTGCTGTTCGACGAGCCCACGGCGCACCTGGACATCGAGACGGAGATGGAGCTGAAGGAGCGCATGCTGCCGCTCATGGAGGGGCGCCTGGTGTTCTTCGCCACGCATCGGCTGCATTGGGTGGACGACATGGACCTCGTGGTGGTCATGGAGGGCGGGCGCGTGGCCGAGCAAGGTGCGCCGGAGGAGCTGCGCGCCGGCGGCGGCGCGTTCGCACGCCTTGCCGCCCAGCTGGAAGGGGGTGCGCTATGAGCCGCAACGACGGCGGGCGGCGGGAAGCGGTCCCTGCGACGCAGGCCGGCGGACACCGGGCCAACCGCCGAAGCCCCCGCGAGGCCGACCGTTGGGTCTCGCCCTTCTTCAAGCGGTACTGGAAGGCGCTCGCGCTGGCGCTGTTCTTAGGCGTGGCCACGTTCGGGTTCGCGAGCGGGCTCATGGTGACGTCCGGCTACCTCATCAGCGCGGCGGCGGCCCTGCCGGGCAGCATCCTCATGATCCACCTGCCCACGCTCTTCGTGCGCATCTTCGGCATCGGCAAGCCCATCCTGCAGTACCTCGAGCGTCTCACCAGCCACGACTGGGTGCTGCGCATGACGAGCGGCCTGCGCCTCAAGCTCTACGAAGCGCTGGAGCACGACGCCGTGTTCTTCCGCCACAGCCACCGCACGGGCGATATCCTGGGGCTTCTGGCCGAAGACATCGGGCACTTGCAGAACCTGTACTTGCGCGCCGTGTTCCCCACCGTGGTGGCCTGGCTCGTGTACGCGCTGGGCGTGGCGGTGCTCGGGTTCTTCGACGCGTGGTTCGCGCTGGCGCTCGCGCTCGTTTTGGGCGTGGAGGTGTTCCTGGTGCCGCTCGTGTCCGCACTCGCTAACCGGGCGCGCATCGAGCGCCGCAAGACGCTGAAGAACGAGCTGTACGGCGAGCTCACCGACAACGTGCTGGGCGCCTCGGACTGGATCTTCGCGCGACGCGGCGACGAGTACCTGTCGCGTTACCAGGCCGCCGAGCAGGCCCGGCACGACATCGAGGCGCGGCTGAACCGCTTCGCGCGGCGGCGCGACCTCGCGTCCACGGCCGTGTTCGGCATTGCGGCGGCCCTGCTCCTCGTGTGGGCCGGCGGCTACTTCGGCGGCCAACCAGGCGAGGCGGCGAACTGGATCGCCGCGTTCGTGCTCGGGTTCTTCCCGCTCATCGACGCCTTCGCGCCCCTGCCCGCGGCCGCGGCCGAGACGGGCGTCTACCGCGACTCCATCCGCCGGCTGAACGAGCTGCCCCAGCCCGCGCCGGAAGAGGGCCCCGCGCCAACGGTGGAGGCGCCCCTCACCCTGGCCGTGGAGGACGTGGCGTTTCGCTACCCCGGCTCCGCGCGCGCCGTGCTCGACGGCGTGAGCTTGACCATCCCGCAAGGCCAGAAGGTCGCCATCCTGGGGCGCAGCGGCTCGGGCAAGAGCACGCTCGCCTCCCTCATCCGCGGCGATCTGGCGCCTGCATCCGGCAGCGTGACGCTGAACGGCGTGCCCACCAGCAGCTTCGGCGACGGCGTGGCGCGCTGCATCGGCGTGATCCAGCAGCAGACGTACCTCTTCAACATGACGCTGCGCGAGAACCTGCGCATCGGCAACCCCGCCGCCACCGACGACGAGATCCGGGAGGTGCTGGCGCACGTGGGTCTGTCCAACCTGGTAGAGCGTCTGCCCGAGGGGCTCGACACCATGGTGGACGAAGCCGGGATGCGCTTCTCGGGCGGCGAGCGCCACCGCATCGCGCTCGCCCGCGTGCTCTTGCAGGACACGCCCGTCATACTGCTGGACGAGCCCACCGTGGGCCTCGACCCCGCCACTGAGCGCGCGCTGCTGAAGACGTTCATCGAGAACGCGGAGGGCAGGACGCTCATCATGGTCACCCACCACCTGCAGGGCGTGTCCGCCATGGACCGCGTCGTGTTTGTGGAGGACGGCCGCATAGAGATGGAGGGCTCGCCTGCCGAGCTCGAGCGCACGAGCGAGCGCTACCGCCGCCTGCTCGCCTTCGACTCCGGGGTGGCCGCCCCGGAGTAAGGCGCCCCGGGCGGGTAACGGCGGACGGACGGATCGCTTTCGCCGTGACGCTTCAACAGCCTTCCTTGATTCACGCGTTCGCATGAATTTGTAGTAATGCGAGCATATTTCACACGAACGCGTGAAACGAAGGAGCAGCGATACCGAGTTTCGCAACACTCGAGAAGCTGGCGCGCTCCGCGGCCGCCACGCTCGGTCGGAAGCCCTTCCCCACGCGCAATGATTCGTTGCTTTACGCGTGGCGCGGCGCATGGTTCAATGGGTGCACGGCGGGAAGGCCGCCTGCCCCGATGAAAGGATGCCGCATGAGTGTTGGAGAGACGCTTGCCCGCATGCGCCGCGAGCGCAACCTCACGCAGGAGGACGTGGCGCGCAGGCTCTACGTCACCCGCCAAGCCGTCTCGCGCTGGGAGACCGGCGAGACCGAGCCGGGCGTGGACATGTGCAAGCTCATCGCCGCCACGTTCGACATGCCGCTCATGGAGCTGCTGGAGATGCCCGACGGAGACTACTGCCAAAGCTGCGGCATGCCGTTCTACCAGGAGGCCGACCACGGCAGCGAGGCAGGCGGCGGCCGTTCGCGCGACTTCTGCTCGATGTGCTACGAGGACGGCGCGTTCGTCCGCGACGAGACCATGGAGGAGCTCATCGAGGAGGCCGCCCCCCACATGGCCGCCGCCTGCCGCATATCGCGCGACGAGGCCGTGTCGTTCATGGGCGCGCTGCTTCCCCACCTCAAGCGCTGGGAGCAGGGGCAGGGCCGGTAGGGGCGGCGCAAGCGGGCCGCTCCCCCGTTGCGAGCGGCCTCACGGCGCGCATCTCACGGTAGCCGGCCGCAGGATCGGGCTCGTACTGCACGCGGGGGTGGTCGTCGTCCCAGGCATAGCCGATGACGGCCGGGTCGTAGCGGTCCATGGCGCGCTGCACGGACTCCATGGCGTCCACGAAGTCCTCCTCGCGGAAGGGCTCGCCCTGGAACGAGAGGTACGTGGCGGCGGGCAGGTCGACCACGTCGAAGCCGTTGGGCACGGGTCCCTCGAAGCCGGCGGGCATCTCCGCGCCCTGCACGTACACCGACGTGCCGGCGGGGCGGAAGCGCGGCGGCAGCCACAGGCTCACCGGCTCGCCGCCCAGCTGCTCCATGCTGGTGACAAGGCCCCACACCTGGCATCCCACCTCCTCGCCGTACGAGAAGTAGTCGTGCGCCGACACGCCGCGCTTCAGCACCACGCGGCGCGCCGGCTTCTCGATCGTCTGCACCAGCACGTTTCTCGCCGCGTTCGCAGGGGCGGGCACGTGGGCGCGGCGCAGCTCGTCGAACTTCACGCCGTAAGGCACGAACAGGCCTATGGGGACCGGGTCGGCCGCGTAGGCGCCGGGGTTGCAGCCGAACTCGCGGCGAAACGCCCGCTGGTAGCCGTCCACGCTGCCGAACCCCGACTCGAAGGCCACGTCGGCCACGCGCCGGCCCTCCTCGCGCAGCCGCGCGGCCGAATGCGTGAGGCGCATCCGGCGCTGGTAGTCGGCGGGGGTCATGCCCGTGAGCCGACGGAACAGCCGGTAGGAATGCCACGGCGAGAACAACGACACGGCAGCGAGGTCCTCAAGGGTCACCTCGTCCTCCACGTGCTCCTCAAGGTAGTCCTGCATCCGCTGCACTGCCTGCACCTGCTCGTTCACGCCGCACGCCCCTCTCCGCCGTTCGCTTTCCACCACCCGACGCCTGCACCCGTCCACTCTACCGGACGCACGCGCGGGCGCTCGACCGTTTTTGCCCTATTCCCACCGGAAGAACCGAACCGCCACCGCCGTGCACGCCACGACCACCGCTGCCAGCACGGCCAGCGTGAGCAGCCAGCCTCCGAGGAAGGCAGGCCATGATCCGCTCATCTGCATGCCGAACGCGAGCGTGGCGCGTGCGCGCTACCGCCCGAGGAAGCGCTCCCAGGCGGGCAGCTCCGCCTGCGCCTGCGCGCGGCCGCGCCGGAAGTTCGCCTGGAGCCTCGCCCGGTCGCGCTCGGTGTTGGCCACGCCCTGGTCGTTCGCGTAGAACACGTAGGCGCGGCCCTCCGCCTCCAGACGTGCGAGGCGGTCGAGCTCGGCGTTGTAACGACGCGCCCAGGTGTCCAGAGCCGCGCGCATGGCGGGACGCCGCCAGAAGAACACGTCGTAGAGGCGCTGGGGGCGCGTCCGGCGCCGGAAACCGCGAGGGCGCGTGCACACGACGAAGAAGCGCCGCAACCCGTCGGCTTCCGCGCGCGGAAGCATGATGCCGGCGCCGTCGCCGATGCCGCCATCGTACAGCGCCCGTCCGCCTATCCAGGTGGGAGGCAGGATGACAGGGTAGCTCGTGGAGGCGCGCACGCGCTCCATGAGCGCCCGCTCGTCGGGGAAGTCCCGGCGCGTGAAGTAAGCCGTGGCGCCGCTGTCGCGGTCGATGGCCTGCAGCGTGGCGCGCGCCGGGTTCGCCTGGAAGGCTGCGAAGTCGAACGGAAGCGCGTACCCGGGACGTGCGAGCGCATGGCCGTGCAGGGCCGCGCGCACGCCGTCCGCGCCCGCGAACGGCGCTATCCACCAGCGCAGCGACAGGTCGTCGAGCGATGCGGTGAACGACGCCTCCGCCCGCCGCACGTCGCGCGACAGGTAGTCGATCGTGTTCGTCGCCCCCGCGGAGAGCCCGTACACGTCGTCGAAGAACAGCCCGTTCTCCAACATGACCGCAAGCGCCCCGGCCGAGTACGAGTTCCGCATCCCGCCGCCCTCGAAGATGAGGGCAACGTCGCGCACCGTGCTCTCCATCGGGCCGCCCTCCCTTCTTCCCGTCGCCGGAACAGTGCCTGCGCGCCTCACAGCGCCGCGACCTCGCGGCGGAGCGCGGCGAGGTCGGGCGCCGGGCCCACGAGGCGGCGGTACAGGCGCTCCACCTGGCCGCGCAGCGCTATCTCGCGCGCCTCGCTCAGCACGAAGAACGACACGCGCAGGTACAGCTCGAGTTCTTGGGCGCTTTCCAGCTGCGCGGGGTCGGCCGAGGGGCGGGCCTGCCGCTCGTCCACGAGGGCGGCCAGCATGCCCTTCGTCACGCGCCGCATGCGCGCAAGGCTCTCCTTTCGGTCGCGGTACGCCCGGTACTGCGGCAGGAACAGCGCCGTGCACACGGCCAGCACCTCTGCGCACGCCGTGAACCACTCCGGCAGCGACCCGAGCTCCATGGCTCCTCCTTTTCGCAAGCTCTTTTTGAGCCACTATAGAAGCGCCTGCAAGATGGTACGCACTCACGGACGCATTCGTCACACCCCCGTGGTCACCGCAAGCCCGCAGGAGCCCACGCCGCCCTGCGTGCACGGCACAGATTCAGTGCGCGTTCGCTTCGTGCCGATGATAAGATGAATTGCGAAAACCCACGCGACAGCGAAGGAGCGCCATGCCCATGCCGAACTACGACGGCCGCGTGTTCGTATCACTCGAAAACACGGAGAACGGCGAAGTAGACGAACGGACGCGATTCGCCTATCACCAAAACGGCTTCAGCGTATAGGCCGATTATGCGGGCGGCGATATAGTGCGCGGCCACCTTGTGGGCACGACGGATGAAGATGGTCGCTTGCATTTCCTCTATCATCACCTGAATACCGCAGGAGAGCTGCGGGCAGGCGAATGCAACAGCATTCCGCAGAAGCTGCCCGACGGCCGCCTGCGGCTTCGCGAAACATGGCGTTGGCTCAATGGAGATTGCTCGGCTGGTACCTCGATCATCGAGGAGCAGGCGCCGGGCAATAGCGGAGTCGAACACGACGGCTAGAGACCGAGCAGGTCGCGGCTCGAGTGCGCAATGCGCTCCGCAAGGGTTTCGGGATCCTCGCGGCGCAGGCGGGCGATCTCGTCGAGGGCGCCTTCCAGCCGGCGGGCGAACTCCCCCGCCGGCACGGCCGGGCCGGCCTCGGGCGGCTCGTCGGTTTCCAGCAGCAAGCGGTCTCGCGGGATGGCCTGCGCGTAGGCGCGGCCGCGCTTCGAGGCCAGCATGTGCGGGCCCACGGAGAAGAAGCAGCCGAGCTTCGCGGCACGCTGCAGCTCGTCGGACGTGCCGGAGAACCAGTGGAAGAGGCAGGCGCCGCCGTCGAGGACGCCGTGGCGCTCGAGGACGTCGAGCACGGTTCCCGCCGAGCGCACGGCGTGGATCGAGAGCACCTTGCCGCCTTCCGCCGCGCAGGCTGCGGCGATACGGTCGAACGCCGCCACCTGCGCCCCGCGCGTCGCCACGTGCTTGGGGCTGAAGTCGAGTCCCACCTCGCCCACGTAGCGCGACGCGCCTGCGTTCGCGGCGGCGCGCTCGGCGGCCGCCTCGCCCGCCGGCCCTTCTTCCACCCACCAGGGATGCAGCCCCGCCCCCACGCGCACGTTGGGGCACGGCGCGAGCAGCCGCGCGGCCCGGTCGAAGCCCGCAGGCGTCACCGTCATCGAGAGCGCGACCGTCCCGCATGCCGCCAACCCGTCCGCAAGCGCGCGCGGATCGGCGTCGAAGTCCAGGTGGCAGTGCATATCGAACAGGCGATACCTCATGCGCGCCCAATCCCAGCCAGCGTGCAGATCACCTCGCCGGCGATCATCTGGCCCATGATGGGCGGCACGTACGACGCCGTGCCGAGGTTCGACCGCTCGCGGCGCGCGGCGCCCTCGCGCACGGGCACGTCCACCGGCTGCTCGCACGAGTACAGCACGCGCAGGCTCCGGATGCCGCGCTTGCGCCCCTCCTTGCGCATGATGCGGCAGAGCGGGCAGTTCACCGTGTCGTACACGTCCGCCACGCGGAAGCACTCGGGGCGCAGCTTGTTCGCCGCGCCCATGCTGCTGATCAGGCGAAGCCCGCGCTCGTCGGCGTACTGCGCGATGGCGAGCTTCGCCGATATCGTGTCGATGGCGTCCACCACGTAGTCCACGCCGCCGGCATGCGCGGCGATGAACGCCGGCACGTTCTCGGCCAGCAGGAACTCGTCGATCGCCTCCACCTGCGCCGCAGGGTTGATGTCGGCCACCATCGCGCGCGCCACGTCCACCTTCTTGTGCCCGATGGTGCTGTGGAACGCGATGGCCTGCCGGTTGATGTTGCTGGCCTGCACCACGTCGTGGTCGACCACGACCAGCCGGCCCACGCCGCCGCGCGCAAGCGCTTCCACGCAGTTCGAGCCCACGCCGCCCACGCCGAGCACCATGACGGTGGAATCCGCGAGCCGCGCCAGACCGTCGCGCCCCATGATCAGTTCGAGTTTCGAGGTGGCGGTGTCGCCGGTTGCCGTCATGCGCTTCCTTTCTGTCGGCGACCATGGTAGCACCGCAGGGTGGCCGACCGTCCGAAAAGCCGCCGAGAGCCCATCTTCGCCTCAAAAAAACGATTCAGCCACCGAGGCGCGAGTTTTATAGCGAAGATGCCTCCGCGGATTACGTCTGCGCGCCTATCCCCAAGCGCGCAAGGTCGGCGACGAAGCGCTCGACGGGCAGGCCGAGGCCCTCGAAGCCGGCCGCCTTACAGGGCATTCGCTCGTTCGCCAGGCGGCACAGCTCCGCCGGAAACGGATCGGCCGCCGCGTCGAGCGCGAGCGGGAGCGCCAGCAGCTTGTCCACCAGCACGTTCATGAACGCGACGGAACGCCGGCCGTGCGTGCGCGTGACCTCGGCCGCGCCGGCGAGGAACCGGTACGCCCCGATCGCGTCCTCGTCGAACCCCGAGGCGGCAAGCGAGGCGCGCAACGCTGCGAGCGCGACGGCCTCCCAATCGCGCCAATCCCCCGGCTGCATGCACGCGAAGGCCGCGAACCGGTTGCACGCGTTCGCCAGCAGCAGCACGTCGGCCCCGCCGAGCGCCACACGGTGCGCCTCCCAGCAGAAGAGCGGCTCCTCCGGCTCGCCGTAAGGCGGCCGCGCAAGCCGCAGATGCCGCTGCAACGGTATGGTGATGCCCAGCTGCACCGCTCCGCCTCCTCCTTTCCCGCAGCGCCTCAGCCGCGCTGCAGCCACGCTTCCCAGGCGTCGGCCTCGCGTTGGGCCTGGGCGTAGCCTTGGTCGTAGGAGCGGGACAGCTTCGCGTGATCCGTCTCCCGGTTCGATACCGGCATCTCGTCGGGGTGGAACACGCAGGCGGCGCCCTCGCGCTCCAGGCGGTCTACCTCGTCGCAGAGGGCGTTGTAGGGCCGCCAGCGCTCGATGGTGCGCTCGGCCACCTGCGGATGGGCCCGGAAGGCGGTGCGGAACAGCGCCGCCGCGGCCGGCCGCGGCGGCTTCTTGCGATAGCCGCGCGGCTGCGAGCGGATGATAAAGAACCGTTCGAACCCGTCGCGGCGCGCCGCGTCCAGCAGGATGCCCCGGCTCTCGCCCAGGCCGCCGTCCATGAACGTGCGCCCATCGATTACCGTAGGCGGCATGAACAGGGGCATGGTGGAGCTGGCCCGTACCCGCAGCATCATGTCGCGAAGCGTGGGGCAGTCGGCCTTCGTCCAGGCCACCGTCTCGCCGGTGTCCCAGTCGAAGCCCTCGATGTGCACGTCGGCGTCGCTGGCTGCGAACGTGTCGAAGTCGAACGCCATCACGGCGTCCGTTCCCGCCAGCTCCTCGGCAACGCCCTCGTACAGATACGGCGCGTTGAAGTAGCCATGCCCGCGCAGGAAGCTGCCAACACCGCCGAAGCGCGGGTCGCGCACGAGATCGACGAACGACGCCTTCGTGCGTGCGATGTCGCGCGACACGTAGTTCACCGCGTGGCTCGAGCCGGCGGAGATGCCGTACACGCGCCCGAAGTGCAGCTGGCGCTCCAGCAGCGTGACCATGGCGCCCGCCGTGTAGCTGGCGCGCATGCCGCCGCCCTCGATGACGAGCGCGACGTCGGATATGTTGGCCGTCAGGGTGCCCATGGGAGTATTATAGCCGTGCCGCGGGCTCTCCTGGGGGATGCGATACCGCGGCGTAGCCGAACGAGATGAGAGAGGAAACGCTACCATGGAGAAGCCGATTCTGTATTACTGGGCCCCGTGCCCCACCTGCTCCGTCCTGACCCATTTCGCCGAAGAGCACGGCATAGAGCTCGACAAGCGCGACGTGGAGCAGGAGGCCCCCTACCAGGAGCTCCTCGAGCTGGGCGGCAACGCCGACCTCATCCCCTACCTGTGGGACGGCGAGCGACTCGTCAACGGCAACGACGAGTGCCTGGCGTACCTGCGCGAGAAGTACCTTTAGGCAGCGGGCGAACCCGAGCAGGGGCGCCCCCGCAGCGATCTCTCGCGCAGGGCGCCCTCGTTCCCGCCGCTCACCGGGTTACGGCAACCGCGGCGCTGCCCGAGCTTTGGGTCGCCGAGCTTTGGGTCGAACTGGAGGACGAGCCGCCCGAATTCGGCTGCGTGGCGGAATCGTGCGAGCCGCTGCCGGACTGCCCGCTGCCGCCCGACCCGCTGCTGTCGCCCGTGCTGCCGCTGCCGGAGCCGTCCGACGAGCCCGACGAGCCCGAAGAGTCGCCCGAGGAACCCGACGAGCCCGAAGACCCCGAACCGCCCGATGCCCCTTGATCTCCGCCCGACGACGAGTTGTCGCCCGACGAGCCCGAGGACCCGTTCGGCGCCGTGTCCTTCGAAGGGTCGGTCGTGGAGGAATCGTTCGAGCCCGACGACGTTCCCTTGTCCGCCGGCTCATCCGAAGCATCCCCGCTTCCCGAGGAGTCCGACTTCTGGGCCTGCGATGACGAGGGGATGAGGGGCTGCGTCTTCGCGCCCACGCCCTGCCCGGTGGTGACGAGGTCGATGACGAGGGCGGACAGCGCGACGGCCACGATAGCGGACGCGATGGACACCGCCACCACACGTCGCTGCAGCTTCTTCCTGTGTTCGCGGCGCTCGCGCGCCCGCTGCACCGTGGGGTCGTCGCGCAGGCCGGCATCGTCGGCGCGCGGCGTGCGCGAGCGCCGCGCCGCCTCGCGCGACTCGATGGAGTCCTGCGGCGAGAGGCGCGCCGTCTTCTCCGACTGCGGGAGGGTTGCCGTCCTCCCCGCCGATCCGGCAGCATGCCGGGCGGCGGTCCACCCCGACGGGTCCGGCCCTTCCGCCCCCGCATCGTCCGAGGCGCCCTTTGCGGGAGGCACGTAGCCGGTCTCGCCCGGCTTCAGCTCGCGCAGCTTCTCGGCCGACGCGGTGAAGAACTTCTTGTACAGCTGCGATGCCACCGCCGACACGACGGAGCCCACGCCCACGCCGATCACGGAGCCGTAGATGCCTATTTGCGAGGCCAGCAGCATGGAGGTGACGGCCGCCAGCGCACCGGCTACGACCTGCGCCACCGACAGGTCGTCGAACAGCCTGCCCCTCTTCGCCTTCCCGCCGCCCGCATCTCGCGCCATGCCGCAACCTCCTGTTCGCCTCGCGTCCGTTCCGGGGCCCTCACCCCATCCGAACATACCGCACGCCTGTGGAACCCTCGCGCACTCCATCCAATCGTTATCAGCACGCCACAGAACATGCACCGCTTTCGCTTGTCCTCAGCTGGCAAAGGCGCGCGACTGGTATCATGCGAAAGGCGGGAGGGGTACTGCTCGGCCCGCGTAGAATCGCAACCTAGGGAAAGGAAAGCACATGGAAGCAAGCTTGCTCGAATGGACGCTCGTGTCGGAATGCCCTATCCCCCAGGATGTGGCGAACGTGCTCGTGCAGGGCGAGCAGCCCATCGCCGCGTACAAGACGCTGCGGGATTCGGCCATCTTCACCACGAAGCGCTTGATCGTGCGCGACGCCCAGGGTATGACGGGCAAGAAGGTGGAAATCTACTCGCTGCCGTGGAAGTCCGTGGACATGTGGTCGTCGGAGACGGCCGGGCACCTCGACCTCAACACCGAGATGGAGTTCTGGACACGTGCGGGCCACATCAAGGTCAACCTGAAGAAGGGCCTCGATATCCATCGGCTCGACAACATCATTTCCCACTGCGTGCTGGGGCTGTAGGCGCCGCCCCAGCAAGCCGCCCCCCGACGGTGCCTAAAACGGGTCCACGTAGAGCCGCATGCCGTCGGGCAGGCGGACGAGGCCCGCCCGCTGGAGGACGTCGGCGAACGGCGTGTCCAGCACGGGCCGGCCGTTGAACGATTCCACCACCACCTTCTTGCGGGAGCCCTCCGCCCCGTCGCGCCGCACCGCACGCGCCGCGTGGGCGACGAGGGCGCGAGCGGCCTCTTCGAGCGCCACCTCGTCCGCGGTGAAGGCCAACACGGAGCGCAGGCCCGCCGCGGCGTAGAGCACCGGCACGCCGTCGCGCATGGCCACGAGGCTCCCCGGCCGGCGCGCGGGGCGCGCAACCGAGGGCATGCCGTCAGGCGAGGCAGAGGAAGCGGCGCCGGAAGGAGCCGTAGGCGCGGTAGCATCGCCGCTAGCAGGGGCTTCAGATGCAGGAGCATCGCCGCCCGAGAGGGGCGGCCACGGCAGGCCGGCTCCGAACAGGCACGCAGGGTCGTCGGCCGCCAGCACCACGCATCCTCCGGCACCGGAGCGGCCGTCCCGCGCATCCCCTTCGGCCGCATAGGTGCGCAGCAGGTCCACCGTCTCGCGGGCGGCGAACTGCGCCGGGCCGAGGCCCTTCACGAACATGCCGCGCAGAAGGTCGCCGGCGTCCTCCATCGACCGCAGCACCGGCATGAGGGCGCCCAGGCCGCCGGGTACGCCGGAGAGCAGGGCCACGTCGCGCGCGAGCACGCCGTAACGGTCGAGGATCGACTCCACCAGCGCCACGGCGCGCACGGTATCGTTCTCCGGCGACGGCGCGAGCAGCGACCAACGGCCCGAGAGCGCCGCGCCTGCGGAGCCGACACCCACCACGGAGGCGCGCTCCGCGGCCTCGGCCCGCAGCCCGCCGGCCGCAGCGCCGCGGTAGCGCGAGCGCCGGCTGCCTGCGCGGCGCTTCGGCGCGGGGCGCGGACGCGTGCCCGAGGCCGCCGCCTCGGCCGCGCGCACCGGCGCGAACGTGTCGTTCGTGGCGCGCCCGCTCCACACCAGCTCCTGCAGCGCCGCGGCGATGGACGCCTCGTCGACGCGCTCGGGCTCCATCCGGCGCCGCACCGCATCGGCTATCTGGCGGAAGAACAGCCCGTAGCCGCTGGCGAGCGCCTCCACGACGGCCTCCTCCACCGACGGGCGCACGGCCGGCTCCACGTCCTCCGCTCCGGCCAACGCCGCATCGGCCTGCACGGGCGCGAGCGGCGAATCCGTGGGGTAGAAGGCCACGAGCGCAGGCGCCGCGGCAGCCTTCCCCGCCTTGCGCGCCCGCGGGCCCCCGTCCGCCGGCGGGGCGCCGTCCTCGCGGCGTCTCGCCGCCCACACCACCTCGCCTGCGGCGACGAGCTCGTCGAGCATCGAAGGCCGGTAGTCGCGCACCCGGCTGGGGAACACGTGGCCCTCCCAAGCCGCGGCCGGCAGGAACACGCCCTCGAACTGGGAGATGACCTGGGCTACCCCTTCCGTCCCCTCGAGCGTTCCCCCGCCCGTGCCCGCTCCCTGAAGATCCAGCACGTAGCGCGCATAGGCGCTCGCAGGCACCGCGCGCACGGCGGCGCGCGCCTTCGCGAGCGAGCGCGAGCGCAGGCGGCGGAACACCTCCGCCGACACCCAAGTGCGCTCGGCCCCCGTGATCGCAGCCACGGCCCCGACGCCCGCAGGCCCCGGCCCGTCCGCGCAGCCGAACCGGCCCTGCACGACCTTGCCGGCCGCGACTAGGCGGCGCAGGCTCTCGCGCGCCACCGAAGGCCCGATGCCGAGGCGTGCCGCCACCTCCGCCTCCCCGAAGGGACCGTGCGTGCGGGCGTAGCGCGCGACGAGGCCGTCCAGCGGTCCCGGGCCGTCGCCCGCGTCCGGCACCTCGAGGAACGCTGCGGGAACCCACGCGGGCGCCTCCGTCCCCAGCGCCTCGTGCAGGCGCCCCGCATCCTCCACGGCCGCCCAGCGCTCCACGCCGCCTATCATGGCCGGGAAGGCGCGCTTCGCGTCGCGCAGCTCCTCCAGCAGGGTGCGGGCCTCGGCAGGGGTGGCAGAACGCGAAGGCGTGGGAGCGGCTGCCGCGCCTTCGCAGGTTTCAGCTGGCGAGGCGTTTGAGTCTTCGGCCGCGGCGTCCCATGGGCGCTCCCGCCCGGCGAGGCGGCCGGAAGCATCGGCATCGCACTCGTCTTCTTGCCCGGGTCCAGGCGATCCCCCCGGCGCCTCCAGCCGCGCGGCCACCTCTTCCGCCGTGAGCGGGCCCAGCACGCGCAGCAGGTCGGCCGCGCCCTCCGCGCCGCGGGCGCGCCGGTCGGGCGCCAGGCGCTGCAGCTGCGCCTCTACCTGGGCCACCACCTGCGGGTCCAGCAGCTCGCCCAGGTCGGCCGAGCCCAAGAGCTCGCCCAAGAGCGCCGGGTCCAGCGACAGCAGCGACGCCTGGCGCTCCGCGTGCGGCAGGTCGCCCTGGTACAGGTGCTCGCCCACGTAGCCGAACAGGAGCGGGCCGGCGAAGGGCGACGGGATGCTCGTCTGCGCCTCCACCATGCGCACGGTGCCCTCCGCAAGCCCCTCCATGAGCTCGTGGAGCGCATCCAGGTCGTACACATCCTGCAGGCACTCGCGCGCCGTCTCCAGCAGTATCGGGAAGTCGCGCTCGCCGCGTGCCGCCTCCAGCAACTGGCCCGCCTTGAGGCGCTGCTGCCACAAGGGGGCGCGCTTGCCCGGCTGCGTGGGCGACATGAGCAGGGCGCGCGCCGCGCACTCGCGGAACCGCGCGGCGAAGAGCGCCGTCTTGTCCACCCGGTCGCGTACGATGCGCACGAGCTCGTCGGGGTCGAACGCGAACAGCTCCGCCCCCGGCAGGCGCGTCTCGGTCATGGGCACGCGCAGCAGAATGCCGTCGTCGGCGGCCATGGCCTGCGGATCGAAGCCGAGCGTGCGCTCCACGCGATCCTGCACCGCCATGGCCCACGGCTCGTGCACCTGCCGGCCGTAGGGCGAATGCAGCATGACGCGCCAGTCGCCCGTCTCGTCCTCGCAGCGCTCCACCACGAGCGTCTTATCGTCCGGCACGACGCCGGTAGCCTCGCGCTGCGCGCACACGAGCGCGGCCAGGTTGTTCTGCGCGTCCTCGTCGAGGCCTGCAGCCGTCAGCCGCTCGCGCAGGGCGGGGTCGAGGCGCGAAGCCGCATCGGCGAGCAAGTCCGCGCCGGCTGCAGCCGCACCCGCCGCCCCTGCGAGCGCCTTGTCCGCCCCGGCGGCGGCTCCGTCCCCAAGTTCCCCGCCCCCGGCCCCCTCGTCCAGGCCGGCGGCCACGGCGCGCAAAAACGCCCCGCGCGCACGCCCGGTCTCGGCGGGGCGGCCCACGCCCTCGCCGTGCCAGAACGGCAAACGCGCAGAGCGGCCCGGCGCGGGTTCCACAATGACGCGGTCGCGCGTGATCTCGCTGATGCGCCACGAGCTGGTGCCCAGCGCGATGATGTCGCCCACGCGCGACTCGTACACCATCTCCTCGTCCAGCTCGCCCACGCGGCGACGGCCCTCGTTGCCGTCGCCCTCGGGCAGCACCACCGAGAACATGCCGCGGTCGGGGATCGTGCCCGCCGCCGTCACGGCCAGCCGCTGGGCGGCGGGCCGCGGCGAGAGCTCCCCGCTCTCGCGGTCCCACACGATGCGCGGCGCGAACTCGGCCAGGTCGGCCGAGGCATAGCGCCCGGACAGCATGTCCAGCACCCCGTCGAACGCGCGACGCGGCAGCTCCGAGAACGGCGCCGCCCGGCGCACCGTGGCGTACCAGCCGTCGGCGGTGGCGCCGCCCATGGCCACGGCGGCCACCGTCTGCTGCGCCAGCACGTCCAGCGGGTTGCGCACGAGCGCGGTGGCCTCGATGGCGCCGGCGCGCATGCCCTCGGCCACCACGGCCGCGTCGATGACCTCCGTGCGCGTGCGCGGATAGATGGAGCCTGTCGACCGGCCGCCCACCTGGTGGTTCGCGCGCCCGATGCGCTGCAAGCCGCTCGCCACCGACGTCGGGGCGGCCACCTGCAGCACGAGGTCGATCGACCCCATGTCAATGCCCAGCTCGAGCGAGGACGTGGCCACCACGCAGGGCAGCTCCCCGGCCTTCAGCTCGCGCTCCACCTGCAGGCGCTTCTCCTTCGACACCGAGCCGTGGTGGGCCTTCGCGATGATCTCGGGCGCGCCCTGCGCGAGCTCGCTCGTGGACCCCAGGTCCGAGCGCAGGTGCGACGACGGCCCGCCGTCCGCCTGGCCGCCGGGCGCCATGAGGCCCTCGCGCTTCGCGTACAGCTCGTTCAGCCGCGCGGTGAGCTTCTCGCACAGCCCGCGCGAGTTCACGAACACGATGGTGGTGCGGTGCGCCAGCACCTCGTCAAGGATGGACGCCTCGATGAGCGGCCAAATGGACGACGTGCCCGCACGGCTGTCGGGCGTGGCTCCCCGGGGCTTGTCGCCGGCCATGAGCGAGCGCAGCGCCCGGTCGGACTTCCACGCCTCCTCGGCCGGCGCGCGGCGCGGCCCGCCGCCCCGGCCGGCGCGCAGCCCGCCGGCGTCGGCGCCGGGGAAGGCCGGGATGGCCGTCATGTCGCGCACGGGCACCACCACGCGCACGTCCAGGTCGGGCCGCCCCTCAGCAGCGATCACGCGCACGGGGTGCGGCCCGCCCAGGAAGCGCGCCACCTCCTCGCGTGGGCGAACCGTGGCCGAGAGCCCGATGCGCTGCGCCGGGCGTTCCAGCAGGTCGTCCAACCGCTCCAAGCTAAGCGCCAGGTGCGCGCCGCGCTTGTTGCCGGCGAGCGCGTGCACCTCGTCCACGATGACGGTCTCCACGCCGCGCAGCACCTCGCGCGCCTTGGACGTGAGCATGAGGTAAAGCGACTCGGGCGTGGTGATGAGGATGTCCGGCGGGTTGCGCTGGATGGCCCGGCGCTGGTCGGGCGTGGTGTCGCCGGTGCGCATGCCCGTGCGCACGGCCGGCGCGGGGGCGCCTTCGTCGGCGAGCCGCCGCGCGATGCCCGCGAGCGGCGCCTGCAGGTTGCGCTCCACATCCGCCCCGAGCGCCTTGAGCGGCGACACGTACAGCACGCGCACGCCCCGCGGCGGCTTCGTGGCAGCGGGGCGCGCCTTCTCTCGCATGAGCGCGTCGAGCGCGAACAGGAACGCTGCCAGCGTCTTGCCCGACCCGGTGGGCGCGATGACGAGCGCGCTCTCGCCGCCCTCCACCGCCTCCCAAGCCTGCTCCTGCACGGGCGTGGGGCCAGCCGGAAACGCGTCGAGGAACCACCCGCGCACGGCTTCGGAGAACCGCATGAGGGCGTCCGGAGACGGGCGGGCCCCATCGTCCGCACCCGCTGCAGCGGCGCCCGCGGCCTCGTCCTCGGCA
The DNA here is from genome assembly GCF_900199375.1 of Gordonibacter urolithinfaciens. Taxonomy (NCBI): domain Bacteria; kingdom Bacillati; phylum Actinomycetota; class Coriobacteriia; order Eggerthellales; family Eggerthellaceae; genus Gordonibacter; species Gordonibacter urolithinfaciens. The sequence continues at coordinate 880,915 of NZ_LT900217.1, forward strand.
CGGTTCCCATCGTCCATGGCAGCCCGTCGCCCCCTTCCGGCTATCGTCGTACGGTCCTGCCCATCTTACCGCATATGCACCGTGCGAGGCGCCCGGCCGCCCCGGCCGTTGCGAAACCTTAGGACGCGCCCAAACGCCTACTGCAGAAGCGAGGTGGGGGGGGCGGCATCCACCCCCCCCCCGACGTGCGCCCGCGCAGCCATACCCGCATCTCGCAGCCAGGCCCGCAGCGCAGCCGCAGCCGACGCGTTCTCCGCAGAACACTCCCTACACAGCGATCTCGAAGCCCTCCGCGTCCAGCTCCGGCGCGCCCTCGGCCCGGCGGCGCTCAACCAGGCGCCGCGCGGCGGGGATGGACGCCAGCAGCGCGAGCCCCATGACCACGCTCGCCGCGATCACCATGATCCACACCGGCGCGAACGACAGGTACGCATCGAACATCACGCCCGACAACACCGCGCCCACGGCCGCGCCCAACAGCTCGAACGCCGTCACGATGCCCGTGACCGTGCCCAGATCCTTCTTGCCGTACTCCTTCACCACCATGATGGGCGGCGCCACCGTGCCCATGCACGTGGCGAACCCGAAGAACAGGCAGGCAAGAATAGGGCCCCAGTCCGTTGCCGGGAACAGCAGCATGACGCCGGCCAAAACCGACGTGATCGTGCCCAGGATGGTGCCCATGCGCATGCCCCAGCGGTCGTAGATGGCGCCGAGCGCCACCTTCGCCACGATGACCACGGCCAGGTAGAACGACCACACCGAGCCCGCCCACAGGGTGGAGTGCCCGCCGGTCACCACCTCGGTGCCGCCCACGGTCACGCTCGTCATGTTGGCGATGGAGTTCGTGATGATGCACCCGTTCGTGATGCCCATGGCCACGAACCCCACCACCAAAAGCCAGAACGCGGCGCTCTTGCGCAGCGGCTTCCATCCCACCGACACCGTGACGGGCGCATCGGGCGAGCGGTCGGCCTTGGCCTGCTCGGTCTGCCCGGCACCGTAGGGCTCGAGGCCCTTCTCGCTCGGGCGCGTGCGGAACGCCGCCACCGCCAGCGGCAGGGCCGCCACGAGGCACACCACGGCCAGCAGCAGGAACGCCGCGCGCCAGCCGGACGCCTCGATCATCGCGCTCGTGGCCGGCGAGAGTATCACGCCGCCGATGCCCGACCCCGAAAGCGCGATGGACACGGCCAGCCCGCGCTTCAGCGTGAACCAGTTCGAGATGATCACCGACACCAGAAGGCGCGTGCCGGCCACCACCACCATGCCCGCCACCACGCACAGCGCGTACAGCTGCCACACGGCGGTGATCTGCGACAATCCCACGAGCACCACCGAGCTCGTGAGCACCGTGACCGCCCCCAGCACCCGCGCGGAGCACTTGTCCGTGAGCTTGCCGATGACAAGCGACGCGAACACCGCCACCACGGTGGTGATGGACACGCCCGTGTTGAACTGCCCCACCGTGAGGCCCAGGTCCTCCACGATGTGCGTCTGGAACAGCGGGATGCAGTTCACGAACACCGTGTAGCAGGTGGCCATGATCAGCAGGCCGCCGATGACGATCCACCACCCGTAGAAGAACTTCCCCTGTTTACGCCCCTGATCGGCCATGGTTCCTCATTTCCCCAACTGGTCGAGATGCCGTATGAACTCCACGTAGAACCCCACCCCGCGCTTGAAGCTGTCCACGTCCAGGTTCTCGTCCTGGCCGTGGATGCGGGCTCGCTGGTCGCCCTTGAACAGGAAGCCTGCGAAGCGGTACGTGCGCGGGCAGACGCGCGCGAAGTGGCGCGCGTCGCTGCAGCTGGACTGCACGTAGGGCGCGATACCGGCCTCGGGGTACACGGCGTTTATCGCGCGGCGCAGGTAGTCGAAGGCGGCGTCGCCCTCGAACGGCGACACGGGCGACGGCTCGCTCACCTCGAAGGTCGAGAACTCCGTGCGGCCGTCGAAGCGCTCCTCGATGCGCGCGAGGGCCGCCGCCACGCCCTCGCCGGGGTCCACGCGCACGTTCACCGTGGCCTTGGCCTGCTTGGGGATGATGTTGTGCGCCGGCGCCCCCGCGAGCTGCGTGAGCGCGTAGGTGGTGCGCACCATGGCCGCCGTCTCGGGGTTGCCCTTCATGATGCGCACCACCAGGCGGCGGAAGAGCCAGAGGTTGCCGAACACGATGCGCAGCGCGAAGCTGCCGTGCGAGGCCAGCTCCCGCAGCATGGCCGCCACCGGGGCCGACAGCGCCGCGCGCGGCGGGTTCTTCTGCAGCGCGTCCAGCCCCGACACGAGCTTCGCCGTGGCGTCCTGGAGCGTGGGCGTGGCCGCATGGCCGCCGTCGGCGTTCGTGGTTATGCTCGCGTTGAACACGCCCTTCTCGGACACGCCCACCACGGCGAACGGGATGTCCACGCCGAGCGGCGGGTTGTCGATGACCGCGCCGCCCTCGTCCACCACCATGTACGGCACGCGCCCGATGCGCTGCAGGTGCTCCACCATGTGGGGCGCCGTGTCGCCGCCGTCCTCCTCGGTGTTCGACGAGAAGAAGTACACGTCGCGCGGGGGCGTGAACCCCTCGGCTATCAGGCGCTCGGCAGCCTCCATGAGGCCGGCCCACACGCACTTCGTGTCCACCGCGCCGCGCGCGTAGATGCGGCCGTCGTCGATGTCCGCCGCGAACGGCTCGTGCGTCCAGCCCACGGGGTCTGCGTCCACCACGTCGTGATGCGCCATGAGCACGATGGGCGCGAGCTCGCAGTTGGCGCCCTTCCACAGAAGCGAGATGCCGCGGCCGTCGATCAGCTCCAGCTCGCAGGCTTCGAACACGGCCGGGTACAGCCGGCGCAGCGCGGGCACGAACCCGTCGAAGGCCGTGCGGTCGGCATCGGGGTTGCGCAGGTCCCACACCGTGGGGATGCGCAGCAACGCGCGGAAGCGCTCGACCGCGGCGTCGTCGCCCGCCGCCGCGGACGGCGGCAGCGGATCGGGCACGGGCGTTGGCTTGAGTCGGGCGGCGTTCGCCACGAGGACGACCGCCAAGACGGCGACCGCCGCCGCCAGAACGATGAGAACAACCATGGAACCCCCTCCTTGGACGCCCGGCTCGTGCAGGCGGCCGACAGCCCCGCCCCCTGCGGCAAGCGCAGGGGGCGGGGGCGATGCCTTGTGCTGCCGGCCATTATACGCCCTGCGCAGACGGTTGCCCGGCTACTCCTTGTCTCTCAGTTCCCTTAGCCTTCGGAAAAACGTCGAGACGCTGATACCGAGCTGCGCTGCGGCCTCTTCGGCGCTCGCCTCGCGCGCCTCATACGAGGCTATCGTTTCGCGTAGCACCAGCTCATCGATCGGCTTGCGCTTACGACCATGATAGGCGCCTCGCTCGGCAGCAGCCTGCACGCCCGAAACACGAGCCTTTTCCCGGTAGCGGTAGGCCTTCTCGTACAGGGGCAAGAGCACTCCATGCAGCGCCGCCCGACCTTCAGCGGAGACGTCCTCGCCATCCAAAACAAGTCCGTCACCTCGGCACAGCGCAACGAGCAGCACCCTGAGAGCCTGCTCGGAGCTCACCGCACGCCCGATCGATCCCGATACGTCGACGCAAGCCGCGCCGCCGTCTTCGCGAGCCTCTCGAACGTAAAGACCGTCTCCGATGTAGCGTGTATCCGTCCTGATAAGCCACTCGATTTTGTCAAGGTACTCCATATCCAATGCATCGAGAAGCCGCCAGAGATCTTCGCGATTCTCCGAAGGAGCCCGCTCGCTCACGAATGTCGGAGTCAGGTTTTCGCGAACATATTCTTCCTTGCGCAACGAGAGATCGAATCCCGGAACGCCCTGGAAATCCGGCGGTTGCAGCAAGTCGATAACCGCCCAATTGGGCACAAAGACGTATCGGAACGTCTCGTCCTCGCGCACCGTGCACGCTATCGTTCCCACGTCATAAACCAAGCCTCCCGGCCCGTCCAGACTTATCGTGCCCTTCGTCGTTTTTTCCTTCATACCTTCCTCCCCGCAAGCGCCGCATAGGACGTTTCGAGAATGAGCTCAAGACGCGCTTCGATGATATGGTTGTAAAAGTCTCTTCGGCGATCGCTTATACCCGGCACCGATGCTATCAGCCGATGGATCGAGCTGCGGTCAACCCGCCCCAAGACGCTCTGCAAAGCGCGATTGCACTCGTCGAATTCCAGACTCGCTATAACGTCGTAATACGAGCTTTTCCGACCTCGCAGTCGAATTTGGCTTGTGGGGAACCGGTACACCCGTTTGGCCGTCTCATCTTCCGAATCCATGATGTGCGCCATCTCGTCCTCGTCGACAAGGCTGGGAAAGAGGCACGACCCGTTGTCGAAAACGGGCGCGAGCGAATAAGCGCCGCCTTGCTTGATAAACCCCCAATTCGAGCCATGGCGGTCGAAGTTGCCAACCAAGGCATCGACGACGAACATCTCCCAAAACATGCTTATGGTTCCGGATACGTCGGTGAGCTTGGAGTTGTCGCGGAGCATCTGCATGATGTCGGCATATTCGTACTGGTACCGCTCCTTGTCCTGATCGAGCGTGCTCTCACCCACCTCGTTGAAGGGGACGAACTGCTCCCCGATCCCAACGAAACTCTTGCAGGCAACCACCTCCTCACCCGCGAACGTACCGAGGAAAGTTTTCTGCACATCGAACCCGAGCAATTCGAAAATATGAGATCCAAGGTATTCCGAAACATGGTTGAACCGTGCGCCGAACGGCGTTCTTTTTCGGAACTTTATCATGTACTCGCTAAACGTTCCATCCCCATTGGGAACGCGGACAGACTCCTTGCGCTCTGACCCGCCGTAGTTTATTGCGCCACGTTCGAATTGGGAGAAGTCGATTATGTCCAGAGCGCTCATAGGCAATCACTCTCATTAATGTTAGATTTACTATTTGATAGTATACTATGAGGAAGAGAGACTATCAAAATTAATTTCTATTGTTAATGATAGTAATCGGCGGCGTGAAAGGCGCGCGACAACCTTCGACCTCCTTACGGCAGCGCCACCAGCAGGCCCAGAACCACCACGGCAATGCCGCTCAACAGGTTCACGGCGTCGTTCGTGACCCAGGCGTAACCGGACACCAGCGTGTAGCCTGCTGCCCCGCGCGCGGGCGCGGCCTCCACGAGCGCCCCGTCGGCGGCGAGGGCCGCGGCGCCGGCGCCGGACAGTGACCCGGCCTCGACGGCCGCGCCGGGGCCGCCGCCGTCGCCGGCCGGGCCGCCCGCGCCCGAGCCGCCCGGCACGCGGTACTTCGCCTGCAGCAGCACGCCCAGGTAGCTGTCCACCACCGAGCCCACGATGCCGCATGCGATGACGAACAGGAACGCTGTCGGCCCCGCAGGCACCGCGAAGCCGAACGCATGGAACAGCAGCATGGCCAAGAACCCCGAGCTCACGGCGCCCACGGCCGTGGCCGCCAGCCCAAGGGGGCTCACGCCGCCCGAAAGGCCGCGCTGCATAGGCTCGCGCGTGACTATGTTCACCGGCGGCTTGCGGCTGTACATGCCCACCTCGGACGCCCACGTGTCAGCCGTGCTCGCGGCCAGCGCACCGGCCGACACGATGAGGAACCATGCCTCGCCGGTGGCCGCGTACGCCAGCGCGCACGCGAGAAACGGCACGCTGTTCGCCAGCACCTGGCGCAGCTTGCGCGGGCCGCCGCCCTTCTCGGCCGGATGCGCCCCGCGCACCCGCCGTATGAGCTTCGAAGCCACGTTCGAGCTGCCGAAGAACCACATGAGCAGAAGCCACAGCGGCCAGCCGCCGAACACGAAGGCGAGCACGCCCACGACCACGGCTCCCAGCGTCCCCGGCACGGTGAGCAGCCCGAGCCGCAACGCGGCCAGCGCCACAGCGCCGGACAGGAGCAAGCCCGCAAGCGCCGGCGTGAAGGGGCTCGCGGGCAGGAACAGCACCGCGTACAGCCCCGTCACGCCCAACGGCACGCTCAGGTTGTCGAGCCCCGCCGGCGACACAGCCTCCAGCGCCGTAGCGGCAACGGCCAGCCCCAACGCGGCGAGCACGGACGCCGCCGCAACGCCCGGCGTCAGGCCCGCGCCCGCCGCCGGGCCCGCCGCGAACCATGGCACCGCGCCCTCCCAGCCCGCCGCGGCAGCCGCCAACAGCACGCCTGCGCACGAGACGAAGCTCACCCCCAGCATGGCGGCGCTGCCCGCAAGCGACTTCCCGTCGCCCGCGCCCGGCAGCGGGCGGCTACCGAAGCGCCTGCCCAGCACGGCTGCAAGGCCGTCGCCGAACGCCATGCAGAACACGCCGAGCGCGCCTGCGTACGGTGCGCCCAGGCCGAACGAGAACAGCGCGAGCAATGTGAGCGACACGGCGTAGTACACGGTTCCCGGCGTGTCCTCCCCCTCGCCGCGCGCCGTGAAGGCGAGCTTCTGCCTGCGCCAGGCCAGCGCGTTCACCACGATGAACGCGGCCGGCAGCGCAGCCGCCCACCAGGGCGAGGTGAAGGACAGGGCCGCGACCACCCACCAGCCGCCCAGCGCTATGTGCACGAGCTTGCGCGTACCCTCCTCGCCCATCCCGCGCCGTGCGAGCAGGCTCGAAGCCGCCAGCACCGCCAAGACGTACACGAGGGACAGCCCCATCCCCACGGCGTTCTGCATGACCGTCACCTGCCTTCCGCGGCCAGCGCCGCCTTCTCGTCCCGCGCGAGCAGCGCCCGGGCCTCGTCCACGAGCGCGGCCGCGCGCTCCTTCGTCACCGCGCTTCGCCGCTCGAGGCAGCTATAGCCGTCGGCGCGCACCTGGTCCATGATGCCCCGGTACAGGAACAGCGACGAGAGCGCAGGCAGCCGGCTGTCCTCGTCCAGCCGCAGGATATCGCGTTGCAGGGGCAGGTACAGTTCCTCGGACCTCCGCGCCACGCGCTCCCATGCGCTGCGGAAGGCGGCATTCGCCCGGTGCGCCGCCAGATCGTCGCGCGTGAGGCCGGCCTCCTCCATTACGGCGGCAGGCAGGTAGACGCGGCCGGCGTCCCAATCCTCGCCCACGTCGCGCAGGATGTTCGTGAGCTGCATGGCCACGCCCAGCGCCACGGCATCCGCCCGCAGCGCGTCGTCGACGGGCCGCCCGGCGCGCAGCAGCGGCAGCAGCATGAGACCCACCGAACCCGCCACGTAGTAGCCGTAGTCCTCCAGCTCCCCCAGATCGGCGGGTTGGCGGAACGACAGGTCGCGCCGCTGCCCCTCCAGCATATCGAAGAAAGGGGCCGTGTCCTCGTCGAAGGCGCCGAACACCACGCCCAGAGCCTGCCACAGCGGCCCGTGCGGCATGCCGCCGGCGTCGAACCGCTCCAGGTCGCGCTGCAGGCCGTCCAGCCGCTCCCGGCTGGCCTCCACATCCACGCAGTCGTCGGCTGCGCGGCAGAACGCGTACACGGCATACACGCCCTTGCGCTTGCGCGGGGGCAAAAGCGAGAACGCGCGGTAGAAGCTGTGCGAGTTTCGCCTGATCACATCTTCGCACCAGGCGAAGTCGTCCGCGTGCTCCTCGAACGGGTCGCGTGCGGCGTACATCACGCACCGCCTTCCGCATCGCCGGGCACCGCGCGGGTCGCGGCGCCCGGCGCGCCTCCCGGCGCCACCGAGCCGCCTGCCGCGGCCTCGGCGGCGGCACCGCGCGCGGCCACCACGGCCACCTGGCCGGCCACCTCGCGCTCGGCCGAGGCGGCCTCGGCGTCGTCGCGCAGGAGCTCCTCGGCCGCCAGCCGCGCGCTCAAGAGCACGATGGGCACGCCGGCCCCCGGATGCGTGCTGCTGCCGCAGAAGTACAGGTTGTCGCACGCCTCGGCCTTGTTGTGCGGCCGCCAGTAGTTGCTCTGCCGCAACGTGGGCCGCAGCCCGAACGTGGCGCCCCGGGCGGCGTTGAACCGCTCGGCGAAGTCGTTCGGCGTGAAGACGCGCTCGAACGCTATGTGGTCGCGCACGTCCTCGTACACCGTCTCCCGCTCCACCAGGTCGAGCACCTGCTCGCGGTACGCGGCCACCTCTTCCGCACCCCATGCGGGGCCGCCCTCCGCCAGCGGCGGCACCGGCACCAGCACATAGAGCGTCTGGCAGCCCTCGGGTGCGAGCGACGCATCGAGCGAGCACGGCGCGTAGCAGTAGAACGAGGGGTCGTCGGGGAAGCGCCCGTCGTCGAAGATGTCGGCGATGTTGCGCTCGAAGTCGGGCGCGAACCGGATGGAGTGCACCGCCTCCGCCGGGTAGCGCTTGTCCAGGCCCAGGTACAGGATGAAGCACGAGCACGAGTACTCCATGCCCTCGAGCTTCTCGTCGGTGTAGCGCCCACGGGCCTCGTCGGCCAGCAGGTTCTCCATGGCGTAGGGGAAATCGGCGTCGCACACCACGTAGTCCGCGCGCACCAGCTCGCCGCCTGCCACCACGCCGACGGCGCGGCCGCCCTCCACCGCGATGTGCTCCACGGGCGCCGACGTGTGCAGCTCGCCGCCCATCTCCTCGAACAGGCGCGCCATACCCTCGGCCATGGCGTACATGCCGCCCGGCATGAACCACACGCCGTACAGGAGCTCGATCAGCGGGATGATCATGTACAGCGAGGGCCCCTCGTACGGCGAGATGCCGATGTAGAGCGTCTGGAACGCCAGCGCCTTGCGCAGCCGATCGTCGGACACGTAGCGCGACACCGACGAGTACGCGTCGCCCAGCGTGTGCAGGCGGAAGCCGGCGATCAGGCTCTTCGGGTTGTAGAAGTCGGTCGGCTTGCGGAACGGGCGCTGCAGGAAGTTGTCCTTGGCAATGCGGAAGCGCTTGTAAAGCAGCGCCAGGTACTCGAAGTAGCCCTGCGCGTCGGCCTCGCTCACGCCCTCGAGCGTGGCCGTCAGGTCGGACAGGTCGTTCGACAGCCGCACGCGCTCGCCTGGGCCGAAGGATATCTCCATGAGCGGCTCGACCTTCTGCAGGGGGATGTAGTCGTCAGGATCGCGGCCGGCAAGCTCGAACACCTCGCGATACAGCGCGGGCATCATCACGATGGTGGGACCCACGTCGAAGGTGAACCCGTCGCCGACGATGCGGCTCATCTTGCCGCCTACCTGCGGCTCCTTCTCGTACAGCGCCACGTCGTACCCGGCATGCCGCAACCGGACGGCCGCCGCCAACCCGGCGGCGCCCGCCCCCACCACGATTACCCGTTTCATGCAACTCCTTAGCCGCAACCGATATGCTATCCGGTTATGGTATGGGTTGTCGCACGGGAGCAGTCCCCGGGCGCGCCATCGTAGGGCAAGCCGTTTCGGCTGCGTCAGGCGTCCGTTGACGGGCCGGACCATTCCAGCGGCCCGGCATCCGCCGACAGAGGTCCCCCCTCCCGCTTGATCGCCTCCTTAGCGGCCGCGGTGCTTCCGCTTGCGCTTGGCGGTGCGCAGCTCGAAGACGCGGCGGGCCTCGGCCTCGCGGCGCGTGCGGGCGTCGGCGCGGCGCTCTTCCTTACGCTCCTCGTAGGCGGCGGCGAGCGCCTGCTGGGCCTTCGTTCCCACGCCGTGGCGTGCGGCCTCCAGCGTCTTGCGCGCCTCGCGCTGGGCGCGCTTCGGATTGCGGCCGCCCGCAGCCACGGCCGACGCGGCCGACGCACCGGCCTCCTCCCCGCCGTCCGCGCACATCCTGAAGTCGAGCCGGCCCCATTGGCCGCACACGAAGGCGAGCACGTCCTCGTCGGCCGGCTCGGGGCCGAACACGAAGCGGCACGCGCCGTAGAGCGCGCCGTCGCGCCGCTCGCATATGCCTATCCAGAATTGGCCGTCGTGAAGTATCGTCAACGTCGATGAGATGCTGACCTGCATGATTCCTCCTTATGTCGTTGTGAACGAACGAAGAAGGGACAACCAGGAGGCAGGTTACTGGCAGCAGGGAGACGCGCGCCGGGGCGCTTTGCCAACCGGCCGCGCGCTCCGGACGGCCGCGCGCCGCCCTGCCGCACCCCGACTACCCGACGGGGTCGTGTTTTTATCTTCGCACGCGCGAGTATAGCACGGCCCGCAACCTCCGTCCCGAACCTGCTCGGGCGCCGCCCACCAACCGGCGGATCGCCCACGGCGCGGGCACGGTGCAGCCGATCCTCGCCGATCCGCCGCACCGCTCGACGCCCAACTGTGGCATCATGAGAGCCGACGAACGAACCGAGGAGGACCGCACCCATGCCGAACGACAACCCCGCCGAGCGCCCGCACCCCAAAGACCCGCTGCACGGCGTGACGCTGGAAGCCATGCTCACCCGCCTGGTGGACAAGTACGGCTGGGACGAGCTGGCCCGCCGCATCCGCATCAACTGCTTCGCGAAGGATCCCAGCATCAAGAGCTCGCTCAAGTTCCTCCGCAGAACCCCGTGGGCCCGCAAGAAGGTGGAGGACCTCTACAAGGGCACGACGTTCTAGCCCCCCAGCACGCAAAAGCGCCTCCCCCGCAGCGGGCGGGAGAGGCGCTTCGCGCAAGCGAGACGGCTGCAGCCCTGCCGGCTGCCCTACCCGTTCGCCGGGCGGATATCCTCCAGCGGCATGGGCACGTCCGGCATCTCCTCGGGCTCGCGCGGCGCGCCGACAGCCTCCTCGTGGCCCGGCAGAATCACGTTCATCAGGATACCCACGATCGACCCCACGGCCAGGCCCGACAGCGAGATGGTGATGCCGCCCATCGGCAGCACGATAGCGCCCGCCGCGCTGTAGGCAATGCCCAGCGACAGCACCAGGATCAACGCCGTGATCAGCACGTTGCGGCTCTTCATGAAGTCCACGTGGTTCTCAACCAGGTTGCGGATGCCCACGGCCGATATCATGCCGTACAGCACGAGCGACACGCCGCCCACCACGCACGCCGGCATGGCCGCCACGAGCGCCGCGAACTTCGGCGAGAACGAGAACACGATGGCGAAGAGGGCCGCAATGCGGATCACGCGCGGGTCGAACACCTTCGTCAGCGCCAAAACGCCGGTGTTCTCGCCGTACGTGGTGTTCGCCGGTGCGCCGAACAGCGATGCGATGATGGTGGCCAGGCCGTCGCCCAAGAGCGTGCGGTGCAGCCCCGGCTCGGCGATGTAGTTGCGGTTGCAGGTGGAGCTGATGGCCGACATGTCGCCGATGTGCTCGATCATCGTGGCGAACGCGAGCGGCATGATGGTGATGATGGCCGTGATGGCGAGCCCCGCGTCGAACGTTTCACCGAACAGCGAGAACACCGTGTTGTCCCACGCCACCGGAAGCCCGACCCACGGGGCCGCCGCCACGGTGGAGAAGTCCACCTCGCCCGCAAACGCCGCCACGGCATACGACACGATCACGCCCAGCAGGATGGGGACGATCTTCACCATGCCCTTGCCCCAGATGTTGCACACCACGATGACCGCGATGGCCACCACGGCAATGAGCCAGTTCGACGAGGCGTTCGTGATGGCCGAGGAAGCCAGGATGAGCCCGATGCAGATGACGATAGGCCCCGTGACCACCGGCGGGAAGAACCGCATGACCCGGTCGGGCCCGAACACGCGGAACAGCGCCGACAGCACCAGGTACAGAAGGCCCGCACACGCGACGCCCAGGCACGCGTAGGGCAAAAGGTTCGCCTCGCCGTTCGGCGCGATGGCCGCATAGCCGGCGATGAACGCGAACGAGGAACCTAGGAACGCCGGCACCTTCCCCTTCGCCAGGAAATGGAACAGCAGCGTGCCCAAGCCCGCGAACAGGAGCGTCGCCGACACGGAAAGCCCCGTGAGCGCCGGCACGAGCACCGTGGCCCCGAACATGGCGAACATATGCTGCAGGCCGAACACGCCCATCTTCGGCACCCCGAGCGGGCGCGCGTCATACACCGCGTCCGGGCTGTCCTTGGCTCCCATGGTCGGTACCGGTCGATCCTTGCTCATCGGCAAAACCCCTCTCGTATCGCTCCCCTGCGCGCGGCGCCGCCTCCCGGCCGCGGGCGCGCGCAAACCTTCGATATTATGCTACAAGAAAGGCCCGTCGGATGCGGCAACGGGGGAAAGCGTCCTGCTTTCCCGTCGGAAGGCGCACGCGGCGCGCGGCGTCTGGCCGGCGGCACGACACGCGGAGTTTGGCCGGGCTGTGCGGCGCACGGCGCCCAGCCGGGCAGCAAGCCGCTCCTTTTCCGGCGTCGGGAACCGTCGCGCACGCCCGCCGTCGCGCCTGTCCCCTCTCAGCGGCTCGCCTTCACCGTTTTCACGATGGAGTCGACGGCGTCGATGGCGAGCGCGAGCACGATGAAGCCGCAGAACGCGGTCTGCGCGTTCGACACCGCCCAGAGCACAGGCCCGTTCGGCGCAGCGCCCGACGCCTGCATCGCCTGGAGGATCGCCTGGCTGTCGACCAGCTGGAAATTCGTCAGCCAGAAGACGGCGAGCGCCGCGACCACGAGGTCGCTCGCGAGCGTGACAACCAGCAGGCGCGGTGTGTAGCGGCCCTCCACCAGCTTGAAGCTCTCGGCCCCGATGCACACGACCGTCCAGGCGATGATGACCCATGCCGACGAGCGGATGGCCTCGGTGTTGAAGGGGTCGAACGGCACGCCGTCTCCGCGATGGCTGAGCGCGTTCAGCACGTCGGGGAACAGCAGGAACACGATGGCGCCCACGATGGAAAACACGATCCCAGCCACCGCGTCGCCGCGCGCCGGGTTCTTCGACTCGCGCGGCACGGGCGGCAGATCGTCGAGCGAGCCCATCACCTCCACGTCGACGCCGCGACGCGAGAAGAAGGCGAACAGCAAGGTGACGAACGCGAAGGCGAAGACGAGCGCCGCGATCAGCGAGCCGACCGCTTCGAGCACGCTTCCGAGCACGCCGCCCTCCGCGCCCGTCGCCAGCGACAGCGCGCCGGCCACGAGCATGCCGCCGGCCACGCAGGCCAGCACGATCTTCAGCACGTAGAGGTACTGCGCGTAGTACGGCTGGCCGATGAGGCACGCGTCCTCGTCGGCGGTGTACTTGCGCACCACCTCGCCGGGGGTTCCCAGCTCGGTGAGCACGACGCGCACGTCCTTCGCCGTGGGCGGCAGGTTCCCGCAGCGCTCGTCGAGCATGTCGGAGATGAGCGTGCGCAGCTCCTCGGCCACGTCGGCGCGCTGCTTGGCGGGCAGCCGGCGCGTGATGGCGTACAAGTAGCGCTCGATCAGGTCGTTATCGTTCAACATGGTCCCGTTCCTCTCCTTCGGCCAGAGCGGCCGCGTCTCCCTCGCGCTCTCCGGCTTCCAACAGCTTGTCCACCCCGCCGCAGAGCGCGCGCCACTGGGCTTCGACCTCGCGCAGCACGCGCAGGCCTTCGTCAGTGGTTCGGTAGTACTTGCGCGGCTTCGAGCCGCCGTTGTCCCATTCGCTTTGCAGCAGCCCCTGCGACTCGAGCCGCCGCATGAGCGGGTAAAGCGTGTTCGCCTCGATGGGAATGCCGTGGTCGGCCAGCGATTTCACCAGCGCATAGCCGTAGGCCGGCTCACGCAGCTGGCCAAGCACCAACATGACCAGCGTGCCGCGGCGCAGCTCCAGCACCATGCTCGACACCACGTCGTCGTGTCCCATGCCCCCTCCTCTCGCTTACTGTGTGTTGCACACTATAACATATATTGCACAGTAGTGTGTGGCGCACAGTAAAAGGAACTGCAGCCGAGGGATTTCGGGCGCCCCGGGCGCCTGCGAGCAGCTTAGGGGCGCCCTGCACGCAACTTCGGAGCATCTGCGGACGCCCGCGGACGATTTGGGGCACCCTGCGGACAACTTCAGGGCACCCTGCGGGCAGCTTAGGGGCGCCTGTCGCGTTTTATCGGCCCAACTGCCAAAAACGAGCCGGTTTGGCAATCACGATGGGTTTTCAGGCCCTTTGCGCGCAATCGCGAAGATGGCCCTCGCGATCACAGGTCATGGTTTCTCCAGATCGCAGCCCCGCATCGCTTCCCAGCCTGCCAATCGGCGCTCTCGGCCGATTGCCAAAACGGCTCGTTTTTGACAGTTAAGGCCGTTTTGCCGTACAGACCGCATGCCCACGCCTTCGGCTATACTCGGAGGCGATGGAATTCGCGAACAAGCGACAGGAGGCAGCCATGCCCCGCATGACGGACGAGGAGTTCGAGGCCGCGGTCGAAGAGGCCCTGGAGAGCATTCCCGAGCGGTTCCTCGAGGCGCTGGAGAACGTGGCGGTGGTGGTGGAGGACGAGCCCGACGACTACCATTTCGATATCCTTGACGAGCCCGAATGCCGGGGCGCGTCGATACGCGGCGACGAGCTACTGGGCCTGTACGACGGCGTGTCCCTCCCCGGCCGCGCCGACGGCTACGACGGCGACCTGCCCGACGTGATCACCGTGTTCAAGGGACCGCATGAGCGCTGCTTCGGCTCGCGCGCGGAACTGGTGGCGGAGATCGGCAAGACGGTGGTGCACGAGATAGGCCACTACTTCGGCATCGACGACGCGCGCCTGCGCGAGATGGGCTATTAGGCGTTTCCGGAAAAGAACGCGCGACCTGCATGGACGCGCGCGCCGTTTCACGTATAATCTCCCCAGAACATCACCGAGAACGAGGAGGATGCCGCATGGATCCCAACAAGCGCCCCGAGGACATGGAGCGAATCACCACGCCTGAGCTGGCGAACGCGTTCATCGACGAGCAAGTGGAGGCCATCCGCGCCCAGATCGGCGACCAGAAGGCGCTGCTGGCGCTGTCCGGCGGCGTGGACTCGTCCGTGGTGGCGGCGCTCTTGATCAAGGCCATCGGCAAGCAGCTCATCTGCGTGCACGTGAACCACGGCCTCATGCGCAAGGGCGAGAGCGAGCAGGTGGTGGACGTGTTCCAGAACCAGCTCGACGCGAACCTCGTGTACGTCGATGCCACGGACCGCTTCCTCGCGCTGCTCGACGGCGTGGCAGAGCCCGAGGCGAAGCGCAAGATCATCGGTGCCGAGTTCATCCGCGTGTTCGAGGAGGAGGCCCGCAAGGTGGGCGACGAGGTGAGCTTCCTCGCGCAGGGCACCATCTACCCCGACATCCTGGAGTCCGACGGCGTGAAGGCGCACCACAACGTGGGCGGCCTGCCCGACGATCTGCAGTTCGAGCTGTGCGAGCCCGTGAAGCTGCTGTACAAGGACGAGGTGCGCGTCATCGGCCGCGAGCTGGGGCTCCCCGAGGGCATGGTCGAGCGCCAGCCGTTCCCGGGCCCGGGCCTGGGCGTGCGCTGCCTCGGCGCCATCACGCGCGACCGCTTGGAGGCGCTGCGCGAGGCCGACGCCATCCTGCGCGACGAGTTCGCCGCGGCCGGCCTCGAGGGCAAGGTGTGGCAGTACTTCGTGAGCGTCCCCGACTTCCGCGCCACCGGCGTCCGCGACGGCGTGCGCGCGTTCGAGTGGCCCGCCATCATCCGCGCGGTGAACACGGTGGATGCCATGACCGCCGAGGTCCCCGAGCTGGATTGGGCGCTGCTCAAGAAGATCACCGCGAGGATCCTCGCCGAAGTCCCCGGCATCTGCCGCGTGGTCTACGACCTCACGCCGAAGCCGATCGGGACGATTGAGTGGGAATAGAAGAATCGCTGAAAGGAGTTGTCATGAACAAGGAGACGTTCGATTACGTGGCCGAGCGCGTGGACGCGCTCGAGGATTCCGAATTCAGCACGCAGGTGACGAAGGATGCTGCACAGGCATGGAGGGATGCGGTAGCAGCCGATTCGAGCGACGCTGCTATCGACACGGCAACGAACGACCTGCTCGACGTCCTCGAAGGGCGCCCGACGACGATCGACGGCGTGATAGCCTTCCTGCAAGGGCCGGCAATCGAGATGCTTGGCGAAGACGCGGCTGCAAGCGCGCTTGCAGCCCAACAGCAACGCAAGGAGGCGGGTGCGAAGTACTGCGATTGCGAGGCATGCTCCGCAGCCACGGAGATCCTCGCGAAGTTCGACCGCATAGAGCTCTGATAGCGAGATATCGGAGCCTCCCACCGAGTCCGATAAACGATCACGAGCCATCGATGCGAAAAACGGGGGCTGCGTACCTTGCGACGCGCAGCCCCCGCTGTACAGGCTTGCTATACCCGCTTTCGAACTACGCAACTCCCGCTGTCGCTCGCCATCCGTGCGAGCAGCTTCCTGCGCACGGGAGAGCATCCGGAGCGGCATTAGAAGACGGCGGTCAAGAACGCGGCGGCCGCGAGAAAGATTCCCGGCACGTTGGCCACCACGATCGGCCAGTCCCGCTCCTTCTTGAAGAGGCCGTAGATGGTCCAGAACAGGCAGTTGAAGAACGCTGCCAGGGGCTGCACAGGATTGCCGGGGTGCCCGGCCAGGTTGTCCATGATCTGCGGAATGTAGGAGACGTACATACACACCGACAGCACCGAGGCTATGCGCCCCACTATAGCGATGGGCCTCGCATGGCGCTTGTCGCCTCCCTGGTGCACCGATGCCTTCTGCACCATGCGTCTATGCGTACCGGCCTTCACGTTCATCGAGCACCCTCGTGTTCGCGGATGGGAATCTCTGCAACTCGATGATAGATCGAGGCATTCGAGGCCCCCGCGGGCGCGATGAACCGTGACGCAAAGGCGAGCAGGGGGTAAGCGCGCCGTTTACCGCGCTAAAAGCCGCAGAGCCAGTCCGCTGCCCTTGCGGCATCTACCGAAACGCCATCCGACAAGCCAACGTTGCGCTTTTGCCAGACCGCAAAGTGCGCGTTCACGCGCGACGCCGAAGGGAGCTACGGGTCGGCGACGGTCGACCTTGCCGCCCCTCGACATAGGTTCAGCTGATCCCCCCATCGGAAGACTTTCCTACCATCTCCCTCCGCACGAAGCAATCCGCCACGTGGTCGTTCACCATGCCGATGGACTGCATATAGGCATACACGATGGTGGAGCCGACGAATTTGAAGCCGCGCTTCTTGAGGTCCTTGCTGATACGGTCGGACAGCGGCGTGGTGGCCGGCACATCCGCTTGGGTCTTCCAATGGTTCACGATAGGCTCGCCGTCCACGTACCCCCAGATGAACGCGTCGAAGCTGCCGAACTCTCGAGCCACATCCAAGAACAGCCCCGCATTGGCCACGGCCGCCTCGATCTTGCGGCGGTTGCGAACGATCCCTGCGTTCGCCATGAGCTCCTCGACCTTCGCCTCGTCGTAGCGCGCCACTTTGGCGGGATCGAAGCCGTCGAAGGCCTCGCGGTACGCCTCCCGCTTCTTGAGGATCGTAAGCCACGACAGGCCCGCCTGCGCGCCCTCCAGAACCAGCAGCTCGAACAGCTCGCGGTCGTCATGGGTGGGTCTTCCCCACTCGTTGTCATGGTAGTCAACGTAGATCGGCGTGTCGCCCGCCCACGAGCACCTAGTCCGCTCCTCCACTGAGCCTCCTAGCGAAACGTCATCCGGTACGCAAGCGTCGCACGCTCGCCCGGCGCGAGCACGCGCACGCCGGGCTTCTCGGCGAGCTCGCGCGGGGAGAAAAGCGCGTCGGGCAGCGCCGACCACGGTTCCAGGCACAGGTAGCGGGCATCGGCCTGACCCGCCTTCGTCCATATGCCCAGGTAGGGGAAGTCCGGGAACTCCACCTCCACCTCATGCGGATTCGCGGCGCTGGCGAGCACGACCCTGCCGCCGGGCACGTTCTCCAGCACGACGGTGTCGATGCCCAGCTGCTCGGGGGTCTTCGTCAGGCGCCCGTCCTCGAGCGGCACCTCGATCTTCGGCAGTGCGAGGATACCCTCCTCGTCCATGTCGAACATCCCGAGCGCGTCGGCCCCCTCGAAACGCACGTAGTAGTCGGCCATGCGCTCGCCCGGCAGCAGGCGCGTCTCGTACGCCTCGTGGCCGCCCAGCTCGAACGGCATCGGAACCTCGCCCGCGTTCTCCACGGTGTGCGTCTTCACGATGGTTGCACCCTCGAGCGAGAAATCCACGCGCAGGAGGAAGTCGAAGGGAAAGACCGCCCGCGTCCCCTCGTCGGAGGTTGTCTCGAAGCGCGCATGCGTGCCCGACACCTGCTCGGCCGCGAACGCGCGGTCGCGGCAGAATCCGTGCATGGGAGCGTCCACGCGCTCGCCGCCGTTCGCGTACCAGCCGTCGCGCAAGCGCCCGATCAGCGGGAACAGGAGCGGCGCCCGACGGCCCCATACCGCAGGGTCGCCCGACCACATCCGCTCGATCCCCTCGCACACGACGCTCTGCAGCTCCGCGCCCTTGCTCGATATGCGCACCGCAAGCGCATCGTTCTCCAAGACCATAGCCGTCGCTTCCATCGCAGGCCGCCTTTCGCTTCGATTGCGTGTCCAGAACATGCTAGCGCATACGCATGCATCCTGCAGATCCGTCGGCACATTGAAGTCTGCGGATCCTGCAACCGCCCCTGGTATCCACCTCTTCACCGAAGTCCCTATTTCTGCTCATTTTGCAACCTACCCGTTATCTGACGGTATAATGGACGCGAAAAGACCGAACACCGCACCCAACCGCATAGAATTCGCTCGCGCTCCGTCCGGGCCTCCAACCTGGACGGAGCGCTTTTTCGCGCGCGCCGGACGGACCGACACCAAGAAGAGCAGGGCATGCAACGCGACAAGATCAAACCGATACTTTTCAGCATCATCAAGCACTCCAGCAAAGAAGAGCTCAAGCGGCAGCTGCCCAAGGACGTTCTCTCGGGCGTCATGGTGGCCGTGGTGGCGCTGCCCCTCTCCATCGCGCTCGCCATCGCCTCGGGCGTGAACCCCGAACAGGGGCTCTACACGGCCATCGTCGCCGGGTTCCTCATCGCCTTCCTCGGCGGCAGCCGCGTGCAGATCTCGGGGCCCACGGCGGCGTTCGCCACCATCGTGGCGGGCATCGTGGCAACCGATGGCATCGACGGCCTGGCCGCGGCCACCGTCATCGCCGGCGTGCTGCTCGTGCTGATGGGCTTCTTCAAGCTGGGATCCCTCATCCGCTTCGTCCCCTACACCATCACCACGGGCTTCACGGCGGGCATCGCCGTGACCCTTGTCATCGGGCAGGTCAAGGACTTCGCCGGCCTGGCATTCCCCACCGGCACCCCCACCGTCGAGACCATGGACAAGCTGCAAGCCGTCGCCCAGAATATCGGCACGGCGAACTGGCAGGCCCTCGCCGTGGGCGCGGTGTGCCTTGCCATCCTCTTCCTCTGGCCCAAGGTGAGCGAGAGGATCCCCGGATCCCTGGTGGCGCTCATCGTGGGAATCGGCATGGTAAGCTGCCTTGGGATGCAGGCGAGCACCATCGGCGACCTGTACACCATCGGCAGCAGCCTGCCCACGCTCCACGTTCCCCAGCTAAGCGTGGAGCTGCTAAGCGACCAGCTGCCGAACGGCATCACCATCGCCATCCTGGCGGCCATCGAGTCGCTCCTGTCCTGCGTCGTGGCCGACAGCATGATCAGCTCGCACCACCGCAGCAACATGGAGCTGGTGGCGCAGGGCGTGGGCAACATCGGCTCGGCGCTTTTCGGCGGCATCCCGGCCACCGGCGCCATCGCGCGCACCGCGGCAAACGTCAAGAACGGCGGGCGCACGCCCGTTGCCGGCATGACCCACGCGCTGGTGCTGCTCGTGGTCCTGGTGTTCTTCATGCCCTACGCCGCCCTCATCCCCATGCCCACCATCGCGGCCATCCTGCTGCACGTGGCCTACAACATGTCCGGCTGGCGCAACTTCGTGCACCTATGCAAAACGGCCTCGCGCGGCGCCGTTGCCACGCTGCTGCTCACCTTCGGGCTGACCATCGTGTTCGACCTGGTGGTGGCCATAGGCGTGGGCATGCTGATCACGGTCGTCCTGTTCATGAAGACGGTGAGCGAGGAGACCGAGGTGCGCGGCTGGAAATATTACTGCGACGAGGACTCCGAGGTCACGCACCTGCGCGAGCTGCCCGCAAGCGTGCGCGTGTACGAGATCAACGGCCCCATGTTCTTCGGCATGTCGGACCGCATCTCCGACATCTCGGTGAAGGAGTTCACGAAGTACCTGATCATTCGCATGCGCGGCGTGCCTTCGCTCGACTCGACGGGCATGAACGCGCTCGAGAACCTCTACGAGTACTGTCGCGAGAACGGCGTCAGCCTCATCTTCTCGCACGCGAACGAGCAGCCGATGAAGACCATGCGCCGCGCAGGCTTCGTGGGCCTTGTGGGCGAGGATCACTTCCGCAGCAACATCGACGACGCCATAGCGTACGCGCGCCAGCTGCTCGACGAGGAAGGGAGGGCAAAAGGAAAAGCCAGGGCCTCGCTGCCGTAGCTTCTCCCCTAACGCGCATCCAGATTTCGGCAATTCCAGATGACGAGGCGGGCCGCCATCAAGAGGAGCGGACTCGCTGGCAAGATCGCCAACGGGCAGCATCAAGGCGAACGAAATCCTCATCGAAACCTTCGAGGGGACGATGCGCGTGCTACCATGTATTCATAATCTAGCCAATCATGATAACGTGATCGATCTCAAACGCGGAAGCGCGTGCCTCCGCACCTGAACGCGCGCGTAGAGGGGACAATGCTATGAAGCAGAACGCGAACGCATCGGTCTGGCTGCCGAGGGCAATCGCCGTTATCCTAGCCGCTCTGATGACGCTGTTCTTCGCGATCACCATAAACAACACGATGACCCTCGGCGCCGAAACGGACCGGACAAAGAACGGCCCCTACCCCGTGTCCGTGGCAGCAGGGCGCGTGGAAACGCTGCTCGTGCAGTGCCGGACCCTTGCAGACCGGCCGCTGTTCACGCGCACGGACAGCGCCATCAACGACATCGAGCGCTCCTACGCCGTAGCTGACGCCGATTTGCGCGAGAAGCTGTCCTTTATGGCAACGGCACACGAGTCCGACCCCGAAGCCGCCCGCAAGCTTGAGCAGGGCTATGAATCGCTCGACGTCGCGCAACGGGAATACGTCGCCTTGTGCCGCAACGCCGATGTAACTGACGAGGAGATCGAGGCCTATGTGGACGGGATCATCGACCCCGCCGTCGAAGAGCTTCTGCGCATAGACGCCGGCATCTTGGACGAGTCGACCGAGTCGGTGGAGCAGCTCTATAGCATCGTGAAAGAAAGGGGGCGGCAGACGGTAGGCTGGGCGGTGGTGCTCATGGCAGGAGTAACCGTGTCGCTGGCGGTGTACCTCACGCTCATGTACCGCAACCGCATGCGGGAAGGCCGCCTCAAGGCCGACCTGCAGGAGGCGCTCGCCCTCGCGCAGTCCGCCAGCGCGGCGAAATCGCAGTTCCTCTCCAACATGTCCCACGACATCCGCACCCCTATGAACGCCATCGTCGGACTCACCGCCATCGCCAAAACCCACCTGCACGAACCTGACCGCATAGCCGCCTGCCTCGACCGCATCCAGTCCTCCTCACAGCACCTTCTGAGCCTGATAAACGACGTGCTCGATATGGGCAAGATCGAAAGCGGCAAGATCGTGCTGAACGAGGACCGCTTCAGCTTTCCCGAATTCGTCAACGGCGTTATCGCCATCGTCCAGCCCCAGGCCCGCGCGAAGAACCTGTCGCTCGACATCACCGTGGGCACCATCCAGCAGGAAACCGTGATCGGCGACTCCATGAGGATGAACCAGGCGCTCATCAACCTTGTCAGCAACGCCTTGAAATACACGCCCGACGGCGGATCGGTGCGCCTTTCCCTAAGCGAGGGGCCGTCCCGCCGCCCCGGCTGTCGTGACTACCGCTTCGTGGTGCAGGACACGGGCCTGGGCATGTCACCGGAGTTCATCGAGCGCCTGTTCGACCCCTTCGAGCGGGAGGAAAGCGACATGACGGAGCGGATCGAGGGCACCGGCCTGGGCATGGCCATCACGAAGAACGTCGTGGATATGATGGGCGGCTCCATCGAGGTGGAGAGCGCTTTGGGCAAGGGATCGACCTTCACCATGACGGTCCCCCTCGCCCCGATCGACGAGGAGGAGGACTTCTCGCTCGCAGGGCTGGAGTCTGCACGCGTCCTCCTGGTAGACGACGACCGGGATGTGGTCGAAGGAACGCTGCTCATCCTAGACGAGCTCGGCCTTTGCGGCGACGCAGCCTCTTCGGGCCTCGACGCCGTGCCGCTGGTTGCACGTGCCCATCGCGAGGGGAGGGACTACCGCTTCATCATCGTCGACTGGGTCATGCCGGGCATGGACGGCATCGAGACCATCCGGCGCATCCGCTCGGAAGTGGGAGACTCCACGCCCATCGTATTGCTGACAGCCTACGATTGGCACGAGATAGAAGATGACGCACGCGCCGCAGGCGTGTCGGCTTTTGTATCGAAACCCCTGTTCAAATCGCGCTTACATCGCGTTCTGAAGCATTTCTCCCACCCGGACGACCCGGCCGAGGACTCCTGCGAGCCAGCCGAGGCGCATGTTGAGGGACGCGTGCTGCTCGTAGAGGACAACCAGCTGAACCTCGAGATAGCCTCGGAGCTTATTCGGCGCATCGGCGCCGAAGTCCACCAGGCGAGCGACGGGCAGAAGGCCGTAGATGCCATGGCGAACGCTCCCGAAGGGTATTACGACCTCGTGTTCATGGACGTGCAGATGCCCGTCATGGGCGGCATCGAGGCAACCCGCGCCATACGCGAGCAGGAGCGCGAGGTCGGGCGAAAGCCCGTTCCCATCGTGGCCATGACGGCCAACGCCTTCAACGAGGACCGAGAGCGTGCCCTCGCAGCCGGCATGAACGGCTTCATGACCAAGCCCATCGACACGGCGAAGCTCAGGAGGATCCTCGAGGAATACCTGGCAAATCCCCTATAGGCAGACGCAGGGCGACGAGAAACGGGGTCAGGGAGGGGGGGGGTGCGCGACGGCGCCAATACGCACGACGCCCCCTGCTGCGCGCCGCTCCCCTACATGGCGCCTTCTGCGATCTCGCCGGTGCGATACGCCTCCAGCAATCGTTCAAGCTCCGCGATCTGCCGTTTGAGCTCGGCTCCGTTGTCGGTGTCGGCCACGAGCGTGCGCTTGTCCGGCTGCTCCACCACGCTGCGCGACGAGTGGATGTCCAGCTCGTTCACCACGGCGGCGCGCGCCGACGAGAGCGGCTCATGGGCGGCCAGCACGAAGCCGTACGAGTTCGAGATGAGCGTGTAGCCGGCGATGCCCGTGGTGGGCTGGTAGGCTTTCGAGAAGCCGCCGTCGATGGTGAGCACCTTGCCCCCGCACTTCACCGGATCCTCGCCGTCCTTCACCTTCACGGGAATATGGCCGCACACGATGCGCGAGGTCTCGGGGTCCATCCCGAAGTCCTCGAAGACGCCGGCCATCACGCGCTCGTCGTCAAGGTAGGTGTAGAACGGGTTCTTGACCTCCTTGCGCGCCTCCTTCTCGGCTATGAGATACAGCTCGAACGTGGCCATCTTGCTCTTCGCGAACAGGGGCGACCCCTCGCCCAGCCACATATACCACAGCAGGTCGCGGCCGCGCTTGCGCATCTCGGGGTCGGGGTCGTAGAACGCCGCGCGCACGTAGCGCTCCATGACGTCGTAGAGCGCGCGCCCCTTGTACTTCCGGCCGAACACGTCCGTCTCCCTAAGCGAGCCGTCGGCGTTCAGCGGCACGCAGGCGTGGAACAGCAGGCTGCCGTTGTACACCTTGTAGAGGCTGCCGGCCTCCAGGAAGAAACGCATGTGGCGCTGCAGCTTCTCGCAGCCCGTGAACGCCTGCTCCAAGCGCTGCATGACCTCTTCCTCCTCGGGCGTGAGGCGGTAGGGGTCGTCCGGGTTCACCGTGGGGAACACCGTGTCGGTGAGCGCGTACTCCACGCCGTCCAGCATGACCGTGCCACGCTCGTGGTCGATCTTGTCCAAGAGCTTGCGGTCTGCAAGGCCGAATCCGGGATTCTCGTCGATGAGCTGCGCCTCCACCTTGAACTGGATGATGGCCATGGCCTTCTGGATCTTCACGTTCATCTCCAGCTCCTGCGGCGGCAGGTCCGGGTTGCCCTTGAGGCCGAACGCGACGCACGGGTCGTCGGCGTAGGCGCTCGTCGCGAACGCCGCGAGCGGCAGGATGTTGATGCCGTAGGCGTCCTCCAGTATGGACAGGTTGCCGTAGCGCGCGCAGTTGCGCACCACGTGCGCGATGCAGCCGCGCTGGCCGAGCGCGGCGCCCATCCACACGATGTCGTGGTTGCCCCATTGGATGTCGAGCGAGTGGTAGCCCATGAGCGTGTCCATGATGACGTCGGGGTACGGCCCGCGATCGTAGATGTCGCCGATGATGTGCAGATGGTCGATGGCCAGACGCTGGATGAGCAGGCACAGCGCCTCGATGAGCGCGCCCACGCGGTCGGTGCGGATGACGGCGTCGATGATGGCCGCGTAGTAGGCCTTCTTGTCGGCGCCCTGGCTGTTCTCGGTCATCAGCTCCTCGATGATGTACGCGAAATCGCGCGGCAGCGCCTTGCGCACGCGGGAGCGCGTGTACTTCTGCGCGGCGCGCTTGCACACGGCCACGAGGCGCGGCAGCACGGTCTCGTACCATGCCTGCGGGTCGTCCACTTGGGACAGCACCAGCTCCATCTTCTCGCGCGGGTAGTAGATGAGCGTGGCCAGCGAGCGCTTCTCGGCCGCGCTCAGCGTGTCGCCGAACACGTCGTCGATCTTGAGCCTGATGGAGCCCGAGCCGTTGCGCAGGATATGCGAGAACGCCTCGTACTCGCCGTGAATGTCCGAGGCGAAGAACTCGGTGCCCTTCGGCAGGTTCAAGATGGCGCTCAGGTTGATGATCTCCGCCGAAGCCTTGGCGGCGGTGGGGAACGACCGCGAGAGAAGTTCCAGGTACCGCTTTTCCATCGCATCCATGTAGGGCCTCCTTGTGGGTGTTGCCGCGCTTGCACGGCCCTATGGTACCCGCATCAGGCCCACACCGGGCGAAGCGACACCGAAACGGCGCGATTATTCGACGGAAGCGCTGAAGTCCGACTCCCGGACGGCACCCGGACAACGTAACGAAGATCACGCGAGCGACGCGCACGGCGTGTCGCCGCCGTGCTACTGCTCCGGCGGGCTACTCCCACCCTTTCCACACGTCGGGCGCGTAGCCCACCGTGGCCTGCTTGCCGTTGCGCACGATGGGCTCGGCCAGCACGTGCTGGTTCTCCAGCAGCTTGTCGAACTTCTGGTCGGGCGCGAGGTACGCGAGCAGCGCCACCGTGTCCTGGTCCTTCGCCTTGGGGTCGACGAGCGCGTCGATGCCGCCCACCGCGCGGCGCACCGACTCCAGCTCGCCCTTGCTCATCCCCTTCTCCGCCAGGTCGATGAACTGGAGCTTCACCCGCCGATCCTTGAAGTAGCGCTGCGCCTTCTTCGTGTCGAAGCTCTTCTTGGTGCCGAACACCTGGGTTAATTGAATTTTGTAAAGCAATGAATTGTGTAGATGAACAGGTATTTTGCGTTTAGTTATTCGACTTCGTGGAAAGAGGCAGTTTCGTTTTTGCGTTTACTATTTCCAAAGTCGTTTTTTTTGCTTTCGATTGTGAAGACTCTTTCGAATATAGACATACCTGTTTAGACCCCCTGTTATAAAATCGTAAGACTTAATGCAACGATTATTCCGCAGGACGGCGCAGATGTTCCTATTCGGTTGTCCCCCCGCTCGGGCGGCTTGGCAGTTGCTTTCCTTGTCCTATCGGGCCAGTATGTCCTTGATCAGATAAGGCCTCATGACCACTTCGTCGGGTTCGAGGAGCGCGTAGCTGAGACCGTCCACCAGCTCACCCAGCCCTGCCTTCCTGGCATTGGAGATGGGAGACGTGTAGTTGAGCCGTGGCCTCAGGTACGAGTTGAGGTGCGAGCCCAGCACGGCCATGTCCGTCTTCTCGAACTTCCTGAGCGAGGTCCCCTTCGGGATGATACGCCTCAGCTCGGCATGGTTTCGCTCGCAGAAGCCTTTCTGATCGGAGCGTTGCGGATCGCAGTAGTAGACGCTGCAGCGCTTCACGCCGTTCTTCCCGTATTCGATCTTCTGATGGTCTTTGAACTCGCTCCCGCGATCCGTGAGGATGACCTCGAAGAGCTCGGCGAACGAGTCCCCCAGCAGCGATTGAATCTGGTCGATCGCCAGTTTCACATGGATCTGGTCTTTGCGCTCCAGGTACATCAGCACCTGGAACTCCAGCAAGGGGAACGTGAGCGTCAATATCGCCGGCACCTCTCCCTGCCTCCCCTCGACGCAGTCCATCTGCACCGCCTTGGCGCGCTTCTCCTCCGGCAGGGCGAGGAAGTCCTCGTACAGATGTCCTTCCATGCTGGGCGCTTCTTCCTTCGGCCCGTCCTTCTTCTTGCGGGGCTTGTAGCGGTTGCGTTTAGGAAGGTGGAAGTTGATGACGTCCACGATCCCGGCCTCGACGTAGTTGCGATAGGTGCGGGGGGTTATCGAAAGCTCCTGGGCATGGGAGGCCCAGACGTGCTCGGGGCTCTGTCCCTGGTGGACCAGGGGGGTCACAATGAAGTTGATGCGCTCCAGCTCCTCCTCAGTGCAGTCGATTCCCGCCCGCGATTCGGACCTCCGCTTCTTGGCAAGCTCGTTTGCCATGTAAGGATCGTAGAACATGTAGGGGTGATCGCACCCGTGCCCGTAGCGGTTGGCGCATTCGTTGCAGCAGTACGGCGGCTTTTCCAGCATCGGGCACGGGTCCGCCAGGAAGTCGGAGCACAGCTCGTTGCATTTGCCACCCTGGCAGTTCCTGCAGAACATCATGCAGCCGTTATCGCATAGCCCGGCCTTTTTGCACAGGCGGGCGCGAAGGCAGATGTTCCTGGCCTGCGCCACGAGGTACCTCGAGGACTCCGGAACGCGGTTCCGCTTGATTTCCCTGATCACGCTGGAGGGGGAAGCGCCGATCTCCCTCGCGATCTTCGACATCGAGTCCTTTCTCGCAATCCCCCGTTCGATATGCAGCCTGTCGTCGATGCCGATCTGAGCGTTTCTTCCTGTGTCGGGCATGCTCGATCACCCCCTTCCGAGCCCGAGCGGTTACGCAGATGCTACACTACGGATGAACTGCGGGCAACGGGAGTAGCGAGGAAGGGGGCATGCGGCGATGGCGGACAGCCTGGAGGATCCGGAGGCCCTTGTCATGCGCTTCCGCAAGGACAGCGGCTTGACGAGCGCCGTATCGTACGCCTACGCCAACAACGCGCTGAGGTTCGTGCGCGACCTCGAGGCGAAGGGGATCGGGCTGGACGACGTCACGCCGGATTTGCTCGAGTCCTTTCTCAAGAGGCTGGCGAGGAGTAGCGGGCAGCACTCCTGCGAGAACGTCCGCTCGGCGGTCAGATCCTTCTTCAGGTGGTTAGAGTCCGAGGGAATCCTCGCCGATGCCGCGGGAAGGGTCGGGCGGCGCGGCGGCCACGGGCCGAACACCCGCCGCTCGATGAAGTCCGCCAAAGGAGATGCGCCGCGAGGCGAGCGAAGGGGCCGCTTCGGGTCAATCGACCTCCAGATCATGGAGTCCTTCGAGATGGAGCGCAGGTCGCAAGGCTACAATCCGAGGCCCTACCTTAACGCCGTGAGGATCTTCTCCCGGTACCTGCAAGATACGGGCGTCTCCTTCGACAAGGTGAGCCCCGCTACCCTTAAACGCTTCATGGCATGGGCGGAAGAGGCTTATTCGGCGAACTCCATATCCACCATAGCGGGAGGGGTCAAATGCTTCTATCGCTGGCTTGAGGCCAAAGGGTACTGCGACGATGCCGCCCGCAATCTGACCGCGCCTGCAGCCAAGAGGAACTCGACCCCTCGCGCCCCGCTCGGCGTCGACGACGCGCGGCGGGTCATCGACGCCGCGGGGGACCAGCCGGGCGAGGAGGTCTCGCTTAGAGACTCCATGGTCGTCAAGCTCATGCTGCTCGGGACCTTGCGCCAATGCGAGCTGTACCGAGCCGACGTGGGAGACGTGTCCTACGTCCGCGACTTCGCATTGATCAGGCTTCGAGGTTCGGCCAGCCGGCCCGGAACCGTCGCCTACCTGCCCCCTACGGCGGCCTCGGCGGTCGCCCGCTACACGGCTTTCAGGAAAGCGGGCCCGGAAGACCCTCTCGTGGCCGCATGCTCGAACTCGCATCGCGGCACCAGGCTCACCGACGTGTCGATATCGGTGATAATCAACGGCGCCTTCAGGCGAGCGGGGATAGAGGGGAGGCCCTCGGAGTACAACCTCTCGCAGACGGCGATCGACATCGCCATGGCCGAGGGCTACGGCAGGGCCGCCACGCTGCAGCTGGCGAGGCCGGGGAGCTTCTTCTCCCTCCTTCGTCTCGAACAGGGGCACTCCAAGGCCTCCGAGCCTATCCAGGACCAGATAGAGCGGATGCTCGCCGTGCTGGACGGCGGGAGGAGCGTCCTCGCGAGCGCCGGCGAGATCCGGGCCATGCTGGACGGCGTCCCCGACGAGGGAGAGGTCGTCGTCTCGATAGGCGACGGCGGCGGGCTCTCGATCGAGCGTGTCAGGCCCGCCGGCTCCTGACCCAGGCCCTCGTCTTTCGACCGCGGCATGGCTCGCCTTGCGGTCGCTTTCCCGCCTTGCCGTTCGCGATGCCCTACGTTGAAAGACTTATTGCAACGGCTTTGCAATTCTGATTTCAATTGAGCTGCCGAACACCTGGATGTTCATCGCCTTCGCCTTCCCGCTCGACCGCGCTTATACTGTTTCTCGAAACACTCCACCTAAGATTTTAAGTCACGAAGGGAAGCCGCGCATGGAACTCGTCGAAATCCCCGAAGCCGACAAAGAGAGGCACCTCGACCTGCTGCTCATCGCCGACGAGTCGGCGGACATGATCGAGCGGTACCTGCACCGCGGCGATCTGCTGGCCCTCATCGAGGACGATGAGGCGCGGGCGCTCTGCGTGGTGACGCAGGAAGAGCCCGACGTGTTCGAGATCAAGAACATCGTCACCGTGCCCGAGCACCGGCGCAAGGGCTACGGGCGGCGGCTCATCGCGCTTGTCGCCGAGCGTTACCGGAACCGAGGGGGCTGGCTCCTCGTCGGCACGGGCGACGTGCCCGGCATCCTGCGCTTCTACGAGCGGTGCGGGTTCGAGCGCTCGCATGTCGTGGAGAACTTCTTCGTCGACAACTACGACCATCCCATGTACGAGGACGGCCACAAGCTCATGGACATGGTGTATTTGAGGATGCGCCTCTAGCGCACCGGATCGTAGTTCAACTCGGCGGGAATGTCGGTGGCCTCGAGCTTCATGATGACGGGGCGCAGGCCGTCGTTGCAGCTGACGATGGCGCATCCGGGCACGCGCATCCAGTCGTCGAAGTAGAACGTGAAGTCGCCGCCGCCATGGGCAAGCGCGAACACGTACTGGTAGACGGCCTTCCACGCCTCGTCGCAGAAGTCCTTGGGCTTGGCGTAGTCGGCGAGGAAGACCTGCCCGGCCTTCATCATGGGGCACGGCGCGAGCCCCTCGGCGCCGTACTCGGCAGCCAGCTCCTCGTCGAACGTGGCCTTCAAAACGGTGATCCTCACCTTGGTCATGGACATGGCGCATCCTTTCGCGAACATCGTCCTTTCTTTGCCGCCTCTCGTTATACTGTATGGGACGACCGCAAAGGAAGTACGGTCTTTTAGAACAGGTACTATCCCGAAAGGAAGCGCTATGAGCATGGAGCCCTACGAGGGAAGCCTCTCGTCGCTCGCCGACACGCCGTTCGGCTACACGCTGTCGATGATCGGCGGGAAGTGGCGGCTCGTAATCATGTACTGGCTCGTGGAATGCGAGACCATGCGCTTCAACGAGCTCAAGCGCAAGATCGGCCGCATCACCGACAAGACGCTCAGCAGCCAGCTCAAGGCCATGGAAGCCGACGGGCTTGTCGTGCGCACCGAGTACCCCCAGATCCCGCCGAAGGTGGAATACCGCCTCTCCGAGAAGGGCAAGTCGCTCTACCCCCTGATGGAGGCCATGTGCGAATGGGGACGCGAGCACGGCACTTTCTATTAGGGTGGCTACTGCGGTCGCTCCGCTTGCTCGGCATGACAACATGTCGATCTTGCCTTAGCGCCGATACGGGCTTCTAGTCACAGTTTTGGCCGCTCTGAAGCCTTTTCGTGCGCGCAGAGTTCGGTTTCGACGGCCGGACGGCTGTCCTCTGCGTGTTTGCGCAGGTCGCGAATTGCGCCGAAGCACCTGCTAACCGCCGAAAAGCTTCAGAGCGGCCAAAACTGTGACCAGAAGCCCGCGATTCTGCGAAGGACCCCAACACGGGGTGCCAGACAGCGCAGCCAAGCTCGTCCAATCCCACGCAGAGGTAGCGGGGAGAGTCGCGCTATAATGCAAGGCCGACGAATCAGCCGCTCGAGACCTCAGGAGTTCGCTCCATGCCCACCATCCAAACCACGCTCGCGTGCGAGCTCAACCTGACCGCGGCGCAGGTCGCGGCCGTTATCGCCCTGGTCGACGAGGGCAACACCATCCCATTCATCGCCCGCTACCGCAAGGAGGCCACGGGCGGCATGGACGACGCCCAACTGCGCGCGTTCGACGAGCGCCTAGCCTATCTGCGCAACCTCGAGGCCCGCAAGGACGAGGTGCTGCGCGCCATCGACGAGCAGGGCAAGCTCACACCCGAACTGCGCGCGAAGATCGAGAACGCCGCGGTCATGCAGCGCGTGGAGGACCTGTACAAGCCATACAAGAAGAAACGCGCCACCCGGGCGTCGAAGGCGCGCGATGCGGGGCTGGAGCCCCTTGCGCTGCTCATCCTGGCGCAGGGCCGCTCCGACAAAACGCCGCTCGACCTCGCGGCCGGGCTCGTGAACGCCGAGGCCGGCTTCCCCACGCCCGAGGCGGCGCTGCAGGGCGCCCAGGACATCGTGGCCGAGGTCATCGCCGACGACGCCGAGCACATCGAGGCCCTGCGCAGCTTCACCAAGCGCACCGGCGCGCTGGCCGTGGAAGCGGTCGACCCGCAAGAGAAGACCGTCTACGAGGCGTACTACGACTTCTCGGAGCCGCTCTCGCGCATCCCCAACCACCGCGTGCTCGCCGTGAACCGCGGCGAGAAGGAGGGCAAGCTGCGCGCGAAGGTGCGCGTGGACGCAGACGCCGCCATCGAACAACTCGAGCGCCGCGTGGTCAGGAACCCGGCAAGCCCCTTCGCCCCCGTGCTGCGCGAGGCCGCGGCCGACGGCTACAAGCGCCTCATGGCCCCCGCGCTCGACCGCGAGATGCGCAGCCTCCTCACCGAGCGCGCGCAGACCGACGCCATCAAGGTGTTCGCCAAGAACACCGAGAGCCTGCTTTCGCAGCGCCCCGTGCGCGGCGCGCGCGTCATCGCCATCGACCCGGGCTACCGCACCGGCTGCAAGGTGGCGGTGCTCGACGAGTACGGCAAGCTGCTCGACTTCACCACCGTCTACCCCACCCCGCCGCGCAGCGAGGTGCGCAAGACGCAGGACAAGCTGGCCGGGTTCGTGAAGCGCCACCGCGCCAACACCATCGTCATCGGCAACGGCACGGGCAGCAGCGAGACGGAGGAGGTGGTGGCCGACCTCATCGCCAAGTCGGACGCGCCCCTGCGCTACACCATCGTGAACGAGGCCGGCGCGTCGGTGTACTCGGCCTCCCAGCTGGCCAGCGAGGAGTACCCCGACCTCGACGTCACCACGCGCGGCGCCATGAGCCTGGGCCGCCGCCTTCAGGACCCGCTCGCCGAGCTGGTGAAGATACCGCCGCAGTCCATCGGCGTGGGTCAGTACCAGCACGACCTCAACCAGGCGGAACTCGGCCGCGCACTCGCGGGCGTGGTGGAGCGCGTCGTGAACCGCGTGGGCGTCGACCTCAACACGGCCAGCGCGAGCCTGCTGGGCTACGTGTCGGGCGTGAGCGCCGCCGTGGCGAAGAACATCGTGGCCTACCGCGAGGAGCACGGGCGCATCTCCGACCGGCGGGAGCTCAAGAAAGTACCGAAGCTCGGCGCCAAGGCCTACCAGAACTGCGCCGGCTTCCTGCGCGTGACCGGCGGCGCGAACCCGCTCGATGCCACGAGCGTCCATCCCGAGAGCTATCCCGTGGCGCGCGAGCTGCTGAAGCGCGCGAAGGTGAGGCCGGAAGCGCTCGCGCGCGGCGGCGTCCCCGACATCGCAGGTCGCCTCGGCGACCTGCCCGCCCTCGCGGCCGAGCTGGGAGTGGGCCTGCCCACCCTGCGCGACATCGTGGCCGAGCTGGAGAAGCCGGGGCGCGACCCCCGCGACGGCGCGCCGGAGGTGGTGTTCAGCAAGGGCATCCGCTCCTTCGACGACCTCGTGCCCGGCATGGAGCTCACCGGCACCGTGCGCAACGTGGTGGACTTCGGCGCGTTCGTGGACGTGGGCGTCAAGCAGGACGGGCTCGTGCACGTCTCCAAGCTGGCCGACCGCTTCGTCAAGCACCCGAGCGAGGTCGTGGCCGTGGGCGACACTGTCACCGTCTGGGTCACCGCCATCGACAAGGACCGCGGCAAGATCTCGCTCTCCATGGTGAAGGGAAAGGCGTAAGGGGGCGGTAGCCGCCCGTCCCCCGTCATAGGTAGTCATAGGGCATGCGGCGGGCGAAGGCGTAGAACAGGAGCAGTGCCATGGCAACGAGCGGCGGGAGCGCTACGGCGGCAGCCAGCGTCAGCACCCGCGCCACGTAGAAGGCGAGCCGCTGCCAGCCTGCGCGGGGGCGCGTCTCGCACGTCATGCGCACGAAGCCGCCTCCGAGCGTGCGGCCCTGCCGAAGCCACGGGACAACGCCCTCGAACACGACGAACACCGCAATTGCGGCCGCTCGCTCCCACCAGCCGCCGTCGGTCCACGAGGAGTCCCCCGCCGCATGCAGCACGACGCTCGCGGCGGCGAGCAGGACGACAAGGACGGCCCCCATGACGGTCAGGTCGATCCAGTACGCGACAGCGCGACGCACGAAGCCGGGCCGGTCAGTCACGCGTCCCTCCCGGGCCGACTCGCTCGGCGGCAGCAGGCGCCCGGCGAGCACGGTGCCGGACCACCCGAAAGCAGCGCCCATCGTGTTGCAGAACAGGTCCAGCACGTCGAACATCCGGTACGCATAGGGATACAGGCCGAACAAGCCGGTGAGCTGCGCCGTCTCAATCAGCAGAGAGGCGCCGAAGCCCAAGGCGAGCGTCGGTGCGAACCGCCAGCGCAGCAGGCGCCCTGCGATGAAGCCGAGCGGGACGAAGAACGCCACGTTCGCCACCATGTCCGGCAAGGCGCGGACGCCGTCTTTCGCGAGGTCGTCCAAGAAGCCGAGCGGATTGAACCGCGGCTCGATGCCGTAGGTGATGCCGGGGCCGGAAGCGCCGTCGGGCAGCGGATAGAGCGTGAAGCACCCGAGTCCCAGCACGTAGAGCACGGCGAGGTAGGCCGATACCGCCGAAGCCGCGCGCAATCGCCCGTCCCGATGGTACAGGTAGGCGAGGATGGGCAGCGTGAGCACCATCGATGCGAGCGGCCAAAGCGCCACCGCCGCCGCGAAGCTCTCGCTGAATCGTCCGAGGAACTGCGCAAGGTATCCCATCTCCTCCTCCTTTCCCCGTTGTCCCGCGCGCGGGTTCCAGTATGGTGCAGCCTCCTTGCGTCGGCCTTGCCTGTCGCTTACGGCGCGCTTACTTCTTTGTAAGGCGCAGGTGGAGAAGAGCAGGCATCTCGCGACGAAACGGGCCGAGCGCTACAATAGCGGAATGGATACTTCTCGAAACATCCAACCGCCCGCTCCGTATGCGCCCGACCACATCCAGGTGCGCGGCGCCCGCGTGCACAACCTGAAGAACCTCGACGTGGACATCCCGCTGAACCAGCTCGTGGGCATCGCGGGCGTGTCGGGCTCGGGAAAGTCGTCGCTCGCGCTCGGGGTGCTGTACGCGGAGGGCTCGCGGCGCTACCTCGAGGCTCTCTCCACCTACACGCGCCGCCGTCTCACGCAGGCAGGGCGCGCCGACGTGGACGAGGTGCTGCACGTGCCCGCCGCCCTCGCGCTGCACCAGCGACCCGCCGTGCCCGGGGTGCGCAGCACGTTCGGCACCTCCACCGAGCTCTTGAACAGCCTCCGACTCCTGTTCTCGCGCGTGGGCAGCCATGTGTGTCCCAACGGCCACCGCGTGCCGCCCACGCTGAACGTGGCTGCCGAGCGCCCCATCACGTGCCCCGTCTGCGGCGTGGAGTTCTTCGGCCCGAGCGCCGAGGCTCTGGCCTTCAACGGCGACGGCGCCTGTCCCGAATGCGACGGCACCGGCATCGTGCGCACCGTGGACGAAAGCTCCCTTGTGCCCGACGAGTCGCTCACCATCGACGAGGGCGCGGTGGCGTCGTGGGGCACGCTCATGTGGGACCTCATGAAGCAGGTTGCGCGCGAGATGGGCGTGCGCACCGACGTGCCGTTCAACCAGCTCACGCCCAAGGAGCGCGACATCGTGTTCCACGGCCCCGCCGAGAAGAAGCACATCCTGTATAAGGCGAAGAAGTCCGACACCTTCGCCGAGCTCGACTTCACCTACTACAACGCCGTCTACACCGTGGAGAACGCGCTGGCGAAGGTGAAGGACGAGAAGGGCCTGGCGCGCGTGGCGCGGTTCCTCAAGCAGGGCACCTGCCCCGTGTGCCACGGCACGCGCCTGTCTGCCGACGCGCTGAAGCCGCAGGTGGCGGGCGTCAACCTGGCCGAGGCCACCGAGAAGACGCTCGACGGCCTCACCGGTTGGGTGGACGCCGTGCCGGGCGGGCTCGCCCCCGAGATGCGCCCGATGGCGCGAAACATCTGCGAGTCGTTCCAGCACACGGCGCGCCGTCTCGTGGACCTGGGGCTGGGGTACCTCTCGCTCGACCGCGCGGGCTCGACGCTCTCCACCGGCGAGCGGCAGCGCGTGCAGCTGGCCCGCGCCGTGCGCAACCGCACCACCGGCGTGCTCTACGTGCTGGACGAGCCGTCCATCGGCCTGCACCCCCTGAACGTCGACGGCCTGGTGGAGGTCATGCGCGACCTTCTGGCCGACGGCAACTCGGTGGCCATGGTGGACCACGACGCGCGCATCCTGCGCGCGGCCGACCATATCGTGGAGATAGGCCCTGGAGCGGGCGCCGCGGGCGGGCGCGTGATCGCGCAGGGCTCCGTGGCCGAGATCGAGGCCGACCCCGCCTCGCTCATCGGGCCGTTCCTGTCGGGTGCGCGCACCGTCTGCGTGCGCGACCGGGCAGATGCGGACAACGTGTTCGCCCTCGGCCGCATCCATCTGGAGACGGACGCGCTCCACACGGTCAAGCCGCTTGCCGTGGACGTTCCCCGCGGCCGGCTCACCGCCGTCACCGGCGTGTCGGGCTCGGGCAAGACCACGCTCGTGCTGGAGAGCCTCGTGCCTGCGCTGAAGGCGTGGGCCGCCGGCGAGAGGCCGCCCGCCCACGTGCGCGCCCTCGAGGCTGCGGGCATCGAGCGGGCGAACCTCATCGACGCCTCCCCCATCGGCATCAACGTGCGCTCGACCGTGGCCACCTACGCGGGCGTGCACGACGAACTGCGCCGCGCCTTCGCCCGCACGCCGGACGCGAAGGCGGCGGGGCTCAAGGCGGGCGACTTCTCGTACAACACGGGAAAGCTGCGCTGCCCCGTATGCGACGGCACGGGCTCCATCAGCCTAGACGTGCAGTTCCTGCCCGACGTGGACATCACCTGCCCCGCCTGCCGCGGCTCGCGCTACGCCCCCGATGCCGATCGCATCCGCCGCCCGCACGCCGACGACCCGGTGGACCTCGTGTCACTGCCCGACCTCATGGCCATGAGCGCGAGCGAGGCGCTGGCCGCCACCTCCGACCTCAGAAAGGTGGCCGCTAAGCTGCAAACCCTCTGCGACCTGGGGCTGGGGTACCTCACCCTCGGCGAGGCCACGCCGGCGCTTTCCGGCGGCGAGGCGCAGCGCCTGAAGCTGGCCAGCGAGATGAAGCGCACGCAGGACGATGCCGTGTTCGTGTTCGACGAGCCCACCATCGGCTTGCACCCGCTCGACGTGGCGCAGCTGCTCGAGGTGTTCGACCGCCTGGTGGTGCAAGGCGCCACCGTGGTGGTGATCGAGCACGACCTGGACGTCATCGCAAACGCCGACTACGTGATCGACCTCGGTCCCGGCGGCGGCGCGTCCGGCGGCCGCGTCGTCGCCGCCGGCAGGCCCGAGCAGGTGGCCGCCAACCCGGACAGCGTCACGGGAAGGTACCTGTAGAGGCGTGGTAGAATCTAAAAGTGCGACCTTCGAACAGCCTCGAAGACAGGGAAGGCCTCCATGACAGAACAGGACTTAAGCGATCTCGATTACGCCACCGGCTATGAGAAGATGTACGGCGTCACCGGCGAGCGCGA
The DNA here is from genome assembly GCF_900199375.1 of Gordonibacter urolithinfaciens. Classification (NCBI taxonomy): domain Bacteria; kingdom Bacillati; phylum Actinomycetota; class Coriobacteriia; order Eggerthellales; family Eggerthellaceae; genus Gordonibacter; species Gordonibacter urolithinfaciens. Next base: position 917,300 of record NZ_LT900217.1, read on the forward strand.
AGATTATCTGCGCCTTCTTCAATATCAACTTCATCGCTTCGACAATCACCCCGCAGCTCCGAACAGCGACAAAGCCCTTATCGAGCGTCTTGGGGACCAGAGAACGATCCTCGCCGAGCACGGTTTCGACCCCACGAAGGAAGACCATATCTTCGAGACCGTCAAGGTTGACTTCGTACATACCACCGCGCGCATCGAGGGCAACACGCTCTCGCTTAAAGAGACCGGATTGGTGCTCGAGGAAGACGCCGTCATTCCCGGAAAACCCTTGAGCGAGCACCTGGAGGTCGTCGACATCGCCCGTGCGTTCGACCTCATGGTCGAGTTCGTGCGCAACGGCACACCGGTTTCAGAGAAAGCCGTCCTCGCCATCCACGAAGCCGCGTCGGCGCATTTGGACGACTGCGAGCCGGGGGAGTACCGCTGGGACCAGCGCTATATCTCATCCTCCCCTATCATCCCACCGCCTCCCGCACGCGTTCCCCAGCTTATGAAAGGCCTGATCGCCTGGGCGGCGAAGGCCGAGGGCCCCGCGATCGAGACGGCGGCGCTCTTCCACCTCGTCTTCGAGGACATCCATCCCTTCCAGGACGGCAACGGTCGCACGGGACGCGTGCTGCTCAATTTCATGCTGATGAGCGCCGGCTACCCCGCCGTGAGCCTCAAAGCGGACGAAGCGGGCATCGCCGCGTACTACCGGGCCATCGAGTCGTTCACGCGCGACATCGAGGGTCGCAACGGCTCAGCGATGGTCGACCTCGTCGCCCATCGGCTGGAAGACTCCGTCGGCCAGCGCATGCTGCAACTGGAGCAGGCGAGAAGCTAACGCCCCTCCCCTCCGAGTTCCGCAGACGGATCTCGCTCCTCGGCGACGATCTCCCAGATATCTTCGAAGGCGATGCGGGTGCGGACGATGGTGACGGTGCGCGCCGCGAGGTCGATGTCGCTCACCAGGCCGTGCGTCGTGACGTACGCCTCGCCGTCGTAGTGGACGACGCTCGCCATCGTGCGGCGCTCCATCCGGGCGAGGCGCTGCGACAGCTCGAGCGCCTGCTCGTCGGTCAGCTCGCGCTTCGGCTCCACCACGCGCTCGCGTTCGCGGATGAGATCGTAGTAGCCTTTGAGCGCGGCGAAGGGCATGAACTGCTGGGCGCGGTCGGCGCGCGGTCGGCGCTCAGGCATGGTGGCCCCCGATCTGCTCGTTGCGCTCGCGCGCCGTGGCCTTCTCCTTCAAGCTGGTCCCGCGCAGAAGCGCGTTCTTCCCGAAGCGCCCCTTCACGGCCAGCACGGCCTGCTGCAGCCGGAGCTCCTCGGCCTCCGCCTCCGCATCCGAGAACAGATCCATCGTGGCGAATTCCTCGGGGAGCACCCCGCCGACGCCCACGTTGATGCGGCGGATGGGCGCGTCTTTGCGCGTGGTCTCGTCGAACAGGTCGAGGAAGCGCGGCATGAGCTTCGAGTAGAGGTTCGTGCGATCCGCCTGCCTGCGCGTGGAGCCGGTGTGAGGGAAACCGCGGCGGCCGCTTGCGGGGCGCCTGCCGTGGCCGCCGTCGAAGAAAGCGCCGTCCGCTTCGCCCGCAGGCTCGCCTGGACCTTTCGCGTACCCCACGTACAGCGATATCGATCCGGCTACGAGGCGCTTCTCCACGAGGTCGAGCACGAGCTGGTCCACCATCTCCTTGAGCACGTCGCGCGCTTCCTCGAACGAGTAGTCGCAGGGCAGCACCTGGCCGTTCCCCAGGGAATGACCGCTCGGCTCGTAGGCGTGGATGTCGGCGATGGTGCACGGTTCAACGCCATGGGCATGGTCGATGAGGTACTCGGCGTTCACCCCGAACTCGCGGTAGAGCGTGGCCTCGCTCATCTCGCACACGCCGTGCAGATCGTACACGGCGTACTTCGCCAGCCTCTTCGCGATGCCGGGGCCGATGTTCCAGATATCGGTGATGGGCCGGTGGGTCTGGATCGAGCGCTCGAACTCGGCCTGATCGAGGTAACCGATATGGTCCTCGGCGTGCTTCGCCGTGATGTCGAGCGCTACCTTGGCGAGGAACAGGTTCGGACCGATGCCCGCGGTGGCGCAGACGCCCGTGTCGGCCAGCACCGCGTCCATGAGCATGACGGCGAACTCCTTGGCGCCCATCCGGTACAGCGCGAGGTACGGCGTCGCGTCGATGAAGCACTCGTCGATGGAGTACGCGTGGACGTCCTCGGGCGACACGTAGCGCAGGTAGATCGAGTAGATGTCGGCCGACACCTCCATGTAGCGCTGCATGCGCGGGCGCGCCATGACATAGTCCACGCCCTCGGGAATCTCGAACACGCGGCAGCGGCTCGACAGGCCGAGCGCCTTCATCGACGGCGTGATGGCCAGGCAGATGGTCTTCTCCGTGCGGTCGGGATCGGCCACGACGAGGTTCGCCTTCAGCGGGTCGAGCCCGCGATCGACGCACTCGACGCTGGCGTAGAAGCTCTTCAAGTCGATGCACACGTACGTGCGCTCCTTCGCCACCGCCGCCCTCCTCCGAACTCTCGTTTGATGAAACGTTTGTTCGTGAAGTATACCACAGCCCGCAAGCGGAGAGCGCAGCCCGGCGGCACTCATTCAACCGCTACCGGCGCTCAGGTGCGATCGGGCGCTTGGCCGGCCCTTCCAGCACCGACCCGTCGGCAGCGAAGCGCGAGCCGTGGCAAGGACAGTCCCACGAGCCCTCCACGTCGTTGCGCTCCAAGCAGCAGCCCAAATGCGAGCAGCGCCGCCCCGGCTTCACCAGGTTCGCTGCCGACACGCCCGCGTTCGAGAACAGGCTGGGCGTGAGCATGGATCGCTGCGGCGAGAACAGGGCCTCCACCGGGCTCCGACCGCGCAGCACGAGGTCGGCGATGGCGCGCGCGGCCACGAGCGCGCCCGTCATGCCCCATTTGCTGAACCCCGTGGCCACGTACTGGCTCGGTCGGCTGCGCCGATGCACGCCGATATAGGGCACGTGGTCCAGGCTCATGCAATCCTGCGTCGCCCACGCGTAGCGCTCCTGCGCGCCCGGGTACGCCTCGGCGGCGAACGCCCGTATCTTGGCATAGCCCTCCGTGGGCTTCGGCCCCTGCCCCGTGCGGTGCCCGCCTCCTCCCACCAGCAGGTACTCGCCGTACGTGCGGAACGAGAAACCGCCCGCGTCGCCTATGAACATGCCGTCAACAAGCGGGGCGCCTTCCAGCGCCACCGCGTAGGAGCGCTCCTGATGCTCCTTCATGAAATACAATCCCGGCACGTTGACCAGCGGATAGTGCGTCGCAAACACGATATGGTCGGCGGTTATGGAGCCGCGGTCCGTGCGCGCCGTGTTCCCGCTCACGTCCGTCACGAACGCGTGCTCGTACACGTCGACGGACGGCATGAGCCCGAGCAGCCCGAACAACAGCTTCAGCGGGTTGAACTGCGCCTGACGCTCCATGCCCAGAGCGCCCCGGTTCGCAACCGGCACCGGCGCGCTGGGCAGCACGTGGTGCGGGATGCCCAGCTGCTCGTAGGCGGCAAGCTCGCGCTCGATGCCCGCCGTGGAGCCCGTGGCGTACACGTAGGCCGTCTTCTCCTCGAAGTCGCAGGGAGCATCATCGGCCAGCTGGCGCAGCCCCGCCACCGCCGCCTGGTTCGCTTCGAAGTAGAGGCGCGCGGCATCGGCGCCCCTCTTCTTGATCAGCCGGTCGTACACGAGATCGTGCTGGGCTGTTACCTTCGCAGTCGTGTTCGCCGTCACGCCGGCGCCCACCTGGCCGCCCTCCACCAGCGCACAGCGGCATCCCGCCTCCGACAGCAAATACGCGCAGAGCACGCCCGCCATGCCGCCGCCTATCACCAGCACGTCGGCGGAACGGTCGCCTTCGAGCGCCTTCGCGTAGCCCTGCGGCCGCACGGCGCTCGCTTCCCAGAGAGAGGTCATGCCGAGCCCTTTCGTCTTCAAGAGGAACGATCAGGCATCAGGGTACCCCCGCCCGCCACTAGGAAAGCGGCCCGCCAGAGCGCGTTTGCCGCGCTTTGCCGAACGGTTTCGCACACGTGAGCGGAAACGCCATTCGCGCACCTTGGCCTCACCCGCGTCGCAGCGCCTCCCCAACACGCGTCATCTTGGGATCGGCGAGCCGCGGGCGCTCGCGGCAATACCATGCGTAAGCGCTCCGCATGCCCTCGGCGAGCGCCACGCTCGGCTGCGCCAGGCCGAACCGCGTGGCCTTTCCCGTGTCCAGCAGGTAGGTCTGATCCCGGAAGGGGAAGAACTCGCGCGCCTCCATGGCGCCGCGATAGTCGACCGGCACGATGCGCGGCTCGACGCCGGCCGCCGCCGCGGCGGCTCGGACGAGGTCGCCCCATCCCACCGGCTCGGGGTGCGCGCAGTTGAAGGCCTCGGCTTCCCACGGCTCGGCCTCGAGGACGCTCACGACGAGGCGCACGAAGTCGTCGATGTGGAGGAACTGCGTGAGCGCGCCGCCGACGGGCACGGGGACGGGATGGCCACATTCGAGGCGGTCGAACAGATAGGCCTCGCGGTAGAGGTTATTGCCGGGGCCGTAGAAGTAGGCGGGTCGCAGGATCGTGAGGGAGCAGCCGCGCTGCGGACGCTCTGCTACGAGCAGCCGCTCGGCCTCGAGCTTCCCCAGCCCGTAGGCGCCCCAAACCTCGTTCTCGCCCGTCGGCGCGTCCTCGGCACGTGCCGCATCGGAGGGCGCGTACACCGCCCCCGAGCTCACGAGCACGTAGCGCGCCCCGTCGAGCCGAAGCGTGTCGAGCACGGGAGCCACATCGGCGGCAGTGTAAGCGGACACGTCCACCACCGCGTCGAAACGCTCGCCTGCAAGCTCGCGCAGGCTGGCCGGGTCGCGCCGGTCGGCTCGGTAGTGCCTGGCGAGGCCGCCGTACGCCACCGGCAGGCGGCCGCGCGTGAGGATGGACACGTCCCAGCCGCGCGCGATCAGCCCCTCGGCCACGGCCCGTCCCACGAACTGCGTTCCCCCGAGCACGAGCACGCGCATGGCGCTCCCCTTCCATCAGGCGTCGATGCGCCCCATGGTACACTATCCGGCGTCGAAGAGGGAAAGGCGACCGATGGCGAAGAACCCCGGCAGGGACGCATGGGCGAACGGCGGCAAGGGAAAAGTTGCAGGCCAGCCACGCGGCCAACAACTGCGCGCAACTAAGGGCCTGGGGCCCAACAAAGCCTCCGGCCACAAGGGCGGCATCTCCCGCCAAGGATCGAAGCGCGGCTGAACGAAAATGTCCCGAATGGGACCGCCCCCTATTGGGGCATTCACTCCAGATACGCCCCCGTCTGCCTGCTCCACAGGTTCGCGTAGGCCCCGCCGGCCTCGATGAGCTCGGCGTGCGGGCCGTCCTCCACCACGCGGCCGCCGTCGAGCACCACGATGCGGTCGAGGCTGGCCACCGTCGACAGCCGGTGCGCCACCACGATGGCCGTGCGCCCGCGCATGAGCGTGGCCAGCGCGTCCTGCACCAGCTGCTCGCTCTCGGAGTCGAGCGCGCTCGTGGCTTCGTCCAGCACGAGCACCGGGCAGTCGGCCAGAAGCGCTCGCGCGATGGCGATGCGCTGGCGCTGGCCGCCCGACAGCTTCACGCCGCGCTCGCCCGTGACGGTGTCGAAGCCCTGTGGCAGCCGCTCGATGAACTCGAGCGCGTTCGCCTGGCGCGCCGCCTCGCGGATCTGCTCCATCGTGGCGTCGGGCCTCCCGTAGGCGATGTTCTCCGCGATGGAGCGGTGGAACAGCAGCGCCTCCTGCGGCACGTAGGCGATCTGGCGGCGCAGCGATTGCTGGGCGGCCTCGGAGATGTCCTGCCCGTCCACGAGGATGCGCCCCTCCTGGATGTCGGACAAACGCAGCAAAAGCTTCGTGAGCGTGGTCTTCCCCGCCCCGCTCGCACCCACGAGGCCCACGCGCTGGCCGGCGGGGATGTGCAGGTCGAGGTCGTCAAACACCCGCGTGCGCGCCTCGCCGTCGGTGTACCAGAAGCCGATGTCCTCGAAGTCGATGGCGCCCTCGCGCACCTCGAGCTCGGGCGCGCCCGGCTTGTCGGCCACCAGTCGCGGCTCGTCGAGGATCACGGTCATGCCGCTCGCGTCGCCGAACGCGCGGTTGAAGCGCTGCAGGCCGTTGTTGATGAAGTTGAACTGGTTCGTCACCGTGTAGGTGTACGTGAACATCACCACGAGCGTGCCCGGCGTGATGCCGTACCACGCGTTCCCGCCCGCGATGAACACGGCCACCACGCTCATGATGGCGATGGTGATGCACGCCGTCACGATGCCGCGCGTGAGCGACGCCCACATGCGCTTCGAGTCGCGCGCCACCACCTCGCGGTTCGCCTGGTCGAACAGCCCGCGCTCGTAGTCCTCGCGCCCGTAGGTCTTCACCGCCAGGATGTTGGCAACCGAGTCGGACAGCTCGCCCGACAGCTGGTTCTGCGCGCTGGCCGCCTGCTCGTTCAGGTGCAGGATGCGCTTGTACATGTAGTAGGACACGCCCGCGTACACCGCGAGCAGCGCCATGAGGATGGCCACGTACACCGGCACGCGCGGCGCGAGGATGGCGCACGTGAACACCACCGAGCAGATGACCGGCAGAAACGGGAAGGTGATGGTTTCCAGCAGCAGCTGGTAGGCGCTCATGAACTTGGTCGTCTGGCTCACCAGCGTGCCGCCGAAGCGATTGGAATGAAACGACATCGACTGGTTGGACAGCGCGTCGAACGACATGGTGGCCAGGTCGTAGGAGGCGGCGATCTGCAGCCGGTACATGGCGTAGTCCTGCACCTTGCTGGCCGCCTGGCCGGCCACGTTGATGAGGATGAGCGCGACGATGTAGGGGCCGAACACCGCGAACACCTCGGACGTGCCCACCGAGCCCGCGCTCACGCGGTCCACCACGAGACTCATGACGTAGGGGTTGCCGTACGACAGCAGCGCCACGAACAGAAGCGTCGCGGTCATGAGCGTGGCGAACAGCCCGAGGTGCTTTCGGGTGACCAGCCAGAAGTAGTGCAGCGTGCGTCGCGTCGTCGACGGAGCAGCGGATCGTGCCATAGGATTCTCCTTCTCGTATTTCAAGAAGATTATCGCACACCCGTGCAACCCCGGCCGCGCGGCCAGCGCGCCCTACCCCACCAGCTTCGAGGACTCCACCTGCTCCACGTACCAGCTCATGAACTTCGCCAGCGGCTTGCGCAGCACGAGGCCTATGACGGCCGCCGGTACCAGGAACAGCGCGAGCAGGCCCATCTCCCACCAGAAGTCGCCCCCGTAGGTGCCGAACATGGCCGCACGCATGGCGTTCACCACGTGGGTGGCCGGCAGCCAGGGACTCAGCCCCTGGATGAACGGCGGCAGCAGCTGCAGCGGGAACGACCCGCCGCACCCTGTCACCTGTATGATGAGCAGCAGCACCGCCACGGCCTTGCCCAGGTTCGCGAACGCAGCCACGAGCGCGTATATCAGGAACGTGAACACGAGCCCGGCGAGCCAGAAGCACAGCATGAACAGCAGCGGGTGCGTCACCTGCACCTGCAAGAACAGCAGGTTCCCCAGGCCCATGACCGTGGTCTGCGACAGCGACAGGAAGGCCATCACGCCGAAGCGCCCGAAGAACAGCTGGCGCGGCTGCGGATCGGCCAGCTGCGCGCGCACCCGGCCGGGAACGGTAGGCTTCACTACCACCAGTATCAGCAACGACCCGATGAACAGTGCGAGCGTAGTATATAAAGGCGCCATAGCCGAACCGAAGTTGTCCACGGGGAACACGGCCACGCGGTCGATGCCCACAGGCGCCGCAAGCGCCTTCGACAGCACCTGCGTGTCGGAGCCCAGCACCTCGCGCAGCAGGTCGGCATCCCCGGCAACGAGCGCCTGGTCGATGCCGTCGGCCAGCTCGCGCAGCGTAGCGGAGGCGCCGTGCAGCTCGCCCACGGTCGCATCTATCTTCTCCGCCGCCCCGCCCAGCACCGCCGCAGCGGAATCGGCCGAATCCGACAGCCCGGATCCCGCGGCGCGCAGCCCGTCCAAGCCTGATCCCACGCTCGCGACCAGCGAGGACGCCTCGTCGGCCAGCTTCTGGAGCCCCGGTTTCAGGCTAGTGTCGAACTCGTCCCGCATCGTAGCCGCACCCTGCTGCGCCTCGTCGGCCAACCGCTTGATCTCCGCGCGCTCCGCCTGCACGTCGGCGCTGCCCGCCTCCAGCTTGTCGGCGGCGCTTCTCATGGTGTCGCGCATGTTCTCCAAAAGGCCGATGGTGGCGTTCATGCGCGCGATGACGCTCTCGAGCGCCTGCAGGTACTCGTCGGGCACCTGGTCGCGCAGCGCCTCCAGCTGCGCGACGATGCTCCGGCATGCCGCAACCTGCCCGTCCAGGGCATCGGCCTGCCCGCGCAGCGCGGCCACGCTGTCCTGCGAGCCGGTGGCGGCGGCATCGAACAGCGCATCCGCGGATGCCGACACGGCGGCGAAGCCCTGCCCGCCGTCCGCGAGCGCCTGGGACAATCCATCCGCCGCCTGCCGCAGCGCATCCACCAGGCTTGCGGCCGAGGCCGCACCCTGCGACGCCGTGCTCCCCAGGCCGTCCGCCTGGTGCTGCGCAGCCTCCACCAGCTGGGCGGACTCGCCCACGAGCGACTGGGCGGCCCCCGCCAGCGACGAGTACAGCGTGAGCACCGACGCCATACGGTCCACCTGGTCGCCCATGGAGCGCACATGCGCTGACAGATCGGCGATGCGGCCGCCCGCGTCGGACTCGTCGGCGTAATGGGAAAGCGACTCGGCAATGCTCAACGCCACCTCGGAGAGCGTCTCGGCAAACACCTCGTTCACCTGGTATGACACCGAGTCCGCACCCCTGTCGGTGATCTTGGGGGCAATGGCGCTCTTCTTCTCGTTCGCGTAGTACACGATCTTGGCGTGCTGTACGTCATCGGAGTAGAACGTCAGCATGTCGCGGCTGAAATCGTGCGGGATGACCACGGCCGCGTAGTACCGCCCCGACCTCGCGCCATCCACCGCATCCTCCTCGGTGGTGAACGTCCAGTCGATCTCGTCGTTGGCGCGCAAGGCGGACACCACCTGCTCGCCGATGTTCACGCGCAGGGGCACGAGGTCGCTCTCGTACCCGTCGTCCACGTTCGCCACGGCCACGGTGAGGTTGCCCGTGTTATCGAAGACGTTCCAGCACGCGATGATGTTGTACCAGGCGAAGATGGACGGCATCACCACGAGCCCGACGGTGATGATGATGTTCATGGCGTTCGAGAACAGGCGCCTCATGTCGCCGCGGAACAGGTGCCAGACGTTGCTCATCGCACGGCACCCCCTTCCGCACCGTCGTCGCCGTCCGCGGCCGAGCGCTCCATCTCGTTGCGCGAGGCGCCCAGCTCCAGCAGCCCTTCGTCGGTCATGTCGTCGAGCCTCATCTGGCGCTCGAAGCTGTCGCGCAGGCTCTCGACCACCACCAGGAATACGAACACGGCCACAAGCCACGCGAGCCACGCCGTGAGCAGCCACACCTTCTCGGCGGGCGTGAGCGCGAACACCACCGCCAGCGCCACCGGCACCGCAAGGCCCAGGGCCACGGAGCCGCGGATAAGCCGCGGGTACCAGCGTGTGAAGCGCTCGTAGCGTACGCGCAGCTCCTCGCGGTACTCATCCCTGCCCGACAGCGCGCGGAACAGCTGCGAGAAACGGTACGGGCGCGCGGGGATCTCCACGTCCTCGCCGTTGAAGATGCCGCCCTGCCGCACCTGGCCGGCCACCATGCGGTTGACGTTCGCCATCAGGGGCCGCAGCAGGATGCCGAAGGCCATGAACAGCACGAAGAAGAACGCCAGCATGCCGATGGCGTCGCCGTAGTGCGAGCCGTAGAAGCCGCAGATAGCCTCGCGCATGGCGGAGATGCCGTACGTGAAGGGGAAGAACGGGTACACGGCCTGGAAGAAACCCGAGGTCATCTCGATGGGGTACAGCCCTGTAGCCCCGGGGATCTGCGCGAACACGAGCACGATGCAGATGCCCTTGCCAATATGCTGCAGTGTCACCGAGAGCGCATAGATGATGCTGAGGTACGAAAGCGACGCCACCGCCGCCGCGAAGAACAGCGCCGGCGCACTGACAGCCTGCACCCCGATGACCAGCACTCCCGCACAGCAGATCACCGCCTGCAGCACGGCCATCACGGCGAGCAGCGCAAAGCGCCCTAGATAGCGCTGCGTGACGGTAAGATTGCGGATGCCCTCGCCGTCCACCTCCTGCTTCATGATCACCAACAGCATGAACGCGCCGATCCAAAACGTCAGGTTCATGAACAGCGGCGCCATGGCCGAACCGTAGGCGTTCAGCGGGTAGAGCTCCTCTGTCTTAAGCTCGGTGGGCGATCCCATGAAGTCGGCGATCTTCGACGCGTCGAGCCCGTCCTCTCCCACCAGCTTCGCCAGCACGCCGGACTCGCCCAGCGACAGCACGTCCGTGCGCACGGTGTCCAACCCCTCCTCCAGGCTGGCCAGGATGCCGTCGGTCTGCCCGAGCGCGTCCTTCGCGGTGCAGAGCGTGGATACCAGCTGGTCCAACACGAGCGAGGTCTGGTCCACCAGCAAACGCTGGTTCGAGACAGCGGTTGCCAGCGACGACGACGCCGCGCCCAGCTGCGCCAGGCTCCCGTTCACGGCGGGGATCGTGGTGCCGAACAGGTTGTCCGAATAGGCCTGGGCGCCCGCGACGGCCTGCTGGACGGCGGCGTTCAGGTCGTTGCCCGCTTGGGCCGTGGCCTGCGAGATGTTTTCGGTGTCTGCGCTGATGCGGGTGAGGTCATCGAGCGTGGCCTGGGCGTCTGCAGCCTGCTGCTCCAGCTGCGCGGCAGCCTCGGCAAGCGGCTGCTTGCCCGGGTTGTCCTCGGGAAGCCCGTCGGCGACGCTCTTCAGATACGCCGCCAGCGCCTTGTCCTCGTCCACCACGGCCTGGGCCTGCGCGAGCGTCGCCCGCACGCTTCCCTGCGCCTCACCGATCGTGCCCGCGATGTCCCCCACCGCCTGGTTCGCCTTCGACGAGGCCTGCGACACCGATGACAGGCCCGTGCCCACCGCCGGCATGGCCGCGGCGGAGAAGCTCGCCAGCCCGTCCTGCATCTGCGTCGTCAGGCCGGACACGGTCTGCAGCGCGTCGGACGCCGTCCCCAGGTCGGCGCGCACGCGGCAGAGCGCGTCCTTCGCGCCGCCCACCTTGGCCTGCGCCTCGTCGGTGGCCGACTCGATGCCCGCAAGCGAATCGCGCGCCTCGCCTACCGTCTGCACGGCCTGGGCGATCTTTTCCACCGCCTGCGAGCGGGACGCGTCCAGCTTCTCGCGCGACTCGCCAAGCGCCTGGTCGATGGCATCGGCGGCCACGTCGCTCACGGTGGAAACGAACGTGGAGTTGATGGTCTCGTCGAGCGTGCTGGCGCCGGTGTCGGTGATCTTCGGTGCCACCGGGCCCGCCTTCTCGTTCACGAAATATTCCAGCTTGGGCTGCGTGAAATCGCCGGTGGTGAGCGAGAGCAGCTGGGAGGTGAAGTCCGCGGGTATCACGAACGCGGCATAGCTCTTCCCCGCGTCAAGCTCCGCCATGGCGTCGTCGCGGTCGACGAACACCCAGTCGAGCTGCGTGTTCCCGTGCAGCTCGTCCACTATCATGTCGCCCACGCGCAGCTCGCCGGTCAGCTCGCTCGAGCCGCCCTCGTCCTCGTTCACCACGCACACGCGCAGCGCGCCCGTATTGTCGTAGGGGTTCCAGAAGCCCACGACGTTGTACCAGGTGTACACCGACGGCAGCACGAGCAGCGCCAGCACCACCACGAGCGCCGGAGGCGTTTTGAGCAAGCGCAGCACATCGCGCTTGAGCACCCGCAAAACGTTTCCCATAGCCGCTGCCGCGCCCTTTCTCCGCCTGATAAATACCGAACAATGATAACCCTCTCGGCACGTAACGTCACGCAAGATTGACGAACACGTTACATTCGTCAACCTCTCGGCTGCCGGCAGCCGAGGCGGGCGGAACGCGGCGTGCCGAACCGGACGGCCCGCACCGCGCGAAGCCGAAGCGCCGCGCGCATTCCATCTCGCCCGAACCCGACAGGACCCCGGCGTTCAATCCGCCTCCCGACGTATGGCGGGCCCCGGGGCGTGATGCCCCGGGGCCCGCCGCTCCCCCGCAAACGCGGGCGCTACCGCGTCTCGTCGTCCTCGTCGTTGCCCAGCTCCTTGGCGGCGGCCTTCTGCTGCTTGTTGAACTGGTCGGCGCTGCGCTTCTCGTACTCGGTGGCCTTCTTGAACACGGTGGGCTGGTTGATCACCACCTGTGGGAACGGGATGCTGATGTCGTGCTTGTCGAAGATCAGCTTCATCTCGCGGTTCAGGTCGCGCTCCAGCTGCAGGCGGTCGCTCTCGGCGCACTGCACCACGATGCGGATGGTCACGCTGTTGTCGCCCAGCTCCACCACGCCCTTGTAGAACGGGCCGTCGATGATGGCCGGCAGCCGCTTGCGGATGTTCGGCAGCTCCTTGGACAGGATGTTCTCCACGCGCTCAAGCGACTCGCCGTACTCGATGCCCACATCGCACGAGGCGTAGGACGTCTCCTTCGTCATGTTGACCACGTTGCTGATGTCGCTGTTGCGGATCACCTTGATGTTCTGCGAGCCGTCCTCCACCTTGGTGGTGCGCACGCCTATCTCCACCACGGTGCCGCGCCAGTCGCCCACCTTGATGATGTCGCCCACGCGGAACTCGCCCTCGAAGATGATGAACAGGCCGGAGAGGATATCGCTCACCAGCTCCTTCGCGCCGAAGCTGATGGCGATGGACAGGATGCCGGCCGAGGCCAAAAGCGTGGTGGTGTCCACGCCCACCAGCATGAGGCAGTAGTACACCATGCCGATGATGGTGGCGTACTTGATGAAGCTGCCCAGCAGGCGGCACACGGTCTCGCCGCGCGCGCCCAGCACAGTAGCCAGCAGGTTCAGCAGCTTCTGAACGAGCGTGACCACGGTCAGCGCCACGCACACGAACATGATGCACGCCGTGAGGGCGAACACGTTCACGCCGCGCTCCCAATTACCGCCCAGGATGTAAGAGAAGATCGAGCCCTGGCCGAAGATGCTCTCCTGGAACACCACAGCTGCGAACACGGCGATCACGAACACGCCCACGAGCCAGCGCACCACCGTAGCCGTCTTCTGCTCGGCCGTCTTCTCGCTCCACTTGAACGAGCGGGCAATCCAGCGGCTGGCTGCCGATTCGGTCTTGGCCGTGCGCCCGCTCGGCATCTTCACGTCGATCATGCGCGCGTCGGCCTCGACCGGCGCCTTGGCCACGGTCACGCTGCCCCTCGGTTCGAAGGCCAGCAGCAGAAATATCACCACGAGGCACACGAGGGCCACACCGCCCGTGGCCACGGTGAGCGGCACGCGCTCGGCCATGAGCTCGCCCTCGGTGCCGGCAACGTACAGGAAGTAGTTCTCCGCCTCGGCCGACGAGACGTAGTACGTCGTTCCCTCCACGGTGAGGTAATCGCAGTAGCCGTCCTTCAGCTGGCTCTCCGTCATGCCGTGCGCGAGCGCATCCTTGCCGACAAGTCGCTGGTCAGGGAAGTACGCGAACGTATGGTCATCCTTGCTCACGGCGAATGCGAACCCTTCGGAGCCCACCTTCACGCCGCCCAGCACGCTGTCGACGGTGACGGTCTCCAGCAGGTTCTCCAGGCGCGTCGCGCGAATGCCGATCTGCACGGCGCCGTCCACGGTGCCGGCCGCGTCGTGCAGCGGCACGCCGATGTACTGGCGCAGCTGCCCGGATATCTCGTCGGGCTGCGCTTCCTGCACCACCGAGTCCGCGCCCTGGAGCAGCTTGCGGAACTCGGAGGACTGGTCCTCGGGGTCCTCGCTCAGGGTAAAGTTCGCGTAGGAGGAGTTCGTTGCGGTCATCACGCCGTTCCCGTCGTACGTGAACACGTACTGGATCATGAGGACGTCCGCCAGCTTCTGCAGGTCGTCGCGGTTCTCGAGCGCCGGGTTCTGGTCCAGGATGTAGCCGGCCACGCGCGCCTTGCCCAGATAGCGCTCGTCATACTGGCTGATGAGTTCGTCCATGCGCGCTTGGGTACGCTGGGTGGTCTCCACCACCTCGGCGGCGCGCTCGTTGTTTGCCACGGATTGGGATGACAGGGCGAACAGCGTCTGCATGTAGAACGATACGCCCAGGATGGCCAGAAAGCCCACGAACGACAGCACGGCGGCCTTGCGCCCTATTACCTTGTTGTAGCGCAGCGGCCCGACGTGACGGTAGTCCTCGGGACTGCGCCCCTCGCGCTCGTCCTCGCGCATGACGAAGATGCCGTACATGATGACCACGGCCATGACCGCGAAGAATATGAAGAGGATCACGCCCACCGTGACGTTGCGGGTAGCGGCCATGTCGCTCTCGGGCACGGCGGCGATATAGTAGGTGTCGCCGATCTTGCTCACATGGCCGTACAGATTCTCGCCGGCAAGAACCATCCACGCGTACGCGCCGTCCTCGAGGTCGGCTACGTCGATGCCGCCATCGATGGCGTCGGTGCCCACAAGAAGGTCGTTCGGATGGTACTCAACCAAGCAATCCTGCGCCGACACGGCGAACATGAAGCCATGCTGGCCGATGGCGATGTTCTTGAGCACGCTTTTCGTTGAGCCCGTGTCCTCCACGAGCTGGCGCAGCTCGGCCGGGTCCTGCTCGACCACCACCATGGAACCATCGTCGATGCGGGCAGCGTAGTAGCGCTTGAGCCAGTTCTGCTCGGGCAGCTCCACCTCCACGGCCGCGGAGGGCTCGCCGTCATCGAACACGGTGCGCAACTGGTTGAAACGCGCGTAGGCGAAGTCCGCCGGGGTGTCCTGCGCCTTCGCGACGATAGCGCCGTCGCGCGACACCACGAGCACGTTGTCGACGCCTAAAAGGTCCTGGTACTCGACCATCTTCGCATCGGTCGCTGCGAAGCCGGCGTCGTTGTTCGCCATGAAAGCCACGCTCGCCGCCTTGGACTGGTATATCTCGTCGAAGGTGACGGTATTCTGCTCCACGCCTTCGTCCGCTGACGCCAACAGGCCCTCCAGCGCGTCGGATTCTTGCCGCATCTCGCTCGCGTAGCCGTCCAGCGACAGCTCGGTCTGCATCGTGGACAGCAGAACGCCCATGACCGCCATGCTCGCGGCTGCCACCAAAACGAGGACGGCGATCTTGACCTTGAGTTTTCTCGACATGCCCCATCGCCTCCCTAGTTCCACTTGTCCGTGAGCACCGCAATGGTGCCGTCGTCGAGCATGCCCTGGATGGCGTCGGAGACCGGCTTGCTCAACGCGGAGCCCTTCTGCGTGGCAACGCCGTATTCCTGCGTGTCGATGACGTAGTCGAGGATGCTGCGGTCAGCGTTCAGGTAGGTATGCGCAATGGCGCCGTCCATGCAGGCCGCATCGATGGATCCTTCTTCGAGCGCCCGGCTGAGGTCCTGGTAGGACGCCATCTGCACGAGGCGGAAGTTGTCGAACCGGGTCATCGAGTGGTCCTCGGTCTGCTCCAGCGCCTCGCCCGACGTGAAGCCCGACTCCGTCAGCTTCAGCGCCAGCTGCGGGGCGGTGTTCGTCCCCGCCATGGTGCCGAACGTGAGGCCCTTGAGGCCATCGATGCCCGACACGAGCGAACTGTTCTCCACCATCACAATGGAGGCGTCCGTGTAGTAGGACGGCGAGAAATCGAAGTTCTTCTCGCGCGACTCGGCGATGGAATAGCAGGCTACCATGCAGTCGACGTCGCCGTTTGACAGCATGTCCTTGCGGGTGTCGGGCGTCACGGTCACGAATTCCACGGTGCCGTAGCCCATGCGCGCGGCCATCTCCTCGGCGATGTCAATCTCCAAGCCGTAGTACTTGCCCGTTCCCTCGTTCAGGTAGCCGAAGCCCACCACGTCGCTGCGAACGCCCACGCGCAGCGCCTCGCCGTTCGCCGGGGTGCCCTTGGCGCCCTCGCCACTGCCGCATCCTGCCAGCCCTGCAAGCGCCCATACCAGCGCCAGGGCGACGAGTAGAAGCGTCGCGCCCCTCGTCCTCACCTTGCCCATGTGCTTCCTCCCATCGGATAAACCTCCGCCCGGCCCCGCATGCCTGTCACGCATCTGCGGGCCTGCCCCGAAACATGCGCTCGGCCGCGCAAAGGCGGCAAAGCGCATCAAAGCCGCGGCGGCGCGGCTCCAAGAAGGTAAGTATGCCAAACCGGAACTTGCGAACATGCGCGATTGCCGGTTCAAAATTTTTTTAAGGGGCTGTTCAGACGAGGGTATGTGCTTCTATGCCGACAACCTCGCATGCGGAAAACAGCGGCGCCCGGGAAGGATCCCGGGCGCCGAGGAACTTAGTGAGGGAGGGGCGCGCCGCCGCGCCTTTACGCCGCCAGGCGCTTCGCGATGGCGAGGATGAAGTCGCGGGTGGAGAGCTTCACCGGGTTCGGCAGCGTGGTGATGAGGGCCAGGTCGCCCGTCATCTCGCCAGCCTCGATGGTGTCGAGCGTGGCGTGCTCCAGGCGGTCGGCAAACGCCACGAGGTCGTCCAGGCCGTCCAGCTCGCCGCGCTTGCGCAGCGCCCCCGACCACGCGAAGATGGTGGCCACCGAGTTGGTGGACGTCTCCTCGCCCTTGAGGTGCTTGTAGTAGTGGCGCTGCACGGTGCCGTGCGCGGCCTCGTACTCGTAGTACCCCTGCGGGCTCACCAGCACCGACGTCATCATGGCGAGCGACCCGAACGCACTCGACACCATGTCGCTCATCACGTCGCCGTCGTAGTTCTTGCACGCCCAGATGAAGCCGCCGTCGGCCTTCATCACGCGCGCCACCGCGTCGTCGATGAGCGTGTAGAAGTACTCTATGCCGGCTTCCTCGAAGCGCGCGGCGTACTCGGCATCGTAGATCTCCTGGAAGATGTCCTTGAAACGGTGGTCGTACTTCTTCGAGATGGTGTCCTTCGTGGCGAACCAGATGCCCTGCTTCACGTCGAGGGCGTACTCGAAGCAGCTGCGTGCGAAGCTCTCGATGGACGCGTCGAGGTTGTGCATGCCCTGGGCGATGCCCGGGCCGTCGAACTCGTGGACGAGCTCGCGCGTCTCGGTGCCGTCGGCCGCAGTGTACACGAGCTCCACCGTGCCGGGACCGGGCACGCGCAGCTCCGTGTTCTTGTACACGTCGCCGTAGGCATGACGGGCGATGGTGATGGGCTTTGCCCAGTTGCGCACGCACGGCTCGATGCCCGCCACGGTGATGGGCGTGCGGAACACCGTGCCGTCGAGCAGGGCGCGGATGGTGCCGTTGGGGCTCTTCCACATCTGCTTCAGGTCGTACTCGTCCATGCGCGCGGCGTTCGGCGTGATGGTGGCGCACTTCACGGCCACGCCCAGGCGCTTGGTGGCCTCGGCGGAATCCACGGTCACCTGGTCATCGGTGGCGTTGCGGTGCTCGAGGCCCAGGTCGTAGTACTCGGTCTTGAGGTCGACGTGCGGGCAGATCAGCTCGTCCTTGATCATCTGCCAGATGATGCGCGTCATCTCGTCGCCGTCCATCTCCACCAGCGGCGTGGTCATCTGAATCTTCGCCATTGTCAGCCTTTCCCTCGTTGCGCGGCTCGCCCGCATCCCGTGTGTACTGCGCAATCATACCCCAGCCCAGGCCCGCGCAGGCGCATCGCGCGCAAAACCAACGACATCACCGGTTTTTGGAAATGAGCGCGAAACAAAGGGCTCATCGGGCAGCGAGCGCCATGTAACCGTCTTCAAGGGTGGGCTCAACGGGCGCCGATCCTGCGGGCGGCGCGTCGCTCACTATGCGGTAGCGCGTGCCCTGGGCCGTGGTCGCCGCATTCACCACGACGGCTCCCGCCGGTGGGGCCATGAGCGGCGGCGTGAGCCAGGTGCGTCCGTGCGCGCCGTCGATGAGGCCTGCGGTGGCACCGTCGTACTGCAGGCGTCCCCCGCGAAGCACGCACACGTAAGGGCAGGTCTGCGCCACGTCGTCGAGGATGTGTGTGGACAGCACCACCGTGCGCTCGCCGCCGAGCGTGGCCAGGAGCGTGCGGAAGCGCATGCGCTCCTCGGGGTCGAGGCCGGCCGTGGGCTCGTCCACCACGAGCAGGCGAGGGTCGCCCATGAGCGCCTGGGCGATGCCCACGCGCCGCCGCATGCCGCCCGAGAAGCCGCCGATCCGCCGCCGACGCACATCGGTCAGCCCCACGCGCTCGATGAGCTCGTCGGCCTGGCGGCGCCGCGCACGCCGGTCGTCCATGCCCTTGAGGACTCCCACGTAGTCGAGGAACTCGGGCGGCGTGAGGTTGGGATAGGGCTCGATGTCCTGCGGCAAGTAGCCGAGGGCCTTCTTGAGCGCGCGGCGGTTGCGCGGCTCGGACAGGTCGCGCCCGTCAACAAGCACGCGTCCGCGCGTGGGGCCCACGATGCCGCAGAGGATGCGCATGAGCGTGGTCTTGCCGGCGCCGTTGGGACCGATGAGCCCGATCATGCCGGAAGGCAGGTCGAGCGTGAGGCCGTCGAGGGCGCAGGGCTTCTTCGGGAAGTCCTTGCCCAGACAGTCGAGGGAGATGAACATGGGGGTTTCCTTTCTTGAGTGCTCAGCGGCGCCAGTAGGCTCGCCTGCGGGCGATGGCGCCGGCCGCCGCGATCAGCGCGACGGCGATGGCGAGCTCGAGGGCGAGCAGCACGACGGACTCGAGGGGCGTAGCAGCCGCGACGGTTGCGGCGGATTCAGGGGAATCGAGCAACGGCGTGCTGCCGAAGAATGCCTGCGCCACGGGATTGGCCGCGATATGGACCCGCAAGCCGCCTCCGGCAGTGGGAGTCGGCACGAACACGGTGAGGAAGAGCACCCCGATCCAGGCGACGATAGCCGCGATCCGCGCAAAGGCCCGCGGCAGGAACGAGCCGGCAAACGCCGAAAGCGACGCCGCGATGAGCGCGGACGGCAACACTATGCCGATCAGCAGGAAAGCCGCCTGGGGCATCGCCCACGCGTTGCCGTGCAGCATCTGGCCACCCGCGCAGAACAGCAGCACCCCTGCGGACGGCAGCGCCATCGCCGCAAGGGAACCCGCCACACGCGCCGCAACCAACTCGAACGAAAGCACGGGTGCGGACGCCTCGATCTCCGAGATGCCGAGTCGCTCCGCCTCGGCGGCCAGGTCGGTGAAGGCCGCCGCGTAGGCGATGGGAGGCAGCAGCGCGAGCATCTGCGCCGTCAAAGCGAGCGCGGTCGGATTGCCCGTCTCAAAAGAAAGCCCGGGGTTCACGGTGATCGTGATCGACAGCAACGCGAGCGCGAACGACACGATCCAAAGCGCCCGCTGCCGTGCGGCTAAGCGGAAATGCGTGCCCGCCAACGACAAGAACCTCATCGCGCACCTCCCAGCTTGCGCCACGCGTACTCGGACGCGCCAAGTGCGCGCCAGACGCAAGCGCAGAGCAAGCACAGCACGAGCAGCGGCAGCCCGCGCTGCAGCACGAGCTGCGGCACGTTCGGATCCCAAACGAGTGCGAAGAACAGCCAAACCGCCACGATGACGAGCGCGGCGCTGCGCGAAGAACCCGCGAGCGCCGCGGCCGCGTACGCCGCCAGCACCATAAGCGTCGCGCCGCCCACCGGCGTGATGGCTCCCGCCCACCCGATGTCGCGGTACACGAGGCCCAGCGCCTCGAGCGGCACGAACATCACGAGCGCGCCGACTGCTGCCGCCGCCAGCACAATGGCTCCGCGCAGCGTCTGCACCGCACGGAACTCCGCCGGCGTGGCCGCCTGCACCTCTACGAGCGGGTCGCCCGTGAACACGGCGACGGCGCAGACGCCCACCGCAAGGGGATACGCCTGCGTGAAGGCGAGCATCGCATGCGTAGCCGCCATCGCGCCCGCCGCGAGCACCCAGCATGCGCCGACGGCGGCGATGCACGCTCCAACGGCCACCGGCACGACGATGCCCACGGCCCGCACCCGCCGCGTCTGCGCAGCTGCGAGCGCGCGCAGCTGCGATCCGGTCAAGCGGCCGTTGCCGCTGCCATACCCTGCATCCATGCGAAGCCTCCTCAATCTCATGCCGCCTCCATGTGAGCGACCAGCGCCCTGCGCGCCGTGACCACCGCAACCGCAAGCAGGACGCATCCCGCCGCCGCCATCGCTCCAGGCCCGACGGCGCCTTGCAGCTGCGCGATCACCGAAAGTGCACCGCCGCCCGCCGCCACACGACCTACCGGTACCACGAGCGGCACGAGAACCGCGCCAACCACCGCGCCTGACCACGGCGCGTTCGACCACACCGCGACGAACGCCGAGGCGCCCGCGACAACGGCGAGGGGCACGAGCCACGAGGACACGAGCGCTCCGAGCTCAACCGGCGCGCCCCACCAAGCGAACGCCGCCGAGGCAGCGAGCCCGGCGAGCGCATCGACGCCCAGCACCACCGCCAGCCGCGCGAGCAGCACGGTCTGCGGCCCCAGCGGCATGGCCAACGCCAGCAGGCCGGCGGCATCGGTCGAGAGCGCGGCCGTCACGGTGAGCGCCGCACCCAACAGCAAAAGCGCCGAGAGCCACCAGACAGCCCCATCCCCATCCCAGCCTGCGTCGACGAAGCACGCCACACCCACCGCCAGCGCGGCCATGACGAGCGCCATCGGCAGCACCGCCCACGGCATCGCGCGCACCTGCGCAGCCGCCAAGCTCGCCGCCAGCCGCGCGCTTTTGCGCACCGACCAAGCCGGCGCCTCGAAGATCGACGGCTCGCCCTCGATGTGCGCCGCGATGCACGCGAACGGGGGCACGTCGGACGCGCACGCCCGTTCCTGCATCCTCATCGCCTCGCGCAACGCCGCGCGCGGCTCGGTTTCATCCGTGTTCATACTCGCCTCCCCAAGGTCTTCTGCAACAGGGCTCGCGCGCGGGACACGCGCGACTTCACCGTGCCCACCGGCACGTCGGTCACTTGGGCGATCTCCGCATAGGGAAGCTCGTGCAGCCAAGCGAGCCGCACCGTTTCAGCCAACGCCGGCTCGAGGGCGTCAAGCGCGGCCACGATCTCGTCGAGACCCGCTTGCGCAAGCAGCACCTCCAACGCATCGCCCGTCTCGTCGGCCAGCTGCTC
The DNA here is from genome assembly GCF_900199375.1 of Gordonibacter urolithinfaciens. Taxonomy (NCBI): domain Bacteria; kingdom Bacillati; phylum Actinomycetota; class Coriobacteriia; order Eggerthellales; family Eggerthellaceae; genus Gordonibacter; species Gordonibacter urolithinfaciens. The sequence continues at coordinate 938,522 of NZ_LT900217.1, forward strand.
CGTCCCGTCATCGAGCGCGCATTCGACGGGACGGGCGCGTCGCATACGCACGTACACCTGGCGTTTCGTGATGCCCAGCAGCCACGTGAGCACCCGGCTGTCGCCGCGAAACGCGCGGGCCGAGCGCCAGCAGCCCAGCCACGCGTCGGCGGCCGCCTCTTCGGCAAGCTGGCGATCCGGGCAGCGCGCCAAGGCGAACGCGAGCACGGCCGGCGCGTAGCATCGGTACAATTCCTCGAGCGCGCCTTCATCGCCGCGCGCCATGCGCGCAAGCGCGGCGCGTGCCCGCCCATCGTCCGCTTCGCACTCCTCCATGTCACCGCCCCTCATTCCCGTCGTCGCGTTCAACCCCTTAGTAGCGCCGAAGAAGCGCGAGGTTCACGGGTTCCCGATTTTTTCGCAACCGCACCGTCCGCCTCAAAAATCGCCCTCAAATGCAGCTGGCCCGGAGCGCATGCTCCGGGCCCGTCGATTCTGTCTGCCGGAATGGCCTCGCACGGTCGCGGGCGCAGCCGTGCCGACACGGCCGCGTCTCAACCAAGCGCGTCGGAGCCTACTCCCCCAGCTCCTCCGCAAACCCCACGCGGTAGTTCTTGAACACGGCCTCGCCTTCTTCCTGGGTGGCGTCCAGATCCACGTCGGCCGCGATGGCGAAGTCGTGGTCGCCCTCCGGGTCGCTGAATATCTGGCGCACGTGCCATACGCGCTCCGCCTTCTCGTTCGCCTCGTCGATCGCCAGGTAGGCCGCCGAACGGGCGTCGGCGTCGATGGCAATGGCCTCGTGCGCCTCGAAGTACGCGTCGAGCGCGCGCTGCCAGCGCGGCTCGCCGCAGCCCCACTCCTGGTCGAGCTTCCCCAGCTCCGCCGTGCGGCCCTGCGCCGCCAGCCGCACGCGCTGGAAGAGCGCGTTGCGCACGAGCACGGTGAGGCCTCGGCGGTCGCGCACCACGGCGTCGGCAGCCGAGGGCGGCGCGGCCTCGAACATCGAGCCCGCGCTCTCCCATTCGTCCACCAGGCTCGAGTCCACCGAGCGCACCACGAAGCCGAGCCATGCGATGATGTCCTCCAGCCGCTCGTCGCGCTTGTCGGCAGGAATCGTGCGATCGAGCACGCGGTAGGCGTCGGCCAGGTAGCGCAGAAGCGTGCCCTCCGAGCGCGCGATGCCGTAGCGCTGCACGTAGCCCTTGAAGTCCGCCGCACCCTCCAGCATGTCGCGCAGCACCGACTTCGGCGCCAGCGCGAAGTCGCGCGCCCACGGCACCTCGGCGCAGTAGCGCTCGAACGCCGCCTCCAGCAGGTCCTCCAGCGGCCGCGGGTACGTGACGTCGGCAAGCTTCTCCAGGCGCTCCTCGTACTCCACGCCGTCGGCCTTCATGTCGGCCATGGCCTTGTCGCGCGCCGCGCGCTCCTGGGCGCGCAGCACCTGCCGAGGGTCCTCCAGCGTGGCCTCCGCCATCGATATGACATCGAACGCATAGGTCTCGCTCTCGGGGTCCAGAAGCTCCAGCGCCGCCAGCAAAAACGGCGATAGCGGCTGGTCGAGCGCGAAGTCCTCCGGCAAGTCCACCGTGGTCACGTACTCCACGGCGCCGTCCTCGCCCTCCACCTGCTCGATCACGTCTGCGTTGGCGAGCGTGTCGAATATCTCGTCGGCGCGCACCGAGAGCGCCGCCTTCTCCTCGTCGGTCTGGGCCGAGTCGGCGATGAGCTTCCGCACGCGAGCGTACGCGTCGCCGCCCTGCACCACCTCGGACAGCACCATGGAATGCGTGATCTTCATGCGTGGCTTCAGCGTCTCGGGCACGGCGGCTATCAAGCGCTCGAAGGTTTGCTTGTTCCACGTGACGAACCCCTCGGGCGGCTGCCTCTTCTTTATCTTGCGCAGCTTCTTCGGGTCGTCGCCCGCCTTCGCCACCAGCTTCGCGTTCTCTATGTCGTGCTCGGGCGCCTCGGCAATCACCATGCCCTCGGTGTCGAAGCCCGAACGCCCGGCACGGCCCACGATCTGGTGGAACTCGCGGGCGCGCAGCCGGCGCATCTTATGGCCGTCGAACTTCGTGAGCGCCGTGAGCACCACGGTGTGGATGGGCACGTTGATGCCCACGCCCAGCGTGTCCGTGCCGCAGATAACCGGCAGGAGCCCCTGCTGGGCCAGTTTCTCCACCAGCAGGCGGTAGCGCGGGAGCATGCCCGCATGGTGCACGCCCACGCCGCTGGCCAGCAGGCGCTTGAGCGTCTTGCCGAACGCCGTGGTGAAGCGCGTCCCCTTGACCGCTTCCTTCACCTGCTCGCGCTGCTCCTTGGTGGCCACGCCGTAGCTGGACAGCGCCTGCGCGGTGGCGAGCGCCGCATCCTGCGAGAAATGCACCAGGTACAGCGGCGCCTCCCCCTTGCGCAGCGCCAGCTCCACCGTGCCCTCAAGAGGCATCTCCACGTACTCGTATTCCAGCGGCACCGGGCGCGGCGCGTCGGCCACCACGTCCACGTCCGTGCCCGTGCGCTCCTTGAGGGACGCCGCGATGGCGCTCACGTCGCCCAGCGTGGCGCTCATGAGCAGGAACTGGGCCTTCGGCAGCGTGAGCAGCGGCACCTGCCATGCCCAGCCGCGGTCGGCGTCGCCGTAGAAGTGGAACTCGTCCATGGCCACGCAGCCCACGTCGGCCCCCTCGCCCTCGCGCAGCGCCTGGTTGGCCAGGATCTCCGCCGTGCAGCAGATAACGGGCGCCTCCGCGTTGATGTGCGCGTCGCCGGTGATCATGCCCACGTTCTCGCGCCCGAGGATGTCCACCAGGTCGAAGAACTTCTCGCTCACGAGCGCCTTGATGGGTGCCGTGTAGTATGCACGGCGGCCGGTGGCCAGCGCCATGAAGTGCAGGCCGAGCGCCACGAGCGACTTGCCCGAGCCCGTGGGCGTGCCCAGTATCACGTGGTCGCCCACCATGAGATCCATCAGGGCCTCCTCCTGGTGGGGCCACAGCTCGATGCCGCGCGCCGCCACCCAGCCAAGGAACCGGTCGAGCGCCTCGTCGGCCGTGAGCCACGGCTCCGGCTCACCCTCGCCCTCCTCCGGCTCCCACCACGTGGGCGCCAGCCGCCCGAGCGACCCGTGCGCAAAGGCCTCGCTCTCGACGGATTCGTCACGCGCCGCCGTTCCGTCTGCCGCTTGTTCTGTCATGAGGAAGCCTCCGCAATGGTTCGATCGTCTCGTCGACTGCGTATTCTACCCGGACTTCCCGCCAAGAGCCTTGTACGGCGGCAAAAGAACATGCGTCGGCCCGCATAAGGCAGGCAACAGGCGCACGCGAGCTGGCTGCGTTTCGCGAAAAAGGCGCCTCCGAGTCACCGTTTTGGCTGCTCTGAAGTTATCAGATGATGCCGAAGCCGGTTTTGCGCGCCCTAGCGAATATTCCGGCAGCGTTTTCCCTGCCAGCTTTGGCCGACCTCTCCTGACCGAGGTGCATTAAGCTTCAGGGCGGCCAAAACGGTGACTTGGAAGGCCCATGAAGGCGAAACATCGTCCATCGTGCGATGGGCGCGCCTTCCACTTTCTCCCGCCCGCGCTACGCATGCTGCTATACTTCTACTCCACAGACATCGCCGAGTTCGCAGCGAACAAGTTTGCCGACCGCAGCTCGCTGGCGTCGCACGGCATCATGGCCAACGTTCAAGTCTCCACTGCCAATGTGATGAAGGACTCGGCTGTCAAGGGATGCGCTGAATCGAGGGAGGTCCAATGAGCGAACAGGATACGGCAAGCTGCGCACAGGCGAAGACCGCGGCTCTGCGCGTTCTTCGCGCGCCCGAGCTCTCTGGCAAGGTGTTCTTGGAAGGCGGGCTCATGCCGTGGGTGCTCGGCGGCGGAGATTCGGGCCGCAAGCACGGCGACGTCGATTTCTCGGTGCGCCTCGCGGACATGCCCGTCGTGCGCACGTGGCTCGAAAGCGCGGGACACTACGACCCCGACCTCGACTCGCGCCGTTTGGCTTGCAATGCCGCAGGCGAGGACTTCGGCATGCATGCGCGCATCGACGGCGTGCTCGCAAGCTTCGCGCCCTTCTTCCTGCGCGACGGCTTGCTTATACAACGCAACGCCCAGCACCGGGCCTTTGCCGGCTACGACGCGCTGCTCGAGGCGACGATCGAAGGGCTTGCGGAGGAGGACTTCGTGGAGATGCGCAAGCTGCCCGACGGCACGCGCGCCGGCGTGTCTACCGTGGAGGCCTGCCGCGCGGCGAAGATGGCGAGCGACCGGCCCAAGGATCTCGCCGACATCGCCGAGCTCGACCGCCTTGGCTGGGACGAGGTGCGCATGGAGCGCGTAGCCGGCGCGTTCGCCACGATGGGGGTGCGCTGTCCCGCTCACGAGAAGTAGTGCGCTACCCCAGCCCCAGCGCGCCCGCAACGACCCATGCCATCGCCGCGATCCACAGCACCGCCACCACCACGCGCACGCCGTTCGGGACGCGCAGGTTCTTCGCCGGGATCATGAGCATGGCAATGAGCCCGCCCAGCGCCCCGCCCAAGTGCCCGCTCACGGATATGCCCGGCACCAGGAACGTGTACACCACGTTGATGCCGATGATGGCGAGCATGCTCTTGCTGTACTGGGCGAACACATGCCGATTGCCCTTGTGCAGCACGCCGAGAAGAGCCACGGCCACGAACAGCGCGAACACGCTCGTCGATGCGCCCGCGCTCACCGTGGGCATCCCGCCCGCCAGCACGTCGGCCATATACGACACGGCATTGCCCGTAATGCCGCCCACGAAGTAGAGCGCGAGGAAGTTGCCGCGCCCCAGCACCCGCTCCAGCACCTCGCCCACGCTGAACAGCGCCACCATGTTGAAGCCCAGGTGCATGAGGTCCATGTGCAGGAACATGGGCGTTACGAACCGGAACAGCTCGCCCGCCTGAACGAGCGGCGCGTACATGGCGCCCATGTCCACGAGCACGCGCGTGGGGATGTCGAGCGAGACCCCCATGCGCGCCCCGGCCAGCAGCGATATGGCCGCCTCGGCCGCGAACACGATCACATTGAGCGCGATGAGCACGAGCGTCACCAGGCGGAACCGGTTGCGCTCGAAGAACCCGGGCGTGTTCGCGTTCATCATGCGCTTCAACTGCTCGTCGTCGATGACGGGCCGCGCAGGCGCGTCGGGGTCGTTCACCTTGTAAGGCACGGAAGGCTCCTTGCTGATTCGTTCTGCCGAAAGTCCGAACCAGCATACCATCACCGTCCGTGTGAAGGGAGGCCCGCGGGCCTCCCTTCACGTACTCGCCAGCACCCAGGGCGCGCCGCCGTGCGTGCCGCGCCTGCCGTGCCAGCAGCCTTCCCGTACCGGGACCCGCCGCTATCCCAGCGGCAGCGCCAGCTGCTCGGGCCCACCCGGCTCATCGCAGGGCGGCCAGCGATGCCGTGCCATATCGATGGTCTCGTCGTCCACGAACGCCACGCCCTCGTCTTCCAGCAGCTGCCGCTGCACGCGCTGGCCGCCGAACGCGTAGGTGGGCGCAAGGGTTCCCTTGGCGTTCACTATGCGGTGGCACGGCAGGTTCCACCCGCTCTGCACGCGGCTCATGGCCAGGCCCACCTCGCGCGACGCCTTGGGATACCCCGCCAGCTCGGCGATTGTCCCGTACGTGCACACCGAGCCCGCCGGCACGCGCCGCACCTGCGCGTACACGCGCTCGAAGAACTCCTCGTCCATCTCGATCATCCCCGAGCCCTTCGCCTGGCCCATCGCGCACCCCCCTCACCTTCCGTCCACCTCATCATAGCAGCGGAAAACGTCCCGCGAAACGCCCAAACTCCGGAAAGCGCGCCTGCTCGGCAATCGTGGATGCCAGCCCGATCGTATGGAATGGCCCAATGCGCCCGTTGCTCGTGCTCGGCCAGGCACGGCTCGCAATCGGCCTCGCGCTCGATGCCTTGGCCGCGTTCTGCACCTGGATCATTCAACCGCCCAGCCAGGAGGTGCTGGCGAAGCTGCCGCCGCGCGCCATGAGCGTGCTCGCGGCGGCGGGCTCGTCATGCCCTGCACCGTCAAGTTCGTCCAAACGCCCAACCGGGCATCGCCGAACCGCTCTCTAAAGGCTCGCCCGCAGCACCTCCACCACCTCGTCGCGCGAGAGCGGGTGGTAGCCGCCCTCCATGGGAAGCGTCGCCTCGGCGATGCCGTCGAGCATGCCCTCGTCCACGCCGAGCTCCGACAGGCGCATCACGCAGCCGATCTCGCGCGCCCACGCCTCGAGCGCGGCAATGCCGGCCTCGGCAAGCTCCTCGTCCGCGCGCCCATCGCCCTCCACGCCCCACACCGTGCTGGCGAACCGCGCGAACTTCGGCAGGCCATACGGCGCGATCAGGCGATAGTACGCGGGCGACACCGCCGAGAGCGTCATGCCGTGCGTGGCGTCGGTGTAGGCGCCCACGGCCTGGCCGATCATGTGCACCTCCCAATCGGTGGACTTGCCCATGGCCACGAGCGTATTGAGCGCCCAGGTGGCCGCCCACATGATGTTGCTGCGCGCCTCGTAGTCGCGCAGGTCGGCAACGGCCGCGCGCGAGCTGGCAACAAGCGAGCGCATGAGGCCCTCCATCAGGTAGTCGGACACGTTGTCGTCCTCGCCCGAGAAGTACTGCTCCATCACGTGCGACATGACGTCGAAGACGCCGGCCACCATCTGGCGCTTCGGCACCGTGAACGTGAGCTCCGGGTTCAGGATGGCGAACTTGGGATACGCCTCGGGGCCGAACACGTGCCCGATCTTGAGCTTCTGCCCACGGTTGGTGATGACCGCGCCGCCGTTCATCTCGCTGCCCGTGCCCGCCATGGTGAGCACGCAGCCCACGGGGACGACGTCGCATTCCACTTCCTCGAAGCGCAGGTAGTAGCGCTCCCACGGATCCTCGTCGCAGTGCACCGAAACGCTCACGGCCTTCGCGTAGTCCGCCACCGAGCCGCCGCCCACGGCCAAGATGAAGTCGACGCCTTTCTCGCGCGCCCTGTCGCGACCCTCCAGCAGCCTCTCCGCCGTGGGGTTCGGCATGACGCCGCCATCGTCCACCACGGTCTTGCCGCACTCCTTCAGCAGCGCCACCACCTGGTCGTACAGACCCGTCTCCTTGATGGAGCCGCCACCGTAGGCCAGCTGGACCACGGGGCCGAACGCAGGCAGCTCGTCACGCAGCCGCTCGAGGGCGTCGGGTCCGAAATGCAGGCGGGTGGGGTTGTCGTAGGTGAAGTTTCCGAGCATGGCTCTCTCCTTGGTCCGTGAGGTTCTTCTTGGACCATCATGCACCTTGGAGCTCACTCTAAGTCAAGAAGCATCTTCCGGATTGTCGGAAAACCGTGACTGCACCACCTTCCGTGCCGCCGGAAGAGGCAGCCCGCGTAACGGATGGAAGGCGCACGGTTCACACCGCGCAGCCGCCCGCTGCACCATTTTTCACTGCGGCTATCGTATCGGGCTATGCGCAAGGCAACCGGAAAGGAGCAACTATGATCGCAAGGGACGACAACACCGCCGCGCGCCCCACCGCCCTGGGGCGCGGGCTCGACACCCTCATGGGCGAACGCGACGTACAAGGGGGCACCGAAAAGAAAAGCGCCCGCGGAACCGACAACGGACGTGCGCAAGACGCCGGTGATACCGACCGCACGCGGGAGACCGACCAGGCAGAAGCCTCTTCGAGCGTCGGCCATTCGGACGGTGCCGGGTTCAGGCAGCAAGATGGCGAACCCAGCCCCTCGCATCCATCCCCGCACGGGAACAATTCGCAGAACGCGCGCCCGCAGGCAAGCGGCATCGCCGTCGTCAGCGGGCTCATCGCCGGAGGCGCGGCAGGCGCCGTGGCCATCGCCGCGTTCGCCCTCCTCGGCGTGAGGGCGGTGCTGTCGATGCAGCGCCGCAACCGCCTGTTCTAAGCTTGTCGGGCCGACCGGCCCGCCGCATCAGTGTCAACCGGTCAGGCCGTACCTCTGCGCCAGCTGGGCCGCCTTCACGCGGGCGCCCTTCTCGTTGAGGGCCCAGCGCTCGAACAGCACCGCGTTCCCGCTCGTGAACACGTCGTAGATGCCCTCGAATGCCATCTCGGCGCACGTGAAGGCGCCCTCGATGGACGTGAAGTACGTTGCCGCGTCTTCATTGAAGGCACCGTCTTCGAACTCCAGGACGTGCGCCTGCTTCCCATGGCCGGCCAGGGGTACGAGCATGGTGCCACCGGAGAGCACAACGGGCATCCCGCGGCCGCCGAACGGCACGCGCGCCGACGCGCGCACCGGGTCGAACCGCCCGACCCACTGCTTGCCGTCCAGTTTCGCCCAAGCGGCTCAAGCGCGCGTGAAACGCAGGTCGTCGTCGCGGTAGAGCGCCTCGAAGAACTCGCGGTACGTCGACGCACCGTCCAAGTGCCCTCGAAACTCGGGCCGTACCCCGCCCCCAAGGGAAACGAGCGAGAGCACGCGAGCGCATCCCCGGCGCTGCCGCTCGCCCAAACCGTCGATCTGCTCCTTCAATTCCCCGTACTCCATAGCTGCCCCTTTCCCCCGAATACGCGCAGCGCGCCCCTAGGCGGCGTGCGCCTCGCGCACCAGTATAGCGCCCGAACGCACGTGCGGCAGCCCTTCCGAAGAAGAACCCCCTCCGACCGGCAGGTCGAAGGGGGTTCGGCAAGCCCGTTCCCGAGCCGCGGCAAGCGGACGGCCTACCCTCGGGCCTAAGAGGCCGGGTGGTTCGGACCTCAGCGCATCGGCGGCTGCTGGTACGGCGGCTGTCCGCCCCCGCCGGACCCGCCCGCAGCACCTGCCAGCTCGAACGGCATCGGATCGTCCTGCCCGCGCCACGCCGGCACGTTGAACTGCTGCGTCCAGTAGCCCAGCGCCCGCGTGATCATCGCCGTGAAGAACACGGCCACCACCATGGACGCGAATCCCGCCAGCAGCGAGAGCGCGATCGCCACGCCGCCAACCCCGAACACCATGCCGACGATAGCCGCATCGAAACGGCTGGAGTTGATGTTCAGGTTGCCGCCCGTGACCGCGAACCCTATGGCCATGCACAGGAATACCACCACCACGATGAGGATGGTCACCACCACGGTCGTCGCAATGGCCATCAGCACGGCCATGCCCAGGATGCGCAGCATCCCGGCGAAGTCATGGCGCAGCATGCTCCAGATCTTGCCGAACTGGAATCCGGCCGAAAGCCGGCCGTAGATGCTCATGCGCATGGAGCCCACCCAGGTGAAGAACGCCGTGAACAGGTACGCCGCAATGGACAGGGCGAAGAACACCATGCCGACAAGGCCTGAGGCAAGGCCCAGCGGAAACGACAGGAACCCGGAATGATAGCCCCAGCCCGACCATATCCCGAAGGAGCCTCCGGTCAGGATAGACCCCACCAATTCCACCGCCCAGGGAATGAGCGAGCACACGAAGCTTATAACGAGCACGAAGAACCCGCGACTGTACAGCCGCCCGTCCTCGTTGCCGAACACATGGGCGGGCAGCGGCGCATGCACGCCCCACGCGATGTCGCGCGCCCAGCCGTACAGGTAGCCCGCCACCACGATCCACCCGAAGATGGGAACAAGGCTCACCAGGCCCAGCACCAGCAGCTTGCCGAACCAGCCGGGCGAATTCTTTATATCATGCCAAGCAGCATTGAAGTAACCGGCCTGCATAGCGCCCCTCCTATCCTCATCAGCTGCGCTAATGCGCAGTCTGTCAGTTAGCGCGTTCTACTATAAACGCGCGCGCCCTAAGCGCGTGCGAACCGTTGCCATTCCGTCAGTAAGGCGAAACCATCTTAAGCGCGACGACCCGCCGCACGTAACGCGCATCCCGCCAGACAGTAAGAGACCCCCAGGTCTGGGGGTCTCTCTTCAAGCAGTCTCGATGGCCGTCAGGCCGCCGGAACCAATTTACTTGAGGGTGACGGCCGCGCCGGCTTCCTCGAGCTTGGCCTTGATCTCCTCGGCCTTGTCCTTGGCAACGCCCTCCTGGATCGGCTTCGGGGCGCCCTCGACCAGCTCCTTGGCCTCCTTCAGGCCCAGGCTCGTGATCTCGCGGACAACCTTGATGACGGCGATCTTGTTGTCGCCGAAGCCCTCGAGCACGACGTCGAAGTCGGTCTTCTCCTCGGCAGCAGCGCCACCCTCGGCAGGAGCGGCAGCAGCCACGGCCACGGGGGCGGCGGCGGAAACGCCAAACGTCTCCTCGATGTCCTTCACCAGTTCAGAAGCCTCGAGCAGGGACATCTCCTTGAGGGCCTCGATGATCTCTTCACGCGTAACAGCCATGTTCGTTTCCTTTCAAAGCGGCCGGGTCCTTCCCGACCGGTGTGTTTTGCCTATCGTCAGGCAGCGCTCGCCGCGCCGCCTACGCTGCGGTTAAGCAGCTTCCTTCTGGTCGGCCACGGCCTTCGTGACCTGCGCCAGACCACTCGGCACGCCGTTGAGCGCCACGGCAAGGCCGCGGGCAACACCGGAGATAGCGCCGGCGATCTGAGCCAGGAGCTCTTCGCGGGACGGGAGAGAAGCGATAGCCTCCACCTGTGCGGCGGAAACCTGCTCGCCTTCCATCAAGCCACCCTTGATCTCCAGGTTCTGGTTCGTCTTCGCGAACGTCTTCACGGCCTTTGCGGCAGCAGCCACATCGTCACCGGCGAACACGAACGCGCTCGGACCCTCCAGGATATCGTCGAGCGTGGGCAGGCCGGCCTCGTCCAGGGCAATGTGCATCAGGGTGTTCTTGTACACCTTCATGCTGGCACCGGATTCGCGGATGGCCACGCGCAACGCCTGGATGTCCTTCACCGTCAGGCCGCAGTAGTCCACGACCCACACAGCGGAAACGCCGTCGAGATCCTCCTTGATCTTGGAAAGCGTCTCTTGGTTCTTCACGTTGGGCATGTAGTACACCTCCTTTTCCTCGAACTCGGGTTCCGCTCCCTCGTCTGGGATCGTCGCCTAAGAAAAAGGAACGACCCCCGCCGTCTCATGACAGCAGGGGTCGTCTAAGCGCGAAACTTATACAACCACCTCGGCGGGCCGCATCCCTGCGATTAAACCTCTCGGTACCAGCTGTCTTGGGCAGCGGAACTAGCTATACGTCGTGCTCCCGAAGAAGCAACCGTTATATTCTGCCATCATTCCGCCATTTGTCAACCCAAAACACGGAAAAGCCCGCCCTCTGGCGCGCTCACCGAGCACCGTGCTCCCCAGGCCATCGATCGCCTTCCCGCTCGAAAACCACGGGAACCCCCGATCGCGGGGGTTCCCGAGCAAGCATTCTGCCGTCGAAACGCTACGCCGCGTCGCCCTTCGCGTCGGCGGTGGCATCGGCCTCCTTCTCCGCCTCCTTCGCAGCATCGGCCCCGTTACCGGTCTTCGCGCCGTCGGCGCCGACAATCTCCTCCACAGGGTTCGTCGGCTCCGCCTCCACGTAGGTGAACGTGATGGCGTCCCCTTCCTTGTACCCCACGATCTCTATCAGCCCGGGAAGCGCGAAGTCGTAGATGGCGCTGCCGTCGTCCAGCTTCACATAGAAGTGCGAGTTACCCTCCACCACCGCCTGGGCGATGTGGGCAATCGTGCCCTGCTTCTCAGCCGCGCCCGTGTCCACGCCCGACTCGGCCAGCACGCCGTTCGTGGCGAGCAGGGCCTGGTAGGCCTTCTGGCACTCGGCCACCGTGTTGCCCACGGCCACGTTCTGGTAGCGCTGGATGTCCAGCATGGCGAACTGCTTGACGAGTCCCGCGTTGTCCTTCAGCGCCATGAAGTACGTCGGCTGGCCCGACACGTTGATGAGCAGCGGGAACGTGGCCTGGTAACGCAGGTTCTGCACCTGGCCCTCGGCCGACTGCATGGCCGACTCCTCGGTGGCGCCGGCCACCGGGTAGAAGTGCGACTCGGCCGTGCGCTGGTTGATCAGCACGAAGCCTACGATAGAGTTGTCGGCCGTGGCCGAGGTCACGCCCGTGTACACCCATACGTCATCGTCCTTGGCAATGTAGTTGTAGCCCAGGTTGCCATCGGTGCCCGGCGTGGTCTGCACCACGTTCTTCTGCCCGAACACGGAGTTCAGCCAGCCGTCCTTGTACTTGCCGGACCAGTTGTACTGCTCCAGCAGCAGATCGGTCGGGTAGGCGTGGTCGACCCACTGCGGCACGTCCCCGATGGCCAGGTCCTGCGTCTCGCCTGTCGTGGCGTCCACCATGACCACGCGCTCGATGGTCGTGCCGCCGAACAGGCCGATGGTACGCGACTGCACCGGGCAGATCCACCAGGGATGCCCCTCGTCGTCGATCTCGAACGACTTCTGGTCGAACATGTAGAACGGGTAGCTCAGCTGCACGTGGCGGTCGATGTTGCGCACGAGCGGCTCGGACTCGGAGTAATGGATGGGATTGTCTTCAAGGCGCACGATCTCCGCATCCTGCGTCGTCATGTTCACCAGCGCGTAGGCGGGGATGCCGGCCTCGCGGTTCGTGAACCATTTGAACAGGTCCGCGTATCCCAGCGGGCTCACGCGCACCGGCGAGCTCTGGTAGTTGATCTGGCTGTACAGCGGCGATATCTCGAACTGGCTCACGTACTCGGGAATGGAGCCCATCTCGCGGTTGCCCAGCAGCACGGCCGAGTCGCGGTCGATAACGGGGATCTCCGAGTAGTTCACCTCCTTGATATCCTGCGCGAAGTTGTCCTCCGTCGTCTGCAGCACCGTGGCGTACTTCTCGGCGTTGCCGGGGAAGATGGAGAGCGACATCACGGCACCAAGCACGCCCAGCACGGCCACGGCCACCGGCACGTAGCTCGCGAACTTGAACGCCTTCGCTTTGCCCGGGTTCGCCTCGACCTTCGCGGTGCCCTCCTTGTAGCTGTGCGAGCGGCTCCAGAACACCAGGAACAGCGGCAGCAGGATGAACACGGCCACGAACATCCAGGTGTCCGTCGAATGGATGTTGATGGGCGGGTGGAACCACCAGTAGGCGGCCAGGCCTACCAGCACGATCACGATGGCGGCGATGATAAGGGCCTTCTTGCCCCATGCGGCCATACGGTCCGCGAACGGCACCTCGACGTGAACGTGCGGCGGCTGCGAGCCTCCGCCGCCTCCCCTGCCGGCGCGGCCCGCGCCGTCCGAAGGAGCCTCTGCGTCAGCGTCGAAGCGCCCGTCCACGTTGACCCCTGATTGCCTGAGCGCTTCAAGCAGCGCATCGATTCCGGATGTCTGTTTCACGGCATCCCTTTCTATATCCCTCGATTGCTAGAATCAACATTTCATTATACGGCAAAGCGCCCGTTTGCTCATCGCAACCGGGCGCCACCGTTACCTCGTCTTTACAATAGGCTTCGCAGCACGTACGGCAAAATACCGCCATGCTCGTAGTAGGCGCCCTCTGTGGGCGTGTCCACGCGCACGGTCGCCTTGAACGCTGCTGTCGAGCCGTCGGCCCGCTCGGCCTCCACGTCCACTTCGCGCGGCTCGGGCAGCCCCGCCGAGAAGTCGATCGGCGCCACCGTGTAGCGCTCGGAGCCGTCGAGCCCCAGGCTCTCGGCGCTCTCCCCCTCCGCGAACTGCAGCGGCAGGATGCCCATGCCGATGAGGTTCGACCGGTGGATGCGCTCGAAGCTCTCGGCGAACGCCGCGCGGATACCCAGAAGCGCCGGGCCCTTCGCTGCCCAGTCGCGCGACGATCCGCTGCCGTACATCTTGCCGGCCACCACCACGAGCGGCACGCCTGCAGCCTTGAAATCCATAGCCGCATCGAACAGCGGGCGCACCTCGTCTGCCAGGAAATCGCGCGTCCAGCCACCCTTCTTTCCCTCGGCCAGCTTGTTCTGCAGCTTCACGTTAGCGAACGTGCCGCGCATCATCACCTCGTGGTTGCCGCGCCGGGCACCATACGTGTTGAAGTCTGCCGGGACCACCCCATGCTCCTCGAGGTAGTGCGCTGCCGGCGAGTCCGCCGCGATCGAGCCTGCCGGCGAGATATGATCGGTGGTGATGAAGTCGCCGAGCAGTGCGAGCGCCCGGGCGCCCACGATGGGCTCGGGTGCCGATGGCTCGCGCCGCATGCCGTCGAAGTAAGGGGCGCGGCGCACATAGGTAGACGCGTCCTCCCAAGCAAAGGTGTCGCTCGGCTCGCTGCCGAGCGCCTGCCAAGCCGCGTCACCGTCGTACAGCCCGCGCGCGCCGTCCTCGTACAGAGCACGGTTCACGCAATCCGCCACCAACGCGTCGATCTCCTCGTCGCTCGGCCAGATGTCGGCCAGTCGCACCGGCGTGCCGTCCTCACGGCACCCCAGCGCGTCATGCGCCAGATCAACGTCCATCGTGCCCGCCAGCGCATAGGCAACGACCATGGCCGGGGCGGCCAGGTAGTTCTGCGACACGTCGGGCGAGATGCGCCCCTCGAAGTTGCGGTTGCCGGAAAGCACGCTCGCCAGCTCGATGTCGTCGGCCACGTCGTGCAGCGCCGGCAAGATAGGCCCCGAGTTGCCGATGCAGCTCATGCATCCGAATCCGCAGGTGTAGAAGCCCAGCGCCCGCAGGCCCTCCATGAGCCCGGCGCGCTCGAGGAGAAGCTCGGTGGCCTTGCTGCCCGGGGCGAGGACCGTCTTCACCCACGGCTTGGGCGCAAGCCCCGCCTCGGCGGCCTTCTTGGCCACCAGGCCGCACGCCAGCATCATGCGCGGATCGGTGGCCGTCGTGCAGCTGGTCACGGCCGCTATGGCAAGCGCACCATGCGTGAGCGCGTGGACCTCGCCCGCCAGCTCCAGCTCCACGGTTTTGCCGCGGTCGAGCTCGCGCTCATCGCACACGGCGCGGAAACGCTCCTGCACGCCTTCCAGCGGAATGCGATCGTGCGGCCTCGAAGGACCGGCGAGCGAGCGGCCGACAGAGCTCAGGTCCAGCTCGATCACCTCGGCGTACCTACGTGCCGGTGCGTCCGGCTCGTTCCAGAATCCCTGCGCTTTCGCATACGCCTCCACAAGCGCCACCTGCTCCTCGCTACGCCCGGTCAGGCGCAGGTACGCCAGCGTTGCATCGTCCACGGGGAACAGCGTGCAGGTGCTGCCGTACTCCGGCGTCATGTTCGAGATGCACGTGCGCTGCGTGGCGTTCAGGCTGGCAAGACCCGGCCCGAAGCACTCCACGAACGAGCCCACCACGCCTTTCTCGCGCAGCATCTGGGCGAACGTCAGCGCCACGTCCATGGCCGCCACGCCCTCGGCGAGCTCTCCCGTCAGGCGCACGCCCACCACGCGCGGCACGAGCGTCGTGATGGGCTGGCCGAGCGCCGCAGCCTCGGCCTCGATGCCGCCCACGCCCCAACCGAGCACGCCGATGCCGTTCGCCGTGGGCGTATGGCTGTCGGTTCCCACGAGCGTGTCGAAGTACGCCACCGGGCGCTCGCCGTCCGCGCGCGCCACCCCCGCGTCATCCGACGTCATGACTACGTGCGCGAACTGCTCGATGTTCAGCTGATGGCAGATGCCCGCCCCCGGTGGAACGATGCGCACGTTGTCGAAGCTCTGCTGCGACCATTTCAGGAAGTCGTAGCGTTCCTTGTTGCGCGCGAACTCCAGCTCCATGTTCTGCTCCAGCGCGCCCGCACAGCCGGCCGCGTCCGCGATGACCGAGTGGTCGATCACCAAATCGCAGGGGATCTGCGGGTTGATCTTCGCCGGATCGCCCCCCAGCTCGGCGCACGCCTCGCGCATGACCGCGAAGTCCACGAACACCGGCACGCCCGTGAAGTCCTGGAACAGCACGCGCGCCGGCGAGAACTCCACCTCGCTTCCCACCTCGCCCGCATTGCCTGCCGCCACGATACGCCCGGCCAGCTCCTCGGCTTCCTCCGGGCTCTCGGCGTTGCGCAGGGCGTTCTCCAGCAGCACCGTCAGAGCATAGGGAAGCGTCTCCGAGCCAGGAATGCCCGCCACCGGATAGTAGGTGTAGATTGTACCGCCCGCTTCGAGCGTGTCGGCAAAACGGCTGGTCTCGTCAGTCATGCATGACTCCAATCCGCCGCCCCAAGGCGGCCCTCGCGCGCGAAGGCCGGCTCCCGCCCGTCCCGTCGCGCCTCCCTCTCTTACTCGCCCGCCAAAGACGGCGTCATATGCCTTCTGCGCCATGAGCTTATCACACTGCGCATGGCACCGATAATCTCCGCGCCACTGCCAGCCCTTGGATGGGTGGCGCAGTACACCGCGCCCTGCTTTCCTGATGTCACCCCTTACATGGGGAACGGAGAAGACGCGGAAAGCGGCGGTTAAGAACCGCTAGAAGATAAGGAAAGATAAAGGCTAGCCAGCCTGCACGTTCTCGACGATCTGCTGAGCACGGCGCTTGAGAGCCCCTTTGCCGTTCTCCGCGTCGAACTTCATACGATCCCGCAACTCTTCCTTCACCTGCAAAGCAAGCTTGCCGGCCGAGAAGTCAACCACCGCCACGAGCATGTCTTGGAACTCCAGGTCGCCATGCCAGCATTGTATGGCCTCGTCGACAAGCGGCCAGACTTTCTCGGAACGGTTCTCCGTCGTGGCGCCCAGCTTGCATAGGAAGCGCATCGCGGCAAGGCGCACCGGGCCGCTCTCCTCGTCGAACAACGCAGCCTCGGCACCCGGCACGGCCTTGTCGCACGTGCGCGAGTCGCAATCCACCAATGCGGTAAGGATATCAAGGCATTCCCAGCGCGTTTGCGCTTCGGGACGGTTAAGCGCATCGACGAACGCCGATCCATGGGGAACGAGCATTTCGGGCGCCTCTTTGGCGACGATGGCAAGAGCCGATGCGGCGTTCTGACGGGCGCGTCGCGATCCTCCCGACAGAGCCTCCGTCAATTCGCCGAGCTTGGCCTCGTCGCGTATCGCGGATGCGGCCACCTTCGCTGCCTCTTGCGCCTTGTCGCTCACCAGACGTTCCTCCATCCTCGTTATCAAAAGCACGCAAACACCATGCCTAGCATTTCATTATACCCTCGCCCCGGCGAACCCCGCCTCCCCCGCGCAGAATAAACACGACCCGGAACGCGAACAAGCCCCCGCCCCCTAGAGGACCCCCCCCCCAACGCGAGCAGGCCCCCCGGGCCGTGTCGGTCCGGGGGCCTGCAGAATGCAAAAGCATCCTCCGCGAGCGCGACGCCCTATCCTCCCACGGACTGACTCCGCAGTACTTTCGGCGATGGCGGGCTTAACTTCCGAGTTCGGAATGGGATCGGGTGATCCCCGCCTCCATGGTCGCGCTCGCGGGGGATGCTCCCGCGGGCAGAATCTGCCCCGCCCAGGCGGCACCGCGCCACCCTGGCGGTCGCATAGCGCAGCATCGAGGACCGCGGAACGCGGACGTTCCTGCCTGTTGTGAAGAAGAGCTCGGGCTATTAGTAGCGCTCGGCTGAGCACGTTGCCGTGCTTGCACCTGCGCCCTATCGACCAGGTGGTCTACCTGGGCCCTTACCGAAGAGAAGACTCATCTTGGAGGCGGCTTCCCACTTAGATGCTTTCAGCGGTTATCCGTGCCGGACGTAGCTAGGCGGCGGTGCCGTTGGTCGACAACCGCTCCACCAGAGGTCCGTCCACCCCGGTCCTCTCGTACTAGGGGCAGATCTCCTCAATCTTCTTGCGCCTGCGGAGGATAGGGACCGAACTGTCTCACGACGTTCTGAACCCAGCTCGCGTACCGCTTTAAACGGCGAACAGCCGTACCCTTGGGACCGACTTCAGCCCCAGGATGCGATGAGCCGACATCGAGGTGCCAAACCTTGCCGTCGATGTGGACTCTTGGGCAAGATCAGCCTGTTATCCCCGGAGTACCTTTTATCCGTTGAGCGACGGCCATTCCACTCTGGGCCGCCGGATCACTAGAACCTGCTTTCGCACCTGCTCGGGTTGTGGCCCTCGCAGTCAAGCCCGCTTGCACTCTTGCGCTCTCGGGACGGTTGCCGACCGTCCTGAGCGGACCTTTGCGCGCCTCCGTTACATTTTGGGAGGCGACCGCCCCAGTCAAACTACCCGCCTGACACGGTCCCCGTGCCGGATCACGGCCACGGGTTAGGTCGCCGACACGACGAGGGCAGTATTCCAAGGCCGGCTCCACGGGAACTGGCGTCCCCGCTTCGAAGCCTCCTGCCTATCCTCTACGCGCCGAGCCAACGACCAATGTCAAGCTGCAGTAAAGGTTCACGGGGTCTTTCCGTCCTTCCGCAGGTAATTCGCATCTTCACGAATAATACAATTTCACCGGGTCCATGGTTGAGACAGCGCCCAAATCGTTACGCCATTCGTGCAGGTCGGAACTTACCCGACAAGGAATTTCGCTACCTTAGGACCGTTATAGTTACGGCCGCCGTTTACCGGGGCTTGGCTTCAGAGCTTCGCGTTTCCGCTAACCCATCCGCGTAACCTTCCGGCACCGGGCAGGCGTCAGACCCTATACGTCGCCTTGCGGCTTGGCAGAGTCCTGTGTTTTTGATAAACAGTCGCTTGGGCCGTTTCGCTGCGGCCCCTCCCCGCTCCGGCCGCGAGGGCCTTCACCGGGAAGGGCGCTCCTTCTCCCGAAGTTACGGAGCCAGTATGCCGAGTTCCTTAACCATGGTTCTCCCGATCGCCTCGGTATGTTCTACCCGCCTACCTGTGTCGGTTTTGGTACGGGCGCCGACAAAGCTCCCTAGAGGTTTTTCTCGGAAGCATGGGCTCGCCGACTTCGCCTGATGGCTTCGTCTCGCGTCTCGGGGCATGTGGCTCGCTGATTTCCATGCGAGCCCCCCTACGCGCTTTCACGGGGACGTCCAGAACCCCGCCCGGCTACCCTTCTCCGTCACCCCGTCGGTCAAACGCTCGTCAGCGGTACGGGAATGTCGACCCGTTGTGCATCGGCTACGCCTTCCGGCCTCGCCTTAGCTCCCGACTGACCCTGGGAGGATTAGCCTTGCCCAGGAACCCTTAGGCTTACGGCGGAGGGGTTTCTCGCCCCTCTCTCGTTACTCATGCCAGCATTCTCACTCCCATGCGGTCCACCGAGGGTCGCCCCTCGGCTTCGCCCCCCATGGGAAGCTCCCCTACCACTGATAGATCAGTCCGCCGCTTCGGTGTCATGCTTAGCCCCGTGAATTGTCGGCGCATGTCCACTTGACCAGTGAGCTGTTACGCACTCTTTAAATGCATGGCTGCTTCTAAGCCAACATCCTGGTTGTCTAGGCAAACGCACATCCTTTGCCACTCAGCATGAACTTGGGGACCTTAGCGGGCGGTCTGGGCTGTTTCCCTCTCGAGCACACAGCTTAGCCCACATGCTCTGACTCCCGGTCTCTTAAGTCGCGGTATTCGGAGTTTGGTTCTTTTCGGTAGGCGGTGAAGCCCCCTAGAAGATCCAGTGCTCTACCTCCGCGACTGAACGACCGAGGCTAGCCCTAAAGCTATTTCGGGGAGAACGAGATATCTCCGGGTTTGATTGGCCTTTCACCCCTATCCACGGGTCATCCCCTCCGTTTTCAACCGAAGTGGGTTCGGCCCTCCACGGGGTCTTACCCCCGCTTCAGCCTGCCCATGGATAGCTCACCCGGCTTCGCGTCTGCGGCAAGCGACTCTGTCGCCATCTTAAAGGCTCGCTTTCACTGCGGCTCGGTTCCAACCTTAACCTCGCCGCTTACCGCAACTCGCTGGCTCATTCTACAAAAGGCACGCCGTCACACTGCAGGAGTGCTCCGACTGCTTGTAGGCGCACGGTTTCAGGTACTGTTTCACTCCCCTCTCGGGGTGCTTTTCACCTTTCCCTCACGGTACTGGTTCGCTATCGGTCACAGGAGAGTATTCAGCCTTGGAGGGTGGTCCCCCCGGATTCGCACCGGGTTTCACGTGCCCGGCACTACTCGGGTGCCTTCCTCGGAGGCGTCGGGGTTTCGCGTACGGGGCTCTTACCCGCTGCGGCCGGCCTTTCCATGCCGTTCCGCTACCGCGACGCTTTGTAACTCCGTCCCAGGTCTGAGGCCCTGGGAGGGGAAGGTCCCACAACACCGCATGCAGCAACGCCCTCAAGCTTGCACGTGCATGGGTTTGGGCTGGTGCGCTTTCGCTCGCCGCTACTCGCGCAATCTCGGTTGATTTCTGTTCCTCCGGGTACTTAGATGTTTCAGTTCCCCGGGTTGCCTTCTCCCGCCCTATTTGATTCAGGCGGGGATGACCGGGCATGACCCCGGCCGGGTTCCCCCATTCGGAAACCTGCGGATCGAAGGGTGTTTGCCCCTCCCCGCAGACTATCGCGGCTTGCCGCGTCCTTCATCGGCTTCCTGTGCCAAGGCATCCGCCGTGCGCCCTTGACATCTTCTTCCTACAAGGTAATTCAGGTATCCATATCGTTCTTGTTCGCGATCGTTCAGATGCGAATCATATGACTATCGCTAATCATTGATTCTCATTTATATCGATGCTTTCGCTATGCAACTGTCAAGGTGCGCGGGCGCCCTCGGGCGCCTCGAGGGCGGGAGCCCTCGAAACCGGGTATTGCGAGCGACGACCGAAAGGGCCCTTGAATCAATAGGTTTTAAAATCTTCTTCCAGGCCATGGGAGCTGAAGCTCGACCATGTCCGGACACGTCAGTGTCTCCCTAGAAAGGAGGTGATCCAGCCGCACCTTCCGGTACGGCTACCTTGTTACGACTTCACCCCCCTTACCCTCCACACCTTCGACGCCTCCGCCCCTTGCGGGTTCGGCCGGCGGCTTCGGGTGCAGACGACTCGGGTGGTGTGACGGGCGGTGTGTACAAGGCCCGGGAACGTATTCACCGCGGCATGCTGATCCGCGATTACTAGCAACTCCGACTTCACGGAGGCGGGTTGCAGCCTCCGATCCGAACTGGGGCCGGCTTTGAGGGATTCGCTTCCTGTCGCCAGGTCGCGGCCCGTTGTACCGGCCATTGTAGCACGTGTGCAGCCCAGGGCATAAAGGGCATGATGACTTGACGTCGTCCCCACCTTCCTCCGGCTTGACGCCGGCAGTCCCATATGAGTCCCCAACTGAATGCTGGCAACATATGGCAGGGGTTGCGCTCGTTGCGGGACTTAACCCAACATCTCACGACACGAGCTGACGACAGCCATGCACCACCTGCGCTGGCTCCTCTCGGCCACCGGGTTTCCCCGGCTTCACCAGCATGTCAAGCCCTGGTAAGGTTCTTCGCGTTGCTTCGAATTAAGCCACATGCTCCGCTGCTTGTGCGGGCCCCCGTCAATTCCTTTGAGTTTTAGCCTTGCGGCCGTACTCCCCAGGCGGGGCGCTTAATGCGTTGGCTGCGGCACGGAGGGATGATCCCCCCACACCTAGCGCCCATCGTTTACGGCTGGGACTACCAGGGTATCTAATCCTGTTCGCTCCCCCAGCTTTCGCGCCTCAGCGTCAGTCGCGGCCCAGAAGACTGCCTTCGCCATCGGTGTTCTTCCCGATATCTGCGCATTCCACCGCTACACCGGGAATTCCATCTTCCTCTACCAGACTCGAGCCTGCCAGTTCGGAACCCGGCCGGGGGTTGAGCCCTCGGGTTAGAGGTTCCGCTTGACGGGCCGCCTACGCGCGCTTTACGCCCAATGAATCCGGATAACGCTCGCCCCCTACGTATTACCGCGGCTGCTGGCACGTAGTTAGCCGGGGCTTCTTCTGCAGGTACCGTCAACTTCTTCCCTGCTGAAAGCGGTTTACAACCCGAAGGCCTTCGTCCCGCACGCGGCGTTGCTGCGTCAGGGTTCCCCCCATTGCGCAAAATTCCCCACTGCTGCCTCCCGTAGGAGTCTGGGCCGTATCTCAGTCCCAATGTGGCCGGTCGGTCTCTCAACCCGGCTACCCATCGCAGGCACGGTGGGCCGTTGCCCCGCCGTCTACCTAATGGGCCGCGACCCCATCCCCCTCCGTCGGGGCTTTCCCGCCCCTCCCATGCGGGAGGGGCGGAGTATCCGGTATTAGCGCGGGTTTCCTCGCGTTATCCCGGGGAGGGGGGCAGGTTGGTCACGTGTTACTCACCCGTTCGCCACTCTATTCGCGCCCGAAGGCGCCTTAATCGTTCGACTTGCATGTGTTAGGCACGCCGCCAGCGTTCATCCTGAGCCAGGATCAAACTCTCCGTTTGAAGAGAGCGGCATCGCTGCCGCATCTGTTCGATCTTGGTTTTCGCCGGCTCCCCCGGCCCTTCGGTGGGCTGGGCTCGCCTGGCGGGCATCTCTCGATTCGATTCATCTCGCAATATCCGGTTTTCAAGGTTCCCGCCTCCCCTTCCGGGGGGCCTCGCCGCCTCCCTTCCGGGCGAGCGGCGCAAGGAGATACTTTACCTTCCCGTTGCCATCCTGTCAAGGACTTTTTTCAGGAACTTTCGAAGATTTTCGAGATGCCGTTGAAACGGACTCGCAATCTTCGTGCTCCTAAAAGCTCTCTTCAGAAGGAACGACCCACGCTCTCCTCAAGCGCGGGTTTTGTATAATACCGGTAAGCTATTACCAACGCAATGGGAAAATGCAAGTTTTTGAAAACTTTTCGACACCTTTTGGTAAAACGCCTGATGAAGCACTATTAAGCTTCAAGCTTATCGTGGATGGCGCCACATATCCTTCAAACTTGCGCTTATTCGGCGTGGTGACCCTTGCCCGAAGCGCCCTTTCCCTGGCCTACCCCCTGCCCGTGGCCGTTGCCAGAGGGGCCGTCGTGACCGGATCCCCAGCCTGCGCCGCCTTGCTGGCCGCCCTCCCCCTCTGGCTCGCCGCCTTCGAGGGCGGCGATACGGCTGCGCAGCTCATGCATGCTCATGGAGGCACAGTCTTCGAGCGTCAAGCTGCTGTCCAGCTCCAGCAGGCGGAGTGCCGCCTGATAGCGGCCTGCACCCATGCCGGCAGCCGAAGCGGCCGCGCGCGTCTCCGCGTCAACCGTATGACAGGAGCCCTCGCAAGGCAGGCTGCGCAGGCAGGCGTCGCTTTGCGTGCGCAGCGTGTCGGACTGGCCTGCATCGTTGGAAGCCACGCTTATCGCAATGTAGGCATCGCTTTCCAGGTAAGGCGCGAAGGCGGTGCTCGAGGTGAGCGTTGCCACGGCGCTGTCGTAGGGCTTTCCCGTAACCGATACGTCACGGAGCAGAGCCTCGCCGTCCTCGTTGTAGGCCTTCGCCGAGACAACGATGTCAAAGCGGTTGATGCCAAGCTCGATAGACGGATTCACATCGATGCCCACGAATGCCGTCTCCTCGAAGTACAGGCGGGAGCCTATGAGGCCCACGGCCGTCAGCGCCAAGCACGCTGCAAGGGCGATGGCGGCACGGCGCCACTTCACAATGCGCGGCGCAGGGGGCTTCGAAGGCAAAGCTTCCCTGGGCTGTACCAGATCGTCGATGGCGGCAAGCGTGCGCGCCCTCACTTCGGGAGGAAGCGACACCTCATCGAAGGCCTCGCGAACGCGTTGCTCCAAATCGTTCATGAGAGGGCCTCCTTCAGAAGCATCTTGCCACGTGCAATCCACGAGTACACGGTGTTGACGGGCGCGTCGACCATCGTCGCGATTTCCGGGGCGGTGTAGCCTTCATAGAGAGAAAGGTAGAGGGGCGTGCGCGGCGGGTCGGTCAGTCCGCGCAGGGCGTCCACGACCTCGCTCGAAAACGATGCGGGCTGCATCGCCTCGTCGCAGGACACGAGCTTGTCGCCGCAGGCGCCTTCGTCAAGGGGAACGTTCGCGCGGCTGGATGCCTTGAGCATGTCCTTGCAGGTGTTGGCAGCCACGCGAATGAGCCAGGCCTTGCGATGCTCGTCGTCGTTGAACGAGACGGTGTCGGCAAGGGCGTATTTGACCATGGTGTCCTGGAACGCATCCTGGGCATCGGCCGAAGCACGAAAGTAGAGGACGCACACACGCCACACCGTGGAGCCGTGAGCGTCCATCGCCTGCTCTATGTCCTCGTGCGGCCTCATGCCCTGCCCGGTGCGACGACGGCGCTAGCAGCCGCGGCCGTGATGGCCGCGGCCCGCGCCGGCCCCCTGGCCGTGACCGTGGCCGGCGCCGTTGCCCGGGCAGGTGCCTGCCTCGTAGTTGTCGCACGTGCCGTTGCCGTCCGCATCGACGTAGCCGGCACCCTGGCCACAGCCGTTGCCTTGACCGGCGCACGCGCCGCTGGCGTAGTTGTCGCAGACACCGTCGTTGTCGGCGTCGACATAGCCGCGATGGTGTCCGCCCTGCGCGCACGTGCCGGCTGCGTAGTTGTCGCAAACGCCATCGTTATCGGCATCGACATAGCCCGGACACGCGGGCGCGGCGGTCGATGCCGCCTCGACGGCCTTCTGCGCCGCCGGCGCCGAATCGGCAATCCCCCGCACGACGACAGGCTCCGTCGTCGTGGCGCCGCCCTGGGCGCTGGCGAAGGCGATGGTGGGCACGGCGGCAACTGCCAGCAACGCGACAAGGGCGATGGCGACGGTTCTCTTCTTCATGCTTCGGTCCTCCTGGTTGGTTCGGTTCGCTTCTTCCTTCACCGCTAACACGAGCGGGCGAGGCGAATCCTTGCAACGTTTTCCAAATTCTTTCCCTTGATGCGAAAAAGCCCGCCCCGCCAAGGGCGGAACGGGCCTTCGTCGGCAGATTTCCTAGACCAGGCGCACGAACTTGCGCTTGCCTACCTGGAGCGTGGCACCCGCCAGCATCGCCGGGTCCACGTTGTAGGACTTGGCGGGAACGGGCTCGCCGTTCACCTTCACGCCGCCGCCGTCGATGAGGCGCCGGGCCTCGCCGGCGCTGGCGGCCAGGCCCGCATCGGCGAGGAGCTTGGCCAGGTAGACGGTGCCCTCGTCGTTGGGGGCGAGGTCGGCCGCGAACTCGGGGATGTCGTCGGGCACGGCGTGCTGCTTGAACACGAGGTCGAACTGCTCCTCGGCCGCCTGCGCCGCGGCCTCGTCGTAGTAGGCCGCCACGATGTTGCGCGCCAGCGCGCGCTTCACCTTGTTGGGATGCAGCTCGTCGGCTGCCAGGCCGCGCTCGATCTCGTCGATCTCGCCCACCGGCAGCGCGGAGGCCAGGCGGTAGTACTTCACCATGAGCTCGTCGGGGATGGACATGACCTTGCCGAACATGTCGGCCGGCTCGTCGGTGAGGCCGATGTAGTTGCCGTAGCTCTTGGACATCTTCTGTACGCCGTCGGTGCCTTCGAGCAGGGGCAGCGTCAGGCACACCTGCGGCTCCATGCCCATCTTCTCCATGAGCTCGCGGCCGGCCAGCAGGTTGAACAGCTGGTCGGTGCCGCCGAGCTCCACGTCGGCCTCGATGACCACCGAGTCGTAGGCCTGCATGAGCGGGTAAAGGAACTCGTGCAGGCTGATGGACTGGTTCGACGTGTAGCGGTTGTGGAAGTCGTCGCGCTCGAGGATGCGGGCCACCGTGAAGTTGCTGGCCAGCTTCAAGAGGCCCTCCATGTTGAGGGACAGCAGCCACTCGGAGTTGTAGCGCAGCGTGGTCTTCTCGGGATCGAGGATCTTGAAGGCTTGGTCCACATAGGTTTGAGCGTT
This sequence comes from Gordonibacter urolithinfaciens, assembly GCF_900199375.1. Lineage (NCBI taxonomy): Bacteria > Bacillati > Actinomycetota > Coriobacteriia > Eggerthellales > Eggerthellaceae > Gordonibacter > Gordonibacter urolithinfaciens. The sequence goes on from NZ_LT900217.1 coordinate 964,047, forward strand.
GGCCTTGATCTGCTCTGACGTGAGCTGCGGGCGCGTGGAGTTACGGCCCGACGGGTCGCCGATGAGCGCGGTGCCGTCGCCGATGATGAGCGTGACGCCATGGCCGAGATCCTGGAACTGGCGGAGCTTCCGCAGTGGCACGGCATGCCCGAGGTGGATGTCGGGTGCCGTGGGGTCCACGCCCAGCTTGATGTTGAGGGGCTTGCCGCGCTTGAGCTTCTCGAGCAGCGCGCTTTCCGGCACGATCTGCGCCGCGCCGGAGGCGATGGTGTGCAGTTGTTCTTCAGCGGATAGCATCGATCTCTCTCCTTACTATATATAGTGTTGGAGATTCTAGCACATCGGTGGTCGACAAGGGGCGTTTCACATGCCCGGGATTGCGGGGCCGGCTTGCGGGGGTGACATTATCCCCGTCCCTCTGTCACCCCCTGATCGTGGTGCTTCCCCCTTACGAAACCCCTCGGTAGAGGTGGCCGCTGGTGGTGCCGGGAGTCTTGGCGAGCGCATTGCCGTCGCGCTGGGCCACGTCGCGGGCGCGGACGGCGCGGGCCACGGCGGCGGCCGTCTCCTCGACGTTCATGAGCGTGGCATCCACCATGAGCCCCGAGAGGCCGGTTGCAATGAGGTCGGGGACCACCTGGGCCACGTCGAGCACCACGCCGTTGTACACGTGGCTGCGTCCCAGCGCATCGGTGACGACGGGGAACTCGTAGTCCTTGCGGTCCTTGAGGTAGTGCGGGCTCTTGCGGCGCGCGCACTCGTCGCATCGCTCGTTGCACGGTCCCTGGCTCATGAGCAGGCAGTGCTCGCACACCATGAGCTCCTGCGCCCCCATGATGGTCAGGCCGAGCGCGACGGGCGCGTTCTCGGCTAGGTCGGCCACCTGGCCGAGCGTGAGCTCGGGCGAGAGCCACACGCGCTCGACCCCCCAGTCGGCCATCGTTTCGAGCGAGAGGCGGTTCACAAGCGGCAGATGCGGGCCCGCCTCCACGACGGCGCCCAGCTCGGCGGCGCGCTGCACCGCGCCCAGGCTCTCTGCGAGCACGGGCTTCCCGGGCTTCACGTAGCGCCAGGGGTCGAAGCCGAGCAGATCCTCGCGGGTGCCGGCCACCGGGTCATGGTCGACCACGGGCAGCGCCGTGACGCACTGCTTCGGGTAGCCGGCCTGCTCTGCCGTGCCCGTGCGCTGGCCGGCGATGACCGCCTCGCCGCGCTTGTAGTTGAGGGCCGGAACGTAGACCGTATCGGCGCCGGCGCGCTTGGCGGCGCGCGCGCAGGCGGGGTTCGTCACCCATGCGGCAACCGTGCAGCCCCGGCGCTCGGCCGGAACCCGGCGGGGCCGCTCCTGCACGCGCGGCAGAGCGCGGTTGCGATAGGGGGCCAACAGGCTCGCGCTTAGGTTGTCGAGCGCGTCGGCGCGCACGCGGTGCAGCTGGGAGAAGCCGATGCCCACGTTCTCATCGAGGTCGATATCGAGCGCGTCGAGCTGGAACGGCGTCTGCCCGAGCCGGTCGATATGCGCCCGGACGTCCGTCGCGGCCACGGCCTTCGTACGCGCCGCCTCCACGACGTCGCCCTCCGCCACGCCGATGGCGCCGGCGACATCGGCCTCCGCGCCGGCGAGCCGAAACTCGATGCGCAGCGGCTCGCCGATGCGCAGCCGCGCCGAACCGACCACGCGCACGCGCGGCGCCAACGGGTCGTCGGCGAAGCCGGTGGCGGCGTTGCGCACGCGGAACACGCGGTCGCCCTTGCCCACCGCCCGCTGCGGAGCCGTGCACACGTTGCCCGCCTTGTCGGCCTCGAGAGGGCCGAGCGTGTGGGCGAAGCGACCCTTGTTCGTCCAGAATTCCAGCACGTCGCCCTCGTGCAGCTCCTCCTCGGCGGCGATGGCCGCCACCCCGTCGCGCGCGTAGGCCACGCGGCCCACGAAGGCGCCGCGGTTGTTGGGGCGCCCGTAGCTCATGATGTCGTTGCCGCGTTGGCCTGTCAGGTACGCCGTGGTGAATCCACGTGAGAACGCCTCCTCGAGCGCGCGGCGCTCATCGCCGGTGGCGCGCACGGGGCCATTCTCCGCCGCCTCGCCCATCGCATGCGCGGCCAGCACGCGGTCGAGCACCGCCCGGTAGGCGGACGTCACCGCGAACACGTAGTCGGCGGACTTCATGCGCCCCTCTATCTTGAGCGAGGCGGCACCGGCTGCCACCAGCTCGGGCATGAGGTCGATGGCGCAGAGATCCTGCGGCGAGAGCAGGTGCTCGCCCGGCGACGGCAGCTCCTTGCGCTGTGCGCGGTTGCGCAGCTCGTAGGGAAGCCGGCACGCCTGGGCGCACAGGCCCCGGTTCGCCGAGCGGCCGCCGATCATCGAGGACATGAAGCACTGGCCCGAATAGCACACGCACAGGGCGCCGTGGGCGAACGCCTCGACTTCCAGACCGAGGCCGGACGCAACGCCGGCCAGGTGCTCAACTTCTGCCAGGGACAGCTCGCGCGCGAGCGTCACGCGGCGCGCGCCCAGCTTGGCGGCCGCCTCGATGCCGGCTGCGTTGTGGGTGTTCATCTGCGTGGAGATATGCAGGCGCGCCTGGGGAAGCGACCGGGCGAGCTCGGCGGCCACGCCCACGTCCTGCACGATGAAGGCATCGGCGCCGGCCCGGTACGCCTGCCGCGCGCACTCCAGGGCGCGGTCGACCTCCGAGGGCAGGATGGCGGTGTTCAGCGTCACGTACACGCGCACGCCGCGCAGATGCGCGTAGTCGCAGGCCTCGCCAAGGGTCTCAAGCGTGAAGTTGTCGGCGTTGCGCCGTGCGTTGAACGCGTCCAATCCCAGGTAGACGGCATCCGCCCCACCTGCCACCGCCGCGTGCAGCGCCTCTGCGCCCCCCGCCGGGGCAAGCAGTTCCACGGACGGCAGCGCCGCGCCTTGCTGGTTCGACATAGTTGCTTCCTAACTGCGTATCTCATGCGACCGCACGTGCATTATGCGTGCGAGCAGCCGCTTTATGCTCTTTTCTGTGCGCCGGCCCGCGTTGTAACGGTTCGGCAACGGCAGTATGGTAGTATAGTCGAACCATGAAAATACGGCGAAAACAGCGCGAAACGCGCACCCATGCCGCGAAATGGCTCCTGCTTGTCGCAGCAGCGGCTTTCTGCTTCGTGGCGTATCAAGGCGTCCAGGGCGTACTTCACGTCATAGACGATTGGACGAGCGACCTCCCCAGCCTGTCGAGCACCGACGCGTTCAACTACGCGCAGGAGTCGACGATGTACGCGGGCGACCAGAGCACGCTTCTGGCCGAGTTCCAGCTTGAGAAGCGCGACCCGCTCGCCTCGGCCGACCAGGTGAGCCCCTACGTGCTCAAGGGCACGGTGGACACCGAGGACGTGCGCTTCTACGAGCATACCGGCGTGGACCTTCCCGGCATCGCACGCGCCGTGCTCGTCAACCTGGGCGGCGGGGCGCTCGAGGGCGCCTCCACCATCACGCAGCAGCTCGTGCGCAACACCGTGCTGTCCGAGGAGGCCAACAACATCTCGTTCGAGCGCAAGATCCGCGAGGCGCAGCTGGCGGTGGACATGGAGAAGATGTACTCCAAAGACGAGATACTCCTCATGTACCTGAACACCATCAACTACGGCGACGGCTGCTACGGCATAGAGGCGGCGGCGCAGAACTACTTCCAAGTGTCGGCGCTCGACCTGACGCTGTCGCAGGCTGCCGCCCTTGTGGGCATCCCCCAGTCGCCGACGTACCTCAACCCGAAGGAGAACCCGGAGGCCTGCCAGGAGCGCCGCAACGTGGTGCTCGACCGCATGCTCACGGCCGGCGACATCACCCAAGAGGAGCACGATGCAGCCCAGGCGGTACCGCTGGAGGAGGATCTGAAGCTGGCCCCGAACGCCCCAGCCCAAGGCATCTACGCCTACCCGTACTTCACAAGCTACGTGCGCGACCTGTTGACGGCCGAGGACAATCCCTACGGCCTCTCCTACGCCGACCTGTTTGAGGGCGGCTACACCATCTACACGTCGCTCGACCCGGCCTTGCAGGAGAAGGCCGAGGCGGCCTGCGAGGCCCAGAACGACCGCATGGCCGACGAGCTCGAGTCTTCCTTGGTTGCCATCGAGCCTTCTACGGGCTACGTGAAGGCCCTCGTGGGAGGCAAAGACTACTTCACCGACCAGTTCAACATAGCGACCCAGGGCGGTCGGCCGACGGGCTCGTCGTTCAAAGCGTTCACCCTCGCAACCGCCATCGAGCAGGGCATCAACCCGAACACGCTCATCGATTGCACCAACCCTTTGAAGCTCTCCAACGGCGACGACCTCTGGAACTTCGGCCGCATAAACTACGGCATACGCTCCATACAGCGAGCCACGGCGGTTTCATCAAACACCGGCTATTTTCGTCTGATGGAGAAAGTCACGCCTGCCGCCACCATCGACATGGCCCATCGGCTCGGAGTCACCGCCGACTTTAACCCCTACCCGATCATCACGCTCGGCACCGACAACACGACCCCCCTCGACATGGCAAGCGCCTATGCCACGTTCGCGTCGGGCGGCGTCAGGCACGATCCCGTGGCCATAACCAAGATCATTGGCAAGGACGGCACGGTCGTATACGATGCGGCGACCGACGGCAACGAACCGACCCGGGTGATATCCGAAGAAGTCGCCGGCGCCGTAACGAAGACGCTGCGCACCGTTTTTGAAAGCTCGGAAGGCACGGCCTACGGACAGGGCCCGTCCAACGGCCAGCCCGTGGCAGGCAAGACGGGCACCGGGCAGCAGTTCACCGACCATTGGCTCGTAGGGTACGCACCGCAGCTGTCGTGCGCCGCCTGGATCGGCGACCGCAACTACGAGTCCACCGACGAGGACCTCAAAGCCAACGACCTGTGGCAGGACTTCATGTCGCGGGCCCTCGAGGGCACGGAGGTCGTGCCCTTCCCCGAGACGAAGGATCCCGAGTACAAGAACGCCTTCAACACCGAGCAGAAGGAGAAGTACGCGAAGGAGACGCAGGAAGAGAAGGACAAGGAGCTTGCCGCCAAGGCGGCAGCTGCCGTGGGGCTTTCCCTAAGCGATGCCGCCTCCCTGCTGAACGGGTACGACGTCTCCTATACCGAGGAGTATTCGAGCAGCGTTGCAGCGGGCACCGTCATCAACCAGAGCGTGCAGAACGGCAAGATAGTGCTCGTGGTGTCGAAGGGTCCGAAGCCGGTTGACCCAACCCCCACGCCAGATCCCACGCCCACCCCTGACCCGGAGCCACCTCCCAACCTGGATCCAAGCCCCGATCCACCGCCTGACGGCACATGATTCGACGTTTTGCCCTTTCCCGCATAGAGAACACCCCCTTCCGCGAACTACGGAAGGGGGTGTTTTGGTTAGATGAAGCGTGCGTTTTCGTATAGGGCCGATCCGCCGCAGGCTGCCGCTAGTTCTTCTCGGAGGCCTTGTTGTCGCCCGACTGAAGCTTGCCGATGCCCTCGTCGTACTGGCTCTTGATATCGGCTATACGCTGGTCGTACGTCGAATAGTCGAAAGGCTGCGCCTCGGTGGCGCTGTCGATCTCCGTGTAGAGCTCGATGTAGGCGTTCAAGGCATCCTTCAGCTTGTTCGTGCCATCGACGTACTCCTGCTGGATGTCCTTGAGATCATCGGGGACGTTCAGCTTGCCCAGCTCGTCGAGCGCCTTGTAGGCGTTGTCGGCCTGTGTCCGCATGCCTACCAGGTCGCCGCGCGACACGGCGTCGGTGAAGCCGTCGAGCCGGCTCTGCAGGTCCTCCATCGTCTGGTTGACCTGCGTCATGTACTGCCGGTTCTCGGACTGCTGCTTCGTCGCGGCGCTTTCCTGCGACGTGCAGCCGGCGAGCGCGGCAACCGCCACGAAGGCCGCGCACATGACGCCGACGGCTTTGATGAGCATGGAACGTTTCATGTACAACCTACTTCCCTTTCGAGTAAAGCGCCGCTCGAGTGCGGCGCGTGAAAACAACCTGCGAACAGTGTACCCGTTATGCGGCGAGCATTTGAAGCGTGCGCGACCAAATCGTTGGCAGAGAGAAACTTGCCGCGGACGGGGTCGTCGGATCGGGCGTGGGCTCGGGATCGGGAGTCGGCTCCGGTTCCGGATCGGGCGTGGGCTCGGGGTCCGGCGTGGGCTCGGGGTCCGGGGTTGGAGCCGGATCGGGCTTGTCGGTCCCACCGCCGGATGGCCCTCCCGGCGTGTTGGATCCGTTAGTGCCGCCCGAGTTCGAGCCGTTGTTGGTCCCGTTCGCGCTGTTGGAATCGGTGTCTTTGTCCTTCTTGTCCGAGTCTTTCGAAGTATCCTCGCCCGAAGAGCCGGCGGTGCCCCCGATGCCGTACTTCGCATCGGTGTAGGCCTTGTACGGCGGGTTGGCGGCATTGGCGAAATCGACCGCAGGCTGCCCTTCGAGCACCACGTTCATGAAGCTGGCGAAGGCGCTTGCCACCGTAACCGACGGCGGGATCGATTCGCAGGAGTTGTCTCCAAAGTAATCGCGACGGTCGCCAAGCCAGAAAGCCACCGACATCTGAGGCGTCACACCGCAGAACCAACTGTCCTTGTAATCGTCCGAGGTGCCCGTCTTGCCTGCGACAACCTGCCCGTTCGCCAAGGCGGCATCGGTGCCGGTACCCTCGGAGCTCTGCACAACGCCCTCCATGACCTTGAGGGCCGCATGGGCGACCTCGGGCTCGAGCACCCGTTCTCCCTCAGTGGTGGTATTGTCCACGGCCAGCCCGCCATCGCGATCGTAAACTTGGAGAACAGGAGTGGTGTTGTGGTGGATGCCCCCGCTGGCAAGCGTGGCGTAGGCCTCGGCCATCTCGAGGGGCGTCACCGCATCGACGCCCAACGTGATGGAACCGGTGCTCGACAGATTGGAATGGATGCCCATCTCCTTCGCAACCGAAGCCACGGCGTCGGGCCCGAGCGACAGACAGAGGCGCGCGAAACCGGTATTCGAGGACACGGCGAATGCACGCGCGATGCTGCGGGTGCCGTACTCCGTCTTGTTGATGTTCTCGACGGACCACCCGGGGAACTTCGCCGTGGCCGAGCAGTTGATGAGGGTCTGCGGATCGATACCCGCCTTGATAGCCGCCACCAGGGTGAACGTCTTGAACGAGGAACCCGACTGACGGCCGGCCCCGCCGGTGCCCGTTGCGAGGTTCACCTGGCTCTCAGAGTAATCCCTGCCCCCGACGAGCGCCTTGATGTGGCCCGTCTCGGGGTCGACGGCCGCCATGGCAGACTCGAACACGTTGTCAAGGCCGGCAGTCCCATTTGCCTGGGCGGCCTTGTCCCTCGCCGCCTGCTCCGCCGCCTCCTGGGCGGTGACGTCGAGCGTCGTGACGATGGTGAACCCGCCCTTGAGTATCTCCGCCTCCGACATTCCCAGCTCTTCCTTGAGCTCTTGGCGCATGTAGCTGGTGAAGTACGGGTAGGCGAGGATGCCGTCGTTCGTGGGGATGGTCTCGTTGACCTCGAGGGGAGCCTGCTGCGCCGCGTCGTGCTCCTCCTGGGTGATATAGCCATTCGACAGCATCCGGTCGAGCACGAGATTGCGTCGCTCTATGCAGTTCTTGCCGCCGTCGACAAGCGGGTTGTTGTAAGACGGCGACTGGGGAATGCCCACGAGGGCGGCAGCCTCGGCCAGCGTCAGGTCGGTCGCGTCCTTCGAGAAGTAGCGCTGCGAGGCGGCCTGGATGCCGTACGTGGCATTGCCGTAGTTGATGGTGTTGAGGTACATGCGCAGTATCTCGTCTTTCGAGTACACTTCCTCGAGCTTGACGGAAAGGTACATCTCGCGCACCTTGCGCTTGATGGAGATCTCATCCATCTCGTCGGAGAGGATGGTGTTGCGCACGAACTGCTGCGTGATGGTCGAGGCACCCTCGCGACCCGATCCGGTGATGTTCACCACGAGTGCACGGGCGATGCCGGCCAGGTCGAAGCCGCCGTGCTCGTAGAAGCGCTCGTCCTCGGTTGCCACCGTTCCGTCGAGAACATACTGGCTGATCTGGTTCAGCTCAACCGGCTCGCGGTTGTCCAGCTGGAATTTGGCAAGCTGGACGGTCTTGGTGCTGTCCCACGCCTCGCTCGGGAGCGAGGTATTGAGATTGTCCGTATTCGAGACATCGTACTCCGTCAGATCGCCGATCCAGGACATGCCGAGGGCGTAGACGCCCACGCCGCCGGCGACGATTACGGCCGCCAGCACGCTGACGACGACGAGCAGCCCGATCTTGGGATGCTTCTTCTTGGCACTGGGCCGGTTCTTCATTGAACGTGAAGCCACGTGAACACCTCCAAAAAACTTTCGCCATTGTATCATCGGGGGACAGGCCCTCTTGAATCAACACAAGTTTGTTGGAAAATGGTCACAAGGCAAAAGGGCCGATGAGAGGCATAAAAATGCCGCCGGATAATCCGGCGGCATGAACGCGAGGTTGAAGGTGCGTGACAGGGGGACGGGGATAATGTCACGCCCACGGGGCTCTCACAACCTTCAGGCAGATACGGGGGCGTGACATTATCCCCGTCCCCCTGTCACGCCCTAGCTGGCTAGAGCGCGGCCTCATCGGCGGCGAGAACCTGCTTCGCGAGCGCCAGCTGCTCGGCCACGACGGCATGGCCCGTGCCGCCCTCGGTGGTGCGGGCGGCCACGATGGCGTCGAGGTCGAGTGCGGAGGTGATGTCGGCCTCGAAAAGGCTGCTCTCGGCCTGGAAGTCCGCGAGCGCGAGGTCGTCCAGGTCGCAGCCGCGTTGCTCGCACAACAGCACGAGGTGCCCCACCACCTCGTGGGCGCGGCGGAACGGCATGCCCTTCTTCGCCAGGTAGTCGGCCACGTCGGTGGCGGCCAGGTAGCCCTTCTTCGCCTGGGCGCGCATGCTCTCGGGCTTCACGGCCATCGTCTCGATCATGCCGGCGGCGCACACGAGGCAGTCCTCGAGCGTCTTGGCGGCGTCGATGGCTCCCTCCTTGTCCTCCTGCAGGTCCTTGTTGTACGCGAGCGGCAGCGCCTTCATGGTGACGAGCAGCGCCACGAGGTCGCCCACCACACGCCCGGTCTTTCCGCGGATGAGCTCGGCGAAGTCGGGGTTCTTCTTCTGCGGCATGATGGACGATCCCGTGGAGAACGCGTCGGAGAGCTCGATGAAGTCGAACTCGGCCGTGGACCACAGCACGATCTCCTCGCACAGACGCGACAGGTGCATGCACGACACGCTGCACGCGTAGGACAGGTCGAGCAGGAAGTCGCGGTCGGACACGGCATCGAGCGAGTTGGGGATCACGCGCGAGAAGCCGAGCGACTCCGCCGTCATCTGGCGATCGAGCGGGTACGTGGTGCCGGCGAGGGCCGCCGCTCCCAGCGGGCTCGCGTCGGCGGCACGATGGGCGGCGGCCAGGCGCTCGAAGTCGCGCGCGAGCATCCACACGTAGGCGAGCATGTGGTGCGCGAACAGCACGGGCTGGGCGTGCTGCAGGTGCGTGTAGCCCGGCATGATGACGTCCGGATGCGCCTCGGCCTGCTTGACGAGCGCCTGGCGCAGAGCGACGTTGGCCGCCATGAGGTCCTCGCAGCGCTGCTTGGCGAACAGGCGCGTGTCGGTGGCCACCTGGTCGTTGCGGCTGCGGCCCGTGTGCAGGCGCGCGCCGGCGTCGCCGACGTCCGCGATCAGCGCGCGCTCCACCGACATGTGGATGTCCTCGTCGTTGACGTCGAAGGCGAACTCCCCCGCCTCGATGCGCTCCTGCACGCGCCCGAGCCCGCCCGCGATGGCGTCGGCGTCGGCCTGCGCGATGACGCCCGCCTTCGCCAACATAGCCGCGTGCGCCTTCGAGCCGGCGATGTCCTGCGCGTAGAGCGCCTTGTCAACCGGCAGCGAGGCGCCGAAACGCTGCGTGAACTCGCTCACGTTCTCCGTGAACCTGCCAGACCAGAGTGCCATGGGTTTCCTTTCGCTTACGCCAAGACGGCTTCTGCTTCTTCGACCACTTGCTGGCCGAGCGGGGTGACGTCCTCGTACTTGCCCTTCTTGAGAGGGCCCTGCTGCTTCTCGGCATCGAAGAGCTCGGCCGGGGCGCCCTCCTGCCGACGGTTCGAGGCCCACGTCTTGCCGGAGAGCGTCTGCAGCTTGATGAAGCCCTTGGCGGCCGTGTGGTCGAACGCGTCGTCCTTGTCGTAGGTGGCCAGCGCGTAGTCGTAGAGCGAGTAGGCGCTCTTCCGGCCGACCACGGTGCAGGAGCCCTTGTAGAACTTCAGCTTCACCGTGCCGGACAGGCAGCGCTGCGTGGAGGCCATGAACGCGTCGATGGCCTCCTTCAGCGGCGAGAACCACTGGCCGTTGTACACGGCGGTGGCCCAGGCCTGCTCCATGCCCAGCTTGTAGTGCAGCACTTCCCGCTCGAGCACGAGGTCCTCGAGCGCCTTGTGCGCCTGGATGAGCGCGAGGCCCGCCGGCACCTCGTAGCACTCGCGGCTCTTCACGCCCACAAGCCGGTTCTCGATCATGTCGATGCGGCCGAAGCCGTGCTTGCCGGCGATCTCGTTCAGCGCGTAGATGATGCCGAGGAAGCTCTTCTGGTCGCCGTTGATCATGTAAGGCAGGCCGCGCGCGAACGTGAGCTCAACGTATTCGGGCTGGTCGGGAGCCTGCATCGGATCGCTCGTCATGGTGTAGATGTCCGCTGGCGGCTCGATCCACGGATCCTCCAGCACGCCGCACTCGATGGCCCGGCCCCACAGGTTGTCGTCGATGGAGTACGGCGACTTCTTGGTGGTGGGCACCTCGATGCCGTGGGCCTGCGCCCACTCCATCTCCTCGGGCCGGGTCTTGAGCTCCCACTCGCGCACCGGGGCGAGGATCTCGATGTCGGGGTCCAGCATCGTGATGCTCGACTCGAAGCGCACCTGGTCGTTGCCCTTGCCCGTGCAGCCGTGCGCGATGTACTTCGCGCCGAACTTGTGGGCGGCGTCCACGAGGTGCTTGGAGATGAGCGGCCGCGACAGCGCCGAGACCAGCGGGTACTTGTTCTCGTACATTGCGTTGGCAGCGAGTGCCTTGGCCAGGTACTCCTTGGCGAACGTCTCCCGCATGTCCACCACCAGGCAGTCGAGCGCGCCGGATTTGAGCGCCTTCTGCTTGATCTTCTCGAGGCCCTCGTGCTCCTGTCCCACGTCGCCCACGACGGCGATGACGTCGACGCCCTTGTTCTCCTGGAGCCACTTGATGCAGCACGACGTGTCGAGGCCGCCGGAGTATGCCAGTACCGCTTTTTCCTTCTGATCTGCCATGATGAATCCCTTTCCTGCGTTTGCTTTTTCTTTTTGTTTTAGCTGGTTCGTGCCCGGGTCTCCGATGCGGGTACGGGTTGGCCTTGGCTCCGCCCTGCCGTTCTCGGCGTGCGAATACACGGGGTCCCGTGTGCATCGCGGCTTTTCGCGGTGGCGTGAGCGCCGGGCGGCTCTCACGACTTCATGCTGCTGGGCAGCCTTGGGGGAAAGGAGGGAGAAAAGCGTCCCTCACGCTAAAGTAGACGACTAACGTCGTCGCAGTCGGTCGATGGCGCGCTCAACTTCAAGAGCGGCCTCGGGGCTCTCGGCAGCGATCATGATCGTGTTGTCGCCGGCAACGGTGCCGAGCGCGCCGCGCAAGCTCGCTTTATCGAGCGCAGCGGAGACGCCGGCGGCTCCGCCGGAGAACGTCTTGACCACGATGAGATTGCCTGCCACGTGTACCTCTTCAACCAGTTCGGAAACCATGCGCTGGAGGCGCATTTCCTCCGGCAGCACGTAATAGCCTTCGCGCGACTTCACCAGGCCCATGTCCATGATGTCCCGAGAGATGGTGGCCTGGGTGCAATCGTAGCCTGCGGCTTGCAGCTGATCAGCGAGATCGCGCTGCGTCTTGACATTATGCTCGCGAATGATATCGCGGATGATGTCATGCCGTTGCTGACGTTTCCTCATGCCCTCGACTCTCTGTCCTTGCGGAGCACTATCACATACAGTTTCACAGCCATTCGCACGGTTATGCAGAAAAGCGCAAGACCGGCAAAATTTATGCAGTGAATAGTACCTCATGACGCTGCGTTTGCGAAGCAGGAATTTCCAAAAGTACGAAAAATTCGGCGAAGCGGTCGTTGCTGGCCGGTGGAACGACGGTACGGGCGGGACGCACACGGGCTGGGAGCCAGCAGGCACTCCCGGGCCGTGCGCTCCGTCGCGCGCAGCCTATGCGCCCAGCAAACGGGGCAGGCGCTCGACGAGTTGGTCCACGTGCTGCTCCTCGCAGACGAGCGGGGGCAGGAAGCGCAGCGTATGCGGGCCGGTGGCGTTGATGACGAGGCCCTCGCCCAGTGCGCGCAGGACGACGTCGTTCGCATCGACGCCCTCGGCCAGGTCGGCAGCCACCATGAGCCCCAGCCCGCGCACCTCCACGACGTGGGTCAGTTCGGCCAGGCGCGCGCGCAGGTAGGCGCCTACGCGCTCGACGCGCTCGCCGAAGCCCTCGTCCGCGAGCGTGCACAACGTGGCCTGCGCGGCGACGACTGCCAGGTTGCTGCCGCCGAACGTGGAGCCGTGGTCGCCGGGAGCGAACGAGGCGGCCACGTCGGCACGGGCCGCGCACATGCCCGTGGGCATGCCCGAGGCCACGCCCTTGGCGATGGTCACGACGTCGGGCACGATGCCGAAGCGCTGGAACGCGAACGGCGCGCCGCAGCGGAAGACGCCCGTCTGCACCTCGTCGCACATGAGCAGCGCGCCGCGCTCCTCGGTAAGGCGGCGCGCAGACTGCAGGAACTCCGGCGTGCACGGATGCACGCCGCCCTCGCCCTGCACGCATTCCACCATGACGGCGCAGATCTCGCTGCCACGCTCGGCGAACAGGGCCTCGAGCGCGGCCACGTCGTTCAGCGGCGTATGGGCGAAGCCGTCGGGCAGCGGCCGGAAGGCCTCCTGCTTGGCGGGCTGGGCCGTGGCGGCCAGCGTGGCCATGGTGCGCCCGTGGAAGCTGCGGTCGAGCGTGACGATGACGCGGGGTGCGGCGGACGCAGCGGCGCGGGCCTCGTCCTCTCCCGCCCCGTCGGCGAGCGCTTGCGCCTCCGCGAGCTTGCGGGCATGCAGGCGCGCCAGCTTGATGGCGCACTCGTTGGCCTCGGCGCCCGAGTTCGCGAAGAAGCTCTGCCAGGGCTCCGCGCCGGCGGGAGCGCCGTGGTTGAGCAGGTCGGAGAGGCGGCGCGCCACTTCCCCGCGGCCTTCGATATAGTAGTAGTTGCTCACGTGGATGAGCTTTTCCGCTTGCTGCTGCAGCGCGCGGACGACGGCCGGATGGCAATGCCCCAGGCTGATGACGCCGATGCCGGCAATGAAGTCCAGGTACTCGCGGCCCTTGTCGTCCTCGAGCACCATGCCGCAGCCGCGCACGAACTCGACGGGCTTGCGCCCGAACGTGTGCATGACGTAGCTCTCTTCCAGTTCCTGCTGTTCCTCGAGGCTCATGTCGGTCCTTCCGTTCGGTTGCTGCAGCATCCCCCTCGCGCAAAGCAGGGGGAAGGGCCGACCCCTTCGACGGTCGGCGATGGCGGTCAGTCAGCCGGCGAAGCGCTCGGCAGCGGCTGCCTGAGCAGCCGCCTGCTCGCGGTTCTCCAGCAGCTTGGAGGCGAAGTTGCCCAGGGGATGGGAGTCGAACTTGCACGCCTCCTCCGTGGAGTGCATGGTGGTGCCCACGCCGGTGCTGGTCAGAAGCTCGAGCAGCAGCGAGTGCGGCGTGGTGCCGTTCAGGATGTGCGCGCGGAACACACCGGCGTCGAGCGCGGTGACGCACGACTTCAGCTTGGGTATCATGCCGGTGGACACCACGTTGTTCTCGATCATGTACTGGGCCTCGAAGAGCGTGAGGTTCGAGATGAGCGTGGACTTATCCTCGAAGTTCTCGTAGAGGCCGTCCACGTCGGTGAGGAACACCACCTTGTGCGCGCCGATGGCGGCCGCGATGTGGCCCGCTACCATGTCGGCGTTCACGTTGTAGAAGCCGCCGTCCTCGCCGAGCGCAACCGACGCGACCACGGGGATGTAGTCGGCGTTCACGAGGTCGTCGAGCAGCGGGCGGTTGATGCGCGTGATGCGGCCCACACGGCCCAGGTCGGGGCTGGCCTGCTCGGCCACGATGACGCCCGCGTCGGCGCCGGACACGCCCACGGCGAAGTTGCCGTGCTCGTTCAGGGCCTCCACGAGCTCCTGGTTCACCTTGCCCATGAGCACGGTGCGCACGAGATCCATGGCCTCGGGCGTGGTGACGCGCTGGCCGTCCTTGAACTCCACGGGCAGGTTCACGAATTCCATGGCCTCGGTGATGGCCTTGCCGCCGCCGTGCACGATGACGGGGTTCACGCCAACGATCTTCAGCAGCACGATGTCGTTCATGACGTCGGCGCGCAGCTGCGCATCGACCATGGCGGAACCGCCGTACTTGATGACGACGGTCTTGCCGGTGATGTTCTTGATCCAGGGAAGGGCCTCGACGAGCACTTCCGCGGCCTTGTGCGATACGCCTTTCGGGCGCGTATCCTTTGCGTACTTCATGAGCGGTAATCTCCGTTGATCGTGACGTAATCGTGGCTGAAATCGCAGGTCCAAACCGTGGCGGCGGCATCGCCGGCGCCGAGGTCGACGTCGATTGCGATTTCGGGGTTCTCGAAGCGCCGGAGCGCCTCGTCCTCGTCGAAGGGGACGGTGAGCCCGCCGCGGCACACGGGCAGGCCCATGATGTCTATGGCGGCATCCTCTTGGCGGAAGGCGGCGCCCGACTTGCCGATGGCCATGGCCACGCGGCCCCAGTTGGCGTCGTGGCCGTAGACGGCCGTCTTGACGAGCGGGGAGTTCGCGACGGCGCGTGCGGCGGCGTCGGCGTCGGCCGGCGTGGCGGCGCCCGTCACGTTCACGGTGACGAGGCGCGTGGCGCCCTCGCCGTCGGCGGCCATCTGACGCGCGAGGTTCTGGCATACGGCGTCGAGCGCCTGCTCGAAGCGGGCGAGCGCCGGGGAACCCGGGTGGAAGGGAACGGTGCTCGACGTGGCGCCGCCATTGGAGAACAGGAAGCACGAGTCGTTCGTGGACGTGTCGGAATCGACCGTGACCTTGTTGAAGCTCACGCCCACTGCGCGGGAGAGGGCGGCGTGCAGCGCGTCGGGGCGCACCGGCGCATCGGTGGTGAGCACGGCTATCATGGTGGCCATGTTCGGCATGATCATGCCCGAGCCCTTCGCCATGCCGCCCACCGTGAACGTGCAGCCGTCGTAGCCGATGCCGTCGCCCGAGAACGTGACCGCCACCTCCTTCGGGCGTGTGTCGGTGGTCATGATGGCGCGCGCCGCGTTGGCGCCGCCGCTGACCACCGAGAGCTCGAGGGCGGCGAGGGGGATGCCCGTGGCGAACGGCTCGAGCGGCAGGTGCTCGCCGATCACGCCGGTGGAGGCCACCAGCACCTCGGCAGGCGCGCAGCCGAGGACGTCGCTTGCAATGGCCGCGGTTTCGCGCGCGGCCGCGAGCCCCCGCTCCCCCGTGGCGGCGTTCGCGTTGCCGGAGTTTACGACCACGGCCTGCGCGATGCCGTAGCCGCAGTCCTCCAAATGCTCGCGGGACACCGCGACGGGCGCCGCGCAGAACACGTTCTGGGTGAACACGGCCGCGCATGCGCACGGCTTGTCAGCGGCCACGAGCGCAAGGTCGAGGCGGTTGGGATCTTTGCGGAAGCCTGCATGGACGCCGGCCGCGCGGAATCCGCGCGCCGAGGTGACGCCGCCGCCCTCGACAACCGCGAGGGCGTCGGGAAGCTGCGCGGCGGTTTCCGCGCGCAGCGGCGTTACGCTGCTGGTGGATGACGGGGCGGATGCGGCATGCGTGTCGGTCATGGCGGCTTCTTTCTGGTTGCGTTGCTTAGGCTGTTCGCTAGCGGGTTCCTTCGATCAGACGGGTACGGCGACGGCGTCGAAGCCTCGTCGCTCGGGCAGGCCGCAGACGATGTTCGCGCACTGCACGGCCTGAGCGGCCGCGCCTTTTCCCAGGTTATCGATGGCGCACACGGCGACGAGCATGCGCGCCGGCGCGTTCACGGCAAGGCCGATATGGGCGTTGTTCGTGCCGGCGACCGAGGACGTCTTCGGCAGGGAGCCGGCGTCGAGCACGTGCACGAAGGGGCTCTCGCGGTAGAAGGCGCGGTACTGGTCGATGTAGAAGGCCGCGTCATCGGGCGCGTCGGGCGCGAGCGGGATGTTCGCCGTGGAGAGCAGCCCGCGGTTCAGCGGGGCGAGGTGCGGCGTGAACACGAGGCGCCCCTGCCCTGCGATGCCGAGGATCTGCTCGATCTCGGGCGTGTGGCGGTGCGTGCCCACGCCGTAGGCCTCCAGGTTCTCGTCGGCGAAGCAGAAGTGCGTGCGCGCCGTGGCCTTCTTGCCCGCGCCCGTGACGCCCGAGATGGCATCGACGACGATGGTGCCGCCTGGAGCCGCGAGGCCGGCGCGGATTGCGGGCGCCGCCGCGAGCGAGGTTGCCGTGGGATAGCAGCCGGCGCAGGCGACGAACGCGGGCTCGCCGTTGGCGCGGGCGCGGGCTGCGCGCGCCAAGTCATCGGGGAAAAGCTCGGGCAGGCCGAATGCCGCGCGGGCCAGAAGCTCGGTTGCCGTGTGCGGGGTGTTGTACCATTGCTCGTAGACGGCGGGGTCCTTGAGGCGAAAGTCGGCCGAGAGGTCGACGACGGTCGCGCCGCCTGCCACGAGGCGCGGCGCCATGGCGAGCGCCGCCGTGTGCGGCACGGCCAGGAACACGAGCTCGCATGAGTCGAGCGCCGGGTCGTCGTGCGTGGCGAAGGCGAGGTCGGTGGCGCCGGCGAAGCCGGGGTACTCGTCGGTCACGCGCGTGCCGGCCAGCTCGTTGGACGTGGCGACCACGAGTTCGAGGTCGGGATGGCGCAGCACGAGGCGCACCAGCTCGATGCCCGCAAACCCCGCCGCACCCACGATACCCGTCTTGATGGCCATGTCGATCCCTCGCTTGCTTGTTGCGCCGGACGTGTTGTCCAACCTGCCGGGCGCGAAGCTACTTTCGTGCACCTGCACAAAAACGCGCCACGACATCATTACGGATCATCGTAAGAAAGAACCACCGGTTTGACAAGGTGGGAAATGAAATAGTTACATGAAGACCGGGAGCGTGGTTGTGAGAGTTGATTGTTTGAAGCCGACCCCGACCTCAACGTCCATGAGCTCATGCACCTGTTCCGCGGCTGGCCGGACATGCCGTGGTGCGCAGACAAGCGCGACTCGCTCGCCAATTGGATAAGCCTCGCCCAAAGAAGCGGCGTCTTCGAGATGAAGCGGCAGCCAAGACCCTGAAGCGCAACCGCGAAGGTGTGCCGAACAGTTATAAGCTCAACAAAACCAACGTCACCGCCGGGGGGCTCAACAGCCCCATCAAGGCGATGAAGCGGATGAGCCACGGATCAAGACCTTCAAACGCATGAGGAGGTGCTGCCTGCTCTCGCTTGGCTACATGCGCATCATCAAGCGCGGCATAAGGCTCAACGGGGTGAAGTTCGAGGATCTAAGACTCTAGCAAATCATCCTTGCAAACCAGGAGGTGAGGCTCTTGAGCAAAACTGCGCTTCTGCGCCAAGGGAAGCTGATGCGTATGGCCTAGACGCGCCCCGAAGGCACTGAAAATAATGCTTGCAAAAAACTGCCTTGTCAAAGGCGCAAATCGTTGTGCCAGATTTGGATTTGAACAGGGGTTTTGGTTGTCAAAGAATCAATCAATTTCAAAAGTTTTGCCTGATGGCGAGTTGATTATCGTAGTTTGTTCAGAACCAACTCCCAGATCACGAATTTTTCTTGCAGGGATTCCCGCCCATATCTCGTTGTCCCCTGTTGAGCGGGTTAGCACGGCATTTGCGGCAATCACCGTGTTTTTTCCAACGACGAGTTCATCTTCGCTGCAAATAATCTTGCATCCAGCACACAAGATTGCTCCCATTTTAACCGTAAAGCGCAAGCGCGATTCAGCATGATAGTCGAGCCAAATATTCCCTCTACCAATAGTCACGTTTTGATAGACCTTGACGTAGTCTTCGAGGGTTGTGTCTGGATGCAAAACGGTCCCCAAAGCGTTGTGCGGGAACGAAACCCTATGGCCGATTTTAACGCTGCGCGGAATATCGGCGCCTCTTCGCAATACCATTCGTTGAGCAAGATGCCCAATAATGGGATACCGATAAAGACGCACGAGGGCAGAAACTGAGAACATGCAAGCCTACTTTTTTATTAGTGATCCTATAATCGCTCTATGGCTCGTGCTATGCCTCGCTAATACAGCGAGAAGCGCTCCAAAAACTATCAGCCCAAAGATGATTTCAAGAACTAAAAGAAGCGGGGGGCTCACCTTGCCAATCGACAGAACCCGAGCTAAGACCTTCACCGAGATGCACATCAAAACCCCGATCCCAAGGTACGGGAGAGAATCGGAAACATATTGTTTTATATCCAAATACTTTCTAGCTGAAGCAGTAAGCATTACGCAAACGAGCAATTCTGTTGCTATAGTCACCAATGCAGCGCCCCGCGCATTCCACCTCGGAATCGCCCATAGATTTAGCATGATGTTGAAGACCGCGCCCACCGCAACCGAGGAAATATACTGTTTGTCTAATCTTTTCGGAATTAAGTATTGTTCCCTGATCACTGAGGCCCAAGCAATCATCGGCACGGTCACGCTCATAACAACGAGCAGATATCCCGTCTCTGTATAATTGTCGCCAAAATAGACCACTGCAAATAGATCGCCTGTAGCAATCAAGCCGAACATGAGACAAATCGCAATAATCATCGAAAAGGACATGGTCGAGCGGATGAACTTGACCCCCTTTCGTTCTTCGCCCGTCGATATTAAATACGACATCCTCGGAAGTACCACCGCCCCAAGCGCGGAAATCACGCCTAGAGGAACCATGATGATTTTGTCCGCGCAATCGAAAAAACCGAGTTGGGCGCTGCTTGAAAGCAAGCCGATGAGAATCTTGTCCAACACCCTATATACGCTTGTAGCAATCAGGGGAACGAACAAAATCACACTTGGTTTTAAATGCCGTATCAGCTTACAAAACTTTGGGATGTGGAAACTTGCGATATGCTTCTTCACATAGGGCCACAGCACCACCTGAGAAATAAAGTATCCGAGCGACATTATCGCGACATATAACCAAACATCGTCACGACCTTTAATGAATACAAAGATGCAGAAAGCGGTTAAGCACTTTATTACTGAATTGCGAACAACTGTAATCTTGAAATCCTCTTCGCCCCTGAATAGCCAAGTTACATCCAAAGCGGTTGACAAAATGTAAAGTATCCATATTGCACTAAGCGAATCACCAAATAGGAAAAGATAGACCAAATACAAGGCGAGTGCAAACCCAGCCGTAAGAAGCTGGGTAAAAAAGAGCTCCCAAAACAACTGATCTTTCGTAGCCTGCAGATCCCTGACTGAGGCAATACTCCTGGTCCCATAGCGCAGCATTCCCAGCGTCGCAAACATTCCAAAGTAATATGCAACATTATAAGAATATGAATAGGCCCCAATTCCGTCTGGACCCAGAATACGGGAAAGATAGGGTGCCGTGATTAGAGGAATTGCAAAAGCAAGCACTTCATACGCTAGGCTGAAGGCAAAGTTCTTTTTAATGCTTGGTGACAAGCAGTTTTCTTTCTTTTGCTTTTCGAAGAAACGTGAGGATGCCCGTTTTGCATGCCAACCCCTTGACGGCTTCGATGCAATAGTCCGAAAGCTTAATAGGCAGATAGCTCTGAACCACCGAAGAAAAAGAGTTTGAAAGAATTTGAGAGTAAAAGGAATCCGATCGCGGATGCTTCGGGGTGCAGCCCTCTATCATCTTGCCATTTAACTGCTCGCCCATCCCTCTATCAATTGCCGAAAAAACGACCTCTTCTTTTCCAAGCTCAAGTAACAGCTTCTCGCCCTTCTTCGTATTAACTAAAACACTTGTATGGCCAAGATCATCATCGTTGTCTCCAGTCAGCTCACAATACCGCCCGCAATCAAAGAGCGTTATGTCGGAATAGCGTCGCCTTCCCTTGAACTTACATTCGTTGCAAGATTTCCTGTGAGCGATGCCAGAAAAGAAAGCTCGCAAATACGGGTCGATTCTTCCGCTTTTGCTATAAACTCCGCTCTCATAGACAACTCTCATTGTGCTCATATGGTACCCGTAAGTCTTGTTGCGAAATCTTATTGACTCGATTCGCCCAAATTGCATATCTGACAAATATTGCCGCCAGGCCATAGGCGAAGCGACCCCGTGGCAAACCAAGTCAACAAGAAAAAGGCTCGCATTGTCGCCGAAGGCAGTTTTTACTGCGGCCGTCTGGCACGGCAAGCCGGTGAAGAGAACGGGGATATTTTGTTCCAAGTTTTTCTTAATACTGGCGAACACCTTGTTCGTCAAGCTGCTTTGAACATACTTAGATCCACGACACCTCATCACTTCCTCAGCAGTATGGCACTCGATATGTTCAACAGCCCATTCGTCAGAAAAAGCAGCGCCGTACGAAACACCACCGAGCGCCATCATCGAATTCGCGAGATGGAGATGCATTCCGCCCCCGGTTGATGCGACCAAGTTTTCACTGACGCCCGATTGTGCAACAAGCCCAATATCGAGATAATCTGAAACCGGAGGGTTGATTGATGGACAATCAGCCAAACACTTGCCGCAAGCTATGCAATTATTTCCAACAGCCGGAAGAATAAAGCCTCTTTCGTTTTCTTTCATTTCAACGCAGCGCATCGGACAGACGAACGAGCACAACCCGCACCCCGAGCAACTTGATTCATCCATAATGGAAACGTTCGACCTACAGACCATCGACAGCTTCTTTCAAAAAATTCCAAGAATCGCAACGCCAATTGTCTAAACTCTCATCAACGGTTGCAAAATCAACCACCAAGCTTTCAAGACGCCCCGGATCCGCATGATCCATCAAGCAGCAGCGGAGATCTAGCTGAGAGAACAGACTGTCTATTCGTGTGTTTCTGCTATTACCCCCATCGATATCACGATAGAAGGTCGCAAACTTTTTATGATGAATAAGCGAAAACACTGTTCCATGAAAAGAGTCCGTCAGAACATAATTCGCATGCCGTATCAGATTTACAAAATCGTCAGGATTGGCCGAGTAAAAATCAAAGTCATTGATAAGATCGTCTTCGTCAAGATGATAACGCCAATCTTTCAGCATCACCACCGGAAGTCCCGTCCTCTTTTTGAGCTCAGCAGCCATACGCCTTGACTCAGGATTGATGCCCAAGAAATAGCACAGGATATAATCCCCTTCGACGATCCTTTTTTCGGGAATGATATTGAGCCATCCAGCCTGATCGAACAGCAGAGTGGGATCAACGACCAGTTTTGGCTTGACATCGCCGCCCGTAACGCTGGCCACTATTTCAATCCCACTTTTTTCCCGAACACTCAAATAATCGATTTTGGATATGAATCGCGCGGCCCTAGCGGCAGAAGACTTCGGCATTGAGGAAATGCCGAAGCTGGTCGCATATGAGATTCGCCTGACCCCCTCAGAAGCGAATTCAAGAGTGTAAAAACCAGAGCTATACCCAGAAGGCAACCACAGTTGATCGCTGCCAACCAAGACTGCATCATACTTTTTTGAGCCATCTTGCAAGGCAGAGTACCCTTCGTATACGGGGCTTAGTTTGGTGAATCTACGATCACAGTATTCTCCAAAGGATTCGGATCTCAGTTCTTGTTTCGCCTTCTGAGCGCTATGTTTGCTTAAATACGCTCTCCACTTAAGTTCTGCGGTTAAGCCCAGCCAAGCATCTGCAGTAATAACCTTACGAGCGATCTGGACAACTCTTAGGGGGGAAATTTTCTTTTTGTACCTGATGAGCTCGTACTCAACTTCCAGAGCATCAATGGCTTTGCATGTGGCAAGAGCCTGGAGCATACTCCCGAAATTATGGTTGCTATAGCATGCGCAAAGTCCAAGCTTAGGCACGTTCACAAGCTTCTCTATCTATATTGGCTTTCATAGCGGTCATAAAAGCAACGAGCAATGTGATCATCTGCATCGAAAAAATCGACCCAGAAGCAGTAGTCGAGATGAGAATCGCCGCGATCATCGTAAGCGATAGGACCAGCATCCCCGAGGCAATCCCTAAACGATAAAAGTCGACTACGAGCATGATTAGCAGAAGAAGCCAAATGATCAGTCCTAAAAAGCCAAACTGAGCCAACACGACAGGCCAAAATGTATCTGTTAAGTAGCTAGGATTATTTGGAGCCAATCCGTAGACGTTTTGCAAGCCGTATTGATAGTAAAGTGGGGAATAAATTGTCTTCGTGACTCCCGACCCGAAAGAAGCGAAACCAGCACCCAAAGGGAAAAAGTTTTGAAACACTGAAAGAGCAGTTGTCATCAGGTGACCTCGCGCAGACTCGGAAGCGCTACCGTAATACACGGACATCTGCGCTTGCCCGACGAGGAAAGCAGAAACCGATCCTACACCAATTACGACAAAGGGAGCGCGCGTAGACCCCTTTCTTACAAATATAATAATCAGAACGATCACCAATGCAAGCGCTACCCACCTGCTTCGTAGAGACATCGCCATCAGAATCAAAGCGATACCGATATATTTTTTCCACCCGTTACTGGCATCCGAATAAATAAACGCCATACAAGCAAGAGAGAGGGTGACCATATGAGTAGGATGAATAAATACAAATTGGAAAGCCTTCAAGCCGTAGCGCATCTCATATGTCATTCCAATGTCTACGAATTGATTAATCGCCAAGCATGCAAGCATCAATACTAAAAGGACCTTGCTCTCTCTGGCCATATAGCTAACGAAATAAGAAGTGTTTCCGAGAATAGATTTCAGGGCAAAGTAAATGATAAAGAACTTTGAGCAAGCTAATATATCGACCAGAATAAAAAAAGTATCGGAAACTATGCCAGAAAGAAAGTTTCCAAAAAGCCCAATAACGACGATCGCAAATAACAGGCACAGCGCGATCTTCATTTCCCTCGTAAAACGAGATTTGCGCATCGCCATGGAAAAGAACAGAGAAAGGAGCGAGGATACCGCCAAAATCTCATCATAATAAGAAAAAGGAGGCAGAATTATCTCGATGATCGGCTGGAATAGCAGTAAGTTAAAGGCAATCAGAGCTAAAAGCTCAATGCAAGTCATGTCATGTTTAAACTTGTTAGGTATTCTGCTCAGCATCGTCATCCAGCAATCTCAAATACAAATTAGCTAACTGCGTATGGACAACCTTGTTGTCAAGTTTGCCTAAAACATACTCTTGGTTTGCATCCGCCATCTGATAAGCTCGATCTTGATCAACAAGCAGTTCCTCGAGGGCACAAGCCAAGGCGCTTACATCACCTGGCCCGATCAGCACACTACCCGCACGGCATACTTCTTCGGGTATACCCCCAACACAGGTACTGACCACGGCATTGCCAGCAGCCATCGCCTCAATGATCGAGACGGGAAAGCCTTCATCGTACGAGGGCAGAACCATGATGGAGGATGACGAGAGGATGTCCTGGACTTTTTCCTCGCCAAGCCATCCAGTGAATTGCGTACTTTGCGAAAACACCAGCAACCTTGGCCGCTTCTTGCAGCTTTTCAATTTCTCCATCACCCGCAAACGTGCAGAAGAACCTCATCCCCTTACTCTGTAGCATGCCCAATGCCTTAATTAAGTCGTACGCGCCTTTGCGAACGCCAAGGCGTCCTACAAAAGCGATGCTTGCCGGAAATCCGTGCTTAAAGTTCGATTTCGCGCAGTCTATCGAGTTATTTATTACAACAACGTTTTTCAGATCGAGAGTGTTTTCAAAAAAACATTTCCATGAATTTGAAAGAACTATCACCGCGTCTGCTTGCGAAAAACTATGCCGAAGGCGTTTCTGCCCCCGTTCGCTTAATGACGCAAAAAACTTTTTGTATTCGGCACCATGTACATGATAAACAACTCGAGATCCCTTGAGTTTCGCGGCTTTCCCATACAAAAGTTTTCTCCAGGTACTCGAATATGATGCAATATGTATATGGCATATGTCAGCTTTCAAAGGCTTAATGATAAAGCGCATATACTGCACCCCGGTGAAGAAAAGCCGAGATGCAAGACTTCCGTCCCTGCAAGAGGGAAACTCTAAAATTGTGAAGCGGGAAGCTAAGGTTTCGCTTTTACTCAATGACCGAATAACCGACGCCATTCCGCCGGACGCGCGGGAGCTATCTGGGCCTATCATTAAAATTTTATACATAAAGAGTCCGCACTTGTTCTGGCAGTACCAAGCAATCGCCAAGATATCTATCTAATGGATCGCGAAGCTTATCTTCCTTGCTATGGAAAGGATCAAACCCCCCGCCTGTGTAAAAAGTGAGTTCACCAAAGAAAGGCTTTCCTTCAATGCAGTACCAATCGACACGAACGTGAGGGAAGCTTTCGGATAAACTTTGCGACAGCGTCAGCATTTCTTCAAAACCGTCCGGCTTAGCAAGCAGCTCGCCTTCTGGCACATGGCTGACATGCCAATCGCCGTAAGACTCCCAAGCAGGTGAAAAGAACTGCTCTTTGTGGTTTTCAAAACGATCGGCGTCGCACTGGATCATCTTACAGACACCATCAAAGCAATAAAACTTATAATCATTAGGCGTTGCTCGTTCTCGATCTCTCAGATACTCCTCGACAATGATGCGAGGCTTCACGCCCTTGTACGCCCATTCGCGTCCTTGCCAGTACCAATTGCGCTTGAGCGCCGTCTCTAATCCACGAGCCGCCGCCCCGAAATCGAAGGTCGCTTTGTCTATGCAGATGTGAGCGCTCTGGGAATCGTGTGTACACTTGACGACAAATTCATTAGGCAAGTCGGCACCGAGGAACTCTTCAACAGTATTATAGACGCCAATAAGCGGTACCAAATACTGCGAACCGATCCGCTTTTCGACGAAGTCACGCACTTTGCACTTGTCCACAAGAGAAACCATGCGAGGATCTTGACAGTTGAGCTTCATCCACTGCAGTTTCTCATTGAACGTCGACGGCTCGTCGATATTCGGTAAGCCGCCGAACTTTGCACAGTAGTAAATCTTGATGTACTGCCTGTCGGGAAGGAACCTGAGGCTGTTCTTCAAGGATAGCATGAAGCGTTTCTTGAGCCTCATACGCGCCTTCCTTCGAGCACGTCCGCTATCCGCGCGCTGGCATGACCATCTCCGTATGGGTTAGACGCATGGCTCATGGCCAAATAAACCCTCTCGTCGGAAAGCAGGCGATCGAATTCGCGGCAAATTGCGTCTTCTTGGGTACCTACAAGCTTCAAAGTCCCAGCCTCCACGCCCTCGGGACGCTCGGTGGTATCGCGCATGACGAGCACGGGCTTGCCGAGCGAGGGAGCCTCCTCCTGGATGCCGCCCGAGTCGGTCAGGACGAGATGGCAGCGCGCGAGCAGGTTGTGGAAGTCGAGAACCTCCAAGGGCTCGATCATCCGCAGGCGGTCGAAGCCGTCGAGCTCCGCGTGGGCGGCCTCGTGCACAAGAGGGTTCATATGAACGGGATAGACCGCCTTGACGTCGGGACGCTCCTCCATCACGCGCCGGATGGCGCGGAACATGGAGCGCATGGGCGCACCCAGGTTCTCGCGGCGATGCGCCGTGATGAGCACGAGGCGAGACCCTGCGGCCCAGTCGAGAACCGAATGGGAGTAACCCTCCCTCACTGTGGTTCGCAGGGCGTCGATGCCGGTGTTGCCCGTAACCCAGATGCTCCGAGAGCGCCGGGCGAACGTAGCGGTCGATCGTGCCCGGGGACACCGTAGACTCGATCACCACGACCGCGCCCTCGGGCGCGACGTCCAGGACCGACTCCACCGCGCCGACGACGTAGGCGGGATCCCGCTCTCGCGCATGACCTCGGAGGCGCGAGCGAGCTCCACCTGGTAGCGCGGCACGAAGCACTCTTTGAGAACGGGTCTGCCGTCCTTCGAGCGCTGCCCCGCCGCATGCAGGTTGATGAGCTCGCACGCCTTGTCCTCCTGCCCGGAAAGAACCTGAATCACATACCACATGGAGGGCCTCCTCGCTCAGGCGGACATAGCTTCGCCATTCGGGCCTCCGGCCCGCGGCATCGAGAGTATTCATTCCCCTGGTTCCGCTTGGCCCGCCGATGGCACCGCCTGCGCTTGCTCAGGATATGTTCGTCGCGGTTTCCCGCCGGGAGCCCAACGCCTTGCGCCTTGGGCTCCCGGCGGGAAACCGGGGTCGTGCTAGTTCTTCACCGGGACGTTCAGGGCGGCCTGCAGCACGCAGTCGCCCTCGCCCCCTTCGTCGAAGCGGAGGTAGGCCATCCGCTTGTGGCGGTTGATCTTGCGCACGCGGCCCTCGCAGCCGCGCAGCGGGCCCCGCTCCACCTGCAGGACGCCGCCCTCGATGCGGCCCTCGCTCGCACGCAGCACGTGCGCCTCGTCGAGGACCGACTCGAGCCACGCCTGCACGCTCGGCGAGAGCGGCGCGTAGGTGCGGCCCCTCCGGCCCACGAGCGGTGCCGGGAACGACAGCTGCCCGAGCGCCTTGGCAAGCGCGCGCACGTCGCGCGTGGAAACGAACACGTACTCGCTGAACATGGGGTGCACGACGATGCGCCAGGCGCCCTCGCGCTTCATGTACCGCTCGTACTTGGGAACGAAGCAGTCTTCCACGAGGTCGGAGCCGAGGAGCTGGCGGCACTTGCCCGCCACCGCGTCCTCGCGACCCTCGGGCACATGAATGGCGTACCAGCGCAGGTCGCCGTCGCGCGACGGCCCTTCGGACAGGAAACCCGTCGGCAAACCCTCGCGCTGCCGTGCCTCCGTTGCCATTACGCCCTCTCCTACGCTCGCTCGCATAATCGGATGCTGCGGCCGTCGGTGCACGTTGCTGCCGCACCGACGGCCGCAAGAACGTAGACTTTTTGTCTCACGTAAAACTTGCCCGCCCTCATGCAAGGGCGCCCATCCGATCTGCTGTTTCTCTTTCGAATGAGATTATCGGGCATCTCCGCCAAAAAGTCTACGTTTTGGCAACGAAAACCATGCCGAGCGGGTTATTCAACACCCCGGTCGCCATAAACGCTAAGCAACTTCCCCCTCGGCGTCCCTCTTCAGCCACCGGTCGAACGTCCGGGGGCAAACACCGAGGTGCTCCGCCGCTTCCTTGCGCGTGATCTGGCCCGATAGGTATGCGGCCTTGATCGGCCGATAAGCGCTCGGCACCTCGATGGCCGGCCGGCCGAACCTCACGCCACGCGCCCGAGCCGCCGCGATCCCCTCCGCCTGGCGCTGCCGAATGTTCTCGCGCTCAAGTTGCGCAACATAGCTGAGCAGCTGCAGCACCACGTCGGCCAGGAACACGCCGGTGATGCCGTGCTGGTCGTTGCGCGTGTCGAGAAGCGGCATGTCGAGCACCACGACGAACGCCCGCTTCACCTTCGTGAGGATGCGCCACTGCTCGAGGATCTCGTCGTAGTTCCGCCCCAGCCGGTCGATGCTCTTCACCACCATTACGTCGCCGGGCCGAAGGCGCTTGACCAGCTTGCGGTACTCCGGCCGCTCGAAGTCCTTGCCACTCGCCTTGTCGGCGTAGATACGCTCTTCCGCCACGGGAAAGCCCGTGAGGGCGTCGATCTGCCGCCTGAGCTTCTGGTCCTTCGCCGACACGCGCGCATACCCGTACACGATTCCTTCTCGCTCCATCGCTCACCCCATCGTTCCCGTCAAAGCGAGCCCCCTCCGGGCCGCTTTGCCATCGGCCGCCAAAAGAGATGCCGGCAGGCGCACGGCCGGTCGGCATGGGGCAATTATCGCGAACGGAAGCCGTCCGGGCCGTTCCGAGGGCAGGGTCGGCAAGGGAATCCGCAGCGACAACATTGGAGAGTCGGGTGGTCAGGTTTCTAAAGGCGAGAGGGGCTGGGGGCGGGAACAGTTCGAGGAGCTCTCGATTAACCTCGGGTGTTTCCGAGTGCGCCGGATGGCTCTTTCTGCGCGCATAGTCTCGGCCGGCTGATATTGAGAAGGAGCGAACGATCGACGGGGAGTTCGAAGCGGGACCTAGCCATCGGAAAAGTTGGGAGCTCGCCTTTCTCGTTCTTCTTTATTAGGAAGCTTAAGAAGCGGCGAAGCCGCGCTACACTTTTATTGCGACTGGGCGCACCGCTTCGCGGGCGGCGCGGCCTACGCGCAGTTCTTCGTGTGGTGGTAGGTGGGGACGGCGGATTCCAGGATGTGGACGGCTTCCTCGTCCGATTTGCCGATGGCGGCTTCCAGCTCGCCGAGCTTGGCGGCCACCTCGTCGTAGCTGATCTCCTGGCCGGTGGATATCATGATGGACTTGTTGTCGGTGGGAAGCGTGCTCTCCTCGTCCATGAGCAGCTCCTCGTACATCTTCTCGCCGTCGCGCAGGCCCGTGAACGTGATCTTCACGTCCACGTCGGGCACGAGGCCCTGCAGCTGGATGAGACCCTTCGCCAGCTCGACGATCTTCACGGGCTCGCCCATGTCGAGAATGAATATCTCGCCGCCATGCGCCATGCCGCCTGCCTGGATGACCAGGCGCGATGCCTCGGGGATGGTCATGAAGAAGCGCTCGATCTCGGGGTGCGTGACCGTGACGGGGCCGCCGGCGGCAATCTGGCGCTGGAACACAGGGATGACGCTGCCGTTCGAGCCCAGCACGTTGCCGAAGCGCACGGCGGAGAACACGGTCTTGGACGTGCGCGCGTACAGCTGCATCACCATCTCGCCCATGCGCTTCGTGGCGCCCATGACGCTCGTGGGGTTCACGGCCTTGTCGGTGGAGATGAAGATGAAGCGCGCGGCGCCGAACGCGTCGGCCGCCTTCACCACGTTGAGCGTGCCGAACACGTTGTTGTGCAGCGCCTCGCGCGGGCACGCCTCCATGAGCGGCACGTGCTTATGCGCCGCGGCATGGAACACGGCGCCAGGACGGTACTTCGCGAACACCTCGGCCACGCGGGCCTCGTCGCACACGCTGCCGATCTCGATGACGATCTCGATGTCGTCGTACTCGGACAGCAGCTCGTTGCGCAGCATGTAGGCGTCGTTCTCGTAGATGTCGAAGATGACGATGCGCGCGGGCGCCACGCGGCACAGCTGCCGGCAGAGCTCGCTGCCGATGGAGCCGCCGCCGCCCGTGACCAGCACGCACTCGCCGGCGATGTATCCGGACACGGCGCGGGTGTTCAGGATGATCTCCTCGCGCCCCAGAAGGTCGGCCACGTCCACATCGCGCAGCCGCACGTCGCCTATCTCGTCGAGCGACAGCTCGCGAATGTTGGGCAGCGTGCGCAGCTTGCATTCGGTCTTCGTGCACTCGCCGTAGATGCGCTTGCGCTCCTCGAGCGAGGCCGAGGGAATGGCCACGACGATCTGCTCGATGTCGTAGCGGTCCACCAGCTCCACAATGTCGTCCGTGGTGCCGGCCACCTTCACGCCGTGAATGCGGCTGCCGCGCTTCGAAACGTCGTCGTCGGTGGCCACGATGGCCACGCCGGGCATGAGCGGATCCTTCGAGGCCATGCGGCCGATGGCGAGCGAGCCCGTCTCCCCCGCGCCCACGATGAGCGTGCGCGGCCGGTCACAGGCGCGCTGTGCCGACCCCAGCACGCGCTTCTTCTGACGCATGACGCGGAATACCAAGCGTATGCCCCCCATGAAGAATATGAGCAGAAAGCACGAGACGAAGAACACGCGTATGGGCAGGCGCACGTCGATGATCCATAGGAACACGGCGCCGATGAGCGTGGACAGCACCACCGCGAGCATGATCTGGATGGCCTCGTCGACGCTCGCGTACTCCCACAGGTTGTTGTAGAGGCGGAACAGGCCGAGCACCGCCACGTTGATGAGCGCCAGGATGCCCAGCATGAAGTAGATCTCGTTGTTTACGAAGACCTCGTCCTCGACGGCGGTGAGCAAGGATGCGAGCCAGTAGGCGGCGTACGTCGCAACGATGTCGAGCAGCAGCAGGACCGCTGTTCTTTTTGTGATATGAGCGTCCAAGCGCAGCCTCGTCCCCGAGTGGAAAAGCGAATTGATGCCATTTTGCCGACAAGCGCGGCAACCAAAAGGGTATTGTATACAAAGTAACGTAACCTTGCACGGACCAATGCTTTACAGGAGCCTGCTACATGAATAAAACAGCCGTTCCCGGCACAGCCATCGCAGCCCCCGGGGAACCGGAAACCCCCAGCGACCAGCCTGCACGCACAAGCAACATCGACGCCATCGTAGCCTATTTCGAGAGCGGCATCACGCCGGCCGGGGCAGCCGGCGAGCTGGGCATCGAGCTGGAGCACACCCTCGTGCACGACGACATGAGCCCCGTGCCGTACAGCGGGCCCTACGGCGTGGAATGGCTGCTGGGCCAGCTGGAAGCCGAGTTCCCCCGCACGACGCGCGACCCGGAGGGCGACCTCTTGGGCGTGGCGCGGCCCGGCGAGGCCGTGACCATCGAGCCGGCGGCGCAGGTTGAGCTCTCGGCGGGCCCGTTCGCGAGCCTCGAGGACGCGCGGGCGACGTTCGAGCGGTTCGAGCGCACGCTGGACGACGCGCTGGCGCCGCACGGCGAGCGCGCGCTCACGGTGGGCTACCACCCCTCCGCCAAGGCGCTCGACCTGGAGCTCATCCCCAAGCGGCGCTACAAGTTCATGAACCTGTACCTGGGCGAGAAGGGGCCGTTCGGGCCGCGCATGATGCGGGGCAGCGCGTCGACCCAGGTGTCGATAGACTACTGGTCGACGGCGGACTGCCTGCGGAAGCTGCGGCTGGCGTTCGCGCTCGTGCCGCTGTTCTCGCTCGTCTGCGACAACTCGCCGGTGTTCGAGGGCGCGCCGCGCGCCCACGAGCTGGTGCGGACCGAGATCTGGCGGTTCTGCGACCCCGACCGCTGCGGCCTGGTGCCCGGCGTGATGGACCCGGGTTTCGACCTGCGCCGCTATGCCGAGTACCTTTTGGACACGCCTGCTATCCTCATACCGTGCCGTAAGGAGCAGTGGTGCTACTCCGAGCGCACCTTCGGCGAGATATACGCCGAGCGCACCATGACGCGCGCCGAGGTGGAGCACGCCGTGTCCATGTTCTTCAACGACGTGCGTCTGAAGACCTATATCGAGATCAGGCCGGCCGACGCGATGCCCGTGCCCTACGTGGTGGCGTACGCGGCGCTGATCAAAGGGCTGTTCTACCATGCGGAGAACCTCGACGCGCTCGACGCGCTGTTCGAAGGCGTGGACGGCGCGGCCGTGGAGGCGGCCAAGGATGCGCTTATGGCCGCAGGATACGAGGCCGAGGTGTACGGAAGGCCTGCGGCCGAGCTGGTCGACGAGGTGATGACGCTGGCACGGCGGGGCCTAGCAGCTGGCGAGCAGGGCTTCCTCGAGCCGCTCGCGCAGCTGGCAGCGCAGCGCGTCACGCTGGCCGACCTGGCCGAGCGCAAGGGTTAAACCGGCGTCCGCATCTCGAAGCCGCAACAGCCGCAGCAGCGCGATGGAGGGACGACCTTCCAGCATGCGAGCGGAATACACGAGGAGAGGAGGCCCGACGTGGACAACACGGGCAAGATGGTGAAGGTGGCGTACAAGGGGTTCTTCGACGACGGCTCCGTGTTCATCGACCAGACGGAGCAGCCCGTCGAGTTTCCCTGCCTGGACGGATGGATGCCGCCGGCGTTCATCGACACCGTTCGGGGCATGGCCGTGGGCGAGACGCGGCAGGTGCACGTGGGCGCGAACGAGGCCTACGAGGAGCGCACCGACGAGCGCGTGATGGAGGTGGAGCGCGCGAAGATACCCGCCTCGGTGAAGCTCGTGGTGGGCGAGATGGTGAACCTGGAGGACCCCACGGGCCAGACCTACCCGGCCAGGCTCGTGGAGCTCACGGACGAGAAGGCCGTGTTCGACCTGAACCACGAGGCTATCGCGAAGGCGCTCAACTTCGAGATGACGCTGCTGGACGTGAGCGAGCTGCCGAGCCGTTGAGGCCCGCGCGCCGCACCCTCGAAGAAAAAAAAAAGGGGGGGGTTCGCCAAGAGCTGCCTGCGCTATCCCAGCTCCGACATCGCAGGCAGCTCTTGGCGAACTCCCCCCTGGGCGAACTTGTGGCAACTTGGAGAGGGTTTGCGTCCAGCGGAGGGGCCGCGTTCTGCAGTGGGGTAGACTGGATCTACTTTGTTTCAAATCGAGAGGAGCTCGTTCATGAGCAACGAAGGCAAGAAGGTCAAGGTCCACTACACGGGCACGCTGGACGACGGCACGAAGTTCGACTCGTCGGTCGATCGCGGCGAGCCCATCGAGTTCACCTGCGCCGCCGGCCAGATGATCCCCGGCTTCGACGCAGCGGTGAAGGACATGGAGCAGGGCGAGACCAAGACCGTGCACATCCCTGCCGCCGAGGCGTACGGCGAGCGCCGTGAGGAAATGGTGCAGAAGGTGCCCGTGAGCCAGATTCCCAACGGCGACCAGCTTCCCGTGGGCCAGACCGTGTACATGCGCGGCCCGGCCGGCCAGTCGTTCCCCGTGTTCGTGGAGGCCATCGAGGACGGCATCGTCACGTTCGACATGAACCACGAGCTGGCGGGCAAGGACCTGAACTTCGAGATCACGCTGGTGGAGGTCGCCGGCTAACGCCACCCCCCAACATGGCAACGACCACGGAAGGCGCCCGAGGGCGCCTTCCGTCATTCTGCAAGACGGCATGCTCCGCATCCGCAGGCGTCCTCGGCGCGGCCCTCCGAGGCGCAGCCGGCGCCAAACGTGCGACCTCCCCGTCCTCCCTGCCCGCTTCGCAGCAGCACGCCCTCGAAAGCAGACGGGGACAACACGACCATGACCTCATCGGCCCCGTCTGCGACCACGACCGGCCGATCCATCCCCTGGATCAGCCGGCAGAGGGTCCGCACGCTCCCCGTGTGCGACAGCTGCAAGACGTCCATGCTGCTCACCCCCTCTCCATGCGGCGCGCCAAATCGAGCATCTGCTCGAAGAAGGCGCAGTGGGCCTGGTGGTTCAGCACGGCGACGCGCTGGGCGAGGCGGCCGAGCGCCTCGCCGGTAAAGCGGTCGGGCGGCTGCAGGCCGCAAGCGGCCGCCAAGCCTCCGGGGGACGCCGTAATGCGGGCGCCGGCCTCCTCGCCTGTCGGATCGGACCCGCCCATCAACCGCGCAGCCTTCTCGCGGGCGGTGCGCGCACGAACCAGGTCGTACTCGAATCCGTAGAACGTGAGTTCCCAGAACGCGCTTGCGAGCACGCGGTAGCGCTCACGGCAGCACCAATCCCCGCCGAGCCACACCTTGCATCCGAGCGTTTCCTCCCAGGGGGCGAGCGCGTAGCAGCGCTCGCCCCAGTCGTCCACGTCGCCTGCGCTGCCCTTCACGTCCGCCGCGCGCACCGCAAGGGACCGCAGGCGCTTGTCGACTTTCCTCGCCTGGGCATACGTCGTCGCGGGCATTTGAGCGACACGGACGAGGCGCTCGGCTGCTGCCACATTGAGCAACGGGACGAGCGCGGCGTGGAGCCGCCATGTCAGCGTGCCGCCTCGGGCATCGAGCACATACGACTCCCGCGGGGCCAGCACCCAGCCTCTCGTCGGCCCGCGCCGCACCTCGAGGGAGGCCATGGCATCGAGCGAGCCGTCGAGCCGCTGCGCCATCGCATTGCGACGAGCCTTGTCAGCGCAGGCATGGACTTCGGCGAAATCCTCAATGATCACGCGCCGCAGAAGGGACCGGTCACATGCGCCGAGCACCTCCTGGAGGCTGGGCAGGTCGCGCGGACGCAGGTGCTCACGCTCCCACAGGCTCCCGCCGCTCATGGCAGCCTCCCCTCGCTACGGCGCGGCCCAGCATTGCCCTCGAAACATGCAGTCACGGCAACATGCGGCCCCGCTTTCGAGGGATGGTCATCATGGCGGGCTTTCGCGGCCGCCTTCGCGCACCCTGCCGTAGACGCGCATGCGAACATGGCAAGACACCTCGCTTCCCTTCGGTTCCTGGGCTGGGAGGATCTTGCAAGCGTGGTACGGGCGGCGCGGAACACCGCCGCCATCTATGGGCTGCGCCCGCCTTCTGCCGCGGCGGACGAAACAGCGCTTGCACTGGCTCCTTCGTTTCGCTAGCAGTATAGCACATTTTTACGAACATTTGTTTTAAATGCTAGGGACTTTGCGAACGGGAGCGATGGCGCATCCTGACGCGTGCATACACGGCTGCGCCCGCAAGCACAAGAACGACGATGCCGGCCAGCACGACTCCTGCGGCTCGCCAATCCCCGTCGGCGGCCAACGACGAGGCCAGCACCGACGCCGCGATGGACGGCACGCGGCCGACCGAAGTGATGAGAAGGATGCGCAGGGGCTTCACGCGGGCAAGCGCGGCCGCGTACGTCATGAGGTCCTTAGGCAGTCCGGGCACGAGGAAGTACACGAACAGGATGAGCTCGAAGCGCGGCGAGGCCGCGAAGCGCTCCAGGTCGTCCAGCCGCTTGCGCGAGAGGAAGAGCGCGAGGGCCCGGTCGCCCACGAGGCGTACGAGCACGATGATGGCTACGGCGCCCACGAGGCTGCCCGCGAAGCAGACGAGCGCGCCCTTCCAGAAGCCGAAGGCGTACCCGGCGGCCAGCTCGAGCGGCTCGGCCGGCAGCACGGCCGATAGCTGCTGCACCGCCACAAGCCCCGCCAGGGCCACCGGGGCCAGCGGCCCGAGGCGCGCGGCCTGCTCCTGCACCCGGCGCCCGTCGGTGAGCAGCGCGAGCACGTCGCGCCCGTACACGAGCAGCCACCAGGCGATGGACGCCGCCGCCAGCGCGATCACGGCGATTACGACAATGCGCCCTATGCGCCGTCGTCCCGCGTCCTTGGGAGTGTTCTTTTCCATGGGGCAGATTGTGCGCCCCGGGAAAGCGCGAAAGGTCGCCGCCCGTCAACGGACGGAAAACGATTCCGCACGCAGCCCTTGCCGTTCCTACCAGGACAGCACTTCGTACCCGCCTTCGGTCACGGCCACCTGGACCTCCCACTGGGCCGTGTCGGAACCGTCGGCCGTGCGCACGGTCCAGCCGTTCGGATCGCCCATGTCGATATCGGGTCCGCCGGCGTTCACCATGGGCTCGATGGTGAACACGAGACCCGGAACCAGCACCATGCCCGTACCTGCCTCGGCCACATGGCTCACGAACGGATCCTCATGGAAATCGAGGCCGATGCCGTGGCCGCCGAACTCGCGCACCACCGAGAAGCCGCACGACTGCGCATGAGCGTTCACGGCTGCGCCCACGTCGCCCAGGAAGCCCCACGGCCTCACGGCGTCCAGACCCGCCTCCAGCGCCTTCTTCGTCTCTTCCACCAGGCGCCGACGGTCCTCGGACACCTCGCCTAGGCAGAACATGCGCGATGAGTCGGAGTAGTATCCGTCCAGTATGGTCGAGCAGTCCACGTTCACGATGTCGCCCTCGCGGAGCACGACGTCGTCGGACGGGATACCGTGGCACACCTCGTCGTTCACGGACGTGCAGACGCTCTTCGGATACCCCTCGAAGCCCAGATCGGCCGGGATGCCGCCATGCTCAACCGTGTAGTCGTGCACCCAACGGTCGATCTCGCCCGTCGTGGTGCCCACGCCGATGCGCTCGGCCACGTAGTCGAGCACGCCGACGTTGATGGCCGCGCTGCGCTTGATGCCCTCGAGGTCGTCCGCCGACTTCAGCAGCTCGCGCCCAGGCAGCTCGCACCCCTGATCGTACAGCTGCTCGAGACGTTCGTCGAAGGCCAGGTGGCATTTCTTGTACTTACGCCCGCTGCCGCACCAGCATACGTCGTTGCGACCGGGCTGCTCCACTCCGTCATACATGCGGTTTCCTTTCGCTCGCGGGCTATTGTACCGCGCAACGCCGCGAGCGGCAGCGGGCGGAAGGAAAGTCCCGACAATTCGACCGCTTGGATCGTGTATAGGGGGTAGGCGCCCGTCCTCCCGATGGCGCGCCGAAAGGCCGAACGGAAAGGACGCCTCATGCCGAACCAGCGTCGACCGACCACCATCGCCCGGTGCGCGGCGATAGCCCTCGCCTGCGCAGCCATCGCCGGATGCGCCGCCCCTGCGCAAAGGCCCGTCGACGAGGGCGTTCCGTTCGCAGCCGATGCATTCGGCAAAGAAGCGCGCGACCAGGAGCCCGATGCTGGAGAAGGCCTCCCCGCATCAGGGGACGCCTGCGACGGAGGACCGGCGGCAGCGCCCTCTTCCAACTCCGCTCCAGTCTGCTCGGCCTACGATCTTGAAGCCATCCTCTTGCTCAACCCGGCTTGGATCCCTGCCACGCTGGAGAGACTCGGGTTCGAATACGAGATGGGAGCCCCCACGGGAGCCTGGGAGAGCATTTCCGCCGAAACGCCGTGCTCGCCCGCGGGCTCCAGGACGCGCCTTTTCTTCGCCGTCGAAGGGGGCGAGACATCACCCGAGCTCATGCTGGAGGGAAGGCGCCCGCAGGCCGTGGGCATGGGCATCATGGCCCCGCTCGCCGGCGAGGATGAGGCGGAGGCCGTATGCGCATCGCTGTTGGAGGCGGCCGGCCTCGGAGACGAGCTGTCCCGCACCGTGGAAGAGAGCCACCGCTTCGACTGGCGCACCGTTACCCGCATCGGGAGCTGTCCGGCAGGGAGCGCCGGCGTCTTGTGGCGCATGAGCGTGTCGAGCCAGCAATTGCAGGGGGAATCGGCTGCGTACGGCTTCACCTCCTACACGCTCACCGTCTACACGCGCGAGGGCGTGCTGGCCTCCCAGAACCAGAGCCTGCTGGAAGCCATCGGCATCTTCGACAAAATGGACACTTCACCGAGCTGACAGGCCGCATAAAAGGAATCCTCGGCTGCGCCGTTGCCGAAAAATCGTTAAGATGGGCAGCTCGGCAACCTGCAGCCCTACGCGAACTGCTTCTTGGCGCAGCCGATGCCCAGGGCGCCGGGGCCCACGTGGCAGGCGATGCTCAGGGGGAGGCGGTCGACGTAGACGTCGTCCGTGCCGAAGTGGGCGCGCACCTCGTCGGCAAACGCCTGGGCGTCCTCGTCGCGGTTCGTATGCGCCACGTAGAGGTGCACGCCGTCCACGCCGCCGAAGCGCTCCCTCACGTCGCGCGAGAGCGCCTTTACCATGGTGCGCTTCGCGGCCTTGAACGACTTGGCAACCGAGAAGGCATCGAGCTTCTCGCCTTGGATCTGCAGCACCGGCTTGATCTTGAGCACGGAGCCGATGGCCGCGGCAGCCGGCGTGATACGCCCGCTCTTCTGCAGGTAGGCCATCGTATCCACCATGAGGTAGATGCTGGCGTCGAGCTTCGTGCGCTCCAGCAGCGCGCATGTCTCGGCCG
Organism: Gordonibacter urolithinfaciens; assembly: GCF_900199375.1. Taxonomy (NCBI): domain Bacteria; kingdom Bacillati; phylum Actinomycetota; class Coriobacteriia; order Eggerthellales; family Eggerthellaceae; genus Gordonibacter; species Gordonibacter urolithinfaciens. Next base: position 1,001,599 of record NZ_LT900217.1, read on the forward strand.
CCGTGCGACCTTCGCCGATCCAACGCAGCGCGTCGAGCACCGCCTCGCGCTGCGTGACCGAGATGCGCTGGTTGTCCACCACGTGCACGCGCCCGTTGCAGTGCCGGGCCACCTGGCACGCCGTCTCGCACGAGCCGGACAGGCCGCTGGACATAGGGATGTAGATGACTTCGTCATACGCTTCGAGCAGCTCGGCCCAGCGCTTGCCCAGATCGACGATGGACGGTTGCGACGTGACGATGTCCGCGCCTGCGGTCTGGCGCGCATAGAAGCGCTCGGCGTCCAGGTTCACGCCCTCGAAGCACTCCTCCCCGTCCACGACGAAGGGCATGGGCACCACGTGCACGCCCAGCTGCTCGGCCTCTTCCTGCATGATGCCGCTGTTCGTGTCCGTCGCGACTGCGATGCTCTTTTCCACCTGTTGCCCTCCCAGACAGCAGGCGACGGGATTCCCCCGCCGCCCGATGCAGACGGGCCCCGAATCCCGTCCCTCTTGCTTACCCTACCATTATGGCCGATCGGCTAGCCGCGCACCTCGGCACCGGTGGCCGTGCACACCTTCTTCACCAAGCGCTCATGAGCCTTGTCCACCTCGTCGCTCGTGAGCGTGCGGTCGGTCGCGCGGTACGTGAGCGCGTAGGCCATCGACTTCCTGCCCGCGCCCAAACGCTCCTCGTCGCGGTACACGTCGAACAGGCGCGCGTCCTCCAGCAGCTTGCCGCCCGCCGAGGTCATGCACTGCACGAGCTTCTCGTGCGCGACGCCCTCGTCCACGACGAACGCCACATCCATGGTCACGGCAGGGAACGTGGGCACGTCGCGGTAGTCGCGCGCGGGGCGCGACGCCTTCGCGAGCGCCTCCACGTCCAGTTCGAACGCCACCACCGGCGCGTCCGCCTCGAAGGCTTCCACGGCCAGCGGGTGCAGCTCGCCCACCCAACCGAGTTCGGCTCCGCCCGACAGCACCGCGGCGGCCCGCCCGGGCTGCAGGTGCGGGGCCTCCTCGGCGGAAAGCGGCTTGAAGCGCAGCTTCGGCAGCGCCAGCTCGCGCGCCAGGCTCTCGACGACGCCCTTGCCGTCGAAGAAGTCGAACGGGGCCGGCGCGGCGTTCCAGCCCGTATCGCCCATGGCCCCCGCCAGCACGCCCGCCAGGCGTCGGCGCTCCTTGGGCTGCTTGCGCCCCTCGGCCGCGAAGAACACGGCGCCCGCCTCGTAGAGCTGGACGTTCTTCACGCCGCGGCTCTGGTTGTAGGCCACGCTGCGCAGAAGGCCCGGCACGATGCTCTGGCGCATGACGGACTGGTCGGCGTTCAGGGGGTTGATGAGCTCGACAGGCTCGCCCAGGCCCTCGTGCGGCATGCGCAGGCGGTCGAGGTCGCCCGGCTCGGCGAACGAGTAGGTCATCGTCTCGTTGAGGCCGCTCGCGCGCATGACGGCGTTCACCGTGCCCATGACGTGCTCCATCTGCGAGCGCGTGCCCACGCGGCCGGGGCCGCCAGGCAGCGTGGCCGGGATGCGGTCCATGCCCCACAGGCGCAGCACCTCCTCGTACAGGTCGATCTCGCGCTCGAGGTCCGGGCGGAACGTGGGCGCCGTCACGGGCAGAACGTCGGCATTGCCCGCCGGATCGTCGGCCACCGCGCAGCCGAGACGGCGCAGGATGTCCTCGATGTCGGCGCGCGGGATGTCAGCCCCCATCATGGCGCAGAAGCGCGGGATGCGGAAGCGCAAATCGGGCGCCGTCGAGGGCGCCGGCCACTCGTCCACGATGCCCTCGCCGTTGCGGACGGCGGCGCTCACCGAGCCCCCGGCCACCTCCACCATGAGCGCGGCGGCCGCGGCCGAACGCTCCTCGATGCCGTGGTCGTCCACGCCGCGCTCGTAGCGCATGGAACTCTCGCTGAACAGGCCCAGGTTGCGGCTCGTGCGGCTCGTGCGGCCCGGCTCGAACGTGGCGGCCTCCAGCAGGATGTCCACCGTCCCGTCCGTGACCTCGGTGTCCAGGCCGCCCATGACGCCCGCGAGCGCCACGGCACCGAGCTCCGGCGTGGAGATGACCGTCATATCGGACGTGAGCGCGCGATCCTCGCCGTCGAGCGTAGTCAGGCGCTCGCCTTCGGCGGCCGCGCGCACCACGATATGCGCCACGCCGTCCGCATTCTTGAGCTTGTCCAGGTCGAAGGCGTGCAGCGGCTGGCCGAACAGGAACAGGATATAGTTCGTCACGTCCACGATGTTGTTGATGGAGCGCTGGCCGATAGCCGCCAGGCGCTCGACCATCCAGTCGGGGCTCGGCCCGACCTTGACCCCGCGGATGACGCGCGCGGTGTAACGCGGGCAGCGCACCGCGTCCTCGATGGTGATCCTCACCGTCTCGTCGACGGGCGCCGAGGAGGCGTCCAGCACGAGCTTGCCCGCCATGCGCCCGAGCGGGCTCTCGTAGTCGGTGCGGTACATGGCGCCCACCTCGCGCGCCATGCCCACCATGGAAAGGCAGTCGGGACGGTTCGGCGTGATCTCCAGGTCGAGCACCGTGTCGGAGAGCTGCGCGAAATCGGCGATGGGCATGCCTACGGGCGCGTCCTCGGGCAGGATCCAGATGCCCGCATGATCGCCGCCCATCCCCAGCTCGCGCTGCGAGCAGCACATGCCGCAGCTGGGAACGCCGCGCAGCTTCGATTTCTTGATCTTGAGGTCGCCCGGCAGCACCGCGCCCACGGTGGCCACCGGCACCTTGATGCCCGCCGCGATGTTCGGCGCGCCGCACACGATCTGCACGGGTTCGCCTGCGCCCACGTCAACCGTCACGACGTGCAGGTGGTCGCTGTCCGGGTGCAGCTCGCAGGTGAGCACGTGCCCCACGACCACCCCGTCGAGCGCCGCGCCGGTCCTCTCCACCGCCTCCACGCCCGTGCCCGTCAGATCGAGCCGATCGCAGAACGCCTTCGTGTCCGAAGGCACGTCCACATATTCGCTCAGCCACTTCAAAGATACTTTCATATCGTTCTTCCTATCGTCTATGCGCGTCGCGCATACTATTCCGAACCACTCCCGCCCCTCGCGCCTCCCAAGAAAGCAAAACGCGCAGGTCAACCCCTCTCACCATGCCCACGCCTGCCTGACCCCCTTCGGCCCGAGTCCGAACACCGGTCATCAGGCGAGCCGCAACAACGTCAACCATGTGAAGGCGACGGCGGGGCGGCGCCCACCAAGCGAGTTCCGCAGCGCAGCGAGGACTGTTCGAGCGACTGGGCGCCGCCCCGCCGTCGCCGCCAGAAACCCTAGAACTGCCGAAGGAAGCGCATGTCGCCTTCCACCAGCATGCGCAGATCCGGCACGTTGTACTTCAGGCAGGCGATGCGCTCCACCCCCATGCCGAAGGCGAAGCCGGAGTACTTCTCGGGGTCGATGCCGGACATGGACAGCACGTTCGGGTCCACCATGCCGCAGCCGAGGATCTCCAGCCAGCCGGTGCCCTTACAGAAGCGGCAGCCTTCGCCGTGGCAGATACCGCAGCTCACGTCCACCTCGGCCGACGGTTCCGTGAACGGGAAGTAGTGGGCGCGGAACCGCGTCCTGCGCTCTTCGCCGAACAGCTGCTTGCACAGGTAGTCGAGCGTGCCCTTGAGGTCGCCGAACGTGATGCCCTCGTCCACCACCAAGCCCTCGATCTGCGTGAACTGGGGCAGGTGGGACGGGTCGGCCACATCGCGACGGTACACCTTGCCGGGCGCGATGACGAAGATGGGCAGCTCGTTGTCCTCCATCGCGTGCACCTGCACGCCCGAGGTCTGCGTGCGCAGCAGCACGTCGGACTCACCGCGCACGGCGGCCTCGTCGCCGGAGCGGTCCACCACGTAGAACGTGTCGGCCAGGCTGCGGCTGGGATGGTCGGCCGGGGCGTTGAGCGCCTCGAAGTTGTAGTAGTCGGTCTCCACCTCGGGGCCCTCGGCCACCGTGTAGCCCAGACCGAGGAATATCTCGGAGATCTCGTCGGTGATGCGGTTGATGAGGTGGCGCGTGCCCATCTGCTGGGCGCGGCCCGGCAGCGTCACGTCCACGGCCGCCGCGTCGATGGCCGCGGCCAGCTCGGCGGCATCGAGGGCCGCCTTGCGTGCGGCCAGCGCCTCCTCCACCGCCTCGCGCACCTCGTTCACCGTCTTGCCGACGGCCGCGCGCTCCTCTTTCGGCACCTGTCCCATGCTGCGCAGATAGCCCGTCAGCGTGCCGGCCTTGCCGAGCACGCCGATGCGCACCTGCTCGAGCGCGGCGGTGTCGGCCGCCTCCGCGATGCGGGCGAGCGTCTGCTCGCGCAGCGCCGCCACTTCGTCCACGATACCCATGTCCTCGTGCTTCCTTTCCGTCTCTCCCCGCGCCCGCCGCAGCCGGCGCAATGAAAAAGAGCCTTCTCTCGTCCTTGTCGTGTGGGGCACGGCCCCGGTCCAAGGACGAGAGAAGGCTCTCGCGGTACCACCTCGGTTGGCGTGCCTTCGCTGCACACCCGCCCGCCCTACGGCGACACGGGGTGCGGCTTAAAGCCGCCCGCTCTTGCGCTCGGTAACGGGAGCACCCGTCGCGTCCTACTGCACGTCTTGCCGCCCCGCTGCCGCCGGGCCGCATCCGCATTCAAACGCGCTGCTCGGAAGGGAATCGCCGCACTGGCCGCCCGGGTGCTCTCAGCCGGTGGCACCCGTCTCTGATGGCAACCGCGCCGCACGGCGCTGTCTTCGTCATCGCATGTAACGTTGCAGTTTAGCACAAACGAGACAGGGGGACGGGGATAATGTCGTCAAATCCGAGGTATCGGATTTGACGACATTATCCCCGTCCTGCGTCATCCTGCTGCGTCATCCCCGGAGACGATGTCGCATTCTCGGCAATCTCGCAGAACCCTGGCGTCGGGGAGCATGGCGTCGCCCCCCCTAACACGACATCGTCTCCGTGCGAAATCATCCCCGGGCTTTTGCCACGCCCCTACAGGAAGCGGTAGCTCACGGTGCGCAGGCCCCAGTCGTTGCACGACGAGAAGCCGAACGCCTTCCACACGCCGGGCTGCAGGTCGAGGGAGCGGCTGCCGCCGCCCATGTAGCCGCAGTCGTTCACGGTGGCGAGCACCGTCATGCCGCCGTAGGAGATCTCGACGGTGCGCCCGTAGTACTGCCAGTACCGTGGCCACGCCATCGGCACGGCCACGCCCATGGACCAGTCGTCGCAGACGGCGCCCGTGGCCGTGGTGCCGGGATTGGGCGTGTAGGGGTCGGTGGAACCGCCGTACGCCGAGGCGACTCCCGTGGACCAGCCGACGCCGGGATCGGGCGCGGGTTCCGGCGCCGGATCGGACCCCGAGCCGCCGTCGGGTGCCGGAGAGGGCGACGGGTCGGGCGCGACGTCCGTCATCTGGTCGCCCGGGCGCGACGTGTTCGTGTTCGACTCGTCGACGGCCACCGGCTCGGTAGGCGCGGAGCCCTGGGCCTCCGCCTCCTCGATCTTGCGCTGCAGCTCCTCCAACATGGAGGAGTATTCGCTCTGCGCCCCCTGCAGCCTCGTCGAGGCGTCGGACACCGTCTGCTCGGCCTGAACCTTCTTCTCCTCGAGCTCGGCCAGCTTCCCTTCCTGCTCGTCCTTCTGCGCGTTCAGATCTTCCATGAGCGCGTCGAAGCGGGCCGAGCGCTCCTTCTGCGCCTCGACCTCATCCACCTGGTACTGCACCACACTCGAGAGGTAGACCAGGTTGCGCACGAGCTCGTCGAAGCTCTGCGCCTCCAGCAGCAGCATGACGAGCGACTGGGCCGAGCCCCCGCGGTACTCGTAGACCGCCGCCTTGGCCAGGGCTGCGCGCCCGTCGATGACCTCCTGCTGGGCCTCCAGAGCCTGGGCCGTAGTCTCGTCGATGCGCTTCTGCAGCTCGGCGACCTCCTGGACGAGCGCCTCGTGGTCGGCGGCGATGCCCTGCCGGCTCGACTCGGCGCCGTCGAGCGCGCTCTGGGCCTCCTCCACGGAGCGCTCGGCCTCGGCCACGGCGGCCTCGTCAACCTCGTCGGCCCCAGCCGCCCGCGGCGCGAAGGGAACGAGCCCGCAGGCCAGAAGCGCCGCCAGCAGGCAGCCCAGCACTGCGCGTGCGGCAAACGGAGTAACGGGGCGCCGGCGCTGCGGACCGGCGGGTTCGGCGGACGGGACGTTCGTGGCCGGGTACGCGTTCGGGTTCATAAGAAGTCCTTAGGCTGCGAGCAGCCGGTCGTGCGCTTCGTCGAGCGCGGCGATCAGGTTAAGGATGAGCGGCTCGTTGTCGGTGAAGTACGCGTCATCGTAGTCGGCATCCGACATGACGGCCACCAGGTAGTCGCCTGCGACGGACTCGACGATGCCGGCGTCGTTGAGCGCGCCCATGTCGTACAGGGGCGTGTCGATCTCGTAGCCGGCCTTCGAGAGCACCTGATGGTCGGATCCGAGCACCTCGCGGATGAACGAGGTGCCGGTCTGCGCGAACAGCCCTTCGCAGAAGGAGGCCAAGCCGCCCCCGCCCCCGAGGTACCCGCCCACGCCAAGCCAGAGCTTCGCCAAGTCGCGCGGCGTGTAGGAGGGGTACCACTCGCCACCCCAGGCCGCAGCGTCCACGCCGGCCGCCGCCGTCCACGCCTCGAAGCCTTCGCCGTAGCGGTTGCGGAGCAGCGCGTAACCGGTGTTGTCGGAGTAGACGATGGTGTCCGTGAGCACCGTGGCCAGGTCGTAGGTGCTCTGGCCGTCGGAGGCCATGATGCCCGTGCCCTCCATGACCGTGTCCTCGAAGACCACGTCGTCGAGCGCCGCCCTTCCCTCGTCGACCAGGGCCTGGGCCACGTACGTGACGAACGGTGCCTTGATGGTGCTCGCCGAGGAGAAGGCCGCATCGGCGTTGCAGCCAAGGCCGCGCTGGGAGGCGAAATCGTATACGACGAAGCCGGCGTCGCAACCAGCGCTGCGGAACGCTTCGAGCGCCGTAGCCACGTCGGGGACCTCGGACGGGTCGACGGGACGCTGGGCCCCCGAGGCGTCGAAGAGGTTGACGTCGGCCGTGCCAGATGCCGCGTCGAGCACCGTCGGCTCCACGTCGCTCGCCGCGGGTGCCGATGCCGTCGCCGTGTCGGGCGGCATGACCGCTTCGTCCGCCACGGCGACAGGGATATCCGGAGCGGCGTCGGCCGCACCCAGCGACACGGCCGGCTCCTCGGGGCGCTCGGCGGCAGCCCCCGCCCCGATCGCCACGCCGAAGAAGGCCACGACGCCCACGAGCGCAAGCGCGGCCGCCTTCGACCACGTCGGCAGGTGCCTTATCCGTCGGCGCAGCCGCCGTATGCCCGAACCCTTCCCCATGGTTTCGCCGTTTCGCTTCCTTCCTGCCGCAACCCTGCGCCGTGCTTCTAACGCGCCGCGCTTTCCGGGGCGGCTGTTCTGCCCTTTTCCCCACCGAGTATTCCGTAACAGCCGGGCAACGACAAGACGACGCAACCGAACAACACAACAGCGCCACGGTCTGTTCGCATGGTCCCCCCCGCGGGGGAAAGGGGATTGAACGCTTGTTATCACCAGCGCTTTCGTTCCTCGGGGACGGTGTTTTCCGAGAGCGAGCGCCCCTCTTGGCCGACGCCTGCACCGCCCTGCCATGGGCGACGGCGACGGCTCCGTGGTAGTATGGGCGGGACAATGCCCCTCCCCGACCGGAAAGACGTCACGTGAGACCCGCTCCCACCCGCATACGCCTCGCGACCGCCGACGACGCGGACGCCATCCTCGCCGTGTACGCGCCCTTCCTGGACACACCCGTCACGTTCGAGGAAGAGGCGCCCTCGGCCGAAGCGTTCCGCAAGCGGGTCGCAGGCGTGCTCGCCGGCTACCCGTACCTTGTGTCCGAACAGGACGGACGCGTGGTGGGCTTTGCCTATGCGCACGCCCAGGCCGAGCGGGCGGCCTACGCCTGGAACGCCGAGCTGTCGGTGTACCTGGCCCACGGCGCCCAAGGCGCCGGGCAGGGAAGCGCGCTTTACGGAGCCCTGATCGAGCTCGTGCGCCTGCAGGGCATGAAATGCGCCTACGCGCGCGTCACGTTGCCGAACGCGGCCAGCGAGCGCCTGCACGAGGCGTTCGGCTTCCAGCTCATGGGCATCCAGCGCAACGCCGGCTACACCTGCGGCGCCTGGCGCGACGTGGCATGGCTCTTCCTGCCCCTGGCGGCCTTCGACCCCGCACCGGAGGCGCCCGTCCCCTTCCCCGCCCTGCTGTGCCGCGACGCTGCCGTCGTGGACGACGTGCTGGCCCGCGCGAACGCCGCGGCCGCGCAGCGTCAGCGCGCTTAGGAAACCGCCATGCAGCCCCAGCGCCTGTTCGAGATCGTCTACCTGCTGATGGACCGCGGCACCTCCACCACGGCGGAGCTGGCGGCCAAGCTGGAAGTGTCCGAACGCACGGTGCGTCGCGACGTGGACGCGCTGTCGGCGGCGGGCGTGCCCGTGTACATGACGCGCGGCAAGGGCGGCGGCGTGCACCTCATGGACGGCTACGTGCTGGACCGCTCGGTGCTGAGCGAGCGCGAGCAGAGCGACATCATGGCGGCGCTCTCGGCGCTCAACCGCACCGGCGCGGCAGACGAGGCGAGCGACGAGACGGCTGCGCGCCTCGGACGGCTGTTCCAGCGCGAGAACGTCGACTGGCTCGACATGGACTTCTCGTTCTGGGGCGCGCCGCCGAACTACCGCGCCGCGTTCGATGCCATCCGCAGCGCCACCATCGGCCGGCACCCGCTGTCTTTTGCGTACTTCGACGCCGCCGGCAACCGCACCGAGCGCACGGTGGAGCCCGCGCAGCTCGTGTTCAAGGAATCGTCGTGGTACCTGCGCGCCTGGTGCCGCGAACGCGAGGCATGGCGCACGTTCAAGCTGTTCCGCATCGATTGGGAGACGATCAGCGTCACGCCCGACACGTTCGAGGCGCGCCCGATGCCCGCGTTCGACGAGGGCGGCCACATGAGGGGAAGCGACCGGCTGGTCATGCGCTTCGCCCCCGAAGCGGAAGCACGGGTGCGCGAGGAGTTCGCTCCGGAGACGATCGAGCGCGAGGCAGACGGCAGCTGGCTGGTGACGCTCGTCTGCGACATCGGGGAGCGCACGCGCTACTACCTGCTGTCATTCGGCGAGCTGCTCGAAGTGCTCGAACCCGCTGATGTGCGCGCCTGGCTGCGCGAGCAGGGCGAAGCCGTCGCCCAGCGCTACGCAGAGGATTGACCCTAGCGCCCAACGCGCGACGCTGCGACGATTTCCCAAACTTTCCCGCATAACCGGACACGCCCCAAGGCAGGACAAGGGAGGCAGGACAAGGGGACGGTTCTCTTGTCCTGCTTATCCTTTTCGCCTGCTCCAGCTAGCCGCGAGGAAGTTGGCCTTTTCCCGCTTTCACTCGCTCGACGATCCCCTTGCTCAATCCCGTGAGTCGGGAAATCTGCCTGATGGAGAGACCGCGCGCCCGCAAAAGAAGCACCGCCTCCTCTCGCCTTGCCTTGTCGAGCGAACATACTTCGGCGCATTCCGAGACACCGGCAAGCTCCCGGATGAGCAACATCGCCTCCCGATCGCTCACCCACGCCGGTTTGTCGGTCCCGCAAGGCGGCAGGCCGCCATCCGATTCGCCTTCCACGAGAAGTTTGAAAGCCGACTTGGCCTTGCTCGGATCAGCGTCAAGCATATCGAGCACGCGCTCCGTGTCGGCAAGTCGGGGCGTCTTCATATATTCGTCGAAGCTCGTCCAGTACGCCGTCGTCTGCCCCACCTCGAGCGGATTCCTGTGTATGTAGCGGACAACGGACAAAAGATATTCGTCGCCCTCGATCGGCTTGCTTTTGTAACGATCTTGGAAAAGATAGCCCCTTCGATCATATTTCCTGTTGAAGTAGTGCGAATAGCTCAGAAGAATCTTCTTCATCATCGAGGACAGATCGATCCTCCCCTCCTCGACAAGAAGATGGACATGATTCCCCATCAGACACCATGCATGCAGCATAAAACCGCATTCGAGCTTATAGCGGCGGAGTCGCTCCATGAACGCCCGCCGGTCCTCATCGTCGTAGAAGAGCTGCGTCTGGTTTATCCCGCGCACCATCACGTGGTGCAGGCCCGACTCGCTTTTCCTACGTGCTTGTCTCGGCATGCGCATCTCCCTTCCCTGAATGAAGAAGATGATGCTTTGCATCATTTTAATTATAGCGTCCTCGTATCCACGACGGAGCTGAAATCGCCGAGCAAGACAAGAGAACCGTCCCCTTGTCTCCCCTTGTCTTTTCTAACTTTCCCGCATAACCGGACACGCCCTGTCCGGTTATGTTCGGTATCGTGCTCCTTGTCAACATTCACCGCTTCGAAAGGAAACGAACCATGCAGTATGAGATAGTCGAGCTTCCCGAGCGCACCATCGTGGGCCCCACCATCCGCACGTCGAACAACTCCCCCGAGGAAGTGGCCGCGATCGGCCAGCTGTGGGGACGCTTCATGGGCGAGGGCATGGACCGCACCATCCCCGAGACGCGCGTCGAGCCGTATGGCTGCTTCGGGCTGTACTACGATTACGATATGAGCGACATGGGCTACACGATGCTCGTGGGCTGCGAGACGCCCGCTGACGCGCCCGAGGGCATGGAAGCCCAGACCATCGCCGCAGGCCGCTACGCGAAGATCGCCATCCGCGGCGGCGACTGCGTGGCGAGCGTGGCCAAGGCCTGGGAGGAGATCTGGGCCGACGAGGAGCTGACGGCGCAGCGCGCGTACACCGTGGACTTCGAGGCGTACCTTCCGGGCGAGGACATGTCCTGCGCCGACATCGACGTGTACGTGGCCCTGCGATAACGCCCGCGCCGAACGCGCGGCCCCGTCGGGCAACCGGCTGTTGCTTGACGGGGCCGCGTGCGCCATGGTTCCATGGAACCTGAGTATCGACACCGGGAAAAGGAGCCCTTCATGGCGATCAAGGACACGCTCATCGAGATCAGGGAGCGAAACGGCCTCACCCAGGCGGAGATGGCGGACCGCCTGTTCGTCACGCGCCAGGCGGTGTCGCGTTGGGAGTGCGGAGACACGCAGCCAGGCGTCGACGCGCTCAAACTGATCGCCACCACGTTTAACGTGCCCATCGAGAAGCTGCTCGACATGCCCCTGCAGGCCGTGTGCCAGAGCTGCGGCATGCCCCTCGCGGACGCAAGCCTGCTGGGCACGGAGGCGGACGGCTCGCCCAGCGAACATCATTGCAAGTGGTGCTATGCGAACGGCGATTACCTGGGCGAATGCACCATGGAGGACATGGTTGAGATCTGCGTGGAGAACATGGCCGGCCCCGAGGCGCCCTTCACCGAGGAAGAGGCGCGCGCCTACATGGAATCGCTGCTGCCCACGCTCGAACGCTGGAAAGGCGCAGCCGCCGACTGAACGACGAAGAAGGAGGACCCCATGGGCGCAGCATTCGATTTCAAGAAGGAATACAAGGACCTCTACCTGCCGAAGACGAAGCCGATGCTCATCGACGTGCCGGCGATGTCGTTCATCGCGGTCGCCGGCTCGGGCAACCCCAACGAGGAGAATGGCGACTACGCCGAGGCACTCGGCCTCCTGTACGCCTTCTCGTTCACCGTGAAGATGGCGAAGATGGGCGACTGGCAGCCGGAAGGCTACTTCGACTACGTCGTGCCGCCGCTCGAAGGGCTGTGGTGGGGAGGCGGCTTCGACGGAGGGCGCATCGAGGACAAGGACGCGCTCAACTGGGTGTCGATGATCCGCCAGCCCGACTTCGTCAGGCCGGAGGTATATCGCTGGGCACGCGAGCAGGTCGCGGCGAAGAAGCCCGGGCTCGACGTCGGCCGTGCGCGGCTCGTGCGCTTCGCCGAAGGACCCTGCGCGCAGATCATGCACAAGGGGCCCTACGACGACGAGCCCGCCACGGTTGCCGCTCTCGAGGAGTTCGTCCGCACGACGGGACGCGCGGGGGACATCGCCGACCCGCCGAGCGCCGAGGCCCTGATGGACGCGCTCGACGCGGACGGCGGAGTTCCCTCGGTGCGCCTGCACCACGAGATCTACCTGGGCGATCCGCGCCGCACGAAGCCGGAGAACCTGCGCACCGTGCTGCGCCACCCCGTGAAGCCCGCATCCGCATGAGCGATGCCGCGCCAAGCCCCTGCCCCGTCGTGCGCGCGCGGTCGATCCTCCAGAAGGTGCGCGCACACGGCGACGAGTGGTTCGGTATCGACTACAACATGAATCTCTACCGGGGCTGCTGCCACGGCTGCATCTACTGCGACAGCCGAAGCGAGTGCTACCGCATCGACGACTTCGGCCAGGTGAGCGTCAAGTTCGACGCGCTGGCCATCCTGCGACGCGAGCTGCGCAGCCGCCGTGTGCGCGGGGTCGTGGGCATCGGCGCCATGTCCGACACGTACAACCCGTTCGAGCGGGAGCTGCGCGTGACGCGCGGAGCGCTTGAGCTGGTGGAGGAGTTCGGCTTCGGCGTTTCGGTGGACACGAAGAGCACCCTCGTCACCCGCGACGCCGACCTGCTGAGCGCCATCGGGCGCGTGGGCGGCGCCATCGCGAAGGTCACCGTCACCACGGCCGACGACGAGCTTGCGCGCATCATCGAGCCGCACGCGCCTTCGCCGAGCGAGCGCTTCGCAGCGCTGGCCGAGCTGGCGGACGCCGGCGTGTTCTGCGGCGTGCTGTTCACGCCGACGCTGCCCTGGGTGACGGACGACGACGCCACGATCCGCGGCGTCGTTGAGGGCGCGGCGGCGGCCGGCGCGCGGTTCGTCTTCCACATGACGGGCGTCACGATGCGCGACCGCCAGCGCGAGCACTTCCTCGAGCGCATCGCCGCCGTCGACCCCGCGCTGCCCGAGCGCTACCGCACTGCGTACGGTGAGCGCTACTTCTGCAACAGCCCGCGCGCAAACGAAAATCGCTCCCTGTTCCGCGCCCTCTGCAAAAAGCACGGCCTGCTATGGCGCATGTCCGACATCGTCAAGGCGTACAAGCCCGCCCAGCCCATCGGCACGCAGGGCAGCCTGTTCTGACCGGGCGACAGCACGGTAAGGTCAACGCGGCAGCAGGAAGCCATGGCCGAGCGAGTCGTTCGGGTCGACGAGGCAGGTGCCGAAGCCGGTGAGGTAGGCGCTGCCCGTTATACGCGGGACGATTGCCGCACGGTCGCCAACCTGCGTCGTCCGGTCGATGGTGCCGGTGAAGCGGGTCCCGATCACGCTCTCGCAGACCACCGGCTCTCCCACGGCAACCTTGCCCGCGCGGTGGAGTGCGGCGAGCTTTGCGCTCAGGCCCGTGCCGCACGGCGAGCGGTCCACCTGCCCGGCACCGAACACCACCACATGGCGCAGCGCCGCCGGGGCATCGGGTGCCGCAGGCGCCCCCGATGCCGAGAACTCCACGAGGTCCACCGTGTCGATGTCGAGCGCCGGATGGCTCACGGCCACCGTGCGGTTCACCTCGTCGCGCACGAGCATGCCGAGGCGCGCGTAGGCGGGAGCCGTCTCGGGGCCGATGTCGCCGAGACCCAGGCCGCCAGCGTCCGCAAGCGCGAAGAAGCTGCCGCCGAAGGCGATGGTCAGCGGCACGGTGCGCCCTTCCACCTGCACCGCGACATCGTCCCGGTAGACGAACGACGGCACGTTCTCGAACGACACGAACTCCACCGCACCGCCGCGCACCAAGGCCGTGGCACGGATAAGCCCGGCGGGGGCCTCGAGCACGACCTCGTTCCCACCCTCGCGCGCCTCCACGATCCCGGCCTCCAGCACGGCTGTGACCACGGCGATGGCGCCGTGCCCGCACATGTTGAGGTAGCCGCCCGTGTCCATGAACAGCACGCCCACGTCGGCCCGGGGGTCGACCGGCCGGCACAGGAACGCGCCGAACATGTCGTGGTGGCCGCGCGGCTCCAGCATGAGAACCCGCCGCAAGTCATCGGCGTGCCGCTCCATCCAGCGGCGCTTCTCGATCATCGTGGCGCCCGCAGGCTCCGGAAAGCCTCCCACGGCCACCCGGCAGGGCTCCCCGGCCGCATGCACGTCCACCACTTTGACGGCCGCCTCGAACCGGCCCAGATCCACGTTCGCCTCCACGTCCATGCGCCCTCCCCTTCGCCTGCCTCGCCTTGCTTCCCGAGCATACCACACGACGCGTCCGTGCAACTTGCGCGGCCCCGCATGCAACTGGGCCCCGACGGCCTTGCGCGGGCCCCGCGCGGTCGGGCATACTGGCGTCGTTGGCCAACCACCGCAACCTGACGACGGAAGGCGCGCACCATGAACGTGACCATCACCGAGAACCCCGCGCTCGACGACGTCGAAGTCGCCATCGCATGCCCGCGCATCGACGAGCGCGTGCAGCGCATCGTGTCTGCGCTCGGCGCGTTCGACCGCGTGCTCGTCGGCGAGCGCGACGGGGCGACGTACCGGCTCGACGTCGACGACGTCTGCTACGCCGAGACCGTGGACGGCAAAACGTTCCTCTACACGGCCGATGCCGTGTACCAGGCGCCGTTCAAGCTCTACGAGCTGGAGGAGCGGCTGGCGAGCACCGAGTTCGTGCGCGCATCGAAGCAGATGCTCGTGAACTTCGACCACGTCGCGTCAATCCGGCCCGCCCTGAACGCGCGCCTGCAGCTCATGCTGGACAACGGCGAGGCCGTCATCGTGTCGCGCCAGTACGCGCCCGCCATCAAGCGGAAGCTCGGGCTGTAGCCACCGCATGAGACGTCAACCCCGTCCCCGTGTCTCATTTCGAAGGAGTTCGCCATGAAGAAGATCATCGTCCAAGCCGCCTCCGCCGCGTGCATCATGTTCACCATCGTCATGCTGTGGTTCACGGGCATGGGCTACCTGTTCGCCGGGCCGAGCTATGGGCTCAACCTCACCATGAGCGTGTTCGGCGCCGCCTTCGGGATGGCGGCTCTCCAGGCGCTTTGGTTCACCGGCGCCGTGTTCAGGAAGCTCGCCTACCCGGCGCGCATAGCGGGCTTCGGCGCCTGCGGCCTGCCCGTGCTGGCACTCTGCGCCTGGGCGGGCCCGTGGTTCCCGCTCGACGATCCCGGCGTCTGGGCGGCCTTCGCCATCGTGTACCTGTTCATCCTCGCGGGCGTCACGGCGGGCTACACCGTCTACTTCAAGAAGACTGCCGGCGGCTACGACCAGGCCCTCGCCCGCTACCGCGAGAAGAACCGCCGCTGAGCGCGGCCGCCTGCACCCGCCCGTCTATCACCCAACAGAAAGGCATACCCATGAAAGAGAAGCTCGCCTTCGGCACGAAGGTCACGGTCGCGCACGTCCTCACCTACACCCTGTGCGGCTTTGCGGCAATGTTCCTGTTCGACTACCAATCCTCGGTAGAGGCCATCGGCATGCGCCCCCTGGACGACCCCATCGTCGGGCTGGCCCCTGTGTTCCAGATCGTGCGCGGCGCTCTGTTCGCCCTCGTGCTCTGGCTCATTCGCCCCGCGTTCATGGAGCGCAAGCACGGCTGGCTCGTCGTGTGGGCGGTCATAGCCATCGTTGGCATCTTCAACACGCCGGCCCCTTCGCCCGACTCCATCGAGGGTTTCATCTACCTCGCGCCCACGGACGCGCCCCTGGGCATCAGCATCGGAGGAACGCTCGAGATACTCGCGCAGACGCTCCTGTTCAGCGTGGCCGCAACCTGGTGGGTCAAGCGGCCTGCGCGTCACGCCTCCGGTGCGCCCGGTTCCTCGCCAGCAGGCTCCGGCACGACGAAGTCCTCCGACCCGAAGTTCTGATAGTACCGCCCCGCATCGGCCGTGAAGCGCAGCACGCAGTAGTCAGGATCGGTCACGCCCAGCGGATAGTACGTCGTGTCGCCGTCCTGCCAGATAAGCTCCTTCGCCCACGAGTCCTCGAGCACCTCCATCGTGCCCTTGAGCATGACGCCCCGGAAGAACCGCCGGTCCATGAAGTAGAGGCACGCCTGCGGGTGCGCGCGATAGTGTCGCACCCGCATCGACGAGGTGTTCGTGGTGAAGTAGAACGTGCGGATGCCCTCGCGCCGGCGCGGCGGGAGCATCGCCTTGATCTCGGGGAAGCCGTCCCCGTCCACCGAGCCGA
Source organism: Gordonibacter urolithinfaciens (assembly GCF_900199375.1). NCBI lineage: Bacteria > Bacillati > Actinomycetota > Coriobacteriia > Eggerthellales > Eggerthellaceae > Gordonibacter > Gordonibacter urolithinfaciens. The sequence goes on from NZ_LT900217.1 coordinate 1,017,734, forward strand.
TAAACGACGCGTTCTGGTGGTCGACGAGGTTGCCGATGGTCTGCTCGGGGTCGCGCATCATGAGCGCGCCTCCTTCTTCGGCGCGGCGCGCAGCATCATGAGCGCCTCGGCGTCGCGCAGGATGGCCTCGCTCGTCACCTCGATCATGAGCCAGCGGCCCATGCTGCTGTCGGCCGATCTCTCGTACAGCGCGCGCACGTACGGATCGCACGCGGGCAGCAGTCCCTCGGCCTCGGGCTTCTCCTTCGATCCCACCGACACCATGCAGATGAAGAAACCGTCGTGCGGGTACACCGTGCAGAGCGCCCGCCCGCGCGCCTTGTACTTCACGTTCCAGCCCGGCGCGGCCCCGCAGCGGCTGTACTCGATACGGGGCTGGGCGCCGTAGGCCTCGTCGACGAACCTAATGAACGCATCCCATAAGGGGTTGCCGACGTAGTCGGCAACATCCTCCATCGACGGCTCGCGGCCTACGGGAAACAGCTCGTGCCAAGCAACCATGGGCATCCTCCAAGAGTCATGGGGCGGTTAGGGGCAGTATAGCATGGATTTAGAGCTTATGATCGGGAATTTAAGAACTTATGTTCCTTATTTTGAACGACACGCAGGAGCAGAGCTCCCCGCCCCGGCCGGTTCGCAGGCCCGAGGTGGCAGCCGGGTCCCGGCAGGCACCCCGTCTCCGTAGGCTTTCGAACCCCTTCTCTGCCCGCCCACGACGCCCGACAGCCGATCGCCTGCCCGCCGCCCATGCTCCCGAGGTGCCCGCCACCCCGCAGCTGTTGCCCCTCCAACGGTTTCGACAGCCGCCGAGGCCGCCGGCCGAAAGGGAGCCGCCGCGGATGACGCCTCGGCTACCGTTGGCCCCGGCGCAGGCAGGACGCCGTGGGCCATGGTATATGATTTACCCCGTAATAGTAATGCGTATCGATAAGGGCTGTGCTGCGCGCGGCCCCGCATGAAAGGAAGGACGCATGGGCATCTACGTCATCACCGGCGCGTCGAGCGGCATCGGCGCGAAGACGGCCGAGATCCTGCGCGAACGAGGCCACGAGGTGGTCAACATCGACCTCAAGGACGGCGACATCGAGGCGAACCTGGCCACGAAGGAGGGCCGTGCCGGCGCCATCGCCGAGCTGCACGAGCGCTATCCCGAGGGCATCGACGCCATGATCTGCAACGCGGGCGTATCGGGCGGCAAGGTGCCCATCTCGCTCATCATCTCGCTCAACTACTTCGGCGCCACCGAGATGGCCAAAGGCGTGCGCGACCTTCTGGAGAAGAGGGGCGGCAGCTGCGTTATCACGTCGTCGAACTCCATCGCCCAGGGCGCGGCGCGCATGGACGTGGCAGGCATGCTGAACAACCAGGCCGACGAGGACCGCATCCTGGAGCTCGTGAAGGACGTTGATCCGGCCGTCGGGCACGTGTACTACGCCTCCACGAAGTACGCGCTCGCCCGCTGGGTGCGGCGCATGAGCCCCGACTGGGGTTCGCGCGGCGTGCGCCTGAACGCCATCGCGCCGGGCAACGTGCGCACGGCCATGACCGCGAACATGCTGCCCGAGCAACGCGCGGCCATGGAGGCCATCCCCGTGCCGACGCACTTCGGCGAGGAGCCGCTTATGGAGCCCATCGAGATAGCGAACGCCATGGCGTTCATCGCCAGCCCCGAGGCCAGCGGCATCAACGGCGTGGTGCTGTTCGTGGACGGCGGCACCGACGCCCTGCTCAATTCCGAGAAAGTCTACTAGGAGGCGCACATGGTCATCAACGATTTCGTCACCGCGATGCAGGGCAAGGACCACAAGGGGCTCGCGGCATGCTTCACCGAGGACAGCCGCCTCGTGGACTACTGCCCCTCCATGGTGAAGCGGCAGAACACGTTTCTGTACGGGCGCAACGCCATCGAGATGTCGTTCCACAACAAGTTCATGTTCGGCGGCTTCACCATGCGCGACCCGAGAATCGTGAACGAGCGCACAGTGAACTTCTACGCCGACTACAACGGCACCATCATCCACGCCCTCGCGCAGATCGAGAACTGCAACGACGGCGTATGCAGCCTGGACGACAGCCTTATCAAAGAGCTCGTCATCCGCCCGGCATAGGCGCGCATCGGAGCCAACGGCATGCGCCGCGTGACAAGGGGACGGGGAGGATGATGTCCCGTTCCTCGCTGGGCGCGGGGCCGCAAAACTCCCGGAGACGTGACATTATCCCCGTCCCCTTGTCACGCTCAACGGAGGACGGCCGCTTGCGCGGCCGTCCCTGTTTTCACTATTCGGTTTTTTCCGAGGCGTAGAAGGTTGCTTCCTCGAACACATCCCCTATCGACTTGCCGTCCACGAAGGGGAGCGTCATGAACTCGCTCACCGTGGGCACCAGCTCGCTCGCGTCCACGTAGTGGCCCTTGTCGTTGAACTGGGCCGTGTCCTGTGCGCGCCAGTAGCGGTCGTTCACATCGGTCAGGTAATACGTTGCGCCGCCGACCTCCATGTACACCGAATGCTTGGCGTGCAGGTAGTTCGGCAGCTCGTCGAACGAAACGTCGAGCGCCTCCGCCGATTTCACACCCATAGCAGACCCCTTTCCTCGGGAATAAGCCTTGGCACACATCATAGCAAGAACTCCTGAAGGTTGCACCCGCAAAAGCATCTCGTTTTCATATTGCCGGGTGCGCGGCGAAGAACCGCTCCGCGATGCGGGCGGCCTCGGCGGCGTCCTTGCCATAGTAGTCCGCGCCTATCTCGCGCGCGTAGTCGGCCGTGAGCACGGCGCCGCCCACGAACACGGCCGTGCCCGGCACCTGCTCGTGCAAGAGCGCTATGGTCTGCTCCATGGCCTTCACCGTGGTGGTCATGAGCGCCGAGAGGCCCACGAGCCGCGCGCCGTGCTCGCGCACCGCCTGAACCACCCGCTCGGGAGCCACATCGCGACCCAGGTCGATCACCCGGTAGCCGTAGTTCTCCAAGAGCATGCGCACGATGTTCTTGCCGATGTCGTGTATGTCGCCCTGCACGGTGGCCAGCACGATGGCCTTGCCGTCGTCGGTCGGGGCAGCCTCCCCCTGGCGCGAGCGCACCACGTCGAAGCCGGCCTTCACCGCCTCCGCCGAGGCCATGAGCTGCGGAAGGAAGAACTCGCCACGCTCGAAGCGCTCGCCCACGGCGTCGAGCGCCGGGATGAACACGCCGTCGATGACGTCGAGCGCGTCGTGGCCCTCCAGCAGCCGCTCGGTCGCGGCTGCCATGGGGGTCGCGCGTCCCGTGAGGATGAGGCGCTCCATGGCGCGCACCTCCTCGGCCGCGTCCGCGAGGGCGGGCGGCACCGGCATGCCTGCCGCTCCGTCCGGCCCCGCCACGGGACTGCGCTCCCCTTCGGGCGCCGCGGCCCCGGCATCTGCAACGCCCCCGGGTGCCCCGGACGCGCCACGCACCGCGTACGGGTCGGGCGCCCCGGCGTAGCGCTCCACGTAGGCCGCCGCCCCACGGTCCTGGCCGTTCAGCACGCGCCATGCCTCCACGGTGTCGCGGCAGCGGGCGTTCAGCGGGTTCAGGATGGGCAGGTCGAGCCCCGCCGCGAGCGCCGCGGCCAGGAACGTGGCGTTCACGAGGCCGCGCTGCGGCAGGCCAAAGCTCACGTTCGACACGCCGAGCACCGTGCGCACGCCCAGGCGCTCCTTCACGAGGCGCACGGCACGCAGGATCTCGCGCACCTCGTCCTGGTTCGTGGCCGCCGCCATGACCAGGCAGTCGATGGCCACGTCGCAGCGCGGGATGCCGTGGGCCTCCGCGGCCGCCACGATGCGCTCGGCCACGGCGAGCCGCCCTTCTGCCGTGGGCGGGATGCCGTCCTCGTCGAGCGTGAGGCCCACTACCGCACAGCCATAGCGCGCCACCACGGGCAACACGGCATCCAGATTCTCGCGCTTGCCGTTCACGCTGTTCACGAGCGGTTTTCCGGCATACCCGCGCACGGCCGCCTCGATGGCCGCCGGATCGCTCGAATCCACCTGCAAAGGCGCCGTGACCGTGGCCTGCAGGCGACCTACGGCCGCCGCGAGCACGGCGGGCTCGTCCAGCTCCGGCAGACCCACGTTCACGTCGAGGATGGCGGCGCCCGCCTCCTGCTGGGCCACGGCCTCGCCCACCAGGTAGTCGTAATCGCCCTCGCGCAGGACCGCCTTCAGCTTCGGCTTGCCCGTGGGGTTGATGCGCTCGCCGATGACGACCGCGTCCGCGCGCCCTTCCGACAGCTCCACGACCTCCTGGGCGCTCGTCACCGTGAACGCGGACGGCGGCGTGCGCGGCACCGGCGTGCGGCCCGCCACGAGCGCCGCCAGCTCCGCGGTGAAGGCCGGGTTCGTGCCGCAGCAGCCGCCCACCACGCTCGCGCCTGCCTCCACGATGCGCTCCATGACGGCTGCGAACTCCGCAGGCTCCACGTCGTACACGGTGCGCCCCTCCACGACGTGCGGCAGCCCGGCGTTCGGGCGCACCACGACGGGACAGCGCGCACAGCGCACCAGCTCGCGAGCCACCGGCTCCAGCTCCGCAGGTCCCAGCGAGCAGTTCACGCCCACCACATGAGCGCCCAGCGACGACAGCACGGCCGCCGCCACGCCCGGGGGCGTGCCGAGGAACGTGCGCCCGTCCTCGCCGAACGTCATGGAGGCGAAGATAGGCAGGTCGGAGAAGTCCTTCGCCGCCAGCACCGCCGCCTTCGCCTCGCGCAGGTCCGTCATGGTCTCGATGAGCACGATGTCGCACCCGGCTTCGACCACGGCGCGCACCTGCTCGGCGAATATCTGGTAGGCCGCCTCGAACGGCAGCGTGCCCAGGGGCTCCAGCAGCACGCCGATGGGGCCGAGGCCGCCCGCCACGTAGCGGGCGCCGGCCGTGCGGGCGTTGGCCGCCGCCGCACGGTAGACGTCGGCCACCGTCGCGCGGCCCTCCAGCTTGTGCGCGTTGGCGCCGAATGTGTTCGTGGTGATCATCTCGGCCCCGGCGCGCACGTAGCCGGCGTGGATGTCCACGATGGCGTCCGGGTCATGCAAGTTCAGCAGGTCGGGCAGCTCGCCGTGCGCCGTGAGGCCGCGCTCCTGCAAGAGCGTGCCCATGGCGCCGTCCTGCACGAGGAAGTCCTGCCCGCGCAGCACGCGCTCGAGGTGCGCGTCGGCAATGCGCAGCCCCGCGAGCGGGTCGGGCAGGCCGGCGGGGGCGGAAACGGCGGTGCGGGCGGTAGCGCCAGCGGCACGCCCCGCGCCCGAGCGGGCGGGGGCGGAAGCAGCGGGCTTGTTCTCATCCATGGCAGGTCCTTCCCTGGTCTTTGAGCGCGCAGCGTCCGGCCAGCGCGCAGGAAGCGCACGTCGAGCGCGCCGAGGCGTTCGACGGCTCGCCCTCGAACAGGCCCACGACGGCCGTGACGCTCTTCGTGGGCACGAGCAGGTTGCCCGCGGTGGCCGTGAGGCCGATGCGGCGCGGCGCATCGAGCGCCGCAAGGAACGCGGGCTGCACGGCAAGCGGCAGGTCGCCGAAGCCGGGGCTGAAGCGGAAGTTCGTGCGCAGGCCGCGCGCGGCGGCCTCGGCCACGATGCGGGACTCCTCCAAGTCGGCCGCCGCCTCCACGAGCGCCGACGCGGCAGCCCCGTACAGGAGCGCGTCCACAGGGCTCGTGGCCGTGCGCAGGCGCAGCGCCCGCTCGCTCTCGGCGCCCAGCGTGCATGCCATGAGCACTGCCTCGCCGGCACCGTCCAGATGGCGGGCAATGTCGCGTCCCTCCAGCACGAGGCCGCACCCCTCCAACGCCACGTGCCCGGCATCCGACCTCGCATGGTCCACGGGAAACACGGCATGGAGGCAGCGCGGGCGCAGGCGCTCGCAGGCGGCCACGGCCTCGTCGAAGCGGCGCGCGAGGTCGGCGTCGAGCTTTTGCCCGTCGTAGCCCAAGTAGCGCAGCGCCTCGTCGCGGTCGACGCGCAGGCCCTCCGTCGCCATCAGGCGCGCCCGCCGACAGGCTCCCCGGCGCCGCGCACGGCCACCTCGCCCGCCGGGCGCCACGTCGCACGCAGCGCGCCCGCGCAGGCGCGGGCGATGTCGGGCTGGTTCATGGTGTACACGTGCAGCCCGTCCGCGCCGTGCTCCTGCAAATCCACCAGCTGGGCGCAAGCGTACTCGATGCCCGCCGCGCGCAGTGCGACCGCATCGTCCTCGTACTTGGCCAGAAGCTTGATGATGGGCGACGGCAGCGAGGCGCCGCACATGAACACCATGCGCTGGATCTGCGCTTTCCCTAAAAACGGCATGACGCCGCACGCGATTGGCACGGAGATGCCCGCCGCGTCGGCCGCCTCGCGGAAACGGTAGAAGTACGCGTTGTCGAAGAACAGCTGCGTGACGAAGAAGCACGCACCCGCATCCTGCTTCTGCTTGAGGTGCGCCACGGATGCGCGGAAGTCCGTGCATTCGATGTGCCCTTCGGGATACGCCGCCGCACCCACGCAGAACCCCTCGTCTGCCAGGCGCATGACCAGGTCCTTCGCGAAGCGGAACGGCCCCTCCGCCGCCGATGCGTCGGCCGTGCGGTCGCCGCGCAGCGCGAGGACGCTGGCAATGCCCTTGCGTTTCAGGTCGTCGATGGCGCGCGAGATGGACTCTTCCGTGGCACCCAGGCAGGTGAGGTGCGCCACCGTGGGGATGTCGAAATCATCGTGGATCATGGCGGCCACGTCGGCCGTGGCCTGCCGGTTGCCGCTGCCGCCCGCCGAGTACGTCACGCTCACGAAATCGGGCAGCAGGTCGGCCAGCTCGGCCGCCACCTCGTGCGCCGTCTCGAGCGTGAGATCGCCCTTCGGCGGGAATATCTCGAACGAGACCGGCTGGCGGCCCGCCGCGCGGGCGGCCGCATATATGTCTGAAACGCTTCTCATGGGGGTCATTATACGGAAGCGCCCGGGCCGCGGCAAACCCCCGCGGCCCGGGCGCGCCGGAAGGGGCCCCATCGGCGGCGCCGGCCTCGAGCCTTCGCAGGCATCCGTCAAGAAGGGCGCCGGAGCACCTGCGAGGCCTCGGACGAACGCCCTCGCGCCGGAAGCCCGCCTACCCCCGCACGGCGGAGCGCAGCTTGCCCAGCGGCACGAACGTGAGCACCGCGCCCGCGATGACGAGAATGAACACGAGGGAGGACACGAGCCACGACGCCTCGGCCACGTGGATGCCCACGCCGATGAGGGCCCACAGGAACACAAGGGGGAACGCCACGTCGTCGTACATCTTGCGCATGACGTAGCCGAGGGCCAGCACGCCCGCCGTGAGGGCCAGCACCGAAAGCCCGTTGAAGAACGCGATGCCGCCGTCCAAAGCGCGCGTCACGAGGATGGCCATGTTCGCCAGCGCGGCCACCGTGACCCAGGCGGTGTAGATGGAGATGGGCACCCAGCCCCAGCCCGACTTCGCCGACCGGCGCACGTTCAGATACAGGGCTGCGAGCACCGCCCATTCGGCCAGGATGACGATGAACGAGATGCCCACCAGCTCGAAGTGCCACAGCGCCAGCCACAGCACGTTCAGCACGCAGCTGCCGATGAACAGCACGGACACGGGGGTGAAGCGCTTGGCGCGCAAGGGCGCCTCGCGCGTGTAGGACACGAGCCACGCGATGAGCGCCACGTAGATGAGCGACCAGATGGAGAACACGTAGCCCGCCGGCGTGAACCAGGTGAACACGCCGTAGGCCACGGTGGCCGATGTGTTGCCCCCTACCTGGCCTCCCTCGATAACCGCGTTGCCGACGAGCGTGAGCGCGTAGACCACCCACATCGTCACCGTCTCGGCAGTCAGGTAGCCGCCGCGCTCAAGCTTGCGGCCGGCCTTCGTGCTGCGAGCCCGTTGCACGACGCCCGGTGCCGCCGTGGCATGATAGGCATGGTTGGGCATGATGCACCTCGCTTTCCTAAGGGGGCGCCGAGAGCGCCCTCGATTCGATTGGTGCAGCCCAGTGTAGCGCGGCGCCGAGGCCGGGCCGTTACGGCCACATGGCAGGTATCCATCGCTTCGGCGCAGATGAGGGGCGCAAAGCTCAACGATGACGAAGATGCCGCCCTTCCCGCACCAACCGGAGGTCCCCCCTCATATCAGCCAGCCGAAACCATGCGACCAGAGACGGCCGCCCCGGCGCATGCGGTCAACCTCGGGGATTGCCGTATGCGCCGGACAGCTCCCCTAGCACACGAGCTCTCGGCCGGCTGATGGGATGACGAGGAGATCGCCTACGGTGTCCTTATGCGCAGGAAGTCTCCCGGGGAGAGCTCTTCGGCGACCGTGAACGCGTACGCCTCGGCGGAGCGGTTCGCCACAGCTGCGGGGACGGGCGCGGGGTGCGGATCGTCCGCATCGGGTCGCGGCAGCCAGGCCAGGTTGCGCACCCGCACGCTGAAGGATGCGCGTCCGGGCACGACGGCCTCCAGCTCGTCGCCCTCGCAGAAGCGGTTGCGGCACACCGCCTCCACGCGCCAGGCGCCGTGCCCGGCGGGGGCGCATACGCGCACGTCGGCCGCATGCAGGCACTCCCTCACGTAGCCGTCGCATTCCGGCGACTGCTCGGCGGCCCCGTAGTAGAAGCCGGTTGAGTACGGACGGTGCGACACGCACGCGAGCTCGGCCGCGCCCTCGGCCGGGTCGGCCCCGTCGAGCACGCGGCGGTAGGCGTGCACGACCGATGCCACGTAGAACGCCTTCTTGTTGCGCCCCTCTATCTTGAGCGAGTCCACGCCGGCGGCGGCCAGATCGTCCAGGTGCTCCACCATGCACAGGTCCTGCGCGTTCATGACGTAGGTGCCGCGCACGTCCTCCTCCACCGGGTAGAACTCGCCGGAGCGCTGCTCCTCCACCAGCGCGTAGCTCCACCGGCACGGCTGGGCGCAGTGCCCCCTGTTGCCCGAGCGGCCGGCCATGGCCGAGCTCAAGAGGCAGCGCCCCGACACGGCCATGCACATGGCCCCGTGCACGAACGCCTCCAGCTCCAGATCGCGCGGCGCGTCGGCGCGCATCCGCGCGATGTCTTCCACGCTCATCTCGCGGGCGCACACCACGCGGCTCGCCCCCAGCTCGTGCCACATGCGGGCCGCGACGGCGTTCATGACGCCCGCCTGCGTGCTCACGTGCAGGTCCGCATGCGGCGCGTGCTTGCGCGCGAGCGAGAACGCGCCGAGGTCGCTCACGATGAGCGCGTCCGCGCCGGCCGCGTCGAGTGCCTCCAGGTACGCCGGCAGCGCCGCCACATCGTCGGCGTCCATGAGCGCGTTCACGGCCACGTAGGCCTTCGCGCCGGCCGCATGAGCGCAGGCCACCGCCGCCGGCACGTCGTCGAGCGCGAAGTTCGAGGCGCGCTGGCGCAGCCCGAAGCGATCGCAGGCGAAGTACACGGCGTCCGCCCCGAAGCGCACCGCCGCCTCCAGCTGCGCCCGCCCGCCGGCCGGCGCGAGGAGTTCCGGGATATGTGCCGTCTGATTTCGCATGCGCCGTATTGTAGCGCAGGACGACGGCGGCGCGACCCATCGCCAAAAGCTCAAGCGCGGAGGAAGGCTTCACTATCACGAGTTTTCTAAGTGCTAACCGGATAACTTTAAAAATGGAGAAGTTTTCCGGTTAGCACTTGGAAAACTTTTCATTTTCGATAATTTTCCAAGTGCTAACCGGAAAACCTGCTATCCTAAAATCACCCATAGAGCAAGGAGCCTTTATGATTCGCCGCCCTCTTTACATGAACAAGCTCGAAGACTTGAAGGCCCCCGAGCTCGTCAAGGCCATCGTCGGCGTGCGCCGTTGCGGGAAGTCGACCCTCATGAGACAGCTCCGCAACGACCTGGTGGAAGGCGGCACCTCCCCCGACTCCATCATCTACGTCGACTTCGAGCTCCCCTCGAACAGCAGCCTCACCGATCCGGACGCGTTCATCGCCCACGTCGCCGAGCGTGCGAACCGCGAGGGCCCTAAGTACCTCTTCGTCGACGAGGTGCAGGAGCTCGATCGCTGGGAACCGACGATCAACGGGCTTCGCGCGGAATTCGGGCTGGACATCTACGTCACCGGATCGAACGCGAGGATGTTCTCGGGCGAGGACATGACGTACCTCTCCGGCCGTTACGTGAGCCTGCACGTCCTGCCGCTTTCCCTAGCGGAGCTCTGCCAGTTCGTCGGCATCGACGTCTCCGAACGCCAGGCGGCCGAAGACGCCTACGAGCTCCTCGTGCGGGAAGGCGGCTTCCCCGCCGTGGCGCTCGCCCCCACCGACGCCCTCAAGCACGCCATCCTCGACGGCATCTACGACTCCGTGTTCACGCGAGACATCCTGCTGCGCGGAAGGATTCGCAACGAGGCGGCTTTCGCGCGCGTGGCCTCGTTCGTGCTCGACAACGTCGGCAACCAAACCTCCGCCTCGGCTATCGAGAAGGCCCTCAGGGCAGGCGGCCACAGAGTGAGCGCCGAGACGATCGACAACTACCTCTCGCTCATGCAGAAGGCCCACCTCATCTACCGCTGCGACCGCTACGACATCCGCGGCAAGGAGCGCCTGCGCACGAACGGAAAATACTACGTCGTCGACCCCGGCCTTCGCAACCGCGTCTTGGGGCTGCGCGCCGGCAACCGCGGCCATCTGACGGAGAACATGGTGTTCCTCGAGCTCATCCGCCGGGGATACGACGTGAGTGTCGGAACGCTTCCCAACGCCGAGATCGATTTCGTCGTGCAGGACGGGAGAAGCATTAGCTATGTTCAGGTGAGCGAGACCGTGCTCGATCCCACCACGCTCGAACGCGAGCTCACCCCCTTCGCCAAGCTCTCAGACGGATTCCCTCGCGTGCTGATCACGAAAGACCGCACCGACTACGGCCGCGACGGCGTGCGCCACGTGAACCTGTACGATTTCCTGCTGGGAGCGCCGCTTCCCTGAGAAAATCCAAGGAGAGGGACAAGAGAACCGCCCCCTTGTCCCCTAACAGGAAAACTTCCGACACGAAAAGGACGGCCCCTCGGAGCCGTCCTTCGCATGCGAATCCTTTGACGCCGCCCTACCCTTCGTACGTCACGCGGGCGCCCTGGGGGGTGTCCTCGATGGTGAAGCCGAGGCCGCATAAGCCGTCGCGGACGGCGTCGGCGCGGGCCCAGTCCTTGGCGGCGCGGGCGTCGGCGCGGGCGGCCAGGAGCGCGTCCACGGCCTCGGCGGCATCCGAGCCCTCGTAGCCGGCGATGTCGGCGGCCAGCGCCACGACCTCGGCGGGGTACGCAGAGCCTTCGCCCGCCGCATCCGCGGCGGCGGCCTCCACGTCGATGCCGAACACGCCCATGAGCTCGACGATGAGCGCGCGGGCGTCGCGCACGGGCGGCACGTCGGACAGCGACAGCGTCTTGCCCGCCGCCTGCGCGTTCACGTCGGCGATGAAGTCGAACACCTCGCCCAGCGCCTTGCACGTGTTGAAGTCGTCGTCCATGGCAAGGATGAAGCCCATCTTCGCCTGGCGCGTGCGGTCCGTGAGCGCGCGCAGGTCGAGCGGCGAGGGGATGTCCTCGGCGTTGGCCAGCAGCCAGTCCAGGTTCTTCACCGCGTTCTCGATGCGGCCGAGCGCCGAGGCGGCCTCGTCCAGGCGGTCGGCGGAGAAGTCGAGGGGGCTGCGGTAGTGCGTCTGCAGCATGAGGAAGCGCAGCACCTCGGGACGCGTCGTCTCCAGCACTTCGCGCAGCAGCTTGAAGTTCCCCAGCGACTTGCTCATCTTCTCGGAGTTGATCTGCAGCATGCCGCCGTGCATCCAGTGGTTCGCGAACGTGCAGCCGCACGCGGCCTCGCTCTGGGCGCGCTCGTTCTCGTGGTGCGGGAACACGAGGTCGCCGCCGCCGCCGTGGATGTCGAACGGCAGCCCCAGGTACTTGCGCGACATGGCCGAGCACTCGATGTGCCAGCCCGGACGGCCCATGCCCCACGGCGACTCCCACGCCGGCTCACCGGGCTTGGCGGCCTTCCACAGCGCGAAGTCGAGCGGGTCGCGCTTGCGGTCCTCCACGCCCTTGCCGTCGGCGCGCAGCTCGCGGTGACCTCCCTCCATCTCGTCGACGTTGCGGCCCGAGAGCGCCCCGTAGTCCGGGAACGAGCGCACGCTGAAGTACACGTCGCCCTCCACCTCGTAGGCGTGGCCGCCGTCCACGAGCTCGCCGATGAGCTCGATCATCTCGGGGATCTCCTCGGTGGCCTTCGGGCGCACGTCGGGGTCGAGCACGTTCGCGCGGCGCATGTCCTCGATGAACGCCTCGGTGTACTCGGCGGCCACCTCGGCGGCCGGGCGGCCCTCCTCGAGCGACTTGCCGATGATCTTGTCGTCGACGTCGGTGACGTTCTGCACGAACTTCACGTCGAAGCCGCGCCACATGAGGTAGCGGCGGATGTTGTCGAAGCTGATGAACGTGCGCGCGTTGCCCACATGGATGTAGTTGTACACGGTGGGGCCGCACACGTACATGCCGACCTTGCCGCGCTCGAGCGTCTCGAGGTCCACCTTCTCGCGGACCTTGGTGTCGTAGAGCCTGATCATAGAGTGTCCTCGCATCCTGCCTGTCCGAAACGCCGCCCCATGCGGGCGCGCGTCAACCTGAAATTCTAGCACAGCGGGCCGAGCGGGCCGGCTTCCCGAAGGAACCGGCCTTCTAGCTACATCGGCAGAGCAGGCACGCGGCCGTGGCGGAGATGCCCTCCTCGCGGCCCTCGAAGCCCAGGTGCTCGGTGGTGGTGGCCTTCACGCCCACGTTCTCCACGGGGATGCCCATGGCGGCGGCCAGGTTCGCGCGCATGGCATCGCGGTGCGGCGAGAGCTTGGGCGCTTGAGCGGCGATGACGGAATCCACGTCGAGGATGGCGTAGCCCTCCTCGCGCACCTTGTCGGCCACGGCGGCCAAGAGCTTGAGCGAGTCCGCATCCTTGAAGGCCGGGTCGGTGTCGGGGAAGAGCTTCCCGATGTCGCCCCCGCGGATGCCGCCGAGCAGGGCGTCGGCAATGGCGTGCGCGAGCACGTCGGCATCCGAGTGCCCCAAGAGCCCGCGCGCATGCGGTATGTCCACGCCGCCCAGAACGAGCCGGCGCCCCTCGGCGAACGCATGCACGTCGTAGCCCTGCCCGATGCGCAGGGAGGCCGGATCGAACGAGCCCGTCATTCCTCTGCCCCCTTCATGTAGTTGGTGCGCACGGCGGCGGCCAGCATGAGGTAGTCCTCAGGCACGGTGAGCTTGATGTTGTCGCGCTTGCCCTCCACCACGAGCACGCGGCCGCCCAAGCGCTCGATGAGCGAGGAGTCGTCGGTGCCCATGAAGCCGTCGGAGAGCGCCGAGGCGTGCGCGCGGCGGTAGATGCCGGCGCGGAACACCTGCGGGGTCTGCGCGTTCCAGAACACGCGGCGATCGGGCGTGCCCACGATCACGCCGTTCTCCACCACCTTCAAGGTGTCCACCGCCGGGTGCGCCACCACGGCGCCGTCGCAGTCGATGTTGCCCTTGAGCGTGGCGATGGTGTGCGCGATGAGGTCGGGCGAGATGAGCGGGCGGGCGCCGTCGTGCAGGATGACGTACTCGTAGTCGTCCGGCACGAACTCCAGGCCCGAGAACGCCGATTCCTGGCGGCTGGGGCCCGAGGGCGCCACCACGATGGGCGTGACGAACGGGAACGGGTCGATGGCGCGCTTGAGGTACTCGTCGCAGCGGTCCTCGGGGCACACGATGACGATGAGCCCGATGTCGCCCACAGCGTCGAAGGCCTCGGCCGACCAGGTGAGGATGGGCTTGCCCGCTATCTCCACGAGCTGCTTGCCGCCCTCCTTGCCGAAGCGCTCCCCCGTGCCGCCGGCCAGTATGATGGCCGCGGTCTGCGGGTTCTTGTCGACCTCGCCCTTCAGCCCGTGCAGCGACTGCGCGATCGTGTCGATGTCCAAGCTGTCGCACGCCAGCTCAGGCGCGCGCAGCACCTCCGACGAGAACACGGGATCGATTGTCTTGGTCATGGGATCTTCCTCTCCGCCTTGCGCTGTTCCGTTTCCGCCCCGCCCGCTGCGCCCGCGGACTTAGTCCCGCTCGCCCGGTTGGCGCACGGTGATCTCCTGCGCCTTCAGCGACACGCGGGAATGCGGCGGGATCGACGAGGTGACGAACGCGGAACCGGCGATGACCGACCCCTTCCCGATCACCGTCTCGCCGCCGAGCACCGAGGCGTTGGAGTAGATGGTCACGTCGTCCTCGATGGTGGGATGGCGCCGCACCCCCGCGAGCCGCTGCCCGCCGCGCGTGGACAGCGCGCCGAGCGTCACGCCTTGGTAGAGCTTCACGTGGTCGCCGATGACGGTGGTCTCGCCTATCACCACGCCCGTGCCGTGGTCGATGAAGAAGTACTCGCCGATCTCGGCCCCCGCGCCGATGTCGATGCCCGTGCCGCTGTGCGCGAGCTCGGTCATGATGCGCGGGATGATGGGCACGTTCTGCTGGTAGAGCACGTGCGCGATACGGTACACGTAGATGGCGTACAGGCCTGGATACGAGAAGATGACCTCCTCCTTCGAGCCGGCGGCCGGATCTCCGTCGTAGAGCGCCTGAACATCGGTGAGCAGCACCCGCTGGATGCTGGGAAGCTCGTCGAAAAACACCGTGCACACCTCCGAGGCGCGATCGCAGATGCGCTCGGGAGTCCCGCCGCACAGCGAGCGGGCCGGATCGGCCTCCTCGGCGTCGCGGTCGTCGGACGTGTAGGCGAGGGCGAGGACGATCTGCTCGCGCAGCGCCCGCTCGATCTGGATGAGCGTCTCGCCGATGAAGTACTCCGGACTCGTGGACGGCGTGAGCATCTCGTCGCCGAAATAGCCCGGAAACAGCACCCGCCGCAAGTCCTTGAGAACCCCCTTCACGGCCGAGCGGCTGGGAAACTGCCGCCCCGGTTTCGTGAAGAATATCTCGTCGGCCTCGTAGTTCTTCTCGATGCCCTTCACGATGCGATCGAGGTTGTCTCCGAACATAGAACCTCCTGTAGTCGGTCGGTTGAGCGAAGCTCGCATAGGCGCCGCAGGGCATGGGCTCTGCCCTTGCCGCCCAACAGGCGGCCCGTCGCAGGTCGTCGGCAAGGGCAGAGCCCATGCCCTGCAAACGGGCCGAACGATGCAGCAATCAGCGTTTCCCCAGTATACGACAAATGCGGGTCCAGAACGCAAGAAACCCCTGCTCCCCGGGCGCCAGATGCGAGCCCAGGGAACAGGGGAGCTTTTCAGGGGGAGCGCTAGTCTGCCGCGCCGCCCGACATCGACCCGCCGCCACGCACGCCGGCATGGCCAAGGTCGTAGTTCGTCAGCAGCAGCTCGGCATCACGCGCGATGCTGTCGCGCTTCCGCGGCTCCGGGACAACGCCCGAGCCCTGGGTGAACACAAGCTCGCCGTCCACTGCATCCACGTCGATGATCGACCCCGTGGACCACTTGCCCTCGAGTATCTCCTCGGACAGCGGGTCCTCCAGCAAGCGCTGGATAGCACGGCGCAGCGGGCGCGCGCCGAACGTGGCATCGGTGCCCTCCTTGGCGATGAGCTTGCACGCCGTGTCGGTCAGGTTGATGGACATGTTCTGCGCGATCAGGCGCTCGCGCAGGTCGGCCACCATGAGCTTCACGATCTCGGCGATCTGCTCGTCGTTCAGGCTCTTGAACACGATGATCTCGTCGATGCGGTTCAGGAACTCGGGACGGAACAGCTTCTTCATCTCGGACATGACGCGGCTCTTTATCTCCTTGTCGGAGAGGCCCGCGTGCTCCTCGGTGGAGAAGCCGAGCGTCGTCGGCTGCGCGATCTCGCGCGCGCCCACGTTCGACGTCATGATGATGACCGTGTTGCGGAAGTCGACCGTGCGACCCTGCGCGTCCGTCAAGCGGCCCTCCTCCAAGATCTGGAGCAGGATGTTGAACACGTCGGGGTGCGCCTTCTCGATCTCGTCGAACAGCACCACCGAGTAGGGGCGCTGGCGAACGGCCTTCGTCAGCTGGCCGCCCTCGTCGAAGCCCACGTAGCCCGGAGGGCTGCCGACCAGGCGGGACACGCTGTGCTTCTCCATGTACTCGGACATGTCGAAGGACAGGAGCGCATCCTCGGAGTTGAACAGGAACTCGGCCAGCGCCTTCGAGAGCTCCGTCTTGCCCACGCCCGAGGGGCCCAGGAAGATGAACGAGCCGGCGGGCCGCTTCGGATCCTTGAGGCCCGAGCGCGAGCGGCGGATGGCCTTCGACAGCGCCGTGACGGCCTCTTCCTGGCCCACGACGCGCTCGTGCAGCACGCTCTCCATGCGCAGCAGCTTCTCGGTCTCGGCCTCGGTGAGGTTCGATACCGGCACGCCCGTGGTCATGGACACCACGTCGGCGATGTCCTCCACCGTCACCTGCTGGATGGTCTTCTGGGCATTCTCCTCCCAGTCCTTCTCGGCCTGGGCGCGCTTGTCCTTGAGCTGGGCCTCCTCGTCGCGCAGCTGGGCGGCGCGCTCGAAGTCCTGGGCGGCGATGGCACCGTCCTTCTCGGCGCGGAGCTTGCGCAGGTCCTCGTCCAGGTCGCGCAGCTCCTTCGGCAGCGTCATGTTGCGGATGCGCATGCGGGCGCCGGCCTCGTCGAGCACGTCGATGGCCTTGTCGGGCAGGAAGCGGTCCTGGATGTAGCGGTCGGCCAGCGTCACGGCCGCCTGCAGCGCCTCGTCGGTGAAGTGTACCTGGTGATGCGCCTCGTAGCGGTCGCGCAGGCCCTCCATGATGCGCAGCGCCTGCTCCTCGTTCGGCTCGCCCACGGTGATGGGCTGGAAGCGGCGCTCCAGCGCGGAGTCCTTCTCCAGGTGCTTGCGGTACTCGTCGATGGTGGTGGCGCCGATGACCTGGATCTCGCCGCGCGACAGCGGCGGCTTCAGGATGGCGGCCGCGTCGATGGAGCCCTCGGCCGATCCCGCGCCGATGAGCGTGTGCATCTCGTCGATGAACAGGATGATGTCGCCCGCGTCCATGACCTCCTTGATGCACTTCTTCAGGCGCTCTTCGAACTCGCCGCGGTACTTCGACCCGGCCACGAGCGCGCTCACGTCGAGCGTGAACAGGCGCTTGTCGCGCAGGATGTCCGGCACCTGGTTCGACACGATGAGCTGCGCCAGGCCCTCGGCCACGGCGGTCTTGCCCACGCCCGGCTCGCCGATGAGCAGCGGGTTGTTCTTCTGGCGGCGCGAGAGCACCTGCATGACGCGCTCGATCTCGCCCGCGCGGCCGATGACCGGGTCCAGCTTGCCGTCGCGCGCCTTCTGCGTGAGGTCGGTGCCGAACTCCTTGAGCACGCTGTCGGAGCCTTGGCCTTGGGGGTCGAACGCGTTGCGCCCGGCGTACACGGGGCTCTGCCCCACGAGGTCGTTCAGCGCGCTGCGCACGTCGTCGCCGGAGATGCCCAGGCGCGTGAGCACCTCGAGCGCGGTACCGTCGCCCTCGCGCACGATGCCGAGCAGCAGATGCTCGGTGGATATGTAGGATTGGCCCATCTGCATGGCCTCGCGCAGGCTGTTCTCCAGCACGCGCTTGACGCGGGGCGTGAAGGAGAGATGCCCGGACACGTCGGTGTCCTCGTCGATGGCCACCACCTGGCGGATAGCCTGCACCACGGCGTCGTACTTCACGCCCTTGCGGTCGAGGGCCTGGGCGGCCAGTCCGTCCTTCTCTTGTATAAGGCCGAGCAGGATGTGCTCGGTGCCCACGTAGGGCTGGTGGAGCGAGCGGGCCTCATCCTGCGCCAGGACGAGCACCTTGCGCGCTTTGTCCGTAAACTTCTCAAATGACATGCTAGCCTCTATTCTCGCAGAGTCTATCGTATGGTTCCGTGCCATCTTAGCACTCTTGTATTGAGAGTGCCAATGCCGCATATGGCCGCACACGCTCGCTCCACAAGCGCAGGCGGCGGCGACCCGTTCATCCTATCACGACCTCCGGCTGCGCGCTGCCGTGCCCCCCGATGCCTCCAAAAGTGCTCACTTCTGACGAGGTTCTGACACGTGCGGGGTTTTTCGCAGGAGCGCACCTCGCGATGTCCGGCTGCCGCTGCTCGAGCCTCCCACGAACCGCCCACCTCGGATACGAGTTCTGCGGCACGTTCGCGCCCGACGAGAGCCGCCCCTACGGATCAGGGGCCAGGAAGCCGCTCACCTCGCCGGAGAAAATAGCGTCCTGCCTGCGAAAACTCGACGGCGTTCGAGGAGCGAAAGCCCTGCGCACAGCCCTCCCCCACATCATGGAGGGCTCGGCCTCGCCGCGCGAATCAACGCTGGCCGAGCTCGTGACCCTTCCCTGTCTGCGCGGAGGAAGCGGCATCAAGCACCCCTTGATGAACGCTGTCGTCCCCATACCCGAGCGCAGCCGCTGGGTCACCGGCCGCTCGCATTTGCGCTGCGACCTTATCTGGCCCGATGAGCGTGTGGCCGTGGAGTACGACAGCACGCTCTGCCACACCGGAGCCGAGCGCATCGCCGAGGACGCCGCCCGCAAGGATGCGCTCGAGGCACTCGGATTCACGGTGGTGACCGCCACCTGGAAACAGGTGGAAAACTACCAGGAGTACAACCGGTTCGCCAAGGCGCTGGCGAAGCACCTCGGCACGAGGGCCAGGCCCGTCTGCTCCGAATACCCCGCGCGCCAGCTCGCCCTCCGAAGGGAGCTGCTCGGCTGAGCGCAATCCGCCTCGCGCGCGGCGATTCGCCACGCTCGTGGCAGAAAATGGCGCTAGTTTATCATCGGCTTTTTCGGTCAGGCACACCGGTTTGAGAGACATGAACATGACCTGGCCCTTTGCGAATGCCCTTCGAGAAGGAGCCTTCAGCAGCCGGCTTCCGGCATCTCGAATGATCAACTATCGTCAAAACCTGCCACGAAACCGGGTTTCCCGTGCGCTGGGGCGTCTTAGACGCAAGAAGGCCGCCCGAGCGGGTGCGAGGGCGGCCTTCGTTGGAAGCGTGCTTTTGCCGGGACGCTAGTACAGCTTCGCGCCGGCGGGGATGCGGTCGTCCACCATGAGCAGGTTCAGGCGCTCCTCGGGCTGGCCGTCCTTGCCGGGCTCCTCGTGGATGGCGGAGAGCAGCATGCCGCACGATTCGACGCCCATCATCTTGCGCGGCGGGAGGTTGGTGATGGCGATGAGCGTGCGGCCCACCAGCTCCTCCGGCTCGTAGTAGGCGTGGATGCCGGACAGGATGACGCGGTCGGCGCCCGTGCCGTCATCGAGCGTGAACTGCAGCAGCTTCTTGCTCTTGGGAACGGCTGCGCACTCCTTCACCTTCACGGCGCGGAAGTCCGACTTGCTGAACGTGTCGAAATCGACCTCGTCCTCGAACAGCGGCTCCACGACCACCTTCGAGAAGTCGATGGGCGCGGCCGCAGGAGCGTCGGCGACAGCCGTCGGCGCGGCCGCAACCGGCGCGGCAGCGCGCGAGCGCCCGCCTGCAGGGGCCTCATCCCTCATGTGGGGGAACAGCAACACGTCGCGGATGGACGGGGCGTCGGTGAGCAGCATGACCAGGCGGTCGATGCCGATGCCGCAGCCGCCCGCCGGGGGCATGCCGTACTCGAGCGCGCGCACGTAGTCGTCGTCGTAGCCCATGGCCTCGTCGTCGCCCAGGTCCTTCGCCTCCACCTGCTTGCGGAAGCGCTCGGCCTGGTCCACCGGGTCGTTCAGCTCGCCGAAGGCGTTGGCGTACTCGTGGCCGCAGATGAACAGCTCGAAGCGCTCGGTGAGCTCGGGCTCGCCAGCCTTCTTCTTGGCGAGCGGCGACACCTCCAGGGGATGCTCCGTCACGAACGTGGGCTGGATGAGCTTCTCCTCGGCAACCGCCTCGAAGATCTCGGCGATGAGCTTGCCCTTGCCCCACGCGTCCTCGGCATGGCCGCCGTTGCGCTCGAGGATGGCCACCAGCTCCTCGCGGGTGCGCGCGAAGCTCACGTCCTCCCCCGCGCCCTCGCTGGCCAGCTCGATCATGGTGGCGCGGCGCCACGTGCCGCCCAGGTCCACCTGCTGGCCCTGGTACTCAACCTGCGTGGTGCCGCATGCGGCCAGCGCCGCGGCCTGCACGACGCCCTGCGTGAGCTCCATCATGCCCTCCAGGTCGGAGAACGCCTGGTAGAACTCCATGGTGGTGAACTCGGGGTTGTGGTAGGGGTCCATGCCCTCGTTGCGGAACTGCCGGCCGATCTCGAACACCTTCTCGAAGCCGCCCACGATGAGGCGCTTGAGGTGCAGCTCGGTGGCGATGCGCAGGTAGAAGTCCTTGTCGAGCGCGTTGTGATGCGTGACGAAGGGGCGCGCGTTCGCGCCGCCGAGGATGGGGTGCAGGATGGGCGTCTCCACCTCGAAGTAGCCGTGGTCTTCCATAAAGCGGCGGATGGCTGCCACGATTTTGAAGCGCTTCGTGAACGTGTCCTTCACCTCGGGGTTCATTACCAGGTCGACGTAGCGCTGGCGGTAGCGCGTCTCCTTGTCGGCCAGGCCGTGGAACTTCTCGGGCAGGGGGCGCAGGCTCTTGGACAGCAGCTCGAAGGACTCGACCGCCACGGAGAGCTGGCCGCGCTTCGTGCGCATCATGGTGCCGACGACGCCGATCCAGTCGCCCACGTCGAGGTCCTTGAGCTCGGAGAACGATTCCTCGCCCAGCGCGTTGATGCGGCAGAACAGCTGCATGTCGCCCGAGGAGTCGCGCAGCTCGAGAAAAGCGAGCTTGCCCTGGTCGCGCTTGGCCATGATGCGGCCTGCCACCTGCACCTCGTCCTCGGTGGACGCGCCGTCCTCGAGACCCTCGTACTGGGAGGCAAGGTCGGCCAAGTGGTGCGAGTAAGCGAACGCATGGCCGTATGGGTCGCGCCCCGCCGCCAGCAGCGCCTCGCGCTTGGCGCGGCGCACCGCGATGGGATCGTCCTCGATGACCTGCCCGGTATCCGTCGTGTCGTTGGTGTCGCTCATAGTTCAGTGCCCCTCAATCTCGTTCAGCTCGCAGAGCGGGCTCGCCCACCAGGGCCGGGCCCTTCGCGCGAAGCGCGAAAACCAACCGCGCAGGTTGGCGTAGTAAGTCAGCGAGGCCCGCCCTCGTGCCCGAGATTCGGGGGATGGCGCGGGCGCCGCGTACTTCGGTACGCAAGCCCGCGACATCGCGCGAAGATCGGGTGCGAGGGCGGGCCGCAGCGTCGGCGGGTTCCGGCGGCCGCCAGGCCGACGGAACCGGAACCGCAGTCGTCGGCGAGTTCCGGCGGCCGCCAAGCCGACGGAACTTCCTAATGCTCGATCTTCAGAATCACCATGGAGATGTCGCGGCCGGTCGGGCCCGTAGTCTCCACCTTGTCACCCTTCTTGTGGCCCAAGAGCGCTGCACCCACCGGCGACTCGTTGCTGATCTTGCCGGCAGCCGCGTCGCTCTCGGCACCGCCCACGATGGTGAAGACGCGCTCCTTGCCCCCCATGTCCACCGTGACCATGGAGCCGATGTTCACCTTGCTGGAACGCTTCGGCGTGCTCACGACGGTGGCCTCGGACAGGATGCGGCTGATCTCGGCGATGCGCGCCTCCATCATGCCCTGCTCGTTCTTGGCATCGTCGTACTCGGAGTTCTCCGAGATATCGCCGAACTCGCGCGCCACCTTGATGCGCTCGCCGATCTCGGCGCGCTTCTCGGTCTCGAGGTAGTGCAGTTCCTCCTCGAGCTTTTCCTTGCCCTCCTGCGTGAGGATGAAGTTGTCGTTTGCCATGCTTCTCACCTGTCCGATACCTACAACAGGCACGCCCGGTTGTCGGACGTGCGGCTTTTTATCTCTGTACGTGAGTGCTCCGACGGAGTGTCGGCCGATATACAAAAAAGCGGTATGTGCCCGGCCGAGCCGTCTGCACATACCGCGAACCGATTCGCTAGCGCCAGGCTATTCGGCCTTCTTCTTCGCCGCCGTGGTCCTCTTCGCAGTCGTGGTAGCCTTCTTGGGGGCCGGTTTCTCTTCCTCAACCTCTTCGACGACTTCCTCGTCCTCGTCCTCGGCTTCCTCGATGGCCTTGCCGCCGCCCATGCCCTCGCGCAGGTTCTTGACGGTCTTGCCGATCGCGCCGCCGAGCTTCGGGAGGTTCTTCGGCCCGAAGATCAGCAGGATGACTGCCAAGATGATCAGCAGCTCCGGCATGCCCATACCCAGGATTTTCATACGTTCCTCCAAGCTTGTCTTACGGGCCGCCACCGCAGCGCGCCCCGCCCACTCCAACGCCGTCAGAGTAGCACACACTATGCAAAAAAGGGATGCTCCTTGAAAGTTACATCCCTTTAGCTCCCTGGTCGGGTTGACAGGATTTGAACCTGCGGCCTCTGCGTCCCGAACGCAGCGCTCTACCAAGCTGAGCCACAACCCGTAAGCTGCTTGTTGCAGCGACGGTTATGATAGCACAATGTAATCGAAGGTAAAAGAAAATGTGGCAATATTTCCCCCTCCACGTCTTCTTCACCGGTGGTCGAGGCCGCTCGAAGCCGCTCCCTCCCCCGTAGGAGAGGCCGATGGATGCGCCCTGGGCGACAAAGCGCACCCGTCTTGGGCAAGGAGGGAGACGAAAGGCGACGCCTCACGCGCCTCCCTCGCCTTTCGCCTCCAGGTACGCGAGGGGCACGATCTTGGTCATGACCACGCCGTCGGACACCACGTCGCCCGCGTCGTCGTACGCCGCCACGTTCCAGTACTGCTTCACGGCACCGGTGCGCTCCGAGACCTCCTCGCAGTCGAGGTCGGCCACGCCGCGCAGCATGCCCTTCCTGCCACCCTTGCGATGGCGCACCCGCACATCGACGCCGAAAGGGCGTTCACGTTCGAAATCGGTGCCCTGCTCGGCGCCGATGCTGGCCACCGTCTCCAAGAGCGCGATGGTTGCGCCGCCATGCAGGTAGCCGTGCGGCTGGAGCACGTCGGGGGTGATGGGCATGAACGCCTCCACGTGGCGCTTGCCAGCGGAGACGGTCTCGATATGCAGCGTGTCGGTGAGGGTCATGGTGCTCCCTTCTAGCAGGACGTGCCGGCCAGCGTGCGGATGAGCTCCTGGATATCGGCGGGCACGGCCGGCGGCGTGGCAGCGGGCTTGCCTATGAGGTAGCCCTGCAGGTAGTCCACGCCCAGCCCGATGACGGCCTTGAGCTCGGAGGGCGTCTCCACGCCCTCGGCTATCACGCGTATGCCGCGGTCATGCGCGTAGCCTATGAGATTGCGGGCGATGTCCTGGTGGTCGCGCGCAACGTCGATGCCGCTTACGATGCCCATGTCCAGCTTCACGAAGTCGGCGTGGTAGTCGAGCAGCGACGTCTCGCCGTTGTAGCCGCTGCCGAAATCGTCGATAGCGAGCCGCGCACCCCAGCGCCGTGCGAGGCCCTCCTTGTACAGCGACATCTCGCGGCTGTAGTCGCTCTCCGTGATCTCGATGACCAGGTGCTTGAGCAGGGGCCCGAACCGCTTCTGCAGCTCCACCTCGTCATCGGAGGACAGGCGCTGCGTGGCAATGCTGTTCACGAACAAGGTGGCCCCGCGAGCGGCGTCCCCGTGCTTGGCGAACGCCTCCAGGGCGCCGAAGAACGTGAGATGCTCCACCCGGTAGAGCTTCGACTGCGAGCGCGCGAGCAGCAGCACGCGGTCCGGCGTGGCGATGGAGGGAAGCTGCGGCCGCATGAGCGCCTCGTAGGCCACCGCCTCGCCCATGCGGGCGTCCACGATGGGCTGGAAGTGGTAGTCGATGAGGTTCTCGTCGAGCAGGCGGTTCAGGTCCTCCTTGTTGTTGAGGATGAACGCCCCCCGCTCGTGGCTCTTGCGGTCGAACCGCAGGAGCGCGCCCTTGCGGTGGTTCTTGGCCTCGTACATGGCGAAGTCGGCATATTCGCGCAGGTGGGAGAAATCCACGGCGTCCTCGGGATAGAACGCCACGCCCACGGATGCGCGCACCTTGAGCACCGTGGCGTCGGGTGCCTCGAGCACGCTCGTGTCGAGCGCGCGCATGAACGAGTCGAACAGGCGGTACGCCCCATCGGCGTCAGCGCAGCGGTCGACGAACACGAGGAACTCGTCGCCCGAGATGCGCGCGAAGAAGCCCTCGCCCTCGAACGTGCGCTCGATGACGCTGGCCGCGGCCTTGATGTAGTGGTCGCCCCAATCGTGGCCGTACGTGTCGTTGATGTACTTCAGATTGTCCAAGTCGAGCATGAGCATGGCGCCGAACGCCGGCGGGATGCCGGCCAGGCGCTCCGTGACGGCCTGCTCGAAAGCACGGCGGTTCAAGAGGCCCGTGAGCACGTCGTGGTCGCGCTCGTGCTCTATGCGGCGGCGTGTGGCTATCTCGTCGGTCACATCCTCCACCAGGCCGAACACCCGCGTTCCGTCATCGCTCTCCAACGTGACGATGCGAACCCAGCGCCGGCCGTCGACATCCGAGACGATCCAGCGACCGTCGGACTCTTGCTCGTAGCGCGGGCGAAGCGACTGGAAAAGCCGTTCGAATGCTCCGAGCGGCACGGCGCCGCCGAGAGAGCCCTCATGCGCGGAGCCCTGCTCGCCCGAGCCCGACGGGAGCACGAGCCCCATCGCATCGAAGAAGCCATCCGTATACGTGGCGACGGACGACGTGAAATTGCACTCGAACGCGGCAATGGAGCGATCGGACAGCTTGAGTATCTGGGACAGGCGCGAGGCTGCCGAGGCCACCTCGGAGCCCAGCAGCTCAATGGACTCGGACAGCTCGTCCACCTCCACGATGCCGGTGGGCGTGAACGAGATAGGCTGTTCGGGACTTGCGGCACGCACCTCCCCCATCAGGTGGCGCAGGCGGGACGACGACAGCCATGCCGTGAGCACGGCAACAACGATGCCCACCACGATGGAGGCCGCGAACACCTTCATGAGGTTCTCGGACAGAAGGTGCGCGGCGGAGAACAGGTCGTCCTCGCGCTCGAGCCCCACGAGAGCCCAATGCTCGGAGGCGAACGGCGACGTGCTGTCGTAGAGCTTGATCTCGGCCGCGCTGGCGGCGGCACGCGCGGCCGACGACGCGGCCTCCGACGGCTCCACCGTCATGCGCCCCTTCTCGTCGAGGGACGATTCGAACGAGCCGTCCTCCACGTAGAGGCTCTGCGATGCACCCGTGGCCGTGAGCACTTCGTAGGTGCGTGGTTGCCCGGTTGCCGGCGACACGCCGCCGTCGCGCGCGAAACCACCGTCCTCCCCCGTGACGGCCAGCAGATAAGAGCCGTTGCCTCCCTCGTTGAGGTCGAGGTACGGGAAGAAGGAGGCTATGCGGTCGAGCCGTACCTCCACTCCCAGCACGCCAACGACATTGCCTGCGGCGTCCCTCACCGGCTTGCTGTACGTGACGGACTGCGTGCCCGTCCATCCCAGGTCGACGGGCCGTCCCCAGTAACCCAGGTCGCTCGTGTCGGCATCGGGGTACTGTTGGGCGGCACGCAGGGGACGATAGTAGAAAGCGCTCTGACCCTCGCCCTCGGCGGCGAGCGGAAACGCGGCCGACCACTGGCTGTCGAGCGCGATATCGAGCCGGCGGGCCACGCTGATGGGGCACGCCGCCAGCTGAAGGTCGGAGCCATTCGCCACGTCCACTTTGGGGTTCGCGTCGCGGATGTAGAGCGCCGGATGACCGTCCCCCTCGGAGGAGGGGTCGACCGCGCCGTCCGCGAGCACGAGGTAAACGCCGTCCACCTCGGCACGGCGGGCGAACGACAGCAGGTCGTCGGCCGATGCGTCGATGACGGCAAGCGAGAGGTCGGATCCCGTGGCGATGTCGGTCGCCGACGCACCGTGCGCGGCGAGGGCGGAATCGATGTCGTCGCCCACATCGTCCACGACCACGTCGAAATCCGACCAGCGGAATATCATGTCGTTCTCAAGATAGCCTGCCCGGCTGGAAACGCGCTCGGAGAACAGGTCGTAGGCGTCTGCCTCCATCTGCTCGAGCGTTTCGCTGCCCGCGAGCACGGCCACGCACATGACGCCCTGGATGGCGAGGGCTATGCAGAAGGGCACCACGACGAGGACCTTGAACGTCAGTCCGCGCCGCGCGCCCCGCCTTTTTCCCGTTTCCAGGCCCATGCCGCCGTCGTTTTCCCTTCCCCGGCCCTCGCCGAAGGCGTTCTGGCTAGGCCATTGCCGCTTCGAGCGATGCGGTCAGGTCGGCCAGCCAGGAGTCGAACACCGCATCCTCCAGGTACGGCGCCACGGCCTCCTCGGGCGCCGCGCCGCCCTCGATGGCGGCCGTCACGGCCGCGCGGTCGGCCACGGCCTTGCTGGACAGCGCCTTCTCCAGCACGGCGCGCGCCTCCACACCGCCCTTGAACGGCGGGTTGGCGTACACGCCCGCCTCGATGGTATCGAGCGTGGCCGGCAGGTTCACCAGGTAGTTCTCGGATGCGCCCTCGACGGACTCGGCAGCCTTCTGCAGGTTGTCGAGCGTGAGCGCGTCCTTCTTCACGGGCACGTAGCCGGCGCTGATGGAGAAGGCCGTGTTCTGCTCCTTGTCGGTGAACCACTTCAGGAACTCGACGCAGGCGGCTTCCTTCTTCTCGTCGGACTTCGTCACCACGAAGCCGGCGCCCTGCTGGGGCGCGCACGGCTTGCCGTCCTTGAACGTGGGGTTCGCCAACGCGGCCAGCTCTATGGGATAGCTCGTATTGTCGTCGACCGTCACGGTCTTCGGGAAGTACACCACCGAGGAGGACGAGCCCACATAGCAGACGAGGTCGCCCGTCTTGACGGCATCGGAGCGGAACTTGCCCTCGGCGGAGAACCAGCCCTGCACCATGGGCACGTAGTAGTTGTCCCAGAGCTTCTTCATGGTGGCGCGATCGAGGTCGAGCGTGCACACGCCGCCGTCGATGTCGAACACGTCATGGCCCAGCTGGCGCGAGCCGGTGATCAGGTAGTTCGCCATGGCGTCGCGCCCGAAGAAAGGACGTCCGTCGCCCGCGACGTCCGGCGTCTGGGCGTCGGTCCACTCGTAGTAGCGCTGCGCCACGGTCGTCACGCCCTCGATGGTGGAGAGCTCCTCGAGCGTCGAGCCGGTGGCATCGGCGAACTTCTGCCAGTCGGTCAAGTTGACCTGCAGCGTCTCGGTGGACTTGCCCACCGGGAACACCTTGAGGCTGCCGTCGCCGTTGATGTCGCCCTCTTCGATGAAGCTGTCAACGTACTGGGCCAACTCGCCGTCGGTCAGGTAGGCCGACAGGTCGGCCACGCGGCCGAGCCCGTCGATGACCGAGGCGGTGTCGGAGTACGAGAGGAACGCATCGGGCATGGCCTCGGAGCCCACGAGCTCCTGCGCCGAGTCGGTGACGGCGGCGGCCAGGTCGTTCACGCCTCCCTGGCTGGAGCTGGTTACCACGACGCCCGTATCCTTGCCGCGACCCGCGTTGAACTCCTTGACCAGATCCTCGAACGCCTGCTGCTGCGTGCCGTTGTAGTACGTCCAGAGCTCCACCTGCACGGGGTCGGCCGGGTCGAGCACCGACGCCTTGCCGGCTTCGCCCGCCGCGCCCTGCCCACCCCCAGCGCATCCGGCACAGGCCAAGATCCCCGCCAGCGCGAACGTTGCGACGGCGCCGAAAAGCTTCCCACGTTCCATACTGCCCCCGTTCTGCAAGCGGGCCTGCGGCCCGCGATATGCTACCATCCCGCTATTCTATAGCATGGCGAACCCGCGCATGGCGTAAACCCCCGATTGTCGTAGTTTTTGAGGTTGGAAAACGTACAGCGCGCCGCGGACGGTCAGCGGCCGCGCGGCTCGGAGGAAGCAGGCGGCGCGCCAGCGGCCTGCTCCTGCGGCGAGCGGGCGGCGGGCCGTGCCTTGCCCGAGACAGGCGCGCCCTGCGCCTTCGCCTCGTCCAGGCGCCTGGCCTGTCCTTCGACGGTGCGCATGCGGTCGGACTTGCGGGCGGTGCGCACGGTCTTCTTCGCTTCCTGCTTGAAGGACTTCGTGGTCTGGATGAGGATGGCGCCCACCAAGAACGGGAACCAGAACACGATGCCGCGGTACACGAGCGCAATGGACAGGCCCGCCGCGCTCGACTCGCCGAACGACGTGAACGCCACCACCACGGCAGCCTCCACCACGCCCACGCCCTGCGGGGTGATCGATATCATGGCGAACAGTGTGGCCACTACGTAGCCGCAGATGAGCGCCTCGGGCACGGTCACGCCGAAGCCCACGCCCACAAGCGAGAAGCACGCGAGCTCGCACAGGGAGGCCACCACGGAGCAGCCGAACGCCTTGGCGGTGGCCTTCGGGTTGTGGGCGATGAGGCCGGCCGCGTCGGAGAACGAGCCCACCGTGCGCTCGACCCACGAGTCCAGCGGCGGCTTCTTGAAGCGCACGCGGATGCGGTCCACCAAGCGCTCGATGGGGCGCAGCGCGCGCAGCACGAGCGCCGGGCGCTTGCGGCCGAGCACCAGGATGAGAACCATGACCGTGACGAGCGCGATGACCAGCAGGCCCAGGAGGAACCACAGCGGCGAGAGCCCCACGGTGAACGCGAGGATGGCGAAGCCCACGAGCATGATGGTGGCGAAGCCCGAGTCCACGGTGATCTGCATGAGCAGGGCTGCGCTCGTGGCGCGCCCCGGCGGGATGCCGCGGCGGCGCGCGTCGTCCACCACGAGCGTGGTGCCGGCGAGGTTGAGCGAGGGGGCGATGGTGTTCATGAAGAACGTGCCGAACACGAGCGGCAGCGTGGAACGCGGGTCCATGCGCTCGCCCACGGCCTCGAACGCGAACGAGTAGGCGAAGCTCTGCGCGAAGTACTTGCCCAGCTGCGTGCACAGGGCGGCGACGAGCGGGATCACCGACCCCTTCTTGATGGTCTCCACGAGTTCCACCAGCTGGTCGCCGCGCAGCAGCACCACGGCGAGCACGATGACGATGACGAGCCCGATGAGCAGGTTGCGCACGCTCAGCTTCAAGGCCTGCCCCCGTTCCGTCCCATAACGCCCCCGCCGCTAGCGGAGGAACTCTTTCAAGTCCGTGTTTTTAAGGAAATCGAGCTCGCCGGCCGTCTCGGCATCCGTTTCCAGGAACAGGAAGCCGTAGTTGCCCACGCGGCCCACGTCGAACGGGCGCAGCTCGAGCACGTGCGAGAAGCGGCTGCGCAGCGCATCGTAGTCGAAGCGCTCGTTGCCTTTCGTACCGGCAGGCGCGTTGAGCAGCGACATGGAGTAGACCTTGTCCTCCTTGCCGGCGAACGCCGCGCCGAAGTCGGGCTGGACGCCCTCGAGGAACGCCTCGTAGGTGCGGTAGCCGTACGCATACCAGCTGACGTCCGTGCCTCCCAGGCCTGCGAAGCGCAGGGGGTTGAACTCGATGGGGCACACGTGGCCCTCGTCCACGCGCACCTCCACGTGCACGGGGAAGTTGCGGGCGCCCACGAGCGCGTTCACCCGGTCGAGCCAGGCGGCGAACGCCGGGGCGTTGTCGCGCACGATGGCGGCGCTCGTCACGTACATGCGGTCGGACGTGTCCTCGGCCGAGGCGAAGTCGTGGCGCAGCACGTTCAGGATGCGCGCGCGGCCCTGCTCGTCGAAGTAGGCGTCGAGCGCGTATTCCGTGCCGTCGATGTAGCCCTCCAAGATGAACGATCCCGTGCCGATGACGCTCTCGGGATAGAGGTCGTGCCAGCTCGCGGCGTTCTTCTGGATATCGGCCAGCGCACGCTCCCAGTCCTCGCGGTCTGCCACGGCGTACACGCCCACGCTGCAGAAGCCCACGGAGGGCTTGAGCACGAACGGAGAGGGCAGGCGGGAGAAATCCAACTTGAACAGCTCGTCGATGGAGCACGTCTTGAAGAACAGGTCGGGATCGAGGCCGGCCAGCGCGCGCCGCATGGCCGCCTTGTCCTTGAACAGGTCGATGGCACGCGCGAGGGACGTGTTGGCCGTATGGTCCGCGATCCATGCCAGCGCGTTCTCGGAGTTCGTGTACACGCGCTCGCCCGCATCGATACGGCGGGCGGCCTCGTCCTCTCCCACCAGGTTGAGACGGCGGCCCCCCGCGGCGAGCGCGGCGGCCACATCGTTGTCCAGCACGGGATGCTGCGACTGCTCCAGCCAATCGACCAGGGGTTCGGACACGTACGGCTCGTCGAGCACTATCATGGGCGTTGCTCCTCCTTCGCAGATGGTTCGTCTGCCAGTATACCCTCCTGCTCCACCTGCCGCATGAGCAGCGCGCCCTTTTCGGCCTGCTGTTCCCAACTTGTTTTGCGCGGGGGCTCGGCCGCCCTCGTGCCGCGCGCGCGATGCCCGGCGGGCGCGGCGGTGCGCAGGCGAGACCCGGGGCCGGCCGGTGCACCGGCTCGGGCGCCGGCAAGCTCGTCGAGGTCGTCCGATCCGGCAATCGGCGCGCCGGACGAGGCGTCGCGGCGGGCGCGGCGCTCGGCGCGCCAACGGCGGAACCGGGCCACGTTATCGCCGAACTCGCGGGCGATGCGCGCCGCGTCGCCCTTCAGCACCACGGGCCGGTCGAACGCGGAGCGCTTCCAGAACAGCCACACCACCAGCACGACGGCAGCCACGGCCACCTGCCACGTGTTCACGTAAAGGAACTCGGCACCGGCCAGCAGCACGAGGGCGCCGATGGTGAGCGCCCACGCCGTGCGGAAGCGCAGGATGAGGCCCACCGCCAGCACGACGAGCACCGCGCTTCCCACGATGAGCGCCGGTCCGATGAGCACGCCGCCGATGTTCACCCACTCCGTGAGCACGGTGAACGGCTCGAACGACTTGGGGATGAGGGCCAGGCCCAGGTTCACCAGGCCCACCACCAGCACGAGCGTGCCGGATATCCAGGCGAGGTCCTTCGCGCGCTGCTCCTCGGAGGGGTTCTTCTTGTCGGCGAAGAAGCCGGACTGGGACAGCAGCACGGCGCCGATGCAGAAGGGCATCCAGAACATGATGCCGCGGTACACGAGCGCGATGGCCGTGGCCGTGGCGAGCGAGCACCCATGGGCCGTGAGGATGGCCGCGATGGCGGCCTCCACCACGCCGACGCCCTGCGGCGTGGGGCTCAGTATCACCGAGATGGCTGCCACCGCGAACGCCGCCACGAGCGCGGTGACGTGGGTGAAGCCGAACGCGTAGCCGATGGCCACGAGGCACGCCATGTTGAGGATGGCCGAGAACGACGCATAGGCCACGGTGACGAGCGTGCCCTGCGGGTTCTTCGCCAAGATGGACGCCGACGAGATGAACGAGCCGGCCGTCTTGCGGCCCCAACCGGGCTTGAGGTGCCTTTTCAGCAGGCCGAGCAGCTTGTTGATGAGCGACTCGAGGCCCAAAAACAGCCGGAACAGGATGCGCGGCTTGCGGTAGCCCGCCACGAACATGCTTGACAGCACGGCCAGCACGGCCGCAAGCGCAAGGCCCCCCACGAGGAAGAGCGTGTTCATGGAGCCGGACACGAGCATGGTGACGAAACCGATGACCGAGATCACGAGGATGGCGGCGAAGTAGCCGATCTGCGAGAGGATGGCGCCCGAGGTGGCCTGGCCGGCGTCACAGCCCCTCCGGTGCGCGTCGTCGATGATGAACGCCACGCCCGTCGCGCCCGAGAACAGGCAGAACGTATTGATGAACACGAGCGAGAAGATGAGCACGACGTTGTGCCAGAAACCGGTTTTATGCCCGACGGCCTCGAACGCCGCGTCGTAGGAGGCCGCTTGCACCAGGTGGCGGGCCAGCATGAGCACGCACGCCACCACGAGCGGCACGAGCGCGCCGGTCTGGAGGGTGGCGAGGAAGCTCGCCAGGTAGTCGGCGTTCGCGATGAGGAAGCACACCGCGACGATGCCGATAACGAGCAGCAGCGCTTTCTTCAACCGGACCCTTCCCGCGAACGTTTCCTAAAGCGGCTAGTATAGCACGAGGTCGTGGAGGGGAGGCCCTACGGCCGGGCGGCGCGTTTGGCGGCACGGTAGGCACGCAGGGCGTTGCGCAGGTTCACGGCGTCGAACAGCACGGCCGCGAGGAAGAAGACGGCCAAGCCGACGGTCACGGCGCCCTGGCGCGGCGCGATGAGGAACACGAAGGGGGCGCCCAGAAGCGCGATGGGCACGATGAAGCCGATGAGGCAGCTGCCCAGCCGCTTCCACAGGCCCCAGACGAGCGATATCATCACGTAGAAGAACAGGCCGGTGGCCACCGAGCCCAGCAGCGCGGCCACAGCGAGCACGGCCGCCTTGCCCGCCACGGCGAGCGCCTCGCTGCGCAGCGAGCGCACGGCCTCGGCCAGCACCTGCTGCGGGGTCTTGCGCGGCTCGGCGGCGCGGAAGGGCGCGAAGGGGTCGAACGGGTCGAAGGGCCCGCCGACGCCCGGATCGCCGCCGGCCGTGCGGGTGCCATCCCAGGAAGTCCACACGTAGGTGGTGCGGCCGGGTGCGGGGCCCGTGCCCTGGCCCTGGCCGAACGGCGAGCCCTGGCCTCCCGCGAAGGGCCAGCCGGCGAAAGGATCCTGGCCGGCCGGTCCGCCCGGCGCGGCGGACGATCCGGGGCGACCGGGGTGCGCGTAGGGGTTGTTCGCGTAGGGACGCGGGTCGCGGCGGGGGTCGAACTCGGGGGTCCACGAACGGTTCAGCAGCACGTCGCGGGCCTCGTTGATGCGCTTCGTGAGCTCCTCGGCCTCGGCGCGCTCCGGCGAGTCCAGGGCGAACTTGTCCGGGTGATGCGCGATCACCAGCTTGCGGTGGGCCTGCTTGACCTCGTCGTCGGTGGCGCCGTCGGCCAGCCCCAGGGTTTTGAGCGCTTCGGATTTCTTCATGGGGCCACTATACAAAACGGCAACGGCAAGGCGCGAGGCGAGGCGGGCGCGTTGCCGTCCCGTCAGACAAGAAACACATCATACGGCACCGGCATGCCGGAAGCGAACAGCCCGCGCAGGTTCTTCAAATTCGGGCCCCCACGGACTTTTCTGCACAGTTTTTACCAGTTTTCTGCATGCTTGGAGCGCTTGCGGGGGCTTTTGCATCGTCGGCCTTATCGCGATCAGGGAAAACACCGCCGATAAAAGGCACCGCGATGCCGTCGAGGCATACAAATCGCCCCTCGAACTCCTCCTTCTGCAATAATCTGGTAAAAACTGTGCATCCGGGCGCTTCTGCACGCACAATAGCCATCGGTTCGCCGCATCACCGATGCTCGCCCGCGCCCAAGCGCGAAGCAGCAGGGGCCGTCACGCCCACGGATTCCCCGACGAACCCTGGCGTCGCGACGCACGAGACAAGGACCTGGCCCCTTGTCCTCCCTCCCCTCTTATTGCAGAGCCTGTCTTGGCTCATTCCTCTTGGTGCAGCCCTCGGCATGACCGGCCTTGGAGTCGGTGCGCATGCCGACTTCGTCTGGCAAGCCGGCAGAAGCGGACGAAGCCGGCTGCTCGGCCGGCGGGTCGGGCGGCTGCTCGGGCGCCCTCTCGGGCGGCGGATCCTCCAGCACGCCGGTCAGGCGCTCCTTGAGCGTGAGCCTGCGCGGGGCGAAGGGATGGGGAAGAGGCACGTCATGGCCGATGGAGCGCAGGGCAATATCCCAGAGCGTGGGGCTGCCGCCGCAGTAGAGGTAGCGCTTGCGTTGCTCGGGAAGCGCCGCCTCGTCCACGTGGCCCGCGGCGGCGAAGTCGTCGAGGATGCCGTCGGCCGCCTGCTTGGCGCGGCCCTTGCGCCACGCCACCACGCCGTTCGCCACGAACACGCCCACCGTGTAGGGCAACACGAACGCCTTGATGAGCGCAACGAGGTCGTCCGAGCGGTATTGCGCGACGGCCTGCGCCTGGCTGCTGGCCACCCCGGCGTCGAGACCCGTGCCCAGACGCCCCGCCGCTGCCTGCTCGGCCAGATGCTGCACGTCGGCCAGCCACACGCCCGCGAACACGATGACCGCCGCGCCGAAAGCGGCCGCGGCCACGCCGATGCCCTTGAGCCAGCGCGACACGCTGCGCAGCCAGTAGAGCGGCACCGAGTAGGCATACAGCAGCAACAGCAGCGCGGCTGCCACGATGGACACGCCGACGATGAGGGTATCCTGCCGCAGGAAGTAGCCGACGGCCGCACCCAGGAGGCGCTGCATCTCGTAGAGCCAGGCGAACCCGCCTTGCAGCAGGCCCTCGACCGGCACGCCGAAGCCCGCCAGCACGCCCATGGCCCACGACAGCAGGATGCTGGCCACCGCCACCACGATGAAGAACACCGGCAGCGTGACGGCGATGCTGGTGAGACCCCGCAGCACCGACGAGTCGAACCGCAGCGCCAGCGTGTAGAACAGCAGAAAGCCGCCCAGCAGCACCGCCGTGAACACCAGGTAGGGGGCGAGCACGCCGTCCTCGGCATGGCTCGGGAACAGGGTCAGGGCCGCCCGCGCGGCGAGCAGCACGGCCACGCCCGCAGCGAGCGAGGCCGTGCCGAGCGCCCGGGAGCGCTGCAGCAGATCGCGGCGCACGTCGAGCGTCGGGTGTCCCTCGCGGTTCTTCGCCACGCCCACGTAGCACAGCGAGGCGATGGCGCGCACGGCATGCGCGACCTTCGTCCCGACGGTCGCCGCCACCGGGGCGAACAGCAGCAAACCGACCCAGGGCGGCAGCGCGAGGCCCACCGCCCCCGCGGCGAGGACCGCCGCCGCAACCCGGTACAGGCTGGCGAACGGCGCGCGCACCCAAGCGGCGAGACGGCGCGCCGAGGTGTGCAGCACGGACTTCATGGACGTTGCGATTCTGCTCATGGGCAGCAGTGTAGGATGGCCCGCCTGCAGGCACAAGCAACGAATGGGCCGCAGGTTGCCTTAGAAAGCCTTGATGGCGTCGCGGAGGAACTCGGCGGCGCCAGGGGCCCATGCCTCGTAGTAGGCCTTGAAGCGCTCGTCGGCAACGTACATCTCGGCGAGGCCCCGATGCGCGGCCTTGGAGTACGTACCGTCCTTCCAGAAAGCGCACAGCCATTGACGGTGCAGATCGGCCGCATGGCGCGCTTCCTCGCTTGCCGGGTCGCCCGTCTCCATCGCCGCCACGAGGACGTCCCTGATCTCCCGCTCCAGCTCCTGCGTAGCGCGGTACTGTTCCTCGGTCATGCCCATGAGCTTCGCGTTGCTCGCGTCGGCGGCATCGTCGCCCCAGCGCTCGCGCACCTCCTTGCCGTACTTCTTCTCGTTCTCGTCCACGAGGCCTTGCTTGAACGCCTCGAACTTCTCCTCGTCCTTCATCGGGCCATCTCCTTCCATGCTGGCGAGCGTCTTCTCCACGCTCGCGATCAGTCCGTCAAGGCGCTCCTTGCGCGCGTGCAGCTCGCGCAGATGCCCGGCTAGCGCATCGCGCGCGTCGAACGCCGGGTCGTCCAGCAGCCGCTTGATGTCCGCCAGCGGCATCTCGGCCTCGCGGTACAGCAGCACCTGCTGCAGCCGGTCTACCTCGGCGGGCCCGTAGCGTCGGTAGCCGTTCGCCGCGCGCCCGGCCCGCACCAGCCCCAGCTCGTCGTAATGGTGCAACGTGCGCACCGTGCACCCCGACAACGCCGCCAGCTCGTGCACCGTGTAGCCGCGCTCCGCCCGCTCGCACTCCATGGGCGCCTCCTTCCTTTCGCGATCGCATCGACAGCCTACACCCTCACGCAACGTCAGAGTCAAGCGCGAACATGCTCTGTCCTCTTGCAACCCTTCATATACCTTATTATATATGCTATTATGTACTGAATAAAGAACATGGAAAGGAGCATCATGTCCGCTCTCGCCGCACCGCTACCCGTCATCAGGCCCATTACCGACCTGCGCACGCAACTCAACGATGTGTGCACCCAGGCGACCGAGCTGCAAGAGCCCATCGTGCTCACGAAGAACGGCGTGGCTTCCTTCGTGCTCATGGACAGCAACGCGTACGAAACGACCGAACGGCGCAACCGTGTTTACCTGGCGCTCCGCGAGGCGGAAATCGAAGAGAAATACCGTCCCGAAACCCTCAACGCCGACGATTCCGAAGCGAAGATGCGCGAGATCTTCGCGCTCTGGAACCTCGACTACCCTTCGAACGGGGACTGATCATGCTCGAACTCGCTTGGAGACCGCGCGCCCACCTCGATCGGGAGTCGATCGCCATCTACCTGGGACTTGAATGCAAAAACCCGCAAGCCGCCCTTGCGGCGATCCAGCGCGTCGACGCTGCAATCGAACATGCGCGCTCATTTCCCGATGCAGGCGGGCGCTTCGCAATAGACGGGCTTCACCATCGGGAATATCGAACGGTGCTGGCAAGCCCGTACACGGTGTACTACCGCTGCGACGACACGGCACTGACGGTGTACCGCATTCTCCATCAGCGCCAGGACATTGACACCTACGCCCTCGTCGACCTGCCGGAATAACCCGCGCGCAGCCTGGTTGCTACGCGAGCAGCCCGCTCATCGCAGCCTCCCCACCCGCAGCTTGAGCACGCCCTTCGGGCAGGCGTCGGCGCACGCCGCGCACTGGATGCACTCGGCATCAACGATCGCGCTGCCCTTCGCCAGCTGCTCCACCGGCAGGCTCATCGGGCAGGCGCGGTCGCACTTCCCGCAGCCGATGCAGCGGTCGGCCTCGGCGCTCACGTGCAGCTGCGGGACGCGCAGCGCGCTCCCCAGCTTCTCGCCCAACACCATGAACGGCGCCATCCAGCAGATGCCGTGGCACATGGCGCGCCGTCCCAGAACGAGGTTGGGGACGAAGAACAGCGCCACGATGCCGAAGTAGATGGGCAGGCCCAGCGGGTTGTTCATCGACACGCCGCCCGGGATGCCGTACAGCGGGTCCACCACCGTGAAGCCGCCCGCCACCCAGGCGCAAGCGACGATGGAGAGCACCCACGGCACCCAGATGGCGTACTTCACGCGCTTGAGCCAGGCGGGCCTCGACGGCTTGCCCACGGCGGTGGCCGCAAGCTCCTGCAACCCGCCCGCCGCGCACAGCCATCCGCACCATGCGCGGCGCAACACGATGGCCGTCAGGAACTGCAGGCCGAACACGAGCATGCTGGCCGCCACGACGCCCGAGAGCGCACCCTCGATGATGAGCACCGGCGAGAAGTAAAAGATTATTATGGGGAACAGCAAGAACGTTGCGAGCAGCATCAGCCGCCGTATCCGTTGGCGCTTCTGCCCCCGCGAGATCGTCTCCCTCATTGCAAAGCCTTTCTACGTTTTTCGATCGCCCGGTCGTGGCGGCTTCCCCTGCAGGCCGCAGCCGCGTCCTGCTTTACGGGGAAAAGGAAGCCGTGACATCCTTTCTCGATGTCCAAGCACCTCATGCGAGGCTGCTTGGCATCCGGCCCCTCACGCGCGCACCAGCGAGACGAACCCCTTGAACGCACGATCCGTGCGCGCGTGCAGCTCCTCGTCGGAGAACTGCGCGCCCGTGGCCAGCATCGCCGCCATGCCGTGCACGAAGACGATCATGTCGAGGTACAGCTCGCGCGCCGCCTCGGGCGACAGATGCCCCAGCTCCTCGATGCACTGCTGCACGCCATCGATGGCGACGCTCTCGTACACGCCTTCGAAGCCCGTCGCTTCCATATGGGGCGACAGGTACAGGAAGTGGAACAGCGGCCGCTCCTCGCGCGCAAGCCGCAGGTGCGAAAGGCCGTTGGACTCGAAGGCGTTGCACCCGTCGTGCTCATGCTCGCGGTTGTATGCCGCAACCCACGCCCGGGCGTGGTCGTACAACTGCCGCACCAGCTCCCCCATGTCGCCGAACAGGCTGTAGATCGGCTGCACCGAGCACCCCGCCCGCTGCGCCACCGACCGCGCGCTCAGCGCCGCCTCGCCCTGCTCGCGCACGACGGCAAGCGCCGCGTCGAGCACCTGCTCCCTGCCCACCCGCTGCTCCGGCATGGCCGCCCCCCCTAACATAACATATGTTATATGACAGTTGTAATATATCACCCCCGCGCCCGCCGGTCAAGGGAAGAGGCGGGGCAGGACGCCCATCGGGGGGAACGGGGCCCCTTTGGAAACGCCCTCGTTTCACCTCCCCAACGATCCGCCATCGGGAAAGGCACGGCTCCCTTTCGGAACCGTTATGCGAAATCAAACGCGAGTCTCGGGCCCTACAATCGGCGCTGAATCGAACACCTGCGAAAGGAGACCTGTTTTGAAGAACATCGAGGAACGCCGCAACCGCACCATCGCCCGCGAGGCGAACTACCACGCGAGCATGCGTGCGCCGCACATCGACAAGACGGCCATCAGCCCTTATGACGATTACTGCGACGGTTACGGCATGCCGGGCGCCTACGGCAACGGCTACGTGTCCGTGCTGAAGGTGTCGGCCGGCACGGTGGAGAAGACCAACGACGCGCTCATCGACACCATCGTCACCTACGACAAGGCGGAGACGGCCGATGCCTACATCGGCCAGATCAACATGCTCACGGCTTCCTCGTTCTGCGGCATGGCCGGCCAGGTGTGGGGCTACGACCTGGCCCGTCACGACGACATCACGTCGGGCAAGAGCCAGCCGCTGTTCACCGAGAAGCAGTTCGACGGCTCCGAGCTCAAGGTGTTCGACGCCGCCCCGCTGCTGAACGCCGGCGTCGAGCTGTTCGGCACCGAGAACAACCGCCGCTACCATCCCATCCCCGGCGCGCACACCATCTGCGCCAACAAGGGCGTCACCGCCTACCGCCCGAAGGAGGACCGCCCGCTCAAGGCCGGCGAGGCCTACGGCATCTGGTCGTTCATCGCCATCTCGCTGTCCGCCGACCGCGACTTCTCTGCCGACCTGTTCATCGAGGACGCCGGCGTATGGACCGAAAACGACAACGAGGACGACATGATGGCCTTCCTCGAGCAGCACCGCAAGGAGATCGTCTGGTCCGTGGTGGAGTGCGGCCGCGACTCCAACGTGCTGTTCGACCGCACGTACGTGGGCTTCGCGCACCGCATGATGAAGCCGGGCGAGATCGGCAACGCCATCACCGTGGGCCCCTACGTCACGCTGGCCCGCAACGCCGTGCCCACCACGGGATTCACGTCGCTGAACGACCTCAACCTCTCCGACTGGCTGAAGGAAATGGACTTCGAGTCGCTCACGAACCTCGCGAAGTAGCGCGGAGCTCCCCTATCGCATGACGGCGGGCGCCCGTTGCCCCCGCCGCAACGAAGATCGCCGCGCGCCCGCCTCCCAGCGGGCGCGCCTCTCATGACAAGGACTGGAATCATGGCAGACAATACCTCGACCGGTTCCAGCGGAAGCGCCGCCAAGGCATCCGACAGCTCGAAGAAGGTAGGGCTGATCGGCCTCGTCGGCATCGTCATCAGCGCCATGATCGGCGGAGGCATCTACAACCTCCCCCAGAACATGGCCGCGGACGCCTCCGCTGGAGCCATCATCATCGCCTGGGTGGTCACGGGCATCGGCATCTGGTTCATCGCGAACACGTTCCGCATCCTCTCGGCCGCGCGCCCGGAGCTCACGAACGGCCTGTACACGTACGCCGAGAAGGGCTTCGGCAAGCTCATCGGCTTCTTCGTGGCCTACGGCTACTGGATCTGCAACTGTTTCGCCCTCGTGGCGTACTCGGTGCTGGTCATGGCCACGCTCGACTACTTCGTGCCCGACTTCTCGGGCGGCAACAACATCCCGTCCATCATCGGCGGCTCCATCATCACGTGGATCATGTACCTGCTGGCCCTGCAGGGCGCGAAGTCCACGAGCTTCCTGAACATCATCGGCACCATCGGCAAGCTGCTGCCCGTGGCCATCTTCATCATCGCGGTGGCCACCGTGTTCAAGTTCTCGGTGTTCATGGAGGGCTTCTGGGGCATGAAGGGCACCATCGACCTGACGTTCAGCTGGGACAACGTCATGCCGCAGGTGCAGGCCACGATGCTCGTCACACTGTGGCTGTTCTTGGGCATCGAGGGCGCCGTCGTGGTGTCGGGCAAGGCGAAGTCGCAGGCCGCCGTGCGCAAGGCCACGACCATCGGCTTTCTGGTCACGCTCGCGCTCTACATCATCGTGTCGCTGCTGCCGCTCGGCGTGTACTCGCAGGCCGACGTCGGCGCCATGGCCGACCCTTCCATGGCCGCCATCATGTTGGACAAGTTCGGGAAATGGGGCGAGATCCTGGTGAACGCCGGCGTCATCGTGTCGGTGCTGAGCTCCTGGCTCGTGTGGATGCTCATGCTGGGCGAGATGCCGCTGGCCGCCTCGAAGAGCGGCATCTTCCCCAAGGCGTTCGTGAAGGAGAACAAGAAGGGCTCGCCGTCCACCGCGCTGCTGTGGACCACCATCATCGTGCAGATCGTGCTCGTTATCTCGTTCTTCATCGGCAGCAACGCCTGGACCACCATGATCAGCATCACCAGCGTCATGGCGCTGCCGTGCTACCTGTTCTGCACGCTCTTCCTTTTCAAGATCGCCATCAAGAAAGAATACCCGGAGGGCATCTTCGCCAGCCGGAACATGGCGGTGTTCACCGGCGCGGCCGGCTCGCTCTACGGCCTGTGGCTCATCTACGCCGCCGGGCTGAACTACCTCATGGTGGCGTGCATCGTGTACGCCGTCGGCCTGCCGCTCTACATCGTGGGCGTGCGCCAGCACGACCCCAAGGCGAAGCTGTTCGCCAAGACCTCGGACAAGGTCATCGTGGCCGTGGTGGTGGCGCTGGGCATAGCCGGGCTCGTCTACTCCATCGTCACGTTCGGGCACGTCAAGCTCTAGGCTCGACGGCCACCTCCCGCAGGTAGAGGGCGGGGCGCGCGCCGGCGCGTCCCGCCCTGGGCGCGCCGTCCGGCTCGCGCTCCTCCACCACGTTCACGCTCTCGGCCAGGACGATGGACGGGCAGGCCTCCTCCAGCGCCGCGGCGTCGTCGTCCGCAAGCGCAAGGCTCGGCACGTCCGGGTCGTAGCCGCAAACCACGCCGGCGCCCTCGGCCCATTCCCTCGCCCAGCGCGCATCCTCCCCGAAGGCCTTCGCGCACTTCAGGAACCGGTCTTCCTCGTCCGCACGCATCCACGGGTGCGCGTCCCGCAGCGCCGGGTCCGCGAAGAACGCCTTGTTCTGCTGGTATATCTGGCCGGTGTTCTTGTTGTCCGAGCTGCAGTAGTGGATTCCCAGCCGCAGGCCCTCGCGCTCGGCGAACGCCAGCAGCTCCAAGGCCTCGGCCTCGCTGCCGGCCACCGGCACCCCGCCGCCGTACCAGTAGTTGTAGAGATACTTGAAGGGATGCTTGCGCAGCTGGAAGCCGCGTTTCGCGAACTCTGCGGCGTTGTGCAGCGGAAAGCAGAACTCCAGCAGGTTGACCCCGCTGATGCCGAGGGCGTCCGACCGCACCAGCAGGTCCTTCATCTGATCGAGCGAGCCCGGTATCACGGGCACCTCCACCACCACGGCCGGAATCGTGCCCACCGCCTGCTCCATGAGCTCGTACACGCGGTCCTGGCCGTCGCCCGCGTCGGGCGGCTTGATGCTGAAGCGGATCTCGTCCAGGCCGCTTTCGGCAAGCTCCTGCAGGCTGCGCTCGTCAAGCAGGTCGCCGCACGTGTACAGGCGCGTGTGGGCGTCCGGGTAGAGCTGGGCGGCTCGCTGAAGGAAGGCGTTCACCTGCTCGGGGTGCAGCAGCGGCTCGCCGCCCGTGATGGCCAGGCAGCGGAACCGCGCGCCCATGGCATGCGCCTGCTCGAGCTCCGCCACGATGTCGCGCTCATGGGAGAGGAAGTGCTCGTAGTGGTCCTGGTTCGGGTTGAAGCAGAAATAGCACTTCTTCACGCACCGCAAATCGACGAAGAACGTGGCCGTCTCGTCGCCGGTGCGGCAGGCCAGGCACGCGGGCGATATCCAGTTGCGCCACAGCGACGAGGCGCCGTTCTCGCAGCGGCACCCGCACGATGCCGCCGTGCGCACGCGCGCCTCGCGCGGGGAGGTCTCCTCGCGCTCGAACGCCAGGCCGTACTCCTCCACCGCAGCCTCGAAGTCGCGCTCCGCCTCGTCGAACGCCTGCCTGTAGCCCTGAAGATCCACGGTACCCTCCTGTAGAAACGTCGGCCCTGCTGCGCGGGCGGCCGACTCTATCGGCCCCGCCTACTCCGGCTCGGCCAGCTCTGCCTCGACCTGCTCGGACAGCACGCGGTCGAGCGTGGCGAACGCCGCCATGCCGCCCGCGAGTGCACCATAGCACCCCTGCGCATCGTGCTCGATGACCTTGGCTGCGAATTGGTCGACCCAGTTCAGCAGGTGCCGGTCGACGAACTGCCGCTGCGTCGCGAGCGTCCGGGCCGCCTCGTCGTCGCGGCCGTCGGCGAACGCCTCGTACGCACGCTGGCTCAAAGCGCCCAGGTAGTCCATCATAGCAGCGATGTGGTCGTCGGGGAATCGCTTCTCCGCTCGCAGCTTGAACCCTGCCGCATGGTAGAACGACCGGACGTCGAGCGTGCTCTCCTGGAACACCACGGACTCCTTGCCCGTGTACGGCGATTCCCAGGGATGCACGTAATGCTCGCCGGGCACCTGGAACAGCCGGTCGTAGGAGGCGCGCAGGCGCGCGGCAAGGGCCTCGGCGCGCTCCGGGTCGCCCGCTTCGCCCTGCGCCCGCTCGGCCCAGGCACGGGCGTCTTCGGCGCAGGCGGCAAGGCTGCGCCCGGACGGGCCGAGCGTCCGGCCCGCCAGATCGGCGAAGCCGTCCCGGGCCAGCGCCTCGCCCACAGAGCCGAGCAGGGCCGGCGTCTCGCCGCCGAGCACCTTCGCGACGCCCTCGCCGGTCGGGCGGCTTCCGAACACCACATGGAACAGGCGGTACAGGTACGTGCGACGGGCCAGCCCCATCGCTAGCGCGCTCTCGCGCTCCTCGTTCGGCATAGCGGTCTCCCGTCTCTCGTGGCAGCCCGCGGGCAGGTTGGCGGGTGCTCCGGCAAACATGGTTGCCGCGCCGCAGGGAGGGATCTGCGACGCGGCAAGAAAGGGGGTAGGTTACCAGGTAAGCTCCCGGTATCCTGCATCTTGGGCGCAGTCCTTCGCCTTGATGAGGATGTTCGGGTGCGTCTCGTCCGGGGACGGCAGCACGGCGATGCTGCCCTCGTTCAAGTCGGGGCCGAACTCGGCGCGCAGCTCGTCCATCTCGCCGAACTTGAGCGCGCGGTTGGGGCATCCCGCCACGCACGCCGGCTCGCCGCCGGCCTCGCGCAGGCCGTAGCAGCCGTCGCACTTACCGGACACGCCCTCGTCCGGGAAGTACTTCGGCTGGCCGTACGGGCACGACATGACGCACATGCGGCACCCGATGCACTTGCTCTGGTCCTGCACGACCGTCCCGTCGGGCGCCCGGTAGATGGCCCCCGTCGGGCAGTTCTTCAAGCAGATAGGCTCCTCGCAATGGTTGCAGCCGAACGAGTAGCTGTACGCCTTCGACTTCGGGAACTCCCCAACAGAATACGTATGCGCTTCCCGATACAGCAATCCCACTTCCAGGCGATTCTTATCCTTGCACGCAACCTGGCACGCACGGCAACCCGTGCAGCGGTTCTGATCCAAATAGAATCCAACGCTCATGATCCAACCTCCTTATCCGCAGCCCTAGTTCTTGCTCCAACGAGGCGGCAGTTCGCAATCGGGTACCAGCTGCTCTTCGTCGTACTTCTCGATGTTGCATATCTGGTTGTTGTAGCCCGACACGCCCATGCCACCGTACTCAGCACCGATCAGGTAGTTATCCGAACCGGCACGATCAATTCCCGTTTCCTCGTCGACATCGACCCATGCACCGTGCGGCACACCGACGATTCCCGGCATAAGGATGTCCATTACCGCCGCTTTGCGCAAGCCTTTCCCGGCGGGGGTGCTGATGAGAACCGTGTCCCCTTCCTCGATACCCTTCTCTTCCGCATCCTGGCGGCTAAGGAACACCGGGTTCGGCCACGCCTCGCGCAGCCAAGGGCAGTTGTCGAACACGGTATGGGAGCGGCGCAGATAGTGAGGGTTGTACATAAGGTAAGGATACTCGCCCTTCTCGCCGCCCACCTTCTCGTCCTTGAACGTGGATTCGTACCCAACGCACGGAACGACGTATGTGGGGTACGGCTTAAACTGCTCGATGCCATCGTATTCGAACGACGCCATAAGGTCGTATCGAGCCTGGCAGTAGATCTCGAGCTTACCGCTCGCG
This sequence comes from Gordonibacter urolithinfaciens, assembly GCF_900199375.1. Classification (NCBI taxonomy): domain Bacteria; kingdom Bacillati; phylum Actinomycetota; class Coriobacteriia; order Eggerthellales; family Eggerthellaceae; genus Gordonibacter; species Gordonibacter urolithinfaciens. Next base: position 1,061,948 of record NZ_LT900217.1, read on the forward strand.
CTCGAGAGCGGATTGGCAACTGGATCGGTTACGAAATCCTCGTAGCCGATAAAGCCGTGCCCATCATCGGGCTTGCGCTCGAACTGGTACCCGCCGTTCTCGATGAAATCAGCAAGCGAGATCACGCCTTTCTGGGGTGTTCCGTTCACCCCCCATTCCGAGATATCGGAATCGGTGATGGTAACGAGGGGGCCCATCTTGCCGTTGTCGCCCATTACCTTGCAACCGGAAATCTGCTCGAAGAACTGCTGCTTTTCCGAGGTATCGTAGGCAAGCGTCGGATCCATTCCCATGCCCTCGAGCAGCAGCGTGCCGATCTCCTGGTCGGTCTTCGCCTCACCGAGCGGTTCGGTCACCTGCGAGTAGCAGTACACGAACTCGCGGTTGCACGATGTCACCGAACCGACGCGCTCCCACTCGGTCGTGACGGGCAGGACGATGTCCGAGAAGAGGGCGTTCGTCGTCATGAACTGGGCGCGCGTAAGCACGAAGTCCACGGCGCGATGGGCCTCGATACCCGCCTTCTGGTGCAGCGAAGTCTGCAGCGTTGCATCGGTCACATGGAAGATGCCCTTGATGGGACCGAGTGTCGTCGGAATAGGCTCGTGAAAGCTCCCGTAAGAATTCGACACGTCGTAGAAGGACCCGCCGCCGTTGAGGATGATGTCGTAGAGCTGCGGTTGGCGCACGCCCGTCGAGCAGGGATTCTTCGTTTTGGGGGTCTTGGCTTTCCCTGCGGTCACCAGGTTGGGCCCGTAGTTGCCCGCGTTGGCATGGTAGTTGCCGCCGCAGGCATGCCCCGACTTGCCCATATGGCCGCCCATTGCACCCAGCGTCATGAGCATCTGGGGGATCATCTCGGACCCGTTGCAGCGCACCATTCCGTAGTTGTGCAAAAGCATGGTCTTGTTGTTTTTGCCCAAGATGCGCGCGAACTCCGTTACCTGCTCGGGCGGAACACCGCAGAAGGGCTCGGCCCACTCGGGTGTTTTCGGAACCCCGTCGTAGACGCCCAGCAGGTAGTCCATAAGATTCTCGTTGAGCTTTGCATCCGCAGGCATGCTCTCTGCGTCAAAGCCCACCGTGTACTTGTGGATGAAATCCCAGTCGACGATATCGCCTTCTTCTTTGTCGAGGCGCAGCATCTCGTAAGCCACGGCAAGCATGAAGGACATATCGGTGCCGTTTCGCACCGGAACCCAGTCGGCGTCGAGCGTCTGCGCCGTTGCATTGTACAGCGGGTCGACGGTCACGAACTTTACGCCCGCCTCCTTGGCCTGGATGAAGTAATACGTCGGCGTACCGGCTGCCGACCACGTGGGATTCGACGAGTAAAGGATGATGTAGTCGGCATTTTTCAGATCGAAGCGGTCGTTCGCCTTGCCGCAATCGGTCGGCGGAAGGCCGATCATGTCGCATCCCAGCGTGTAGGTTCCGTGCGAAGTGGTATCCCATCCGCGCACGCAGCCGCACATGACGTTGATGCTGGCATCCGGAGACTTGCAGTAAAAGCCAGTCGGGCCGTACTCGTCGCTGATCCGCTTGATCTCCTGGCATGCCAGGTCGATGGCTTCGTCCCAGCTGATGCGCTCCCACTCGTCCTTACCGCGCATCTGCCCGTTCGAATTCTCTCCACCGCCCGGCTTCCAGCCCTTTCGCTTGAGCGGATAGAGAACGCGATCCGCCCCGAAGCACTGCTGTTGCTGGGCCTTGCCGCGCACGCAGCCGCGCTGCTGCGGGTAGTCCGGCGAGTCCTCGTGCGTGTCGTCGGTCTTCTGGCGCACGACGGCGCCATCCTTGACCATGACCTTGTTCATGCAGCGCCCGCCGCAGTTGTGCCAGCACGCGGCCGCCACCCACTCGCCGCCTTCAGCCGGGTCGACGGGCAGCTCGTGCTTGTCGGCGGCGTCGAGGCTCGCCTCCGCGGAGCAGCCCGTGGCCGACAGCAGGGCAGCGCTCGCCGCCACCGCCGCCGAGGCCCCCAGAAAGCCGCGACGAGAAATGTTCTTGGATTGAATGCTCACGATGAATCCCCCTTTGCTTCCCTACGCCACCGTGCAGGTTGCGTAAAACGCGTAGCGCGCGATGGCGACGCCGACGATCGAGGCGACGCAGATGGCAATCGCAAGCGCCTTCTTGTTGTTGATCTTCGACGACAGCGCCACGAGCACGACGGAGACGACCGGTGCGATTACGAGTCCCGCGATCTGGGTGATCGGGCTGAAGCCCTCGCCCGAGAACGCGACGGCCTCCAGCACGAGGCCCACGGCCAGCACGGCGTTCACGATGTAGGCCGCCAAGCGCAACGGCTTGCCCGCGTAGTCTGCCGAGGCCAGCAGGGCGAACAGCGCCAGGCCCATGGCCAGGTCGCCCGCGACGAACGCGAGGATGGTCGCCGGCGCGTTGCACCAGACAGGGTTCCCGTAGACATCGATATAGGCAACGCCCATAATGACCAGGCAGATCACGCCCACCACGGCGCCCACAACGCGCAGCGCGTAGGGGCTGCCCTTCCGAACCAGCGTGACCACCAGGTCGATGATCGCCAGCACGAAGAAGCACCCGGCTACGGCGACCTCCTGGATCATGCCGGACCCGAAGTTGACCGTGCCGCCGAACACCGATTCGACCGCACGCGGGATGCTGTGCACGTGCGTGGTTGCCGCAATCATGCCCACGGCGAACAGCGCCACGACGACCAGGGGAACCAGCCAGGGACGGCTGCCCTCGCGCGTGCGGCGCAGACCGGCGTCGAACGCGTACGCGCCGGCGGCCATACCCCCCAGCATAGTGAACAGATACAAAGATTCAAGCCCCATACTCAAGCCTCCTCTTCCCATACGCCTGCCCTCTGCAGGCGTCCGCTTAGCGGCGCGCGCCGCGATGGCGCACGCCTCGCCCAAGCCTCTCGGGCGCACCGCCTCCTGGGAAGGGGGCGTGGGCGCAGCGATCGCTCGGATGCGTGTTTGCAGGAAATCGGCCGATCCCTCTGTCGCCTATTATGGAAAATTGTCGTGCGACAATCAAGAGTGTCGCACGACAATTTTTGCTGTCTTTATACTATTTTAGGTATAACTAAGTCGCGGGGTTTCCGTTAGCCTTCGGGGCGTCCTTGTTCGGGTCGAGCGTGAAGCCCTCGCTGTAGGCACTCGGCACCACGACGGTTCCCTCGTTGTCCTGCATGCCCTCGTACACCAGGTGGATCTTGCGCAGCGAGAGCGCTATCTCGTCGTGGGAGTAGGTTTCCGCGACCTCCTGCAAGATGGCGGACACGTCGCGCTCGGCCTCCATGAGCGTGATGCGCGCGTTCTTGCGGCATTCGGCCTGGGCCTCGAGGGACATGACCCCCTGCAGCTCCTTCGGGATGATGATGTCGCGGATCTCCACCGAGAGCACCGCGATGCCCCAATCGGTGACCTTCGCCTCCACCGCCTCCTGCAGCTCCTGGTCAAGCTGGTGGCGCCGCATCACCACGTTGGACACCGACGCGCGGCCGATGGCGTCGCGCAGCGCCGTCTGGGCGGTCAGCGCCACGGCGAAGCGGCAGTCCTCCACCTCCATGCAGGCCTTCTCGGGGTCCCATATCATCCAGAACAGCACGGCATCCACGTCGAGCGGCACCAGGTCGCTGGTCAGCGCCTCCTCCGCCCCGAAAGGGGTGGCCGTCGTGCGCTGGTCGACGCGCAGCGTGCTGAACTCGATGAGCGGGATGCTGAAAAAGATGCCGGGGCCCGCCAGGCGGTTGAACCGGCCCAGGCGCATGATCACCGCGCGCTCCCATTCGAGGCACACGTGGACCGAGGACAGCACCCCGAGTCCCACGATGAGCGCGACGGCGATGCCGACAAGGCTCAAGCCGCCCGCAACCGCGTACCACAGCGCCAGCACCGCGAGGAAGGCGGCCAGCGCGAGCACCACCGTCACCATCACGGCCCCGTTGCGCGTGGCCTTCCTGCTGGGATCGGAACGATAGGCGTCGGCGGCGACGCCGAACTCCATCTCCGAACGGCGATAGGAGTCCCGCTCGTCCCGCGCGATGCGCTCTTTGCTACTTCTCTTCATGCTCCCTCTTCATCTTCCGTATGTGCTTCGACACGAGCTTGGGAATGTCGTCGTAGGCCATCCCCTCTTCAAGGCAGCTTTTCACGAACTCCTCGACCAGCAGGTCCGCCTGGCCGCCCTCCCGGGGGAACGCGCCCGGGTCGCTCACGAACACGCCGCTGCCGCGAACCGTGGTCACGTAGCCGTCGCGCTCCAGGCCCATGTAGGCCTTGCTCACCGTGTTGTAGGCTATATGCAGGTCGGCGGCGTATTTGCGCACGGTGGGCAGCTTCTCGCCCGGCTGGTAGAACCCCGAGTTTATGAGGTACGCCATACGGTCGCGCAGCTGCACCCACAACGGCAGGTCGCTCTGGTCGCTCAAGGTAAAGGGGGGTATGTCCTTCGTTGCCATCGGTCCCGTCGTTTCTCACACTGCGGTTTGGACGCCGGCGTTCACGAGCACGAACCGCAGGCTCAGGCCACCGACCAGGACGAGCACCGCCAACACGGCGACGACGCTGCTCCGATGGCTGCGTCGGGCGGCCAACGCAGATGCTTCGATAGCCAGAGGCGCCAGTATACCGCATCCTACGAAGCCGAGCCAAAACACGCAGGACTGCTCCCCCGCAAGCAGCGCGTCGAACGGCCGGCCGGCGCTCGCGGCGTTCACCGTCACCGCGCATGCTGCCGCCGAGAGCGCCTCGAGCACGATGAACACGGCGTCCGCGATGGCCAGCCCGCGGATCCACGCGAGCACGCCCGGGGAGGCTACGCAGAAGCAGGTGCTCAAGAGCACGACACCACAGCCGCACGAGAGCGCCGAGAACAGGAACAGCACGGGCAGCCACGCCGACTGCCACAGGTCCACGGCAACGACGCTCTTCAGGAGCAGCCCCGTGTACACCATCACGACGACGGCCAGCACCGCCCCGAGCGCTTTCGCGACGAGCGCGGCCCTCTCCCACGCAGGGCCCAGCGTGAGCACGGATTCAGCGAGCGCCACGACGAGGCAGGCCCCGAACAGCGTGAGGGCGAACGTCCCCACGGACACGAAGCTGCCGGTGGGATAGAGGAACAGCAGGTAGAACGCCTCCGGCCGGCCGAGATCCGCCAGCAGGCACAGCATGCCCGCCACCAGCAGGACGAAGGCGGCGGCGTAGCCCGTCCGCGCGATGCGCCGCTGCGTCATCGAGCGCGCGCGACGGCCGCGGTACCCGCGGGGCGTGCGGGCGAGGTGCGGGTCGTTCGCATGCGAGAAGGCCGTGTACAGGTCGATGGCGGAGAGCACCGCGAAGCTCCCGGCAGCGGTGCCGCCGAGGAACAGGTACCACACGATGAGCTCGCCGAAGACCACCGCTCCCCCTCTCGCCGTCTCCGCCGTCCGCCGCGCCCGCCGGGACGCGTTCCTGCACAGCATACCATTTTGTCGTGCGACAATCAGCACGACGTTTCCACCGGTGCCCCGCCGCGCCTGCCGCGCTCCTTCCCGCGCCGCGTCCCCTACGCCGGCCTGTTCGCGTCCATGAACGCCTTGAGCTCCTGCTTGCGGGCGGGGTCGAGCTCCTTCTTCGGGATGCCCTGCACCGCGCCCTCCAAGCCGTAGAGCATGTGCAGGCACACGCCGGGGTCGATGGCCTGCACTTTGAGCCATGCCTGCTCGGCCCCTGCGGCTATCAGGTCATCGGGCGTCGCGATGCCCACCTGGGCAAGCTGCTCGGCTGCATGGGGGCCGATGTTCGGCAGATCGGTGAGGTTCGCCATGATATTCTCCGTTTCTCGCTGTGACGATAGCAGTCCGCACGTGCGCGCGGGGCCGCTAGCCCCGAAGCCTCAAGCTGGCAGCGAGGCCTGCACCTTGGCGCGCAGGCGCGCAAGGTCGTCGTCGCTCGGATGCGCGGCCGCCTCGTCGAAGTTCTCGATGAGCTGCGCCATACGCGCGGCTTGCACGGGATTCGCCTCGGCCGTGCGCTCGTAGCGGCGGCGCACGCTCGAAGGCATGCGGCCCTGGCACATGAACGTGCCTATGAGCTGCGCCGACTCTGGCAGATGCGCGGCCGCTCGGGCCGCCACGCCGGCAAAGTACGTCTCGTCGGCGCCGAACCCGCACGTGCCGAACAGGAACACCTCCTTGCCCGCCAAGCCGGCCAGCAGCTCCCCCATCTCGTCGGTGCAGTCGCCCCGGTTCGTCCAGAAGCCCGCGTACACGCGGTCGGCCTGCGCCACGGAGGCGGCGTCCACCTCGCCCACGCGCCCGAACGCCAGGCGCCCTTGGGCGGGCAGTGCCTCGGCCACGGCGCGCGCGAGCTCCTCGGTGTTGCCGGTCCTGCTGTCGTAGACGATCGCGTACGTCATAGGCTTCGCTCCTTACGTCGGGGCGGCGGCGCAAGTGCCGCCGCTGTTCGGATGCAGATCGTTATACGCCCGCCCGGCATCCATGTAAACCCCGCTATACTGAACCGAACGGCAAAACAACAGCATCGCAGGCACCAAGCGAAAGCGGCGGCAGGGCGAAGTAGGCGCAGCGGCGCCGGATCCTGCGATGGCAGCGCACCTCGCGGCAACGCGCCAAGCGCGCCCCTGCGCCGCAGCAAAGAAGCAGGCTTAGGAAAGGGAGCATCCATGCGGGCAGTCATTCAGCGTGTGAGCAGCGCGCAGGTGGACATCGACGGCGAGACGGTTGGCAGCATCGGGCACGGCCTGCTCATCCTGCTGGGCGTGGGCCATGGCGACGGCGAGGAGCAGGCCGAGCGCCTGTGGAGCAAGATCGCGCGCCTGCGCATCTTCGAGGACGACGACGGCAAGACGAACCTGTCGCTGGCCGACGTCGGGGGCGAGGTGCTGGTGGTGTCGCAGTTCACGCTGTACGCCAGCTGCAGGAAGGGCAACCGCCCCTCGTTCACCGCAGCGGGCGCGCCCGGCGAGGCGAACCGCCTCTACGAGTGGTTCGCCGAGCGCGCCCGACGCGACGTGGCCCGCGTGGAAACGGGCCGCTTCGGCGCGTACATGGACGTGTCCCTGGTGAACGACGGCCCCTTCACGCTCTGGCTCGACACCGACGAGCTCTGATGCGCACAAGCCCGTCGTGCATCGCCGAGCCGCGAGCAAGAAAACTCGTTGGGCGAGGAAAGCCATCGTTCGTGGTAGAAATCGAAGGTTATTCGTCGTCGCTTGGACAGGCTCCGAGAACACATCGCAGACGAACCTCATTTGAACTGGGGAAACGCAGCCTGTCGCCGTCGGAACGCGACACAGGGGCTAGCCGGGCGGCCGTCGATGACGAATAACCTTCGAAATCTGCCAAAAAGGTAGCTTTCCGGCGCGCGCCTTGCCGTCCCATGATATATCCGGCCCGGCGCCGCAAGCGCCGACGCCGCCAGACTGCCCGCTAGCCCAGCAGCGCCTGCTCCCATTCCGCTTCCTTGAAGCCCACGAGCACGAAGCCCTCGCCCACCACGAGCGGCCGCTTCACCAGCATGCCGTCCTCCGCAAGCAGCGCGTACGCCTCCTCGTCGCCCATGCCCGCATCGAGGAGCGCCTTCACGTTGCGCTCGCGGTACACCATGCCGCTCGTGTTGAAGAAGCGCCGCAACGGCAGCCCGCTCATCGCATGCCACACCGCCAGCTCGTCGGCCGTCGGGTTGTCCTCCACGATGTGCCGGTCGGCATACGCCACGCCGTGCGCATCGAGCCATGCCTTCGCCTTCTTGCAGGTGGAGCACTTCGGGTACTCCAAGAACAGCACGCTAGCCATATAAGAACCTCTTTCCCTTACCGGATTTCCACAAGATAGGCAATGCCGTAAACGAGTCCGCTGTCCTTTTCCAAGCAGCTGGAGGACTCATCTAGGGACAGGGGCGGCATGCGCAAGCAGACAAGGCCGCTCCGACACCTCGTTATAACGTAATGCAGCCGTACTTTCAATACCCGTGAAATCTCCCTGCCATCCCTTGACAGTGTGCATGCATGGTGTTTATAGTGTGCATAGAGGGTATATACACTTTGCACACTGTCGCGAGGCGGGGTGCAAGGCGGGGAACCCTCGGGGCGGCGGGGGAAGAACGTGTTTCCCGGCCGTCGGGCGAAGCGGCGAGACGTCGCGGCTCCGCCGCCGGGAGCGCTTGGGACGCCGGGCGCCCCCTCAAGGGACAAGACGAGGAGCACCGTTGGACATCATCATCTCGAACGCAAGCGACAAGCCCATCTACGAGCAGATCACCGCCCAGATGAAGAACCTCATCCTGAACGGCACGCTCGCGGAGGGCGCCCAGCTTCCCTCGATGCGCGCGTTGGCGAACGACCTGCGCATCAGCGTCATCACCACCAAGCGCGCCTACGCCGACCTCGAGGCCCAAGGGTTCATCGAGACGGTGCAGGGCAAGGGCAGCTTCGTCGCCGGCGGCAACATGGAGCTTCTGCGCGAGGAGCGCTTGAAGCACATCGAGGACCTGATGGCACGCGCGGTGGAGGAGGCCCGCAGCGCGGGCGTCGCGCCGGGCGAGCTCCACGACATGCTCGACCTCCTCATGGAGGACTGACCGGGGAAGGCGCCCGCCGGGCACCATCCCCAAACCGTTCGACCACGGAAGAAAGTGACGACTGATGAGCGACCTTTTGCGCATACAGAATCTGGAAAAGCACTACGACGACTTCGATCTGGAAGGCATCTCCCTAAGCGTGCCGGCCGGCAGCGTCGTGGGCTTCATCGGCTCCAACGGCGCCGGCAAGACCACCACCATCAAGGCGATACTCGGGCTCATCCGCCCCGACGGCGGCTCCATCTCGCTCTTCGGCGAGGAGGTCACCGGCGCGCCCGAGAAGCGCCTCGCCCAACTCAAGCAACGCATCGGCGTGGTGTTCGACACGTGCTCGTTCCCCGAGGAGCTCACGGTGGACACGGTGAGCAAGCTCATGGCCCAAAGCTACAAGGACTGGAACCCCGGCGCGTTCCGCACGTTCGCCCACGCGTTCCAGCTGCCCCAGGACAAGACGGTGAAGGAACTGTCGCGCGGCATGGGCATGAAGCTGTCGCTGGCGTGCGCGCTGGCCCACAACCCCGACCTGCTCGTGCTCGACGAGGCCACGGCCGGCCTCGACCCTATGGCCCGCGAGGAGGCGCTCGACACGCTGCGCCTGTACATGGGCCACGAGGGCCGCGGCATCCTCATGTCCAGCCACATCACCAGCGACCTGGAGAAGATCGCGGACTACATCGTGTGCATCGATGCGGGCCGCATCGTGTTCTCGGTGGAGAAGGACGTCATCACCGATGTGGCCGGCGTGGCGCAGTGCCGCGCGGACGAGTTCGACGCCATCGTGGACAGCGGCTTCTTCCCCCGCGGCGGGATGCGCTACGAACGCAGCACCTACGGCACCACCGTCCTCGTTCCCGACCGCCAGGCGTTCGCAGCGAGGTTCCCCCACATCGTATTGGAGCGGGCCGACATCGAATCGTACATGTCGCTCATGCTGAAAGGAGAGGCCCGATGAAGACCATGCTCATGTTCGACCTGTTGACGGCCAAGAAGCTCGCACGGTCGCAGCTGCTGCTGGGCGTGGTGGTGGCCCTGGTCCTCACGGTATCCACCGGCTCCGCCCTGTGCATCATGCCCATCATGGCGCTCATGCTGGCCTACTCGGTGGGCTTCACGCTGGTGGCCTTCGACGAGCGCAACGACTGGGAGCGCTTCCGCCTCACGCTGCCCCTCTCGCGTGCGAACGTCGTGCAGGGCCGCTACGCCACGTTCGTCGTCATGACGCTGGTCGGGCTCGTGCTGGGCGTGGCGGTCACCGCCATCGTGTACGGATTGTCGCTCGCTCTTCCGCAAACCGAGCTGTTTGCCGGCCTCTTCGAGGGCATGGACTGGCAGATAGTGCTGGGCATGGTTGCAGCCTCCATCGCGTTCTCGCTCGCCCTCTGGCTCGTCGCCCTGCCGCTCGTCGCGCGCTTCGGCATGACGAAGGCCGTGCGCTACCTTCCGCTGGCGTTCATCATCCTGCTGCCCATCGGGACGGTGCTCGTGCAGAAAGCCGGCCCGCCGCCCGCATTCGTCCTCGACCTGGCCGCTTGGGCGAGCACGCCGACGGGCACCGTCGCCTTGGTCGCCGCGGTGCTGGCCGTCATGGCCGTGCTCACCGTGCTCTCGTGCATGCTTTCCGTGAAGCTGTACGAGAGGCGGGAGTTCTAAGCAGCACCCCCGCGCCGCCTGCACCGCCCCGGCAAGCAGGCGGCGCTTCTGCCGGGCGCCGGAGCGCACCGACCAAGGGAAAGGAAGCCCAGCCCATGAAAGCGATGTTCCTGATGGATTTCATCACCGTGAAGAAGCTGCTGCGGCGCTACCTGCTGCTGCTTTTGGGCATGGGAGGCGCGGCCGCCCTCATGATGGGCAGCCATCCGGGCATCATCCCGTATTTCGGCATGATTTCCGTAGTCTCGGTCGCGCAGGCGCTCGCGCTCTACGACGACCGGCGCGATTGGAGCCGGTTCCGCCTGACCATGCCGCTCACCCGCACGGGCGTCGTGCTCGGCCGCTACGCGTTCCTCGCGGCCGTCGCCGCGGCGGGCACGCTGATGGGCGTGGCGGTCTACCTGGCTGCCACGCTGGCCGTGCAGGGGGTGCCGGCCTATGCGGCGCTCGTGCTCCGCCCGGGCGGCTTCGACGCGATCGGGCTCGCCTGGTCCGCTGCCGCGTCGCTTGCGCTCGCATTCGTGGTCGGGGGGATCATGCTGCCCACGTTCTTCAGCTTCGGCATGGGAAACGGCCCGCGCTACGCGATGGCGCTGGTCATGATGGTTTCCGTGCTTGCCATCAGCCCGATCGTCAACGTCTGGGCCAGGCCGGAGGCGGCACCCGCGTTCCTCGGCGGACTCGTCTCGCTCGCCACGTCGTCCGAGACGTTCCTCGCGGTGGCGGGCGCCTTGGCGGCGAGCGCCTTCGCACTCTACGCCGTATCCTGCGCCGCATGCCTCGCCGCCTACCGCCGGCGCGATTTCTAGCCGAAGCCACCGGTTCCCAGAGCCCCGCACCGGGGAAGGGGCGCCCATGCAGGGCAAGGCGGTCTGCGCGACTCGGCCGCCGTCTCCGTCGGATTGCGCGTCAAGCGGGCGCCCGGGGCCTCGCTAGCCCATCTTCACGAGGTCGGCCAGGGTGACGCCGTCCACGTAGCCCTCGATGGTGCGGTCCAGGCCTCGCCAGAAATTCACGGCCACGCACTCGCTGCGGCGCGGGCAGGCTTCGGCGCCGTCCTCGAGGCAGGCCACGGGGGCGCAGCTGCCCTCAGTGGCGCGCAAGACATCGCCGGCGGTGATGTCCTCGGCGGGCTTGGCAAGCAGGTAGCCGCCGCTCACGCCTCGGATGCTCTTCAGGATGCCGGCCTTCACCAAGGCACCGCCCAGCTGCTCGAGGTACTTCACGGACAAGTCCTCGCGCGCGGCCGCCTGGCGCATGGTCACGGGTGAGCCGTCCTGCCCGCGGCTGGCAATGTCGATCATGAGCCGCAGGGCGTAGCGCCCCTTCGTCGAAATCATCATGTCCGCCACCGTCCTCACCGCTCCGTCGCGCCCGTCTCCACCTGCGGGCAGCCGTTCAACCGCCGTAAGTATAGCGCATCGGTAGCATATCCGCGCCGATCTTCCTTTCAGGAATGTAAGGCCCGGGCAAGCGGTCGGTAAGGTTGCGTTAAGGAAGGCTTGGTATAACGGAAAGCGTAGGGAAACAAGGCAAGGGAAAGGCACCGCCATGGCACCGAGCATGCAGCGCACCACCCCGGACCGGCCGGTCGCACGGCTTGTCGGAAACCTGCTTATCTTCGCTATCATCCTGGTGGCGCTTGCCGCCACGTTCTTCGTGGCACGGGGCTTCAACCAGTACCGCGAGGCCCTGGCCGCACTCCCGCTGGACGAGATGGAGCAGCGCATAGAGGGCGCATCCGGCTTCACGCCCATCCAGGAGCTGCCCGACCTGTATCTGCAGGCGGTCGTGGCCGTGGAAGACCATCGGTTCTACGCCCACCCGGGCTTCGATGCCATCGCCACCGGCCGCGCTCTCGTGAACGACTTCAAAGCCGGATCAATCGTAGAGGGCGGCAGCACCATCACTCAGCAGTTGGCGAAGAACCAGTACTTCACGCAGGAGCAGACCATCGAGCGCAAGGTGGCCGAGGTGTTCATGGCGCTGACCATGGAACAGCATTTCACGAAGCGGGAGATACTGGAGCTTTACGTGAACTCCATCTACTTCGGCGACGGCTACGAGGGCATCGGCAATGCCAGCGCAGGCTACTTCGGCAAGGAGCCGCAGGAACTCGATGCGGGCGAGTGCACGCTGCTGGCCGGCATACCAAACGCGCCGAGCGCCTACGCGCTCTCCGAGAACCCCGACCTCGCCCGCCAGCGGCAATACCAGGTGCTGAAGAAGCTCGTGGCCTACGACTACCTCGACGAGGCCGACGCCCGCCGCATCGGCGCGCAGGGCACGGGGGCGTAGGGAGGCGGCAAGAGTACCCGCCAAGGCGAGAATCGGGGACTTCTGGTATTCGCATGGGAAGCGCGGGGGCGGGGGCGGCAGCGCGCAGCGGTTTGCTAGGATGGCGGCATGAACACGAACAAAACCCTCTCGCCCCGACCATCGCGCCGCGACACCGCGCGGGCGCATGCACCCCGGCCGCGGCCGGTGCAGAGACGTGCGTCGTCGCGGCGCGTCGTCATCGGGCTGTTCGCCCTGGCTCTGCTCGCCCTCGCAGCGGGCCTTTTGGCCGGGCGGTGCGCCGGCACCCCGCACGCCGCGGCGCCGGCCGCATACGTGAGCCCCTACGACTGGACGGGCCTCGAGCGCAACGGCGACCGGCTCGCCTACTACGAGGACGGCGCGCTGCGTTCTGACCTTGGCGTGGACGTTTCCAGCCATCAGGGCGCCATCGACTGGCCGGCCGTGGCGGCCGATGGCGTGGACTTCGCCATCGTGCGTGCAGGCAACCGCGGCTACACCGAGGGCGCGCTGTACGCCGACGAGCGCTTCGCGGAGAACGTCGATGGCGCCAAGGCGGCAGGCCTGGCCACGGGCGTCTACTTCTTCTCACAGGCCGTCACGCCCGACGAAGCCCGCGAGGAGGCCGACTTCGTGCTCGGGCTCTTGGCCGGCCGCCCCCTCGACCTGCCCGTCGCCTTCGACCACGAACCCGTCTCCGACAACGCCGGACGCGCGAACCGCCTCACGGGCCCCGAGCTGGCCGCCTGCGCCCGCGCGTTCTGCGAGCGCATCGAGCAGGCGGGCTACGACACGCTCGTTTACGGCAACAAGCGCGACATCGCCCGGTTCGGCGGCGATGACCTCGACGGCCGTCCGGTGTGGTTCGCCGAGTACAACATGGCCGTGCCCACCGGGCAGTTCGACTTCGTCATGTGGCAGTACACGAGCGCCGGCACGGTGGCCGGCATATCCACCCGTGTGGACCTGAACATCCGCTTCGCCGCCGCAGGCTGACGCCGCATCGCCCGAAGCCTGCCGGCCGTATCCCAACCGCAACGATCGGTTGCAGCCCTCGCCGAGCGCGGCTTCGAACCCCAAAACAGCACATTCGTACTTGACAGGGCCCAGACGCGCCAGTAGACTGTGCGGACTGGAACCAACCAAGGAGCTCTGTTTCGATGTATTACGTATTTCAGTAGTCGGCACGCCCACGCGCGCCGAACCTCGTCGCAACTTCCCGTTGCACCCCTTTTGCCAACCGAAATGGCTGGCGCGGCCGCGTTCGCAACCCCACACTGAAATGCACACCGTCCAACACCCGTTGCGCGGCCGACGAATACATCGACCTTGAAGGAGCTCTCTCCCATGACCGAATCTGCCATGACCCTGAGCGCCGCGGGCCATCCGCTTCCCAAGCGCTGGCTCGCCGTCATCGCCACCATCTGGATCGGCCAGGCCGTGTCCATGATAACCAGCTACGCCGCAGGCTACGCGGTGGTCTGGTACATCACCGAGACCACCGGCAGCGCCCTCATGCTGTCTGCCGCCGCCATCTGCGCCTACCTGCCGCAGGGCCTGCTCTCGCCGTTCGGCGGCGTCATCGCCGACAAGCACAACCGCAAGACCGTCATGATCGTGGCAGACCTGGGAGTCGGCTTGGTGTCGCTCGGGCTGGGCGTGGCCATCCTCCTGGGCCAGGTATCGTTCGCCCTGCTCATGATACTGGTTGTCGTGCGCAGCATCGGCCAGGCGTTCCACGGGCCGGCCATGATGGCCGCCATGCCGCTGCTCGTGCCCGAGAAGCATCTGCTGCGCATCAACACGCTCGACCAGCTGCTCATGAGCGTGGCGTCCATCGGCGCTCCGGCGTTCGGCATCTTCCTGTACACCACCCTCGGCTTCCATACCGTCATGTTCCTGGACTTCTTCGGCGCGCTCGCAGCCGTGGCGGGCCTCGCCCTGGCGAAGATACCCACCGTCATCGACAAGGCGGCCGAGAACCAGCACGTGCTGGCGAACCTGCGCGACGGCTGGCGCGCTCTGTCGGCAAACCGCGGCCTGGTTATCCTCATAGCCGGCGTGACGGTGGGCATGGTGGCGTTCGCGCCCCTGGGCGCCATCTTCCCGCTCATGACGTTCGACCACTTCGGCGGCGACGGCTACGCGGCCTCGCTCGTGGAGGCCGCGTTCGGCATCGGCATGGTGTGCGGCTCCATCGTGCTCATGGCCTGGGGCGGCGACAAGAGACTCGCTCTGCTCATCGGCGTGGCGGCCCTTATCGTAGGCGCCACCACCATGGCCTGCGGTTTCCTTGCACCAAGCATGTTCTGGGCGTTCGTTGCGCTCTGCGCCGTCATGGCGATCGCCTGCGCCTGGTTCAACGGGCCGCTCATCACGCTCATCCAGCGCAACGTGGCCGAGGAGAAGACGGGTCGTGCGCTGGGACTGTCCATGGCGGCTATGGGCTTGGCATCGCCCATTGGCATCGCGCTTGGCGGCATGTTGGCGGAGAGCATCGGAGTTGCCCCGTTCTTCGTGGTAGACGGCGCCATCTGCCTGGTATTGGGCCTCGTGGTGTATCTGCCGAAGAGCGTGCGCGCCCTCGACCATGCGCCGGCCGTCCAGCCGGAGACGGCCGGCGGGCAGACGGCGGAAGCCGAGGCCTAGCGGCGCTTGCCTGCCCTGGTGCTGCGCGCCCGGGCAGGCGGAGCCCATCGCCCGGTTCGGTCCAGGTGCTAGGTCAGGCCGCGTCCGATGATCCCTTTTCGGGCGCCTGCCCAGGCCCGGACCACTCCGGCAGACCAAGGGAAACCGGGCCGTCATGCGCCAGGAACACGCCTTCTGCCCTTGCCTCGCGCATGACGATGGACGCGCATTCCTCGTCCTCGTAGTCGCGCGCGATCTTCAGCAGAGCCGCAAGCGACTCGGGGCCCTCCTCCGGGAACGCGAACTCATCGGCGTCAAAGCATGCCTGCAACGCCTCCGGATCGTGCCGCGTGACGGCTTGGGAGAAGTCGACGAATTCGTCACCCTCTCTATCGGTGGAGAGCGGCACCACCCACACGACTGCGAACCATATGAGCACGGGGACGCTCACCGCGTACAGCACGATGGGCACGGCCGCAAGGCCTTTGAGCCGCTTGCCCTGCTCGCGCCGCGCCTTCGCTCGGCACGCGAACACGATGCTCACCACGGTTGCCGCCACGAACATCGCCAGCGCAAGCGCCACCACGCCCAAGATGACGAACGCCACGGCGCCCATCACCGACAGCATGACCATGACCGATATCCCGCCCATTTCCCCTGCCCCTTTCCTCGCCGGCCTTCGATGCCCCCGCATCCGTCGCCGGCCCCGCGCCTACGAGCGGCGGCTCGACCCGTAGGCGGCGTTCTTGCGGTTGCCGAAGGCGCTGCCCTTGCGGGCGGCCTTCTTCAAGTCCTTCAGCACGTCCTCCTCGCTCGCGCCTTCCACGCTCGCGCGCAGCTTCACCACTTGGTCGCGCAGGCGGGCCGCCTCCTCGTAGTCCATGCTCTGGGACGCCGAGGCCATCTCGTCCTCCATGGAGGCTATGATGCGCAGCACCTCCTCGCGCGAGAGCGCGGCCAGCTCGGCGTTCACCTGCTCGGCCGTGGTGTTGCCCACCTCGTCGGTCACGTAGTCCATGATGTCGTTGATGGCCTTGCGGATGGTCTGCGGCTCTATGCCGTGGTCCTCGTTGTACTGCATCTGTATGGAGCGGCGGCGCTTCGTCTCGTCGATGGCAAGCGCCATGGAGTCGGTCATCTTGTCGGCGTACATGATGACCTGGCCCGACACGTTGCGGGCGGCGCGGCCGATGGTCTGGATGAGCGAGCGGTGGTTGCGCAGGAACCCCTCCTTGTCGGCATCGAGGATGGCCACGAGCGAGACCTCGGGCAAATCCAGGCCCTCGCGCAGCAGGTTGATGCCCACGAGCACGTCGAACTTGCCCTGGCGCAGCTCGCGCAGGATCTCCACGCGTTCGAGCGTGGCGATGTCCGAGTGCATGTAACGCGCCTTCACGCCCTGGTCAAGCAAGTGGTCGGTCAGATCCTCCGCCATCTTCTTCGTGAGGGTGGTAATGAGCACGCGCTCGTCGCGGGCGGCACGGTCCTTGGACTCGTCGATGATGTCGTCGATCTGGGAGGCGCTCCCGCGCACGATGATCTCGGGGTCCAGTAGGCCGGTCGGGCGGATGATCTGCTCCACCTGCTGCTGCGACACCTTCTGCTCGTAATCGCCCGGCGTGGCCGACACGTACACGAACTGCGGAATGCGCTCTTCGAACTCGTCGAAGCGCAAGGGGCGGTTGTCCAGGCAGCTGGGCAGGCGGAACCCGTGCTCGGCCAGCGTGATCTTGCGCGAGCGGTCGCCCTCGTGCATGCCGCGGATCTGCGGCACCGTCACGTGGCTCTCGTCGATGATGCAGAGGAAGTCCTTCGGGAAGTAGTCGATGAGCGTGTAGGGCGGCTCGCCCGGCGAGCGCCCGTCGATGTGGCGCGAGTAGTTCTCGATGCCGGAGCAGAAGCCCATTGTCTCCATCATCTCCAGATCGTAGTTCGTGCGCATCTCCAAACGCTGCGCCTCGAGCAGCTTGCCCTCCTCCTTGAACTGCTGCAGGCGCTCGCGCAGCTCGTCGCGGATGGTGCCGAGCGCGCGGTCCATCTTCGGGCGCGTGGCCACGTAGTGCGACGCGGGCCAGATGGGCAGCGCCTCGAACTCGTTCACCACCTCGCCCGTGACGTTGTCCACTTCCGCAATGCGCTCTATCTCGTCGCCCCAGAACTCGATGCGCAACGGGTTGTCCGCATAGGGCGGGAACACGTCCAGGTTGTCGCCGCGCACGCGGAACGCGCCGCGCTTCAGCTCGTAGTCGTTGCGGTCGTACTGGATGTCGATGAGCTCGTGGATGACGTCGTCGCGGTCCATCTCCTTCTGCTTGTCCACGAACACCGCCATGCCGGCATAGTCCATGGGCGAGCCGATGCCGTAGATGCACGACACCGAGGCCACCACGATGCAGTCGCGCCGCGAAAGCAGGGCCGAAGTGGCCGCATGGCGCAGCTTCTCCACTTCCTCGTTGATGGAGGCGTCCTTCTCGATGAACGTGTCGGACGAGGGCACGTAGGCCTCGGGCTGGTAGTAGTCGTAATACGACACGAAGTACACCACGGAGTTGTTCGGGAAGAACTCCTTCAGCTCACTGGCCAGCTGGGCCGCGAGCGTCTTGTTCGGCGCCATGACCAGCGTGGGCTTCTGCACGGCCTCGATGGTCTTGGCCATGGTGAACGTCTTGCCCGAGCCCGTCACGCCCAGGAGCGTCTGGTAGCGCAGGCCGTCCTCGACCCCGCGGGCCAGCTTCTCGATGGCCTGCGGCTGGTCGCCCGACGGCTCGTAGGGCGACACCACCTTGAGGGGCGTCGTAGCCAGCCGCACCTCCGGCAGCTTGCCCTCCATCTCGAGGCCCTCGATATTCGAAAGATGCGCCACGTAAGCTCCTTCCCGAAGAGAACGCCGCATGCCGAAGGACACCGAC
The DNA here is from genome assembly GCF_900199375.1 of Gordonibacter urolithinfaciens. NCBI lineage: Bacteria > Bacillati > Actinomycetota > Coriobacteriia > Eggerthellales > Eggerthellaceae > Gordonibacter > Gordonibacter urolithinfaciens. Next base: position 1,080,009 of record NZ_LT900217.1, read on the forward strand.
GAGAGGGTTCATCGACCACTCAGTCTAGCACAGCAGAAGCAAAATGAACATATGTTCGTGATTCAACCGTTATCTTCCCCATCTTTCGAGATGATGTCGAGCTGCCTAGGCGCTTGCCAAATCCTTGCGAACCAAGCTGCGCAGGTAATCCGACCGGCTCATGCCCAGCTTCGACGCCCGCTCGTCCATAGCCGCAACCTTCTGCGGCGTGTCCTTAAACCCGACGAACTGCAACGGCTCCCCGAATTTGAGGGGTCGCCCCACAATGATCTCGCCCACCTGCTCGCCAGGCAAGATGCCCTGCGCTGCTTCCTTCTCCCATTCATCAAGCTGCTCGGCGGTGACCCCGAACATCTCCTCAAGCTCTTTCGCTGTCTTCACGTTCTACCTCCCTGTCAGCCCGAACTCTGCCAAAACGCTCGCTGTCGGCGGCGTCATTGCATGGTATATCAGCACACCGTACCATTTGTCGACGCCGACCATCTGGACGAGGCGTCCATCGCTGCAAAACCCAAGGGCTACCACACGATCCTCTTTCGGTGCCCTACGATGTTGCTTCCTCGCGTAGTTCTTCCAAGCATACAGGATCTCTTCCTCGGTCAACCCATGCTTGAGCGCGTGCAAATCAACCAGCACTTCCATCGGGCGATCACCTATTCCTTTTTGTTAAACGAAATTGTAAAACGTAAATGGCGCAGCGTCAAGGAAGGCAGGGCACGGAGAGCGACCCGCACTTCCTCTCGTCGTTTTTCAGATGAAGGTTTCCATGGCAGACCCCTCTTCCGGTTCCGAAAGCTGGAGAGGATCTTGCAAGCGTGGTACGGGCGGACGCGGAACACCGTCGCCATCTATGGGCCGCCCTCCCGCATTGCGGCATCGGGCAGGCGCTTGCACTGGCTCTTTTCGACAAATCACATGGTAGCACAAAAAAGAACATCCGTACTTATAAAACGGATGTTCTAATATAATTTTTCGAACATGATGCTGGCCCACGCCGGACGCGACTAAAAGCTCGGGAAGGGCCCGCCCAAGGGGCATCCTCGCCGTCTAGTCTTTACAGGCCTTTCTCGTACTCTCCCCACCAGGCTATCACCTGGTTGTGCAGTTCCTCGGGGGTGCCGTCGTTGTTGAACACCACGTCGGCGGCCTCGATGCGGTCGGCATCGGTGATCTGGCGGGCGATGCGGCGGCGCACATCGGCCTCGTCGAAGCCCGACGCCACGGCGCGCTCGATGCGCACGTCCAGCGGTGCCAGCACGGCGATAACGACATCGGCATCGTAGGCGAGCGAGGACGTGCGGTTCTTGAACACGGAATGCTCCACCACCACGGCCGGATGGCCCGCGGCCTCCAGCTCGGCCACCTTGTCGCGGTAGGCGTCCTCGATGCGCGGCACGGTGATGCGGTTGAGCTTGCGCGTCTCGGCGGGACTCACGAACGCCTTGTGGGCGAGCGCCTTGCGGTTCACCTCGTCGCCGTCCATGATGTCGACGCCGAACGTGTCCACCAGCTCTTCCCTCACCGTGTCCCAGGCGAGCACGTCGTGGCCCACCTTGTCGAGGTCGATGTACGGCAGGCCCGCATCCACAAGGGCCTTGCGGGCAGTCGACTTCCCGGCGCCCATGCCGCCGATGATGAACAGCTTCTTCATACCGATGCTACCTCCTCGATCATGCCGCCTCCGAGCACGGTGTCGCCCACGGAGAAGACGGCGAACTGTCCCGGCGCCGTGGTCGGCTGCGGCTCGCGCAGCACTGCGCGAACGCGCCCTTCGGGTTCGGGCTCTATGATACACGGAACGGCCCGGCTACGGTACCGCAGTTTCACGCTGGCGGCACGCGGCTCGTCCAGGCACACGAAGGCCTGCCACCTCACCGGGCCCACGAGCACGTTCGCAATGCGGGCCTCGTCGGCGAACCCCACCACCAGCTCGCCCGTTTCGGACCGCTTGCCCACTACGTAGTACGGCTCGCGCGCGGCCACGCCGATGCCCTTGCGCTGCCCCACGGTGAAACCTGACAGCCCGTCATGCCGGCCGAGCACGGCACCCGCGCAGTCCACGATGGCGCCCGGCGGATCGTCTACGCCCCGCTCGCGCAGAAACGCACGATAGTCTCCCTCGATGAAGCACACATCCTGGCTCTCCGGCTTCTCGGCCACGGGAAGCCCTAGGTCGGCGGCCAGCACGCGCACCTCCGCCTTCGTCGTGCCGCCCAGCGGCAGCACAAGGCGCGCCAGCTGCTCCTGCGAGAGCAGCGCCAGCATGTAGCTCTGGTCCTTGCGGGCGTCGAGCGCGCACTTCACCACGTAACGTCCGTTGTCCGCAAGCTGTGCGATGCGGGCGTAATGGCCGGTGGCCACGACGTCGCAGCCCAGCTCGTCGGCCGCGTCCAGCAAGGAGGGCAGCTTGCAGCAGGCGTTGCAGCCCACGCAGGGGCTCGGCGTGAGGCCTGCCGCGTAGGCATCCACGAACGGCTGGACCACCGCGCTCTCGAACAGGGCTGCGCAGTCCCGCTCCACATGGCGCAGGCCCAGCCGGGCGCACACCGCCGCCGCGTCGTCGGCGGCGCGGTCGGCCGCCGCATCGTCGGTGAAGCGGCAGGTGACGCCTACCACTTCGTAGCCTGCGCGCATAAGCAGTGCGGCGGATACCGCGCTATCCACCCCGCCGCTCATACCCAGCGCAACGCGCCGTGCGCCGTTCTCGCCCGTTGCCATCTTCCCTCCTTTTGCATCTTCTTTCGTCGCCAGTATAAAGGAAGCGATGCCCGTGCAGCGCAGCGCTTCAACTATACGTGAAGAGCCTACGCAGAAGGAGCGCAGCGCGGTATGATACGCTCTCGGCGCTTGACGGAGCGCTATACTGGATCCTGCGCATCCCGCGCATCGACCGCAAACGCAACAAGGGGGATCGCACGTGTCGGGCTCGAAATCCCGTTATATACCGGCGCTCGACGGCCTGCGAGCTTTCGCCGTGCTCGCCGTTATCGCCTACCATATGCGCATGCCCTGGGCACCCGGCGGCCTGCTGGGCGTCACCGTCTTCTTCGTGCTGTCAGGCTACCTTATAACCAGCTTGCTGCTCATCGAGCACGACGAATCGGGCACGATCGACCTTCCGCGCTTCTGGCTGCGCCGCGTCCGTCGGCTCGTGCCCGCCATCGTGCTCGTCGTCGTTTGCACGGCCGTGCTCTGCACCCTGTTCAACCACGCCCTGCTCACGAAGATGCGCCCCGACGTCCTGCCGTCTCTGCTCTTCTTCAACAACTGGTGGCAGATATTCCACGACGTGTCCTACTTCGAGGCGCTCGGCGCGCCGTCGCCGCTTGCGCACTTCTGGTCGCTGGCCATCGAGGAGCAGTTCTACCTCGTGTGGCCCGTGGCTCTGCTCGCCGCGCTGAAGCTGGGAGCGAGGAAGGGCACGGTGCGCAACGTCGTGCTCGTGCTGGCCGCGCTCTCCGCACTGGAGATGGCGCTGCTGTTCGACCCCGCCGCCGACCCGAGCCGCGTGTACTACGGCACCGACACACGGGCGTTTTCGCTGCTCATCGGCGCATGGCTGGCGTTCGTGTGGCCGTCGCACCTATTGGGCGCCAAAAGCGGCGTGCGCCTGACGAAGCGCGAGCGCTCCGTGCTCGACGGCGTGGGGGCCGCGGCGCTCGCGGGCTTGCTGCTGCTGGTGGTGTTCTCGAACGGGTTCTCGCCCTTCCTGTACCGGGGCGGGCTCGTGCTGTGCTCGATGCTCACCGCCTTGGTCATCGCGGTCATGGTGCATCCGGCCAGCATCATCGGGCGCGTTGCGGGCGCGAGGCCGCTCGTGTGGATAGGCAAGCGCAGCTACGGCATCTACCTGTGGCACTACCCGTTGCTGCTGCTCATGGACCCGGGCGGCATCGGCGACACGCCTTGGTGGCTCTACCTGCTGCAGCTGGCGGCCGTGTTCGGCTGCGCCGCGCTGTCGTACCGCTTCGTGGAGAACCCCTTCCGCCACGGGGCCTTCGGCCGTCTGGTGAGGAAGGTACGCTCGGGCGAGGCGTCGCTGCCGGACTGGCTGCGCACGCACGCCGTGCCTGCCGTGGGCGCCGGCGCGCTCGTGATCGTGGCCGCAGGCGGGCTGGCGCTCGTGCCGCCCACCTCGGCCTTGGAGGGCGGCGACCTGCTGAAGCAGGCCGAGCAGGGCCAGACGAGCCCCTCGGGCCAGGCCCAGGCAGATCCGTCGGGGCAACCGTTGGCGGAGGAGTCGCCGCAGGAGCCCGAAGGCTCCGCGCCCGTCGCCGACGAGCAACCGAAGCTCGATGTGCTCATGATAGGCGACTCGGTATCGGTGCGCTCCGTGCCCTATTTCCAAGAGCGCTTCCCCCACGGCGCCATCGACGCCGCCGTGAACCGCCAGATCTACGTGGGAAGGGAAGTGTACGACTCGTATCGCGACCAGGGCCTTGTAGGCGGCATCGTCGTGCTGGCGCTGGGCACGAACGGGCCGGCTACCGATGGGCAGCTGGACGATATCGTCGCCGACGTGGGAACCGACAAGCAGCTCTGGCTCGTGAACACCCGCAGCCCGCAAGACTGGGTATCCTCCACGAACGACGTGCTGGCAGGCGCTGCCGAGCGCTATGGGAACGTCCATCTCATCGACTGGTTCGGCGCGAGCGCCGGACGCGACGAGCTCTTCGACGGCGACGGCACCCATCTGACCGAGGAGGGCGCGCGCGTCTATATCGACCTCGTGCACGATGCCGTGGCCAGCTACCTGCCGCAGCATGCCGAAGATGCTGCCGCGCCCGCCGTGCAAACCCCCATCGACCTGGCTCTCGCTGAAATCGAGGGAGCTTACCGCTCTGCGCTGGACGCGGCATCCCGCGACCTCCTCGGGTCGATCGAGCGCTAAGCATTTAGCTCAAGGGCCGAACGGGCCGGCTGCGCCAACGACTCCGTATAAAGCAAAGAGGGCCCCTCTTTCGAGGGGCCCTCGTACAATCGGCGGGGAAGCTACTCCGCAGCCGGCTCCTCGGCGGGAGCGGCAGCCGGGGCGGCCTCTTCCTTCTTCTCGGCCTTCTTCTTGGCCGGCTTCTCCTCGGCCTGGATGGACTCGTCCACCTCGATCTCGAAGCCGAGCTCCTCGGCGGCGGCCTTCATGGACAGGGAGATGCGGCGACGCTCGGGGTTGATCTCCATGACCTTGACCTTCACCTCGTCGCCGGCCTTCACGACCTGCGCGGGGGTGTCGATGTGGCGCTGCGACATCTCGGAGATGTGCACGAGGCCCTCGATGGACTGGCCCAGCTCGATGAACGCGCCGAACGGCACGATCTTCGTCACCTTGCCGTCCACGATGGTGCCCACCGGATAGCTCTCGACGAGCTTGATCCACGGATCCTCCGTCGTCTGCTTGAGGCCGAGCGAGATGCGCTCGCGCTGCAGATCGACGTCCAGGACCTCCACCTCGACCTCGTCGCCCACCTTGACGACCTCGGACGGATGGTTGACATGGTTCCAGGACAGCTCGGAGATGTGCACCAGGCCGTCGATGCCGCCGAGGTCGACGAACGCGCCGAAGTCGACGATCGAGGAGACGGTGCCCTTGAGGCGCATGCCCTTCGAGAGCTTCGCGAGGATCTCGGCGCGCTCGTTCTTGCGGCCCTCCTCGAGCAGCACGCGGCGGGACAGGACGACGTTGTTGCGGTTGCGGTCCATCTCGATGACGCGGGCCTCGATCTCGGTGTTGAGGTACATGTCGAGGTCCTTGACGCGACGGAGGTCGACCAGCGACGCCGGCAGGAAGCCGCGCAGGCCGATGTCGAGGATCAGGCCGCCCTTGACGACTTCGATGACCTCGCCCGTGACCACTTCGCCGGCCTTGAACTTCTCTTCGACGCGGATCCATGCACGCTCGTACTCGGCACGCTTCTTGGAAAGGATCAGGCGGCCGTCCTTGTCCTCCTTCTGGAGCACGAGGGCTTCGATCTTCTCGCCCAGCTCCACGATGTCGGACGGGTCGGCGTCCTTGCGGATGGACAGCTCGCGGGAGGGGATGACGCCCTCGCTCTTGAAGCCGATGTCCACGAGCACCTCGTCGTGCTCGATCTTGACGACCGTGCCGTCGACCAGGTCGCCCTCGTCGAACTCGGTCAGCGTGCCGTCGATCATCTCGTTCATCTGCTCGTCGGAGATGTCGCTGAAGTCGATGACGGACGTGTTCTTAATGTCGGTCAAAACGGACCCCTTTCAAACTTAAGTCGGGGACCCTTCGTCATGATTGATTGCTTACACCATGTTCGCTCTGCAAAAGCTTGCTCGCTCAGCTGTGCAACAAAAACATGTCTCGGGGGCCTACAGTTACGTGCGCTTCCGGGAGGATTCCCGATAAGCCGCATTAGTATATCACACAGGCAACGTCCCCAGAACCACTATTCACAAGGCCCCACGATTATTTCTCGCCATTCCGCCACCTTTGGCCTCGCATCAGCCGCGGTAGCGCGCGGAGGCGGCATGCGAGCTGTAGTAGGCCCGCTTGTCCTCGTACATGGCACCGTCGGCCCACCTGACGGCCTCGTCGACAAGGCAAGGCTCCGCGGCGTAGTGCAGCCCCATGGCCATGGGGCACGAGGCGTCGGCCAGCCGGGCGCGCACCGTTTCCACCAGCGCGTCGAAGCCGTCTGCGGAGACGTCCTTCACGATGGCGAGGAACTCGTCGCCGCCCATGCGGTACACGTATGCCCCCGGGAGCGCGTCTGCGAGCGCGCTGCCCGCCGCGATCAGCGCGCGGTCGCCCCTTGCGTGGCCGTCGCGGTCGTTGATGTCCTTCAGGCCGTTCATGTCCACGTACACCACGCCGAACCCGTTGCGCGGGCCCGCGGCGTCGAGCTCCTCCACGTCGGCGATGAAGCGGTTGCGGTTCCCCAGGCCGGTGAGCGTGTCCGTGAAGCTGAGCTGGCGGAACCGCTCCTTCGTGCGGTAGCGCTCCAGCTCCATGGACAGGAAGTAGGAAAGGCTGCTGAAGAACTCCCCGCAGTGGTCCAGGTGGATAGCGGCCGGATTGTCCACGCCGATGGAGCCGATGAGCTCGCCCTCCACGAGCAGCGGCGCGTCCACCAGGGTGGTTATGCCCTGCGGGGCGAGCATCTCGTACTCGTTCGGCGAAGTCTCGCGCAAATCCTCCAGGTTCTTGACGACGATGGTCTCGCGCTTCAGGAACAGCGGCATCCACTGCGTCACGAAATGCAGGTCCATGTTCTGCAGCTCGTCGATCTGGGGCACCACGCCCTCGGCGCACCACTCGTGCGAGTTGCTGAACGAGGTGCCGTCGGGCGACACCTGGAAGAGGTACACGCGGTCGGCCTCCATGAACTCGCCTATCATCTGGAGCACGGACGTCATGTCGCCCGCGAACCCGTCTATGTTCTGCAGCTTCATGGCGCAGCGCACGAGCAGCGTCTCCAGGCCCAGCTTCGTCTCCAACGCCCGGCGCTGCTCCTGCTCGGCGGTCATGTCGAACGCCACCTCGAAACGGGCCGGGCGGCCCTCCCAGTCCACGACCTTGTCCTTGAGCAGGTAGTGGCGCCCGAACTTCTCGTTGTAGTGCGCCCACGTGACGAACGCGTCCGCGGAAAGCTCGTGGTTGTTGCAGAACTCGCAGGGGGCGTCTTTGCCCAGCACCACGTCATAGCACGTCCGGCCCCGCCAGTCGCCTACGAGGCGCTCCGCGGATCCGTTGAGGTACAGCATCTCGTGGGTATCGAGATCGCTCACGTACACGCATTCCGCCAGCGCGTCGAATATCTCGTAAGGGTTAGCCATGCCGGCCCTCTCCTCGCTATCTCCCTCGGCCCGTGCCCGTCTCGGACGACGGGCGGTGTCCGCGTGCGCCTTTGCACCCCGTGCCTTCCGGGGCGTGTTCCCGCGTCCATTCTACCCCATGAGGCAGGCGGCGGAGGGCGCGAGGCGCGAAGGCGCGGCCGTTTCTGCCCGCCGCGCGGCAGGCCTCGGCCCTAGGCTTTCTGGCAAGCGGCGCACACGCCGTCGAAGATGATCTCGTGGCCCTCGATAGCGAAGCCATGTGCATCGGCTATACGGGAGGCGATGTCCGGCTCGTAGGGCATATCGACGTCCACGATGCCGCCGCACACGCGGCACTTCGCGTGATAGTGCGGTTCGTTGAAGAAGTCATAGCGGTCGGCGCCGTTGGGCACCTCGACGCGCAGCACGTCGCCTCGGCTAGCCAGCACGCCCAGGTTGCGGTACACCGTGGCGCGCGAGATGTTCGGGTACGTGCGACGCACCGCCTCGTACACGTCGGCCGACGTGGGGTGGTTATGCAGCGACCGCACCGCCTCCAGCACGAGCGCCCGCTGTATGGTGTTGCGCGAGGGCGCCGTGGACGCCCCCTTCTTCGTTGCCGTGGCCATTGCGAACTCCTTGGGTCTGCTTATCACTATCGTAATTTAAATAGGATTATATCCCATTAACAACAACCTGCAAACCCCGCCGCCGAACCTCCACACGGGACGGCACCTTCTGCACTCGCTACACAGCGGCGGCGCCCGTCTCGCCGGTGCGGATGCGCACCACCTCTTCCACCGGGAAGATGAAGATCTTGCCGTCGCCCACCTCGCCGGTGCATGCCGTGGCGCGGACGAGGTCGACGAGAGGCGCCACCTCTGCATCGTCGACCACGAGCTCGAACTTCACCTTCGGTATCATGTTGAGCATCACCTCGGTCCCGCGGTAGTACTCCTTCCAACCATGCTGGCTGCCGCAGCCTTGCACCTGGCTGACGGTCATGCCGCCCACCTGCGCGACGAACAGCGCCTCCTTGAGCGGCTCGAGCTTCTCGGGCCGCACGATGGCGGTGATCTTCTTCATTTAGCAGCTCCTTTGCTATCACTGATTCGTCAAAGCCAGCGAGAATCGCCGGCCCGTTCCGCCGTTCGGCAGAAGGGGAACCTTAGTCGAGTCCCACATAGGCCGGATAAGCGCTCTCGCCGTGCGCGGTCACGTCGAGGCCCTGCGCCTCCTCCGCCTCGCCCACACGCAGGCTTCCCCTGAAGCACGCCTTCACGATGAAACCGAGCGCCACGTCGAGCACGCCCACGAACGCCGCCGTCACGAGAATGCCGAGCACCTGCGCGCCCAGCAGCGTGGGATCGCCGGTATAGAGCAGGCCGCCGAAATCGGTCCACGACAGCTCGGGCACGCAGAACAGCCCGGTCAGAATACCGCCGGTCACGCCACCGACCGCATGGATGCCGAATGCGTCGAGCGCGTCGTCGTAGCCGAACGTGCGTTTGAGGAACGAGACGGCGGCGTAGCACACGGGCGACACGATGACGCCCATCGCCGCCGCTGCCCATGGCTCCACGAAGCCCGCTGCCGGAGTGATGACCACGAGTCCGGCCACCAAGCCCGTCGCCGCGCCCACGAGCGTGGGCTTGCCGACCCGCACGCGCTCGACGGCCAGCCATGAAACGAGCGCCGCACTAGACGCCGCCGCGGTGTTCACGAGCGCGAGCGCGGCAACGCCGTCGGGGGCGAACTCGGAGCCCGCATTGAAGCCGAACCATCCGAACCACAGGAGCGTCGCGCCCAGCGCCACGAACGGCACGTTGTGGGGGCGGTAGCTCATCACGGCGTACCCCTTTCGCTTGCCCGCGATAACGCAGAGAACCAGGCCCGTGAGGCCGGACGAGATGTGCACCACATCGCCGCCCGCGAAGTCGAGCGCGCCGATCATGCCTCCCACGAGACTCCCCTCGCCGCCCCACACCATGTGGGCGAGCGGCGGGTACACCACGACGGTCCACACCGCCGTGAACGCGCACACCGCGCCGAACTTCACGCGCCCGGCCACCGCACCCGTGACGATGGCCGTGGTGATCATGCAAAACGCCATCTGGAACACCACGTCGGCCATCGCGGGGTACGCGTCGTGGCTCAGCGCTTCGGGGGCTTCGCCCACGATGTCGGCCACCAGCCCCGCGAGGCCGAGCTGGTCGAAGCCTCCGAAGAACGGAAGCGACCCGTCCCCGCCGTACGCGAACGACCATCCGCACACCGTCCAGGTGACGCCCACGATGCCGAGCACCGCAAACGACATGAGCATCGTGTTCACGACGTTCTTGCGACGGCTCAAACCTCCGTAGAAGAACGCCAGCCCCGGCGTCATCAGCAAGACGAGCATCGCGCATACCAGCATGAAACCCGTCGATCCTGTGTCGAACATGTGCCTCTACCTCCCTCGAATACGAGCGCTACCTGTTTACGCATTCGATGATCCCACCGCCCCGCGACCGTCCCAAGCGAGACCTGCAACTGTTAACGCGCTCAAAAACGCCTTTTAACAGACGGGAAGCATCGCCGTTACCGAAAGGAAACACGCCTCGCAGCACCGGGCCGCGAGCCCGAAGGAATCGGACTGCGGGAACGATGGCAGCGCGCACCGTTGCGGTATAGTGGAAGGGACACGCGAGAGAAAGGACCACCGCATGACCATCGAGTTCGTCCCCGTCGAAACGCCCGAGGACCGCGCCGCCCTGGCGACGCTCGCCAGCGAGATCTGGCACGAGTACTGGCCCGCCCTCATCGGCGAGGCCCAAACCGACTACATGGTGGAACAGTTCCAGAGCCTCGAAGCTATCGAGCGCGACGTGGCCGAGCACGCTTACGAGTACTGGTTCCTGCGCACCGCCGAGGATGGCCGCACCGTGGGCTACACGGGAGGGCGCGTCGAGCCCGAGACGAACCGCTTCTTCATCTCGAAGATCTACCTGCGCGCCGAAGTGCGTGGGCACGGGTTCGCCAGCCAGACCATCCGCTTCTACGAGGACCTGTGCCGCGCACGCGGACTCGCGGCCATGTACCTGACGGTGAACAAGCACAACGACCTGGGCGTGCGCGCGTACCGGGGCAAGGGGTTCGAGACCATCGACTCCGTGGAGACCGACATCGGGCAGGGCTTCATCATGGACGACTTCATCATGGAGAAGCGCATCGGCGCATAGGATGCCGTTCAACCATTGGTGAAACCGCCTGCTGTGACGCCCCTTCTATCTGACCGGGGTATATGATTCCGTTATCGTCGAAGAGAAGGAGCGGTCGCATGGGCAAGTTCGTCATCAAGACGTCCGAGACGGGATGCCATTTCGTGCTGAAAGCCGACAACGGCGAAGTCATCGCCACGTCGCAGCACTACCAGTCCAAGGAATCCTGCAAGAAGGGCATCGAGAGCGTGAAGAGGAACGCCCCCGGCGCAGAAGTCGTGGAAGAGGATTAGCTCGTTCCGCTGGCCTAACGGCCAGCGGAAACGCTCGACGGCGCGAGGGGCCCCCGTGCCCAGCCTTGCCGCTCCAAGCCTTCCTCGCGTGCAAAAGCGCGCTTCGCCGGCTCACGGCAATTCTGGGCACGGGGGCCCCTCGCGCCGATCTACAACGCCAACCCGTCTACGACCTCGTTGGACGCACCACCCGATCCCCCTAGAAGAACATCAGGAACAGGTGCGTGAACGCAAACGCCAGTAGGCCGCAGCCGGGAAACGTGAGCACCCAGGTGCCCACCATGCGGCCGGCAAGGCCCCATTTCACGTTGCGCAGGCTCTTCTCGGCGCCCACGCCCATGATGGCGGTGGTCTTGGTATGCGTGGTGGACACCGGCAGGCCCGTGAACGTGGCCAGGCCGATGCAGAAGCAGGCGGACAGGCAGGCGGCGAAGCCCTGGTACTGCTCCATCTTCACCATGTTCATGCCCACGGACTTGATGATCTTCTTGCCGCCCACGGCGGTGCCCAGCGCCATGACGGCCGACACCATGATGATGAGCCAGAACGGGAACGACACGTCGCCGCCCGACTGGCCGCTCATGGCCAGCATGATGCCCAGCATGCACAGCGACAGGAACTTCTGGCCGTCCTGCGCGCCGTGCAGCACGGCCACGCCGGCGCCCGACACGATCTGCGCCCACTTGAAGAACGAGTTCGCCTTGGAGCGCTCGGCGCGCCGGCACGCCTTCTTTATGAGGCGCGTGAACAGCCACCCCGTGCCGAACCCGAGCACCGTGGAGATGACCAGGCCGTATACCACCTTCATCCATTCGCCGCCGTTCACGCCCCCCAGGCCTCCCTGCAGGGCGATGGCCGCGCCGGTGATGCCGGCGATGAGCGAGTGGCTCTGGGACGTGGGTATGCCGAAGTACCAGGCCGCCACGCCCCATACGATGATGGCCACCATGGCCGCCGCCAGCGCGACGAGGGCGGCGTGGTTGTCGCCGCCGAAATCCACCATGTTGAAGATGGTGGCGGCCACGGCCGACGAGACCAGGGTGATGCCGGCAAGGCCGACGAAGTTGCATATCGCCGCCATAACGATGGCGGGCGTGGGCTTCATGGCCTTCGTGCCCACGACGGTGGCGATGGCGTTGGGGGCGTCGGTCGCCCCGTTCACCACCGTGGCGCCCAGCGTCAGGATGACGATGAGGGCGAGTATGGGGTCGCTGACGAACGCTGCAGCGAACGAGCCGAAATCGTAGCTCACTCAGACTCCTCCTCGAACGAAGGGCGCCGATCGGCAAGAGTATTCAACTTGTGGTCCCTTTCACGGCTTCGGTGACAAAGCACACGGAATCGTATGATAACGGTGCTTTGTCAAGTCAAGGCAACGGAAAGATCAAGTTTAGGTAAAGTCGCCCCTATTTCATGCGCTCCTCGATGGAGGCCGCTATCCCCTCGGGATCGAGGCCCAGGTCGCGAAGCAGCAAGTCGGCCTTGCCCTGCGGCACGAACATGTCGGGGATGCCCAGCGTGAGCGCGGGCACGGCCAGGCCCTGGCGCGCAAGCTCGCCCAGCACGCCCTCGCCCGCACCGCCCGACACGATGCCGCCCTCCACCGTGACCACGAGGCGCGTCTGCGCCGCACGCGCGATGGCATCGGCGTCGAGCGGCTTCGCCCAGCGCATGTCCACGACGCGCGCGTCGATGCCGCGCACCGCCAGCAGCTCCGCGGCGCCCAGCGCACGGCCCACCATGCGGCCGAACGCGAGGATGGCCACGTCGGCCCCCTCGCGCACCACCTGCGACTTCCCCACTTCCAGCACCTGGGGCTCCTCGGGCAGCGGCACGCCCTCCGCCGCCCCGCGCGGGTAGCGGATAGCGAACGGGCCGCCCAGCGCCAGCGCCGTGTGCAGCGCATGCACGAGCTCCGCCTCGTTCGACGGGGCGAGCACGCGCATATGCGGCACCATGCGCGTGTATGCGAGGTCGAACATGCCGTGATGCGTGGGGCCGTCCTCCCCCACCACGCCGGCGCGGTCGATGGCGAACACCACGTCCAGGTTCGGCAGCGCGTTGTTGATGACCAGCTGGTCCACGGCGCGCTGCAGGAACGTCGAGTAGATGGCCACGACCGGCTTCTTGCCGCCGATGGCCAGGCCCGAGGCCAGGCCCACAGCGTGCTCCTCGGCTATGCCCGAGTCCACGAAGCGGCTCGGGAACTCCTCGGCGAAGCCCGCCAGGCCCGTGCCGTCCTTCATGGCGGCCGTGATGGCCACGATACGCTCGTCCTTGCGCGCCTCGGCCGCAAGCGCCGCGCCGAACACGCTCGTGTACGAGGGAGCGGCGGACGGCTTCTTCTTCACGGCACCGGTAGCCACGTCGTACGGCGCGATGCCGTGGAACTTCTCGGGGTTGCGCACGGCCGGCCCGTAGCCGGCTCCCTTCTTCGTCACCACGTGCATGAGCACGGGTGCGTCCGTCTCCAGCACCATGGCGAGCGTCTCCTTGAGCGCGCCGATGTCGTGGCCGTCGATGGGCGCCGTGCACAGGATACCCAGCTGCTCGAAGATCATGGTACGCGGGAGCACGAACTGCTTCATGGATTCCTTCATGTTGCGCCCGAAGTTCGCGAGTGCCTCCCCGAAGGGTCCGCTGCTTTCCAGTCTCTCCTGGACGGAGTCGCGCGTCTGGCGGTACTGCGAGGAGGCGCGCATGTAGCCGAGGTGCTTCATGAGCGCGCCCACGTTGCGCGAGATGGACATCTCGTTGTCGTTGAGGACGACCACCATCGGGGTCTGCGCCTGTCCGATGTGGTTGAGCGCCTCGAACGCCATGCCGCCCGAGAGCGCCGCATCGCCTATCAGGGCTACCACCTTGTTGTCGCCGCCCGAGAGGTCGCGTGCCTTCGCCAGGCCGAGCGCCACCGAAAGCGAGTCGGAGGCATGGCCCGAGGGATGCACGTCGTAGGGGCTCTCGCCGGGCTTCGGGAAGCCGGAGAGGCCGCCGTAGGTGCGCAGCGACTTGAACTCCTCGAGGCGGCCCGTGACCAGCTTGTGCGCATAGGCCTGGTGGCCCACGTCGAAGATGAACCGGTCGCGCGGGCAGTCCAGCATGCTGTGCACGGCCAGGATGATCTCCACGGCACCGAGCGACGAGCCCACGTGACCGCCCGTCTCCGACGTTACGGACACGATCTCCTCGCGTATCTCGCGGGCGAGGATGGAGAGCTCTTCGTTGGTCAGCAGCTTGAGGTCGGCCGGCGACGAGATCACGTCGAGAATGCGATGGTCCATAGTCACGCCCCCCGTTACGCTTGAGCCGCAGCCGCCGCGGACGCCTCCGCGTCCGAAGCTGCGGCTTCGATTTCAACCTCGGTTCCCGCGGCGGCCTCGCAGACGGCCTTGCCCGCGCCGTCTTCGGCCTCGTCTTCGGCATCGCGGGCCTCGATGTTCTCTTCGAGCAGCTCGCTCGCCCGCAGGCCCAATCCCACAGCCTCCTCATACAGGGAGAGCGCCTCGTCGAGGGGCATCTCGCTCGAGCCAACGGCGTCGACGATCTCGTCGAGGCGGGCCTTCACCTGGTCAAAGCTTTCATATGACTCATGCGCCATGGGAAGGGGCTCCTTCGGGCAGCTCGCCCTCCCGCGCCGCAGCGGACGCCGACGCCGCCTTCTCCTCGGCCTTCTCCTCGTCCAGGATCTTGGCGATGCGGCCCAGCACGCCGTTGACGAAGCGCGGCGACTCGTCCTCGCCGCCGAAGTCCTTCGCCAGCTCCACGGCCTCGTTGATCGTGACCGAGGTGGGCACGTCGTCCACGTACATCATCTCGTAGGTGGCCAGGCGCAGGATGGAGCGGTCGACGATGGGCATGCGCGCAAGCGCCCAGTTCTCCGACGTGGCCGCCAGATGCTTGTCGATGGCCATGCGGTGCGCCTCCACGCCGCGCACGAGCGCCGTGGCGTAGTCGGGCAGCGGGCCGTCCTCGGCCAGGTAGCGGCCTTCCTCGGCGATCTTGGTAGCGCCCTCGTCCGTGATCTCGCTCGTGTAGAGCAGCGCGAGCGCCGAGCGGCGCGCACGCGTTCGTTCATGTCGTTTAGCAGCCATAGAAGCTCAGCAAACCTCCGGCTAACCGGCAAACTGGATGCCGTCGATGTACACGTCGACCGAGGAGACCTGCGCCCCCACCTGGCTCGCCACGGCATCGGCCACGGCCTGGCGCAGGTTGGCGGCCAGGTCGGGCAGCACGTAGCCGTAGTACACGTCCACGCGCACCGAGATGACCAGCTTGTCGTCCTCGTCCACGGCGATGTCGATGCCCTGCGTGGACGGCTTGGCGCCGAACACGGAGCGCAGGCCGCCTGCGGCGGCGGAGCCCACGGAGGCCACACCCTCCACCTCGTTGGCCGCAATGGACACGATCGTCTCGACGACACCCGGCGCAAGCGCCATGCCGTCAAGGTTCAGCTCGTTCATAACACGTCTCCCATCTGGGTTTCAATAAAGTCGGTCGTCGCATCGCCCGCGCAGAACACGGCGTTGTCCAGCACGCGGCGGTGGAACGAGATGGTGGTCTCGATGCCCTCGATGACGAACTCGTCGAGGGCGCGGCGGCCACGCGCAAGGGCCTCCTCGCGATCCTGTCCGTACACCACGAGCTTCGCCACGAGCGAGTCGTAGTAGGGCGAGATGCGCGAGCCCGTGCGCACGTAGCTCTCCACCCGAACGCCGGGGCCCGCCGGAGGCTCGAACTTGGTGATGGTGCCCGGGCACGGGCGGAAGCCGTGCGCGGGGTCCTCCGCGTTGATGCGGAACTCCATCGCATGGCCGAACGGGACGAACGGCGCGCGGGAAGCGCAGCTGATGGGCTCGCCGGAGGCGATGCGCAGCTGCTCCTTGATGATGTCGGTGCCGGTGATCTGCTCGGTCACGGGGTGCTCCACCTGCACGCGCGTGTTCATCTCCATGAAGTAGAAGTTGCCGCGCTCGTCGAGCAGAAACTCGATCGTGCCGGCGTTCTTGTAGTTCACGGCGCGCACGGCCTTGATGGCCGCCACGCCCATGGCACGGCGCAGGTCCTCGGTGAGCGCCGGCGAGGGCGCCTCCTCGATGAGCTTCTGGTGGCGGCGCTGCACGGAGCAGTCGCGCTCGCAGAGCGCCAGGTTGTTGCCGAAGTCGTCGGCCAGCACCTGCACCTCCACATGGCGCGGGCGCAGCACGAGCTTCTCCAGGTACACGCCGTCGTTGCCGAATGCGGCGCCGGCCTCGGTGCGGGCAGCCTGGTACTGGGCCTCGAGGTCGGCCGGGTCGTGCACCTCGCGCATGCCCTTGCCGCCGCCGCCCGCCGTGGCCTTGATGAGCACGGGGTAGCCCACGCTGTCCGCGAACGCCTTGGCCTCGGCAGCCGTGTCGATGCAGCCGTCGGAGCCGGGCACCGTGGGCACGCCGCAAGACTTCATGGTCTCGCGCGCCATGCTCTTGTCGCCCATGCGCTCGATGCAGTCGGCCGCGGGGCCTATGAACACCAGGTCGTTGTCCACGCAGGCGCGGGCGAAGTCGGCGTTCTCGGCCAGGAAGCCGTAGCCGGGGTGGATGGCCTCGGCGCCGGCGTTCTTGGCGGCGGCGATGATGCTGGGCATGACGAGGTAGCTCTTGTTCGCCTGGGCGGGGCCGATGCACACGGCCTCGTCGGCGTACTGCATGGGATAGGTGTCCGCGTCCTCCGTGGAGTACACCGCCACCGTCTTCACGCCCAGCTCCTTGGCGGCGCGCATGATGCGCAGCGCCACCTCGCCGCGGTTCGCTACCAGTATCTTGCTAAACATTACGCCGTCTCCGGGGCCGGGGCCGGGGCGCCGTGGGGCTCGACGTAGAACAGCGGCGTGCCGAACTCCACGGGCGAGGCATCCTCGAGGCACACCTCGCGCACCGTGCCCATCTCCTCGGCCGTGATCTCGTTCATGAGCTTCATGGCCTCCACGATGCAGAGCGTCTGGTTGGCAGCGACCTCGTCGCCCACCTGCACGAACGGCGGCTCGCCGGGCGCGGGGGACGTGTAGAACGTGCCCACCATGGGAGCCGTCACGCAGTACCAGTTGGAGGGGCGCTCGATGCCGTCGCCGGCGGAAGCGGAAGCCTCGGCCGCAGGAGCGGGGGCGACGGCGGCCACCGGGGCCGCCGCGGCTGCGGCCGCCACGGCGTCGGAGGACAGCGTGCCCGGCATGCGCACGGCGATGCGCGTGCCCTCCTCCTCGACTACGATCTCGCCGACGCCGCTCTCCTCGGCGACGCGAACCAGCTCGCGAATCTGATTGATGTCCACGTAATCGTCCTCCTTGGTATGGCTCGACTCCTGCTCCATGAGGAAGTCGACCTTCTCCGATGTGCGGTGCTTGCTCAGGTACGTGCGCGCCTCGTTCGGGAACAGGGCGTACATGAGCACGTCCTCCTCGCTCTTCGCGAGGTCGCCGATCTCGTCCTCCACCTGGGAGTACGTGGTGGTCACGAGCGAGCCGGGGGCCACGTCGGGCGGCAGCATCTCGGAGTTGCCCACGACCTTGGCCACGATGTCCTTGTCCATGCGGCCCGGCGCCTTGCCGTAGTAGCCGCAGATGTAGTCCTTCATCTCCTTGGACACGACGCTCCAGCGCTTGCCGGTGAGCACGTTGAACACGGCCTGCGTGCCCACGATCTGCGACAGGGGCGTGACGAGCGGCGGGTAGCCCACCTCGGCGCGCACCTTCGGGATCTCCTGCATGACCTCGGGCAGGCGGTCGCCGGCGTTCTGGATCTCCAGCTGCGACACCAGGTTCGACATCATGCCGCCGGGCACCTGGTGCGAGTACACCTTCATGTGCGTGAGCGAGGACACGCCGCGCTTGTAGTGGCCGCGCTTGCGCACCTCCTCCCAGTATTCGGCGATCTCGAACAGCAGGTCCAGGTTCAGGCCCGTGTCGTAGCGGCTCTCCTGGAGGGCGGCCACGATCATCTCCACCGCAGGGTGCGAGTTGCCGAAGGCGAGCGGCGCGTGGGCCGTGTCCGCGATGGCGGCGCCGGCCTCGGCGGCCTTGATGATGTTGGCGGGCGCCATGCCGCCCACGTAATGGCAGTGGATGTGCAGCGGCAGGCCGATCTCGGCGTTGAACGCCTTCACCATGCGCTCGGTGCGGTAGGGCGTGAGCATGCCGGCCATGTCCTTGATGGCGATGGAGTCGGCGCCCAGGTCCTTCATCTTCTGGCCGTACTCCAGGTAGCTGTCAAGCGTGTGGACGGGCGACATGGTGTAGGAGATGGCGCCCTCGAAGTGGCCGCCGCATTCCTTGATGGCCTCGGCGTTGTCCACGACGTTGCGGATATCGTTGAGGGCGTCGAACACGCGGAACACGTGGATGCCGTTGCGCTTGGAAGCCTTGATGAAACGGTTGCAGATCTCGCGCGAGTAATGCTTGTACCCCACCAGGTTCTGACCGCGGGACAGCATGGCGAGCGGCGTGTTCGGCGTGTTCGCCTTGATAGATCGCAGACGCTCCCACGGGTTCTCGTCGAGAAAGCGCAGGCACGTGTCGAACGTCGCGCCGCCCCAAGCCTCGATGGCCCAGTACCCGACCCGGTCCATCTTCGGCAGGATCGGCAGCATGTCCCCGATCTGCATGCGCGTGGCCCAGAGGCTCTGCTGGCCGTCGCGGATCGTGGTATCCATGATTTGAAGTCTCGGCATGAACTCACACCCCCTTCGATTTGCAGTTAGTCAAAGATCGAATATCCGATTATAGAGGAAGGTTGAGGTCGCGGCGTAGATGCCGGGTGAAATTCACTGCTAAGCAACAGAATAGGGGGACGAGGGGCGCAAACGGCCGTGCTTCGCGCAGGCGGGTGGCGGGCCAACCGCCTGCATCCCGAAATGAGCGGCTTTGTCGTCCGGCGCAGGCAAAGTGTATTCAGCTGAATACTTTCAACTTTGGAGGCTCGCCTACGATTTCGATCATGCCGGAGAAGTCACGACAGGCCAAGATGCTGGGCAAGGACCCCCTTGTCCAACTCCTCGCGCGCACGTTCGGCGAGAACGTGCGCGTCCTGCGCGAAAGCCAGCACCTGACGAAAAAGGAGCTGGCGGACATGGTAGGGTCCAGCCGAAGCCACATCACCGACATCGAGGACGGCTTGATAGACGCCGACTTCTCGAAGGTCGTGAAGTTCGCGCGGGCCTTCGAGCGCCCCCTCGACGCCCTTTTGACCCCCGGAGGAGCCCTCCATTCCCTGGGCGAGAACGAGAGGGGCTAGCCCCGCAGCCCAGCCTGGCCTAGAGCAGGCACCCGCGGAGCTCTTCCACGTTGCGGCATGCGACCTCCGGCTTTTCCGCCAGCAGCACCTCTTCGGGGAACATGCCCCACAGGACCGCGGCGGTGGGGCAGCCGGCGCCGCGCCCAGCCTGGAGGTCGAAGGGACTGTCGCCCACGTACGCGCACTCCTCGGGGCGCAGGCCCAGCTGGCGGCAGCCCTGGAGGACCGGGCCGGGATCGGGCTTGTGGGCAGCGCAGTCGTCGGAGCCTATGAGCAGGTCGAACGCGCCGTCCAAGCCGAACGTGGCCAGGCCGCGCACGGCAGCCTCGTGGCGCTTCGAGGTCACCACGCCGAAGGGCAGCCCCGTCTCCCGCAGGTCAGCCAGCAGCTCGGGCACGCCGGGGAAGATGCGGATGAGGTCGTCGTGCACGCGGGCGTTGTAGTCGCGGTAGACGGCGAGCAGCTCGTCGTGCACCTCCTGGTCGTCCGTGAAGTCCCACATCTGCACTGTGAGCGGCTGGCCCACCTTGGCCATGAGCAGCTCGTCGGGCATGCTCTTCCCCAGCACCGTCTCCACGGCATGGCGGAACGAAACCAAAATCAGGCGTTGGGTATCGAGCAGGGTGCCGTCCAGGTCGAACAGCACCCCGCGTACGTCCGGGAAGGAGCTCATCAGGCGAACAATCCGCCGAACAGGTCGACCTCGGAGCCCCACACCTTCGTGTTGCGCTGCGCGAACGCCACCGCGTCGGTGAGCGCCATGAGCGAGATGTCGCGGCGCGCGCCCGTCTTGCGGTGCTTGATCTCCACCTTGCCCTCGGCGAGGCCGCGCTTGCCCACCACGACCTGCAGCGGCCAGCCCACGAGGTCGGCGTCGGCGAACTTCACGCCGGCACGCTCCTTGCGGTCGTCGATGACCACTTCCAGGCCGAGCTTCGCCAGGTCGCCGGCCAGCTTCTCGGCCGCTGGCTGCACCTCGTCGTCGCCCACGGTGAGCGGCAGCACGCACACGTGCGCCGGCGCCACCGAGAAGGGCCACGCGATGCCGTTCTCGTCGTTGTGCTGCTCCACGATGGCCGCCATGGTGCGCGACACGCCCACGCCGTAGCAGCCCATGAGGAACGGCTGCTCGGAACCGTCTTCCGCCATGAACGTGGCGCCCATGGCCTTCGAGTACTTGTCGCCCAGCTGGAACACCTGCGACACCTCGATGCCGCGCGCGCCCTCCAGCGGCAGGCCGCACTTCGGGCAGCTGTCTCCGGGCTGCACGATGCAGAGGTCGGCCCACTCGTCCACCTTGAAGTCCACGCCCAGCTGGGCGCCCACGTAGTGGCAGCCGTCCTCGTTCGCGCCCACGACCCACTTCGGCACGGCCTGCAGACTGCGCGCCGCGATGACGCGCGCGCCCTCGGGCAGGCCGACCGGGCCCATGGAGCCCTTGTGCAGGCCGAAGGCCTCCATGTCCTCGTCGGTGAGCAGCGTGAAGCCGCCGGCCACGCGCTCGGCCTTCAGCTCGTTCAGCTCGTGGTCGCCGGGGATGAACAGCACCACCAGGTCGCCTGCGTCGTTCTTGCCCGACAGCGCCTTCACGGTGGAGGACTCGGGGATGTCCAGGAACGCCGCCAGCTCGGCGATGGTGTGCACGCCCGGCGTGGCCACCTTCTCCATGGCCGGCACGTCGTAGACGGTCGGGCGCGCCAGGCAGTCGCCCGCCTCGGCGTTGGCCGCCCAGCCGCACGCGCAGTGCACGAGCTCGGCCTCGCCTGCCTCGGCGAGCGCCATGAACTCGCAGGTCACGCTGCCGCCGATCTGGCCGGAATCCGCCTCCACGGGACGGTAGTCCATGTCCATGCGCTCGCAGATGCGCCCGTAGGCGGCGCTCATGTCGTCGTAGGTCTTCTGCAGCGACTCCTGGCTCGCGTGGAAGCTGTAAGCGTCCTTCATGATGAACTCGCGGCTGCGCAGAAGGCCGAAGCGCGGGCGGATCTCGTCGCGGAACTTCACCTGGATCTGGTACAGCGTGAGCGGCAGCTCCTTGTAGGAGCGCAGCTCGTTGCGCACGAGGGCCGTGATAAGCTCCTCGTGGGTGGGCCCGAGGCAGAACTCGCGGTCGTGGCGGTCCACCAGGCGCATGAGCTCGGGGCCGTAGTCGTTCCAACGGCCGCTCTCGTGCCAGAGCTCGCCGGGCTGCAGCGCCGGCATCATGATCTCCTGGGAGCCGATGGCGTCCATCTCCTCGCGCACGATGCGCTCCACCTTCGCCAGCACCCGCTTGCCGAGCGGCAGGAACGTGTACACGCCCGAGGCCGTCTTGCGGATCATGCCGGCGCGCAGAAGCAGCTTGTGGCTGGCGATCTCCGCATCGGTCGGATCCTCTTTGAGCGTGGGCACGTACAGCTCGCTCATGCGCATGATATTCGCGTTCGTCATAGCTTTCCTATCTCCTCCATCAAAGCGTCCACGATGGCCTTCTCCTCCACCTTGCGGACGACGTCTCCCTTGGAAAACACCACGCCCATCCCTGCTCCGCACGCCACGCCGATGTCGGCGTCGGCAGCCTCGCCCGGGCCGTTCACCACGCAGCCCATGACGGCCACCTTGAGCGGCTTGCCCAGGTTCGCGATGCGCTCCTCCACCTGCTGCGCCAGCCCGATGAGGTCCACCTGGCAGCGCCCGCACGTGGGGCAGCTCACGAGCTCCGGCGCGCGGCGGCGCAAATCGAGCGCCGCGAGCAGCGTCCAGCAGGCACGGACCTCCTGCACGGGGTCGTCGGTGAGCGAGATGCGCAGCGTGTCGCCGATGCCCTCTTCCAGCAAGATACCCAGGCCACAGGCGCTTTTGATGACGCCCTGGAACAGGGTGCCGGCCTCCGTCACGCCGATGTGCAGCGGGCACGTTGGCAGCTCGCGGGCGAGCTGGCGGTACGTGGCCACCGTGGCCATGACGTCGTGGGCCTTCGCGCTGACCACCAAATCGCGGAAGCCGCGGCCCTCGCAGTAGCGCACGTAGTCGGCGGCCGAGCGCGCGAGCTTCTGCGCGAGCGTGAGGTCAGTACGCGCGGCCAGCTCGGCGTCGAGCGAGCCGGCGTTGACCCCGATGCGGATAGGGATGCCGGCCTCCCCCGCCGCGTCGAGCACGGCGTCCGACTTGGCGAGGCCCCCGATGTTGCCGGGGTTGATGCGCAGCTTCGCCGCGCCGCGGCGCGCGGCCTCAACCGCGATATCGGCCGAGAAGTGGATGTCGGCCACCACGGGCAGCGGCGAGGCGGCGCACACGGCCTCGAACGCGTCGAGGTCGGTCTTGTGCGGGATGGCCATGCGCACGACCTCGCAGCCGGCCGCCGCCAGCGCCTCGATCTGCGCGAGGTTCGCCGCCACGTCGCCGGCCGGGGCGTTCAGCATGGACTGCACGACGACGGGCGCGCCGCCGCCGAGCGGCACGCCGCCCACCATGACCCGCCGGGTCCCCTCGTTCGGCTTCGCTGTGCCGGGCATCCGCCCCTCCGTTTCCTCAAGCGCCTCAAACCGCATGTCGGGCTATTGTACCGCCGAAAGCGGCCCGCCCGAGGTCCCTTCACGAAGTCTGCCGCAAAAACCGGCCGGAAGCGGCCGGCAAGCAACCGACAGGTGCCCAAAGCAGGTTCGAGGTGCACCGTACCGGCCCGGGCCTTGCACGGACCGTGCGAAGCGAGAACCGAAGCCGAGGCTCCGTTGCACAGTAATCACCGATTTTCTACCGATTCGAGGCAGGGACTGCCTGCGCGAACGCGCTTCGTCCGGGACTTCGGACGTTTTCCCTGCTCGCGAGGTGATGATGAAAGCGGCGTAATCCCGGGAGAGGAACAGCCCGTCGAAAACCGGTGATTACTGTGCCTTTGCGGCCCCATCCCAAGGATGCACGGAGGGCGCCTCCGGCGCGACGGGGCAAGCCGGGACCCGAAGGCCGGCCCATCGCTGCGCTGGAAGACTCGAGGGGATGCCGGAAGAACCGAGGGAATGCCGGAAGACTCGAAGGATGCCGGAAGACTCGGCGAAGCCGGGCCCAATCGCCGCAGGGACAAGATGAAGCCACGCATGCGGCCTGCTACGGCCACGCAGGCACCCGGCTTCGCAAGCGAAGACCAGGTGCCAAAAGCAAGCTGGGCGATCAGCGGGTTTCGGCGGCCCCCAGACCGCCGCTCACCAATTCCCGAACACGAACCGCTGGATGTCCTGGTTCGCCATGATCAGGAAGAATCCCAGGAACAGCAGCATGCCGGCCGCGGAGATGTAGTTGAGCGCCCGCGTTGAGACCACGCGCCGCGACACCTTCTGGAACACCTCCACCACGAAGCGCCCGCCATCGAGCGGCGGGATGGGCAGCAGGTTCATGATGCCGAGCGACACCGAGATCATGGCCGTGAAGCTCAAGATG
Source organism: Gordonibacter urolithinfaciens (assembly GCF_900199375.1). Lineage (NCBI taxonomy): Bacteria > Bacillati > Actinomycetota > Coriobacteriia > Eggerthellales > Eggerthellaceae > Gordonibacter > Gordonibacter urolithinfaciens. The sequence goes on from NZ_LT900217.1 coordinate 1,103,958, forward strand.
CCCATGAGGCCCATGTCCACCGCGTCCTTCGACATCACGGCGATGCCGATGATGGAGGTGGTGTTCGACATGGTGACCGCGGCCGTCGCCGGGTTGAACAGGCTGGCCACCAGCGCCACCACCTGGCCGATATAGGCGAAGCCGGCCTGCACGGACTGCAGCGGCGTGAGCACTGCATGGTAGAACACGCCGGTGTTCGGGCTCTGGGCCTCGAAGCCGATCACCGAGTACATGAGCACGAAAAGCAACATGGCGAACAGCAGGTTCACGAACACGCCGGCCACGAGGATGACGGAGCGCTTCCAGAACGGCAGCGCGCGGTACTGCTGGCGGTACTCGCTCTGATACAGCGCGTGCGCGTCGTCCACCGGGCGCGCCTCTCCGAGCGCATAGGACACCGGGGCCGCCTCCCCTGCCGCCGCGGCCTTGAGCTGTTTCCTCGTAGGCCTCGTTTCGACGGTGCGGTACGTGTTGTACTGGTCCTTCTTCGTGGGGCCCTTGATGCTGCCCCATTCCACCAGCTCCTCGAGCGCGTCGTACGCCTCGTCGTCGGAGATGCCGCAGTCGCGCGCGATATCCTCCATGTTGGCGGTGCCGCGGCGGTAGAGCGCGGCGAGCACCTGCTGGAGATGCGGGCTCATCTCGCCCGCCTCCATGCCGCACACCTTCGCGTACCCGCCGAGCGGCACGGCCGTCACGCCGAACCGCGTGCCACCCCGCGTGAAGCCGATGCTCGGTCCCGGCAGGCCCAGCATGAACTCAGTCACTCGCACGCCGAACGCGCGCGCAGCCAGATAGTGCCCGCCCTCGTGGATGAACACGAGGAACCCGAGCAGGATCGTGGCGTATACGATCATAAGAACTATATCCATGAACTCGAGTCCTTTCGAGCGCGAGGTTGGGAAAGCCAGCGCGGTTTCCCGCGCCTGCGCCCATTATAGGAAACGGGAACCCGCCCGAACCGATGTGCGGGAAAAACCTACAAGCCCTGTGGAAAATGCACACGAGAAGCCGGCTGCAGCAGGCCGGACGACGGCGGGTCGGGCAGCGACAGGCCAGGTTGCAGCAGGCCGGACGGCGAATCGGGCGGCGGCAGGCCGGCGGCGAGCCGCACGGTGACCGGCGTTTTCTCTAGCGTACCTCGAGGCTGGCGAGGATGTCGTCCCAAAACGCGGGGTCGTCGTCGTATTCGTGCTGGTAGAACCCACAGTATACGAAACCCACCGTGTCCCCGTCGATTTCTGCAAAGCAGGATCTCGTGACGAACCCATCGTTTTCGTAGGGCACGACGGTATCCCAGATCAAGCCGCGGCACCCGTCCAAGACCACAAGCTGCGGCTCGAGGTAGACGCGTTTTCGAAGGTTCTCCAGAAACGAAGACCACATGGCAGCCTGCGCATCCGAGGTTTTCGGATCACGCAATCTCTCTTCCAGCGCATCGGCCGCCTTGCGCGCCTCCTCCTGCGCCTTCTCGGTATAGCCCCGCAGATCGTCGAAGCTCATCCCTGTGAACTCCTCCACGTAGAACCCGTGGGAGAAGTTGTCATCGCCCACCACCTTCTGCGAACCGGCGATCTCCCTGCCCATCATGTTCGAAGTCCCGGGCTCCATCTCCGCGATCACCCACAGGCCGTCAGGATACCCGAGTGACGCGCGGCCTTCCGTTACCCGGTTGGGGAACTGCTTCGCGCTTTTCACCACCTGCACGAGGGGCTCTCCCGACGGCTCGGGCGCCGGGACGCCCCCTGCCACCGCAAGAAGGCCGAGCGAGACGGCGACGGCCGCACAGATCACCAGGCGGAAAGGATCCCGCCTGGTCCCACGCCCTTCTCCGGCTTCTTCCATGCCGAGCCCCTTCCCCTTCGTCCCCGCAAGAGCGCGGCCGCCCCTTACTGCGCCGCGATCCACTCCCGGGCCCTTGCGCGGGCCCAGGCGTCCACGGCCTCCAGCTGCTCCAGGCTCTCCACGGGCTGCACGTCGTGGGCGTCCATGACGGCCTCCACGCAGGCGGCTATCCCCAAGTACGTGCCCTCCTCGGCCAAGAACGCCGCCACGGCCACCTCGTTCGCGGCGTTCATGGCGCAGGGCAGCGTGCCGCCGCGCTCGCCGGCCGCGCGCGCGAGCGCCAGGCAGCGGAACGTGTCGGTGTCGGGCGCAGCGAACTCGAGCGAGCCCAGCTTCGTGAAGTCGAGCGGCGCGACCGGCGCGTCCCAGCGCTCGGGATACGACAGCGCGAACTGGATGGGGATGCGCATGTCGGTGGTGCCGAGGTGCGCCTTCACGCTGCCGTCGGAGTACTCCACCATGGAATGGATGGCGCTCTGCGGCTGCACCACCACGCTGATGCGGTCGTAGGGCATGGCGAACAGGTGATGCGCCTCGATGACCTCGAGCCCCTTGTTCATGAGCGTGGATGAGTCGATGGATATCTTCGCACCCATGTTCCACGTGGGGTGCGCGAGCGCTTGGGCGGGCGTGATGTGCGCAAGCTCGTCGCGCGTGCGGCCGCGGAACGGGCCGCCCGATGCCGTCACCCACAGGCGGGCGACCTCGCGCGCGTCCTCGCCCAAGAGGCATTGGTAGATAGCGCCGTGCTCCGAGTCGATGGGCATGAGCGCTCCGGCGGGCCCGACGGCGGGCGCCGCGCCGGCTGCGCGGCGCTGCGCGTCCACCTGCGCGGCCAGCGGCATGATGAGGTCGCCGCCCACCACAAGCGACTCCTTGTTGGCCAGCGCGAGCACCTTGCCGGCGCGCAGCGTCTCGTAGCTGGCACGCAACCCGGCCGCGCCCACGAGCGCGTTCACCACGATGTCGGCCTCCGGCAGCCGCACGAGGTCGGCCACGGCCTGCGCACCGAACCCGAGCGAGCCCTCGCCGCCCGCGCTGCGGCGCGCCACGGCCTCGGCAAGCGACGACGGCGCATCCGCCGCCGGCAGCGCGCCGCCGCGCGCCTGCGCGGCCAGCTCGTCGGCCACCGGCTCGCCTGCCAGGCGTCCGTCTCCCACGGCCAGGTGGCGCACGCCGAACTCCCGTGCCTGCGCCAGCAGCTCCTCCGCGCGCGTGCCCGCGGCGAGCGCCACCACCTCCAGCTTGTCGGCATGGCGGCGCGCCACGTCGAGCGTCTGCGTGCCGATGGAGCCGGTCGACCCCAGTACGACGATGCGTTTCATACGTGCCTCCTAGAGCAGCGGAGCCTAATACGGTATGCAGCCTCCCGCCACCAGCAAGATGGCCGAAGTCACGGCCACCAGGAACAGCGAGTCGCAACGGTCGAGCAGGCCGCCGTGCCCCGGCATGATGGTGCCGGAGTCCTTGAAGCCGGAGTTGCGCTTGATGCGGCTCTCGGCCAGATCGCCGAGCACGCCCATGAGACCGCTCGCCAAGCCGAACAGGATGGCCTGCGGGATGGACATGGTCACACCGGGCACGAGCGTCATCAGGCACCAGAAAACCGCGGAGCCCGCGAGCCCGGCGAAGAAGCCCTCCCAGCTCTTCTTCGGGGAGGTGCGCGGGGCCAGCTTGTGCTTGCCGAACTTGCTTCCCACCAAGTAGGCGAACGAGTCGTTGGCCCATACGCTCAAGAGGATGCCCAGCACCAGCACGCCGCCCCATGGCGCCGGCAGCGCCTCGCGCACCACGATGATGCCCGATAGCAGCATGCCGCAGTACGCGGCGCCGAAGAAGCTCACGCCCACGTCGGGCACGCGCGCCCGCATCCAGAACACGTACCACACGATAAGCGCCAAGAGCAGCGCCAGGCTCACGTACAGCGCCCCGTCCAACCCGAGGAAGAACACGCTCACGGGATACAGCATGGCGGCGATGATGCCCAGCATCTCGTTCGGCAGCTTCGCGTCCTGGCGCAGCATGTAGTAGAACTCCCCGGCCGTGATGCCGGCCATGGCCACGAGCAGCGCGAGCGTGGTCCACTCGCTGGCCAGCACGCACACCACGGACACGACGATGTAGACGAACCCGGTGCGGAAACGCACCTGGAAGTTCGTGGGGTTCTTCAGCTTCTTCGGCGTCTTGTCCTGTGCGAAGTCCTTGAGCCGCTCCTTGCGCGTGCGGTCGTCCTCTTCCGGAACCGCCTCGTCGGCCCGCCGCGGCTCCATCCTACTTCACCGCCCCGAACCGGCGGTCGCGCCCCTGGAACTCCAAGAGCGCCCGCAGGAGCTCGTAGCGGTCGAAGTCGGGCCACAGCACGTCGGTGCACACGAACTCGGAATAGGCGATCTGCCACAGCAGGAAGTTCGACACGCGCATCTCGCCGCTCGTGCGGATGAGCAGGTCGGGGTCGGGGATGTCCGCCGTGTACAAGTGCCGGGCGAACGACTCCTCGGTGAGCTCCTCGGGCGCGCGGCCGGCGCGCGCCGCGGCATGGGCCTCGTCCATGAGCGATCGCATGGCGTCCAGCATCTCCACGCGGCCGCCGTAGTTCACGGCCACCACGAGCGTCATGCCGTCGTTGTCCTTCGTCTTCTCCCACGCCTTCGCGAACGCGTCGCGCGTCTTCTTCGGCAGCTCGTCGGTGCGCCCGATGGTCATCACGCGCACGTGCTCCTCGTGCAGGCCGTCCACCTCGGCAAGCATCGTGGTGGCGAACAGGTTCATGAGGCCGATGACCTCGTCCTGCGGCCGCTTCCAGTTCTCGGACGAGAACGAGTAGATGGTGAGGTAGCGCACGCCCACGTCCGACGCGCAGCGGATGGTCTCGCGCACCGCCTCGATGCCGGCCTTGTGGCCGAACAGGCGGTTCTTGCCGCGCTCCTTGGCCCAGCGGCCGTTGCCATCCATGATGACGGCCACGTGCTCGGGCACCGCCGCAGGGTCGAGCCGCGTCGGATCGAGGTCGGCGGGAGGGTTCGGGAATATGTAGTCGAGCGGTTTGTTCAAGGAAGCACTGCTTTCAAGTCGCACGCCAACCGCGCAGGTTGATTCAAATCCCACAGGTTGGCGTAGTAAGTCAGCGAGAAGCGTCGAGGTGTTCGAGATCGTGGGGAAGGCGATGGCGAAGCGTACTTCGGTACGCGAGTCATCGGCTTCGCCGCGAGATCGGGCGCATCGACGCTTCGCAGCGTCGAGCAGTTCCGCGGGCCGGAGGCCCGCGGAACCCCTAGATTTCCATCACTTCGGCTTCCTTCTTCTTGAAGGCCTCGTCCACCTGGGCCACGTACTTGTCGGTGAGCTTCTGCACCTCGGCCTGGGCGCGGCGCTCGTCGTCCTCGGGGAGGTTGTCGTCTTTCACGCAGCGATCGAGGGCGGCGTTGGCGTCCTGGCGCGCCTTGCGCACCGCGACGCGGGCCTCCTCGGCATAGCCCTTGCACTGCTTCACCAGCTCGCGGCGGCGTTCCTCGGTGAGCGAGGGGAACGGCAGGCGGATGCACGAGCCGTCGTTCGACGGCGTGACGCCCAGGTCGCTCTCCATGATGGCATGCTCGATGGCGCCCAGCACGCCTTTGTCCCACGGCTCGATGACCAGCATATGCGCGTCGGGCGTCTTGATGCCGGCCATCTGGTTCACCGGCGTGGGCACGCCGTAGTAGTCCACCTTGATGCGGTCGAGCAGCAGGGCGTTCGCCCGCCCCGTGCGCACGGAGCCGAACGCCTCGCTCAGCGACGCGAGCGCACGCTCCATGCGCTCCTCGGCCTGCAACATAATATCATCAACCATGATCGGCTCCTTTCACCCAACTCCCTGCGGTGCGGCGGCGCGCACCGATCGCCGCGCCGGGGCGCGGATGCATCTCTATTCTACCGTGGTTCCAACGTTTTCGCCCTTCAAAGCGCGCGAAATGTTGCCCTCGACCGTCAGATCGAACACGATCATGGGCATGTGGTTGTCCATGCACAGCGAGGTGGCCGTGGAGTCCATGACGTTGAGGCCCTTCGACAGCACGTCCATGTAGCTGATGCGGTCGAAGCGCTTGGCGTCCGGGTTTTTGGACGGGTCGCTGTCGTAGACGCCGTCCACCTTCGTGGCCTTCATGAGGCAGTCCACGTTGAGCTCGCAGGCGCGCAGGGCGGCCGTGGTGTCGGTGGTGAAGTAGGGGTTGCCCGTGCCGGCGGCCAGGATGACCACGCGGCCCTTCTCCAGGTGGCGCACGGCGCGGCGGCGGATGTAGGGCTCGGAAACCTCCTGCATGGTGATGGCGCTCTGCACCCGGGAGAAGATCCCGTGGCGCTCGAAGGCGTCCTGCAGGGCCAGCGCGTTCATGACGGTGGCCAGCATGCCGATGTAGTCGGCCTGGGCGCGGTCCATGCCCTCGGCGCTTCCCGCCAGGCCGCGGAAGATGTTGCCGCCGCCCACGACCACGGCCACCTCCACCTCGTCCTCGACGATGTCGGCAATCTCGTCGGCCAGCGCGTCGACCACCTTCGGGTCGATGCCGTACCCCACGTCGCCCGCCAGCGCCTCGCCCGAGAGCTTCAGCAGCACGCGCGGGTACGCATACCCGCGCTCGCGCACGCGCGCCCACTTCTCAAGCTCCTCGACGTTCTCCTCCGCCTTCGCCCTATCCTCAGCCATGACCAACCCCTTCGATGACCGTCATATGTGCATACGTTGCCTCAATCTTACCCGAAAATGGAAAAGGCCGCGCAGTTCGCACGGCCTTTTCCAGGCAGTTCACGCAATGAGCAGACGGGCGGCAGGTAGCCGCCCGCAGCCCTTACGCCGCGTTCTCGCTGGACCCGCTGCCGCCGCCGAGCAGGCGCTCGAGCAGGGATTCCTGCGCGCTGTTCTGCTGGGTGGAGGCGCTTTGCGAGCTCTCGTCGGAGCCGAGCGTGACCTCGACCTCCTTCGTCTCGCCGTTGCGATTGACCTCCAGCTTCACCTTGTCGCCAGGGTTCTTGGAGCGGACGTCCAGCATGAGGTCGCTTGCGGACTCCACCTTCTGGCCGTCGAACTTCGTGATGATGTCGCCCTCCTGCAGGCCGGCCTCGGCGGCGCCGGAGCCCGCGCTGACGGCGGCCACGTAGGCGCCCTCGTCGACCGACAGGCCGTAGCGCTGGGCGTTCTGGGCGTTCACCGTGGACAGGGACACGCCGAGCTGCGCGTGGGTCGGGGTCTTGCCGTCGATGATCTGTTGCGCGAGGTTCACCGCGTAGTTCACCGGGATGGCGAAGCCGACGCCGGAGTAGTTGCCCGAGTAGGACGTGATCAGCGTGTTGATGCCGATGAGCTTGCCGTCGGCGTCCACGAGCGCGCCGCCGGAGTTGCCGGGGTTGATGGCCGCGTCGGTCTGGATCATGTTCGGGTAGATGGTGGTCTCGCCGGAGCTCTGGCCGTACTGGTCGGTGCTGGAATCCATGATCTGCGAACGGCTCGTGGCCGACACGATGCCGGTGGCGACGGACTGCTCAAGGCCGAACGGGCTGCCGATGGTCATGACCCACTCGCCGATGATGAGGTCGTCGGAGTTGCCGATCTCGATGGCCTTGAGGCCGCTGGCGTCCTTGGCCTTGATGACCGCGATGTCGGAGCTGGGATCGCTGCCCACGACCTCGGCGTCGTAGGTCTCGCCCTCGATGGTGACCTTGTAGGCGTCGCCGCCTGCGATGACGTGGTAGTTCGTGATGATGTAGCCGTCGTCGGTGAGCACGACGCCGCTGCCGAGCGAGGCCTGCGTGAGCGTGCTGCCGGAGCCGGAGTTGGAGCCGCCGCCGAAGCCGTACATGCCGCCCATGTTGGATTGGTTCGCGTACACGTCGATGGCGGCCACGGAGGGCAGCGCCTTCTGCGCCACGGCCTCGGCCAGCGTCTGGTCGGACTCGGCATCGGTGGCGTTGATGCTGCCGGAGTTCTGCGAGCCCAGCTGCGTGGACGAGCCGGAGTCGGAGCCGCCGCCCTTGTCGGCGCCGGTAGCGGCCTGCCAGATGCCGAAGCCGCCCAGCCCGATGACGCAGGCGAGCGCCGCGCCCGCGAACGCGAGCAGGAACGTGCGCAGGCCGTGCGACTTCTTCTCCACCGTCACCTGGCCGGGCGTGTGCTGCGCCTGGTACGGTTGCTGGTAGGACTGCTGGTAGTAAGGCTGCTGCCCCGTTTGGGCGGCATGCTGGGCATGCTCGTCGCCCGAAGTCGGCGGGACGGGGCCGCCGGGGGTGTTGCCGTGCGTATCGGTCATGTGGTTCACGCTCCTTGGGTATCGTTGTGGTCGATGATCGCTTCGCTTAGGTAGGTGATGGGCCTACCATATCACGCGTGGCTCCTGATCAGGTTTCCTTCAACGCAATTGTCATCTTCGCGTCATGGAATTACACCGTTTGGTGTACAGGGCGTACATCGGCTGACGCAGGCCGCGGGGCGGGCCGCGCAGGAGATGCGAGAAGGGGCGTGCTATCATGAGAGGCATCGTCATCGAGGATGTGCAAGGAGCGCCCATGTCCGACCAAACGCCTCCGCGGCGAACCGCCGCCCAACGCCTCCAAGCGCTGTACGTACGCGTGCTGCTGCGCCTGCTGCCGCACCTGATAACGCTGCTCCGGCACGTTTCGCCGAAGATCCGCGCCGAGGTGGCCTACCTGGCGCCGGGCTATACGTTCATGCTGTCTGTGCGCGGCACCGACCTGGCCTGCACATGCCGCCGCACCGGCCGCGGCTCGTTCGAGCGCATTCCGCCCGCGCGCGTTGCCCGCGACGTCGAGCCGGGAAGCGGGCTGGCCAGCGCCGATGCGGACGCCGTGGCTGTGGACTACGTCATCGACTTCCGCTCGCCGGCCTATGCGTTCGGCTGCTTTTCGGGCGGCCTGACGCTGAAGGACGCCCTCGCGCAGCGCGCGTTCTCCACGCGCGGTCCCAACGACACGGGCGTGGCCCTCACCTATCTGTTCACGGCGCTGCTGAAGATGTTCTTCGGCTGGCGGCGCGCGTATCGCAGACCGACGGCGGCAACGCCGTAGGAGAAAGGGAGACGGTGCCCCGGAACATGCCACAGCCTCTGTTTTCGGCCGCACCTTCGCAAGCGTTCGACCTGCGTAGATGCAGCATATGACCTGATCATGGCGCTGGACAAGAACGGAGGCTGTGGCAAGTTTTCCCGAGAAGGCGAAGGAGAAGCCGTGAAAGCATTCGAATTCTGCTGCCCCACCAAGATCATCGCGGGGTCGCACGCGCTGGACAAGCTGCCCGATGAGCTGGCCGACCGCGGCGTGGTGCATCCGCTGGTCATGACGGACGCGGGCTTGGTGAAGCTGGGCGTGGCCGCCAAGCTCACCGACGTGCTGGACGCGGCCGGCGTGGCCTACGAGGTGTTCGACCAGGTGCCGCCCGACTCGTCCATGGACGTGGTGAACGAGGTGGCGCGCCTCTACGCCGAGCGCGGCTGCGACGGGTTCGTGGCCATCGGCGGAGGCTCGGTCATCGACACCACGAAGGGCGCGGCCGCCTCGCTCGCCTGCGAGGGCGTGGACTTCGCCACGTTGCAGGGCTCGGAGATCCTGCACGCCGACCTGCCGCCGTTCATCGCCGTGCCAACTACCGCCGGCACCGGCAGCGAGGTAACGCTCGTGGCCGTGGTGGCCGACACGAAGAAGCATGCGAAGCTCTCGTTCACGTCCTACAAGCTGGTGCCGCACGCGGCCATCCTCGACCCGGCGCTCACGGCGTCGCTGCCGCCGAAGCTCACGGCCACCACCGGCATGGACGCGCTCACGCACGCCGTGGAGGCGTACACGTCCATCCAGAAGAACCCCGTGTCCGACGCGTTCGCGGTGAAGGCCATCGAGCTCATCGCGGCCAACCTGCCCACGGCCTGCCGCGACGGCGCGAACGTCGATGCGCGCACGAGCCTGGCACTCGGATCGCTCATGGCGGGGGCGGCGTTCAGCAACGCCATGGTGGGCATCGTGCACGCGCTCGGGCACTCGCTCGGCGGCCTCTGCCACATCCCGCACGGCCAGGCCATGATGATGCTCCTTCCCCACTGCGTGCGCTTCAACCTCTACCATGGCGTGCACGCCGGGCTTTACGGCGAGCTGCTGTCCCACCTGGCGCCCGCGCGCGCGGCCGAGCTGGGGCCGCAGGCGATGCCAGCCGAGCGCGACCTGGCCTTCTGCGATGCGCTGTTCGCCATGAACGAGCACTGCCACGAGCAGTACGGCGTGCCGCTCAAGCTGTCGGAGCTGGGCGTGGCGCACGACCAGCTTCCCGCCGTGGCGAGGCAGGCCCGCTACGACGGCGCCGCCCTGTACAACGAGGCCGAGATCACGCTGGACGACGCCCTCGAGATCCTGGAAGCAACGTACTAGGCAGGTTCCCCCGTAGGGCAAAGGCTCTGCCCTTGCAGTCAATAGGGGACGCCATCGCAGGTCGAGCGGCAAGGACAGAGCCCTTGCCCTACGAAGGTAACGAGAAAGGCACGAGCATGACCAACATCCCCACCTTCGCAAGCCTCGCCGACGTGGAAGCCGCCGCGCAGCGGATGCGCGCCTTCTTCCAGACGGGCGCCACGCTGCAGGTTGACTACCGCCGCGAGGCGCTCGTGAAGCTGAAGGCCTACCTCAAGGCCAACGAGGCGCGCATCCTGGAGGCGCTGCACGCCGATCTGGGAAAAGCCGCGTTCGAGGGCTACGCTACCGAGCTCGGCCTCGTCTACGACGAGATCAACACGTGCGTGAGGCACCTGTCCAAGTGGGCGCGCCCGCGCCGGGTGCCCACGCCGCTCGTGCACTTCCACTCTACGTCGAAGGTGTACCCGAGCCCGCTGGGCGTCGTGCTGGTGCTCTCGCCGTGGAACTACCCCGTGCAGCTGGCGCTCGTGCCGATGGTGGACGCCATCGCGGCCGGCAACTGCGTGGCGCTCAAGCCCTCGCGCACCTCGAAGGCCACGAGCGAGCTTCTGATCGATATCCTGGCGAACGTGTTCCCGCCCGAATTCGTATGCGGCTTCCCCGGTTCCGGCGCCATGAACGACTGGCTGCTGGACGTGCGCTGGGACCAGATCTTCTTCACCGGCAGCCCGGGCGTGGGCCGCACCATCATGGAGGCGGCGGCGAAGCACCTCACGCCCGTGGTGCTGGAACTGGGCGGGAAGAGCCCCTGCATCGTGGACGAGACCGCCAACGTGAAGCGCGCAGCCCAACGCGTGGCCTGGGGCAAGGGCATCAACTCAGGGCAGACGTGCGTGGCGCCCGACTACCTCCTCGTGCACGAGAACGTCGTGGACGATTTCGTGTCGCAGCTCGACGCGTGCTTCCATCAGTACTACGGGCAGGACATCCTGGCGTGCGAGCAGTGGCCGCACATGATCTCGCAGCGCCACTTCGAGCGCGTTATGGGACTCATCGAGCGACGCAATCCGAACGCGACGGTGGCGTTCGGCGGCCACGGCGACCCCGAGACGCTGCGCATCGAGCCCACGTGCCTGCGGGGCGTGACGCTCGACGACCCCATCATGGGCGAGGAGATATTCGGGCCGGTGCTGCCCGTGCTCACGTACCGCTCGCTCGACCAGGCCTTCGACATCGTGCGCGCCTTCGAGAAACCGCTCGCCTGCTACGTGTTCTCCGACGACAAGCAGGTGCAGCACCGCGTGCTCACGCGCCTGCCCTTCGGCGGCGCCACGGTGAACGACGTGGTGATCCACCTGGCGAACAACCACATGGGCTTCGGCGGCGTGGGCAACTCCGGCATGGGCGCCTACCACGGCAAGGTGGGCTTCGACTGCTTCACCCACTACAAGTCCACGCTCAAGAAGGGCACGTGGCTGGAGATGCCCATCCGCAACCCGCCTTTTGACGATACGAAGATGAAGCTGCTGAAGATGCTGATGAAATAGGGGGCGTGGGCACCCTGCCGGTCGGCGCCCCGCCCGTGCAGCGCTTCTCGCACACTTCGCGAAAGCTCGGCGTGCTGCACGGGCGGGGCGCCGACCGGCAGGGTGGTGGACTCTTTCGCAGGGGGTCAAGCTGCGTGCTCTGCGTCACTGGGGAGCGGGTTGCGGGCTGTTCGGGTGGGGGGTCCACCGGTAAGACGATGCGTGCTTGCTGGCAGTCTTTTATTATGTTATAAATAAGTTACTTATTTATAACAAGGAGGACGTCCATGAGCATGCAGGCTGCACTGCCTCAGATACGGCCCATCAGCGACTTGCGAACACGGTTGAACGATATCGAGAGTCTGGCGCGCGAGACGCGCGAGCCCATCATCATGACGAAAAACGGCGCGGCCTCGCTCGTCGTCATCGACAGCGAGGCCTACGACGAGCACTTGCGCCATGAGCGCGCCGTACGCAAGCTACGCGAAGCGGAGATCGAGGAGAAATATCGGCCGGCCGCCATTCCCTTCGACGAAGTGAAGACGCGCGTTGACAAGCTCATCGAATCGGCGGAGCAACTTCATGCGCGAGATTGAGTTCAGGCCGCGCGCAAGCGCCGACCTCGACGGCATTCTCGCTTACATCGCGCTCACGTTGAAGTCGCCGCAAGCTGCGCGCGACACCGCCAACGCGATCTTCGCCGCCATCGAGCGCGCGACCGAGATGCCGGAGCTCGGCCAGCCGTTCTTCGACGAGGACCTCGAGCATCCGGCCTACCGGCGCAAGCTCGTGAAGCGCTACTGGGTGTACTACACGTGCACGGACGACACGCTCACTGTGCGCCGCATCTTCCACACGACGCAGGACACCGACTGCTACGGGTTCGAGCTGCTCGACGACTAGAGCGCAAGCCGGGGCGCGGCGGCCGTTCCGCGCCCCGGCCACACGCTACCTCTTCTCGATGGGAACCTGGATCTCGGTGAGCCACTGGGACTCGTCGGCGCAGTTCCATATGCCGTCGATGTAACTCTCGCGGGCGAGGCCGGACGCGCGGTAGCCGTTCTGCTCGATCCAGTCCATGGCGAACGCGTAGGCGCGCGGCAGGTCGGCGTAGGAACCGCGGTGCATCACGGACGCAACGGTGACCGCCGGCGCCTCCTCGAACACGATGCCGTCCGACTCCACGCCGTACTCCTCCACGGCCTCGCTGTACTTGATGGTGATGTCGCGCTCCTTGTACTCGCCGTCGAGGTACGTGATGAAGCAGTACTCGGGCGTGGCGCACTTGAGGTTCGGGTTGGCCTCCTTCACGGCGCGGCCGAGGGCGGGAATCACCTCGAAGTACGCGGAGAAGTCGGGCACGGTCATGGTCTTGGAGAACACGATGCAGCTGGGCAGGTCCTTGATGGTGGCTTGATAGTTCATGGAAAACCCCTTTCCTTCGTCTGAGAGCATGAATGCGATACGCGCGAGGCGTTCCTGGCGCGCGGCGAGTTCCCGCTCGACGAGCTCACGGCGTCGTGCGAGGATGGGACGCGGGTCGGCGCCGCCCTCGATGGCGGCTACCTCGTCCACCGACAGGCCCGCCTGCCGCAGCGCCTGGATGCGGTGCAGGTCGACGAGCTGGGACGTGGTGTACAGGCGGTAGCCCGTCGCGCCGTCCACGGCAGCCGGGCGCAGAAGCCCGATGCGGTCGTAGTGGTGCAGCGTCTTGATGGTGGTCTTGCCCATCTTCGAGAACTCTCCGATGTAGAACATGGTTCTCACCTCCTTCTCATCGCATTCAACAGCCTCCTGCACGGGGAGGGTCAAGGGGTGTTTTCAAAAAATCTCGCACAGGATGCGAAGCAGCAGTCCCGATGCGACAACGCAAGGGTAGCAAACGCACCTCCCTTCTTGCGCGGGCCTATCGAAAATCTGGAGGTTATGCGGCAAGCAGAGAAACGACGCCGGGGGGAGTGCAAGATAGCGCGGGCTGCCCAAAGCGCGTGCGCAGGGCGGGCTGCACCTAGGGCGCACATGCAGGGCGGCTCGGGCCGCTCCTCGGGGCGCGCCCGCGCCTGATCCACGAAATTGAGGAGATTCCGCGGCCGGCGAAACAGTTCGGCTTCCTCGCGCGTGTTCTTGGTAACGGCTCGGTAACCGAGGAGCCGTGATGGTGCGCATGCAGGTTCGCCCGTTCTTTCAGCTTGCTTTCAAGTTCGGGCGCTAACCTCGGCACCAAAGGAAACCGCTCGAAGGGGCACCTATGCCGTACCGACCGACCCGTCGCCAGAATACCTTCCCCGGCACCACGCCGTACCGGCGCCGCCCCTGCGTCGAAGGCGCCCGCCGTTCCCGGCCGCTGTTCGCGCAGAGCCGCGTGGCGCGGGCGGGAAGCGTCCTGGCACGTTGCAAGGCGGCCCTCGCCTGCTTCGGCGCTGCGGCTCTCGTGCTGGCCCTTGCGCTCGCCCTGCCGCTCACGACCTCGCCTTCGGCGGCGGCCGACGTGGACCTCGAGGCGCGGGCCGCCGCCGAAGCCGCCCAGCTGCAGGCCGCCGCCGAGCTCCCGCGCAGCGCGTCCCTTGACGTGCCGGCCCTGCAGCAGTACCCCGAGCTCCCCACCGGCTGCGAGTCGGTAGCGCTCACGAACGCGCTTCTGGCCTGCGGCTTCGTCCTTCAGAAGACCGAGATGGCCCAGGAGTGGCTGCCCACGAGCGCCGACGACTTCGTGCACGCCTTCATGGGCGATCCCTCCTCCCCCAACGGGCACTCCTGCATGGCCCCCGCCATCGCGGACGCGGCGTCGGCCTACCTGGCCGCCCACGGGTCCAGCCTCGAGGCAACCGACCTGACAGGTGCGGCCTTCCGCGACGTGCTCGCCCAGGCGGCCGCCGGCAACCCCGTCGTCGTATGGTGCACCATTGGCCTGGACGAGCCCGGCGCGTGCTACCGCACCGCGCAGGAAGAAGGCCGCACGTACCGCCTTGTCACGAACAGCCATTGCGTGGTGGTGCGCGGCTACGACCTGGACGCCGGCACCGTGCTGGTCAGCGACTCCCTGGCCGGCCAGGTTTCCTATCCCCTGGCCACGTTCGCCGCCCGCTACTACGCCCTGGGCGCGCAGGCCGTGGTGCTGCGGTAAAGGCGCCGACCCCGCCTGTACGAGTCAGACGGGGTCGGCCGGGCGCTTCTAGCTGCGGAACCTACCTGCGGGCGGGCTCCTGCTGGGTGATGCAGTGGATGTTGCCGCCGCCGTAGGCTATCTCGCGGGTGGGCACCCCCACGATCTCGCGGTCGGGGAACATGGCCTGCACCTGCTCGCGGGCCAACTCATCGTACTCGTCGCCGTACTGCGGGAAGATGATGGCGCCGTTCACGATGAGGAAGTTCATGTACGAGGCGATGGCGTAATCGTCGGTCGTGCGCGGCAGCGTGCCCTCCACCACGTCGATGGCGTCCACCTCCTCCTGCGACATATAGGTGGGAACCTTCGGCATGGTGAGCTTGTGCACCTTCAGCTGGCGGCCCTTCGCGTCGGTGGCCTGCGACAGCGTGTCGTAGGCGGCATGGGCGGCCTCGTAGAACGGGTTGTCCTCGTCGTCGGTCCAGATGCAGGCCACCTCGCCGGGGCGGACGAAGCACGCCACGTCGTCGATGTGGCCGTTCGTCTCGTCGGGGTCGATGCCGTCCTTGATCCAGATGATCTTCTCCACGTTCAGGTACTCGCGCAGATAGCCCTCGATGTCCTCCTTCGAGAGCTCCGGGTTGCGGCCCGGCGACAGCAGGCACATCTCCGTGGTCATGACGGTGCCCTCGCCGTCCACGTGGATGGAGCCGCCCTCCAGCACGAACGTGTCGGGGCGGTAGCGCACGGCGCGCGCGAGGTCGGCCACCTTCACGCCCACCAGCGCGTCCTGGTCCCAGGGGAAGTAAAGGCCGTCGTACAGGCCGCCCCAGGCATTGAAGTGCCAGTGCACCGCGCGCACGTCGCCGTCGTCGTTTTTCACGAACGTGGGGCCGCAGTCGCGGATCCACGAGTCGTCCGAGGTCATCTCGATGACCATGACGTTGTCATCCTCGGACATCTCGAAGCGGGCGGCCTCGTAGTCCTCGGGCTTCGCACCGATGATCACGGGCTCGAAGCGGGCGATGGCGCGCGCCACCTCGGCGAACGCCTTCTGCGCGGGCTTTGCGCCGTCGCGCCAGTTGTCGGGACGGTGCGGCCAGAGCATCCAGATGCGCTCCTGCGGCTCGAACTCGCCGGGCATGCGGTAGCCGTCCTGCCTCGGGGTGGACTGCTCTTCGTAAATGGTTTCCATAGGTCAGGTCCTTTCGAACGTCGTTACAACATAGCAGGTGCGGGGCGGGGCGCCACACCCAGGCGAGAGCCGCGCCTTGGGAGCCGCGTCCCTCGCCGAGGCAGGGCGCCCGCGCGAGTGGCGTGCGCCTGCGCGGCGGAGCGCCCCGCAAGGCCGGCGCGCTACACCAGATCGCGCGGCTCGCGGCCGATGAGCATGTCCTCCTCCATGGCGACCTCCTCGGAGGGGGGCTCCTCCTCGAAGCCGTGCGCCACGTCGTAGGCGAACGGATCGCCGTGCGTGCCCATGCCGCCGTAGTGGTCGTCGCGCCCGCGGGCCGACCACACGCGCACGATCTCGCCGAGGATGACGAACGCTATCACGCCGATGAGCATGGGTATCTTCGACATCTCGGCCTCGGAGCCGTTCAGCGGCACGATGGTGGCGATGATGGACAGCACGAGCAGCACCACGGGCAGCCACGTTACCACCAGCAGCACGCCGCGCCCGCCCGGCACCTTGAACACGCGGTTCGCGGCCGGATCGACCGAGCGCAGCTTCAAAAACGCCGGGAACATGGGAATGTAGCTGATCAGCAGGAACACGATGTTCATGGAGAAGAAGATCCAGAAGAAGCCGTCGAAGCCGGCCAGCTCCATCACGGGCGACAGCAGCACGAGCACGCTGGCCACGATGCCGTTGACGA
Organism: Gordonibacter urolithinfaciens; assembly: GCF_900199375.1. Classification (NCBI taxonomy): domain Bacteria; kingdom Bacillati; phylum Actinomycetota; class Coriobacteriia; order Eggerthellales; family Eggerthellaceae; genus Gordonibacter; species Gordonibacter urolithinfaciens. Next base: position 1,120,700 of record NZ_LT900217.1, read on the forward strand.
TGGCCGCGCCGGTGGGCATCTGGTTCTTCTTGCTCTCGTGCGCGAACACATGCGGCATGTTCTGCTTGCGTGCGGCGTGCTCGGCCACGAAGTTCACGCCGAACGACCAGCTGACCATGTTGCCGAACAGCGTGATGAGGAACACGATGCCCACCACGACGAACAGCACGCTGCCCACGCCGGCCATGATGCCCACCGCGTCCATGATGCCGGAGTCGAGCGAGATGTCGAGCGCCGGGATGGCCGCCGCGATGCCGAACGAGCTGAACAGGTACAGCGCCGCGATGGCAATGCCGCCGGCGATGATGGCCTTCGGAATCTGCTTGCTGGGGTTCTCCATGGAGCCCACGTAGGTGGTTATGACCTCGAAGCCCATGAAGTTGAACAGGATGATGGACAGGTACGTGAGGCTGTTCGAGTCGAGCGACGGCAGGAACGTGGCCGGCGCCATGTCGTTCGCGAAGCCGTAGTTCACGGCGTACCAGATGCCCAAGCCGCCCACCACCACGGCGATGCCCACCTTGAGCACGGCCGCCAGGTTGAGGATCCACGCCGAGTCCGACACCTTCGAGAAGCTGAGGAACACGACGATCCAGATGAACGCCAGCTCTATGACGAGCGACGGCACCAGCCCTATCTCCATGCCCGTGATCATGGCGATGGTCTCGGGGAAGAGGAACGCGAGCGAGGCCATCCACAGCGGGAAGTTGATCCAGTAGTACCAGCTCACGCGGCTGCCCCATTTGTCGCCGAACGCACGGCGCACCCAGTCGTACAGACCGCCCTCGTCGTCGTAGGTGGTGCCGAGCTCGCTCACCACCAGGCCGTACGGCAGCAGGAATGCGACAATGAGGAATATCCACCAGAAGAACTGCGAGTTGCCGATAGCGGCGGCCGGCGCCGCCGCCTCCGCCACGAACACGACCGTGATGACCGACAGGATCGCGTCGATAAGGCGGAATTTCTTGTTCTTTGCCATAGGTTTCCTTCTTTCACGCACAGGTTTGCGTAGTCAGTCAGCGAGGGCAGCCGCGATGCTTCAGATTCGTGGAATGGCGCGGGCGGCGCGTGCTTCGGTACGCGAGCCCGCGTCATCGCGCGAGGATCGGGCGCCGCGGCTGCCCGCAGCATCGACTCGTTCCGAGGGCCGTCAGGCCGTCGGAACCCCTTGCTTCCCAAGGCCCTCCAGCAGGTAGTTCAGCTGCTCGCGAGCGTCATCGGCCTCGGGTTCGTCGACCTTCGCCTGCGGGCAGAACCACGCCAGCAGGCCGCGGATGGAGTGCTTGCGGTTCTCGGCCTCGTCCCAGCAGATGGACTGCGCACCGTCGATGACCTCGTCGGTGACCTCCTCGCCGCGCGAGGCGGGCAGGCAGTGCATGAACTTGGCGTCCGGGGCGGCCATCGCCATGAGCTCTTCGGTCACCTGGTACGTCGGGTAGAAGATGGCCATGCGCTCGTCCTTCGACAGCTCCTTGTCGTACAGGCCGTACCACACGTCGGTGTACACGAAGTCGGCGTCCTTCATGGCCTCCTCGCGGTTGTCGGTGACGGTGACGCTGCCGCCGGACTCCTCGCAGTTCTTGCGGCCGATCTCAAGCAGGTCCTCGCGGATCTGGTGCCCCTCGGGGCCGTACTGCACGAAGTCCATGCCCATCTTCGAGCAGATGAACATCTCGGACACGCACACCTGGGTGGCGTCGCCCACGAACACCATCTTGCAGTTCTCGATGCGCTTGCCCTCGGGCAAGTGCTCGATCATGGTGAGGAGGTCGCCCATCTCCTGTGTGGGGTGGTTGTAGTCGGACATGCCGTTGATCACAGGCACCTGCGAGTACTTCGCCAGCTCGACGAGGTCCTCGTGACGGTCGACACGCGCCATGATGACGTCGAGGAGGCGCCCCATCACGCGCGCGGAGTCCTCGATGGTCTCGTGGCCGCCCAGCTGGATGGTACCGGGCGCGTAGAACTGCGCATCGCCGCCGAGGTCGGCCATGGCGCCCTCGAACGACAGGCGCGTGCGGGTTGACACCTGCTGGAAGATCATGCCGAGCGCCTTGTGCCTCAACAGTTCGGGAAAGTAGCCGGCCTTCACGCAGCGCTTGAGCACGCGGGAAAGCTCTATCATGTCGAGCAGCTGGTCCTTGGTGAAATCGTTGGTGTCGAGAAAATCTTTGGCAGTCATAGCGACGGGCCTCCTTCAAGCCGAATGGTCTAGAGAGAACGGGAACGATTCTGCCGGACGGCGCACCGCCTCCCGGGGAGCCAGCCCCGTTTGCAACACCGCCGTTGCCGCGCAATCAACCAACCGTTGCGCAGGCGGGAACGCGCGCAAAGCGCGACGTCGGATGGGCGGTCGGTCCGACAAAAGAAGCGGTGCTGCCGGATTGCAGCACGGCCGCGCCATGGGTGTCGGTATGGAGGCGCTGTGCAGCGCGGCTCGACAGGGACGGGAAGTCATGCGAGAATCGAGGGCGAACCGAAACCGAATCGCGACAAAGGATCGATCATGAACCTGCCCGGACTCGACACCCTGCGCCCCGAGCAAACCGACGAGCTTGACGCCCTCGCCCAGATGGTGGGCACGTGCTTCCTCGAGGAGATGTGGTACGTCACCTGGCTCGACGTGCCCGGCATGAGCGATGAGCGCAAGCTGGCCGTCACGCAAGCCGCCATCCGGTCGGACTATGCCGTCACCGCGCCGTACCAGTGCGTCTATGCGCTGCCCGACCATGCAGGGGCCGCGAACGTCTACCTGCGCAGCGAGCTTCCCGAAGGCGGCTGGGAGCGGCTGGAGGGGAAGTCGGCGCTGCTCATGGCCGCCACGCTCACGCCTGAGGAAGGTGCGGTCCTCGGGCCGCGCGCCGAAGCGATGGACCTCGCCTCCTCCACCAGCTGGCCGCTCGAGCGCGCACGGGCCGACGAGGATTTCATCTACTTCATCTCGGCCGGCGTCGATCCTGCCCGCCGCGGCACGGGCGCGTTCCGCCGCCTGTTCACGCCGTTTCTGGACGAGGCCGATCGGCGCGGCTTGCGCTGCTACCTCGATTGCTACACCGACCGCCTCGAGCAGATCTACGGCCACTTCGGCTTCGAGACGGTCGAGCGCCGAGGCGCGCCGGGATTCGACCTGGTGGAGCGCTGCATGGTGCGCGCGCCGCGCCCATAGCCGGGGGGGCGTCCTGTGAAGTCGAGCGAGATTGCGAAGCTGGCCGGTTGCACGGTGCGCACGCTGCGCCACTACCACGCCATCGGCCTTCTGCCCGAGCCGCCGCGCGGTCAGAACGGCTACCGCGACTACGGCGCGGAGGACCTCGCGCGCGTGCTGCGCGTGAAACGGCTCGCGTCGCTCGGGTTCTCGCTCGACCGCATCGGCGAGGTGCTCGAGCAGATGGACGCGAGCCCCGCCCACGCGGCCGGCGCGGGTGCCGACGACGCCCTCGACGAGCTCGACCGCGAGCTGGCCGCCCAGATCGAGCGCCTAGAGGAGCAGCGCCGCACGATCGCGCTGCTGAAGGCCGAGCGGCTCGACCCCGACCTACCGGTGCGGTTCGCGCAAGCGGTGCGGACGCTCATCGACTACAAAGAGGGAGCCATCACCAGCGGCGAGCGCGAAGCCCTGCTCATCACGGGGCATCTCTACACCGAGTCCGACACCGCCGAGCTCGAGCGCGTGATGGAGAAAATCCACCAACTCGGCTTGTTCGGGGAGATGAAGGCGATGAGCGATCGGTTCGACAAGCTGCCCGCCGATACGCCACGCGAGGAGCTCGACCAGCTCGTCGAGGAAGCGCTGGATATGATCGGCCCGTTCATCGACTGCCTCGATTCCGCCAACTGGGAAGACGTGACCAATCCGGAAGACATCGAGCTGGAACGCTTCGTCGACGAGCTTATGCGCAAGGGTCTGAACCCCGCTCAACTCTATGCGGAAGATCGCCTGGAAGAGGAGATGAAATCCCGCATCCTCGCCCGCAAAGAAGGCCAACGGTCCCACGTGCTGAAAAGCGACCCTTTACTGTAAAGGGTCGCTTTAACGGCAAAGGGCGCCTACCCACAATTGGACTCCGGCCGGACGCGGTTCTTCGCGTTTTCGGGGTCTCGGATGCACAGAAATCACCGCGGTGAAGCTCGCAAGGAGCGTTTGCCCATCCTTGCCTTTCCCGACCAGGGGAAACGCTCTTGCGAAAGCCGCGAGTGCACGCGCGGGAGCACTGAAACCCGCCAAAACGCTTCACAGCGGTGATTACTGTGACTCGGAGAGGGGCTTTCGACGAAGGGCCGTCCTCGGCGATCGTCATCGGGGGAGCGGGCGTCATCCCACGGGCGAAGATGGCGAAGCCGCACGGGATCTTTCGATTCGCTAACGACAGCCTCAAGGTGTTCCCCGTAGGCGAGTCTTCGTTCGCTCGCAAGCGCGGACCTCCCTCATAATTCCACCACAGCTCGCTTGACCCCGACGCAACGTCGTAGTTTTTACTTCCTTTCTGACGGAAACGGAAAGGAACCTCCCATGCACACGAACCCGCACCCGACCCGCATCGCGCCGCGCTTTTTGGCATCGAACGCGCTCTCGCTCCTCGGCAACTCCATCGCCGCGGTGGCGCTGCCGCTCATCCTGCTGGCCACCACCGGCGACGCGCTGGCCGCCGGCGCGCTCGCGCTCATCTGCGCCGTGCCGCAGATGGTCATCGGTATCGTGGGCGGCGCGGCCCTCGATCGCTTCAACCGTCGCGACATCTCCATCCTGTCCGACCTCGTCTCTGCGGCGAGCGTCGCGCTCATCCCCGTGGTCGATATGCTGTGGGGCCTCAACTTCGGCTGGTTCGTGGCGCTCGGCCTGCTGGGAGCCATCGGCGACATCCCCGGCATGACGGCGCGCGACGCCCTGCTGCCCGCCGTGGTGGCCCGCGACAAGGCCGACCTGCAGCGTTTCATGGGCCTCACCCAGTCGCTCGACTCGCTCACCACCATCGTGGGGCCGGCCGTCGCGGCGTTCCTCATCGGCACGGTGGGCGGCGTGACGTCGCTGTGGTTCACGGCCGCACTGTCGTTCGCAGCCGCCGTCGTCACCTGCACGGTGCCGCGCTCGGTGGGCGCGGAGGGCCTGCGTCGGGACGGAGGTGCGTCGGAGGGCCGCAGCGCCGTGGCGTCCGCGCTCGACGCCCTGCGCACCGGCGCGCGCGTGCTCTTCCGCACCGACGGCGTGCTCACGGCCTCCACGCTGCTCTCCTTCGGCATCATCATGGTGATGGGATCGTTCCAGGGGCTCGTGCTGCCGGTGCACTTCACCGAGCTCGGCCGGCCGGAGCTTCTGGGCTACGTGCTGTCGGCCATGTCGCTGGGCCTCTTGGCCAGCTCGCTCGGCTACGCCGCCCTCGCGCCGCGCCTCGCGCGCCGCACGTGGTACCTGCTCTCGCTCGCGGGCATGGCGGCCGGCGTGGCGGTGCTCGGCACGCTGCCCGACTTCCCCGTCATGCTGCTCGGCGCGGTGCTCCTGGGCGTGAGCGCCGGGCCCGCCTCGGCGCTCCTCGGGTTCTTCATGCTCGACCGCATCCCCGAGCAGGACCGCGGCAGCGCGCTCGGCACGCAGAACTCGCTCGTGATGGTAGCGGCGCCCATGGCCGTGTTCGCCACCTCGGCAGCTGTGACGGCCTTCGGCGAGGCGCCGGCCGCTTACGGCCTGGTGGCGTGCTGGTTCGTCATCACCGTGCTCGCCGTGGGCGCGAAGGGCATGCGGCGCCTCGACGAGGCGTCCCCTTCCGCAGCCGAGGCAGAGGCGCCCAGCGCGCAAGCCTGACCCGCGCACCGAGCATTTCGCGGCGGTGGCGCGCGCGTCGCGCCTTCGCAACGCCCAGCCGACGTCCGGAACGGACCGGCTGGGCGCTTTTATGATGCGAGGGCAAACGTCCGGACGCCGGGCAGGCCGCGGCATGCGGCTCCCGCCGCCCTGATCGAAAGGAGCACCACTATGTCCCAAACCGCTTTGGTAACCGGCGCGACGAGCGGCATCGGCGAATCCCTGTGCCTGCTGTTCGCCAGCGACGGATACGATCTCGTAACCGTAGCCCGCGACGAGGAGGCTCTCGAGAAGCAGGCCGAGGAGCTGCGCATCCTCGGCGTCGACGTGCTGCCCGTAGCCTGCGACCTGTCCGACCCGGATTCCGCGCGCACCATCTTCAAGCGCGTATGCAAGGCGGGCAAGGATATCGACATCCTTGTGAACGACGCGGGGTACAGCCCCGCCGGCCAGTTCTCGGACCTGCCAGTCGCGGACATCCGCGCCATGATCCAGGTGAGCGTCACGAGCCTGGCCGAGCTCACGCGCGTGTTCCTGCAGCCCATGCTCGAACGCGGCCACGGCCGCATCCTCAACATGAGCTCCATGATGGCGAAGACCCCCTGCCCCTACAACGCGCTCTACGGCGCCGCCAAGGTGTTCGTGCTGTCGTTCTCCACCGCGCTCGCCCGCGAGCTGCGTGGCACGGGCGTGAGCGTGACCACCGCCTGCCCCGGCGCCACGCGCACGAACTTCGCGAAGAACGCCGGGATCCAGAACGCGCCCGCTTGGAAGTACTTCTCCATGGACGCCGACGAGACGGCCATCCGCGTGTACCGTGCGCTCATGCGCGGCGAGCTGTGCGCCGTGACCGGCTGGTACAACAAGGTGGGGGCCGTCTCCGTGCGCTTCATGCCCATGGGCGTGCAGCTCTCCGCCGGCGAATGGCTCATGGGCAAGCGGAAGCACCCGCTTGACCACGAGGGAACCGAGGCTTCCGGCACACGCAACGGCAAGGGCAAGGAGCAGGGCGAAGGCAAGGACGGCCGCGATGGAAGCGACGGCAAGAAGAAGGCGGAGCAGCGGGAAGGCGGCGCATCCGGAAAGGGCGGCAAGCGCTACGAGCGCAAGCACCCGCTCGGACGCGACGGCAAGCGCGGCTTCTACCGCGGCGGCGATTCCGGAACCGACCACGAGCCCGAGCCATGGCCCGAGACGGCGCGCCCGCAGGATCCCTGCGGAGGAGGCCGCGGCTGGCGCGCGGCCACGCTCGGGTGCGCGATGTTCCGCCAGCACGGCTCGTCCGCAGCCCACGGAGCATCGGATGGGCGGCGCGAGCAAAACGGGCAGGGAGCGCAAGCGCGCCAAGGCCGCCAAGAGGCTCAGCAGGCGCAGGACCCGCAGCGCGGGCAGGCGCGCGGCAAGGGCTTCCATCCCGCCTCCGGACACCACCACGGCCCCACCCGCGACGGGCTGCCCGCGAGCCTCGGCCGCTTCGCCTGGCACGGCCCCTTCGCCAAGTAGACGCATCTGACCTGCACGTTCAAGAACATCTGCCCTCCTCATACCGATGGTATGAGGAGGGCAGACATACATAAATCACCTCTCGAAACCCCTCTTTACGCCCCGCACCCGATTTTCCGCCACGCGCCGCTGTGGGATGGTGTGCCCGAAGGCTTCGGCCTGGCGCATCCCGCCTCGGGCGGACGCCGAGCCCGAAGCCGCAGGCATGGGGAGACGGAAGGAGAGGGAGTGTGATGGCAGAGAAAAAAGACTACACCACCGTCGAGCACAAGAAGCCTTATCGCTACGAAGAAGACGGGCTCCACGTGACCAGGGGGTGCGGCTGGTCGGCACCGGGATGCCACCTGGGGTGCGGGGTCCTGCTGTACACCGATGACGACGGCAAGCTCGTCAAAGTGGAGGGAGATCCGGAGAACCCCTTCAACCAGGGACGCCTGTGCGTCCGCTGTCTCGACCTGCCCGAGGTCGTCTATTCCCCGGACCGCATCCTGCATCCCCTGAAGCGCGACCCCGAGAATCGCGGCAAGAACCAGTGGGAGCAAATAGGCTGGGACGAGGCGCTCGACGAGATCGCCGGGAAGATCCTTGCCGCCAAGGAGGAATACGGCCCGGAATCCGTGGCGTTCTACTCCGGCACCGGCCGTGACATCGGGCAGTACATCACGCGTTTGTGCTGGGGGTTCAACAGCCCCAACTTCGTGTTCATGATGTCGGGGCAGTCGTGCTATTCGCCCCGCGTCGCCGGCTGCTTCTCCACCTCGGGGTCGTTTTGGGTCGGCGACTACGCGCAGCAGTTCCCCGACCGCTACGACAACCCGCAGTGGGAGCGTCCCGACCTCATCGTCATATGGGGCAACAATCCCGTCGTCTCGAATTCCGACGGCCTGTACGGGCACTGGGTCGTGGACTGCATGAAGCGGGGCACGAAGGCCATCGTCGTCGATCCTCGCCTCACCTGGCTCGCCGCGCGGGCCGAGCTCTTCCTGCAGATCCGTCCCGGCACCGACGGCGCGCTGGCCCTCGGCATGGTGAACTACCTTGTGGAGAACAACCTGTACGACCGCGAGTTCGTGGACCTGTGGTGCTACGGCTTCGAGGAGCTGGCGGAACGCGCGCGGGACTACCCGCTTGACGAGGTCGCCGAGATCACGGAGATCCCGGCAGAGGAGATAGCCGCCGCAGCCCGTCGCATCGGAGCGGCCGAGCGGGCCATCCTCCAGTGGGGCGTGGCCATCGACCAGATCAAGGAAACCATCCCCACGGCGCAGGCCGTGCTCTCCCTGTTCGAGATTACCGGCAACATCGGCAAGCCCGGCACGATGCAGCAGCCTGCGAGCATCCTCAACTACGCCGCCGGCTGGGGCTCCGAGTTCCTCACGCCGGAGCAGGAGGCGAAGCGCATCGGACAGGAGGCCCACCCGCTCATCAAGATGGGCTTCCAGGAATGCGTGACCGACGACTACATCAGGTGCCTGGAAACGGGCGAACCCTATCCCATCAAGGTCGCCTGGATGCAGACCACCAACCCGCTGGCCTGCACCGGCGTCGATGCGAAGCGCACCCTCGCCGCGCATATGAACATCGACACCATCGTGTGCGTCGACCTGTTCATGACGCCGACGGCCATGGCGCTGGCCGACTACTTTCTGCCCGCCTGCACGTACGCGGAGCGCAACGGCCTGCGCATCGGCGATGGGGCGCAGCGCGCCGAGACCATCAACAAGGCCATAGAGCCCCTGGGCGAGTCGAGGTCCGACATGCAGATCACCCTGGACATCGGCAAGCGCATCTCGCCTGAAGCCTGGCCATGGGAAACCGTGGAGGATATGTACTCCGATATCCTGGAGGAGACGGGGCATTCCTTCGAGGAGATGCAGGAGCTGGCACCCGGCTACCCGCCGTTCGACTACCGCATGCACGAGAAGGGCCTGCTGCGCACCGACGGCAACCCCGGTTTCCAGACCGCAACCGGGCGCATCGAGCTGTGGAGCACCCTGTACAACTCCCTGGGCCTCGACCCGCTCCCCTCGTACGAGGAGCCCGTTCCCAGCCCCCGGTCGACACCGGAGCTCGCCGAGGAATACCCGCTCGTGCTCACCACGGGCGCCCGCGTTTGGAGCATGTTCCACTCGGAGCACCGCCAGATACCGCGCCTGCGCGCCCTTCATCCCGAGCCGCTCGTGTACGTCAACCCGAACACGGCTGCGCGGCACGGCGTGAAAGACGGGGACTGGGTGTGGCTGGAGAACCAGCACGGACGCTGCAAGCGCCAGGTCTGCGAGACCCCCATCGTGAACGAGCGCACCGTGAGCACCGACCACGCCTGGTGGCGCCCGGAGGCGCCCTGCGAGCTGGACGAGGGGCTCTACGACCTGTGGGACCTCACCGTGGAGAACCTCCTGCCCTACGACTGCGGCACCTCCGGCTTCGGCGCGAACTACAAGAACACCATCTGCAAGATGTATCCGGCAGGGGAAGGAGAATAGGCAATGGGAGCAAAAGGATTGCTCGTCGATTACGAGTGGTGCTCGGGCTGCCACACCTGCGAGGTGGCCTGCCAGCTTGAGCATGGCTACCCGAGCGACCAGTGGGGCATCAAGGTGCACGAGGTGGGCCCGTGGGAATACGCCCCGAAGACGTGGCAGTACAGCTATCTGCCCGCGCCCACCGACCAGTGCGACCTGTGCGCCGGCCGCGTTGCGAAGGGGCATGAGCCCACCTGCGTGAAGCATTGCCAGGCGCAGGTTCTGAAGTACGGGGACCTCGAGGACTTGGCAAAGGAGCTTGCCCGCAAGCCGAAGCAGACCCTGTTCTCCTGCGAGGCGGAGAACTAAACCAACGATGCTCGTGCCGGCGCCCGACACGAGGGGAAACGACCGCGAGGCGCCGGCACCATCAAGAAAGGGGACACAATGAGTAAGAAAAACCGGGCATGGATTCCCGTATGGGCCATCATCATAGCCAGCGTGCTCATCGCGTTCGAGTACGGCAAGGTGCCGCCCGCCGCACCCAACATGATGGAGGTGCTCGGCATCTCCTACACCACCCAGGGCCTCATGATGACGATGTTCTCCATCGCGGCCGTGGTCATGGCGCTGTTCGGCGGCGCGCTCATGGACCGCTTCGGCGCGCGCAAGGTGGTGAGCATCGCCCTGCTCGTCTCCATCGTGGGCAACGTCGCAGGCCTGTTCTGGACCAGCGACTTGGGAATTCTCGTAACCCGTGCGCTCGAGGGCTGCGGGTACGGAGCGGCCATGACCGCCGGACCGGGCATCATCGCCATGTGGTACGAGCCGAAGAAGCGCGGCCTCGCCAACGGCGTGTGGGGCGCGAACGTCGGCTTCGCCATGATGATCGTAACGCTTTCCGCCACCCCCATCATGGAGAACGGCAACTGGACCGGCATGTGGGTGTTCGGCCTCATCGGCGCCGTGCTGGCATTCCTGCTGGTGGTCGTATGCGTGAAGGCCCCCGCCGAATCCGAGCGCAAGGATCTGGAGGAGTCTGCCGGCGTCAAGGAAGATCCCGAGAAGCACGGGGTCCTGTGGGGCTACCTTGCACCGCTGTCCCTCCTAAGCGCCGTCATGTTCTTCCTCGTCGGCGGTTCGACCGACGCGTTCAACTCCTTCACCATCCCGTTCCTGAGCGTCGAGAACGGCTGGACCGAGGGCGCGGCGAACCTGTGCGCGACCATCGCGGCCGCCGGCATGCTGGTCGGCGGCACGGCCATGGGCCTGGTCCTCGCACGGACGAAGGACAAGGGCCTGCTGCTGTTCGTTGACATGCTAGTGTGCGCAATCGGCCTCTTCCTGTGGTTCAACCTGGACATCGGCGTGGTGGGAACGTACGTCATCGCCTTCGTCCTCGGGTGCTTCCTCGGGGCGGCCCCGACCGTCTTCTTCGCAATGGCCCCCGAAGTCGCGCGCTCGCCGAAGACGGTGGGCGCCGCAACCGCCGTCGTGGTGCTTGGACAGAACGGCGGCACGCTGGCGGTACCCGCGATCGTCGGCATGATCCTCGACAGCGCCGGCTACGGAGCGGCGGCTATGACCATGGGCGCGCTGTCCCTTGCGGCATGCGCGATCTGCCTTCTCGTGTTCCGCCGCATCTACAATAAGAGCATCCGCAGCACGCGCGAATAGCGACAGGCCGCATACGCACGTTAAAACGGTGGGCGTCGGTTTCGGCCGGCGCCCACCTCGAGGATTCGAGATGGGGTACCGTTGTGAGGGAACATTGCTTTCCGTGCCGTAACTGCGGGAAATGCCATCCCCCTTACCGCCAGGGGTTGTGCCCTGTTTGCCTGGGCATGAGCAGGAGCGGTGCGAAGACCTGCGAAATCTGCGGCTTCGTATTCCCCGAACCGCCGGGAGTGAAAGGAGGCTTGGGCAGCCTTCGCCGCACTGCGCAGCATGACGAGGTTTAGCCGAGACCACAGGAGAAGACCGTTGACTGCTCAAGAGAGGCAACTGCTCCCCGCTACCAAGAGCGCCGCGCCGGCCGAGGGCGACGCCCGCGACCTGCTCATCGGCAACAGCTCGAGACGCGTGATCTTGGGCATCGTCGCGCTGGCCGCCTACTGGGCCTGGATCTTCTCGATATTCCACGCGAACGTGCTGAACCCGTTCGCCACGGCGGATTTCAGCGCCTACCTTCTGCTCTGCGTGATCGTTGCGGGTGCCTCTGCGCTCAGCATGGTCGTCTTCGCTTTGGCCGGCTGGTACCTGCAGCACGTGGTCGACCGCCTTTGGTTCGGAATCGGCGTCGCCCTGCTGTCGATTTTGGCGGAGGTTCCGGCATTTCTGGGGCAGATGGGAAGCGAGCTCGGTTTCCTGCAGGCAGGCGTGCTCTTCGCCCTCGGGGGGCTTGCGTCCTCGTTCGTCTATCTGAAGACCGGTCCCTTCTTCGTATGGCTGCGGCGCGCCAAGCTCATGCGCAGCATTGCGCTCGCATTCCTGCTGGCCTCGCTTTTGTATGTTCTGCCGCTGTTCATGGACCCCGTCGTGGGCATCGTCATGATAGCCTCCTTCCCTGCCGTCTCCGTCGCGTGCTCGCACTTGGCGGGCAAGGGCATCGGCCCTAAACGGCTCGAAGATGCCGCGTCCTACCGAGCCTACCTCGAGGCGGTACTCGATCGGTTCCGGGAGTTCGTCCCCACGTTGCCGCGCACCCTCCTGTACACGCTCGTATTCGGCGTGACCTCCTATACCGTGCTCAGCCTTGCCGTGGGGAACGGGCTGGTGGTGGTGATTGCCGCCTCGATCGCCGTATCGTCTTTGGCGTTCGCGGTGTACGTGCTGTCGAAGAAGGTGGAGGCCGACTCCGACCTGTACCGCATGCTCCTGCTTCCGCTCATCGCCCTGGCGGTGCTGCCGTTTCCCTACGTGCCGGAGATGCTGAAGGTCTTCTTCCTGGCGCTGATCATCTTCGGGTTCACCTGCTACGATGCCATTACCTGGGGCGATTTGGCCGACGAGATAAGCGACCGCCAGCTGCCCGTGTACGCGTCGTACGCGCCTCCCACCATCGGCAATTTCGCGGGTATCTTCATCGGGTGGTCGGTCGGGGCGCTGCTGTACGCCGGGCTGGGAAAGGCGGGGTTCGACACCGGGTACGCCATCTTCTCTATCATCATCGTGATCGCCCTGGTCATGCTGCTGGTGTGGGACCTCGTGAAAAGCCGCAAGGAGGAGTCCGGCGAGCCGCAGGCGGACGCGTTTTTGGACAAGTGGAAGGCAGCGTGCGCCGAGATTGCGGAGGCGTACGAGCTGACCAACCAGGAGACGCGGATCCACACGATGCTGGCGCGCGGGCGAAACCAGCACTATATTGCGGAAGAGCTGGTCATATCGCCGCACACCATAAAGACCCACACCTACCATATCTACAAGAAGCTGGACGTGCATTCGCAGCAGGAATTGATCGACATGGTGGAGGCCAAGCTGTAAGGGGCACGGGGTGAGGCAGGGGGACGGGGATGACGTCTCATTCGCGAGCGAATGAGACGTCATCCCCGTCCCCCTGCCTCACCGCTGCCAGTCCGTGGAGCCTATCTCGGCCAGGGAGAACGCATGGCCGTCGTAGCCGATGCGCGTGACGCTGGCGTTGGGGATCTTCGCCGGGTCGTTCACGCGGGCAGGATCCAGCAGGTACACCAGCGTGCGCACCACGAACGAGTGCGTGACCACGAGCGCGTTGCCGCCGCCGGCCAAGCGCACGGCCTCGCCGGCCTCGGCGAAGAAGCCGGACAGGCGGCGCTCGATGGCGTCGAAGCGCTCGGCGCGCCCCGACGTGTCGGCGCGCGCGAGTACGTCGGCCACCTCGGGCAGGCGGCGGTTATGCTCCTCGAAGCTCAATTCCGCGCCGAACCCGCCGGCAAGCGCCGCCCACAGCTGCTCGCCCGGCTCTCCCTCCAGGTCGCCGTAGCACCACTCGCGCAGGCGCGGATCGTGTGCCAGGGGAAACGGCGTCTCGACGCAGAGCAGGGGATGCAGCGCGCCGTACTCGATGGCCGACGAGGGGCCGTTCGGGACGCAGGTGGGCGGGAAGGTCTCGGGCGGTGCGTACGACTCGCCGCGCTGCGCGGCCCGCGCGCCCAGCAGCGCATCGAGCGTCTGCACGGCCCGCCCGCTGTCGCTGGAGAACGCGGCGGTGAAGTCGACGCCGGCCAGACCGCGGCCGAGTGCCTCGGCGGCGCGCACGCCCTCGTCCGTGAGCGGCGTGTCGCACCAACCCTGCACCTTGCCCATGACATTGAACAACGTCTGGCCGTGGCGCACCACGTAGAACGTCACGGGCGCCCCGTCCGCGCCGAAGCGGGCCGCAGGAAGCAGGCCGGCCGCACGGGGCGCAGATCTCCCGGCGGCGCCTTCCGCATGCCGCTCGTCGGCACGCGCGGCACCGTCCTGTCCCGTCATGGCAGCTTGCACACGTCGACCCACGTGCAGGGCTCGGCGCAGCGCTCGAGCTCGTCGGGCGAGAGGCGCACGGCGCTCGCCGCGCTGCCGGCCGCCGGGTACACCGTGTCGAAGCGGCGCAGCGACTCATCCAAGAACACGTCCACGCCCTCGTTCACCGCGAACGGGCACACCCCGCCCACGCCGTGGCCGATGAGCGGCTCGGCCTCGTCGGCGGCGAGCATCTTCGCCTTGCACCCGAACTGCGCCTTGTACTTGGGGTTGTCGATGCGCGCGTCGCCCGCGGCCACCACGAGCGCGACGCGGTCGCCCACATGGAACGACAGCGTCTTCGCGATGCGCGCCGGCTCGCACCCCACGGCCTGCGCGGCCAGCTCGACGGTGGCGCTCGACGTCTCGAACTCGAGCACGCGTGCCTCCATGCCCCGCTCGCGCAAATACGCCTTCACCCTGTCGATAGCCATCGTCTCTCCCCGCTTTCCGGATAGGTTACGCCACCAGTATAGCGCGGCATCCCGCAATGCGGCGAAGGGCGCGCCCGTGAATCGGCAGCGCGCCGCTCCGCCGGTGCCCAATCGCCTCTACTCTGCCCTCGTTTCGCGCTGTGGACAAAAAGCCCGAGTTTTCTTTATCCTGATGCGTAGATGATCGATCCGCCAAGTTTATCATCAGGTGTTATGCAGACGCTGAACGCGCGCTTCCCCGATTCCCGTCCGAAATCTTGAGAATACTCCCCGTTTCTGCCCATGACCCTTTCAATCATAGGCAATAAGCGGGGAGCCTCATCTCCCGACGCTCGAACCTCGAAGCCGCCGTCGCGCCACGGGGCGAGAGAGCCCCTACTCCCCTTCGTACTTCGCCAGGAACGCACGGGTGCGCTGGTGCCGAGGGCTGTTGATGACCTGCTCGGCGGGACCCTCCTCCACTATCACGCCGCCGTCCATGAACACGATGTGGTCGGCTACGTCGCGCGCGAAGCTCATCTCGTGCGTCACGATCACCATGGTCATGCGCTCGGCGGCCAAATCGCGGATGACCTTCAGCACGTCCTTGGTGAGCTCCGGGTCGAGCGCGCTCGTGGGCTCGTCGAAGAACAGGACGTCGGGGTCGAGCGCGAGCGCGCGGGCGATGGCCACGCGCTGCTGCATGCCGCCCGACAGCTCGCAGGGCACCTTGTTCTCCGTGCCCGCCAGCCCCATCTTCGCCAGCAGGGCGCGCGCATGCTCCATGACCTCGTCTTTCGGGCGCCGCTGCACGTGCAGCGGCGCGTCGGTCACGTTCTTCAGCACCGTGTAGTGCGGGAACAGGTTGAAGTTCTGGAACACCAGGCCGAAGCGCGTCTTGGCCTCCTTGAGCGCGGCCTTGCCCGCGTAGACGGCGCGGCCGTCCGCGTCCTCCTCGGCCACCACCAGGTCGCCGTAGGCCAGGCGCCCGCCGTCCAGCGTCTCCAGCAGCGTGCAGCAGCGCAGAAGCGTGGACTTGCCGCCGCCCGACGGCCCGATCACGGCCACGACCTCGCCCCGGCGCACCGAGAGCGAGATATCCTTCAGCACCGGCGTGCCGCCGAAGCTCTTCCTCGCGTGCTCCAAGAGC
The DNA here is from genome assembly GCF_900199375.1 of Gordonibacter urolithinfaciens. NCBI lineage: Bacteria > Bacillati > Actinomycetota > Coriobacteriia > Eggerthellales > Eggerthellaceae > Gordonibacter > Gordonibacter urolithinfaciens. Next base: position 1,136,510 of record NZ_LT900217.1, read on the forward strand.
ACGAGCGGCTGTTCGCTTGTCACAACTTCCAGCTCCTTCCAGGTCCGCCAAAGTCAGCGAGGGCTTCCGCAGCGTCGGCCGTTCCGCTGTTCGTCAGAGCGGCGGGACCATCAGTCATGGTAGTAGTTCAGCTTCTTCTCGATGCGCGTGAGCACGATCTCCACAACGAAGTTGAACACCCAGTAGATCACGCCGGCAATCACGTAGGGAAGCATGCTCACCTGCGAGGCGGCGATGGCCTTCGCCTGGCTGAACATCTCCATGATGCCGAGCACGAACGCGAGCGACGTATCCTTCACCAGCGTGATGATCTCGTTGCTCATGGCAGGCAGGATACGCTTGACCACCTGGGGAAGCACGATCTTCATGAACGTCTGGAACTTCGAGTAGCCCAGCACCTCGGCCGCCTCGTACTGCCCGCGCGGGATGGACTGGATGCCGCCGCGGTAGATCTCGCCGAAATAGGCCGCATAGTTCACGATGAAGCCCACGCTGCAAGCGATGTACTTCCAGTCGTTGCCCATCTGCATGCCGAAAAGGTAGTACGGCCCGAACATGAGCGCCATGAGCTGCAGCATGAGCGGCGTGCCGCGCATGACCGAGATGTAGAAGCGGGTGACGAGCGCAAGCGGCTTGAACCTGCTCATACGGCAGAACGCCACCACGATGCCGAGGGGCAGCGCTCCCACGAGCGTGGTCAGGAATATCTGGATCGTGAACACCAGCCCCGATCCCAGCAGTTCCAACATGGTTGCGAATTCCATGTCCGGCCTTTCTCAATCATCACAGGTCCATCAAAGTCAGCGAGAAGCGCTGACGTGCCCCGGATTGCCCCGTTTCGCGGCCGAGCGTGCTTGTGCACGTGAGGGCAAGCGAAAAAGGGGCAAGGCGGGGTGCGTCAGCGCTTCGCAGCGTCGAGCAGTTTCGGCGGCCGGCGGGCCGCCGAAACGCTACAGAACCCAGTTGTCGTAGGTGATGCCCTGGTCGGCGTACTTCTCGCACAGCTGCTTGACGGTGCCATCCTCGTCGAGAGCCTTGAGAGCATCGGTAACCTGCTTGGCCAGGTCGGAGTCGCCCTTCTTGAAGCCCACGGCGTAGTGCTCGGTGGACAGCGGCTCGTCCATCTGCACGTAGGCGCCGGACTTGGCAGCCATCTGGAACGCCGCGATGGACAGGTCGCACGCCACGGCGTCCACCATGCCGGATTCGAGCTGCATGAACGCGTTGTTGTAGTCGCCGATGGTCTGCAGCTCCTTGAACGTAGCGGCGAGCGCGGCCTGGCCGCCCTCTTCCTCGTTCTCCAGCACGTCGAGCGCCGCGGAGTCAACCTGCGTCATGACCACCTTGCCGTTCAGGTCTTCGAGCGTCTTGATGCCGCTGTCGGCCTTCGCAACCACCACCTGCTCGTTCAGCATGTACGGCTCGGAGAACGTGTAGCCGTCCTCGCGACCCTCCATGGTGAAGCCGTTCCAGATGCAGTTGATGGAGCCGCTGCCCAGCAGCGCGTCCTTCGCATCCCAATCGATAGGCTCCAGCTTCAGCTCCCAGCCCATCTTCTCGCACACGGCCTTCGCCAGGTCCAGATCGAAACCGGTGAACTGGCCGTCATCGCCCACGTAGCCGTAGGGCGGGTAGCTCTGGTCGAAGCCCACCGTGAGCGTGAACGGGGCGTCGCCCGCGTTGCCCTCGTCGCTCTTCTGCGCGTCGCCGCCGCCCGAACAGCCGGCCAGCATGACGGCAGCCAGTGCAAGCGTCGCCGCGGCAACGACGATGCCCTTGAGTTTCTTCTTCATAGGTCGTTCCTCCCATGTCCCTGCGGCCCGACGCACGCCTCCCCTGGCTGCGCGCCCCTCGACCGCTTTTCTACTTTACTGCGCTAAAGCGTTGCAGGCAGTATAGCACAGCTCCCGGGAAGGGGAAGAGCCCGAGAATGGGAATGCGCGGGAATGCGTCGCGCCAACCCGGCGGGCGGCGCGCGAACGCTACTTCCGCACGCCGGAAATGGTCTGGTCGACGATATTGTCCATGACGTCGGCGGTGAGCATTCCTGCCGCGTAGCCGAACACGTAGCCGTCCTTGTCGATCATGAACGTGGTGGGGAACGAGCTCACGCCGAACGACGAGAACAGCTGCCCCGTGGTGTCCATGAGCACGGGATACGTGATGCCGTACTCGTCGATGAACGCCTCGACCTCGTCCACGCCCACGTCGCTGTTCTGCGGATGCTCGGACGTCTTGGGGTTCGCCACGCCCAGCACCACCACCTCACTCGCGTTCTCGCCGCGGTCGCGGTACAGCGCCTCGATGTCGGGTATCTCGCGCTGGCACGGCCCGCACCAGGTGGCGAAGAAATTCAGGAACACTGTCTTGCCGCGGTAGTCGGACAGCCGGTGCTCCGTCCCGTCCTGGTCGACCAGCACGAGGTCGGCGTTCGGGGCCATCCTCATGCCGTCCTTGGAGGCCGCGCCCGCGTCGGCCGAACCGCCCCCGGACGGCCTGTCCGACCCGGAAGCGCCATCGGAGGGGCCGCCCCCATCGGGGCCGCCGCCGTTCTCGGCGTCGGCCGCGCCCTGGTCGGCCGGCTGCTCCTGGGCCGCCGGCGCGGCGCCGAAGCTCGACAGGTAGCTGGTCACGCCGTTCATCCACCCGGTCACGGTCATCACGCCCATGACGATGAGCAGCGCGCCGCCCACTTTCACCGTGTACTTCACCACGTTGCCGTGCGTGCGGAAGAACCGCAGCACCTCGCCCGTGAACAGGCCCACCGCCAAGAACGGCAGCACGAACCCGACCGTGTACACGCCCACGAGCGCGAAGCCCGTCGCAGCCGACGCGCTGGACGACGCCATGAGCAGCACGCTGGCCAGCACCGGGCCCACGCACGGCGTCCACGCGAAGCTGAACGTGAAGCCCAGCACGAGCGCCACCAGCGGGTTCATGGCGAAGCGCCCCAAGTTGAACGGCAGGCGGTGCTCCGTCTCGATGACGCGCGTCTTGCCGAAGGCGCCCAGCATGTACAAGCCGAACGCCGCCATGACGATGCCCGCAACCACCGAGAACACGCGCTGGTTGCCCGTGAAGAACTGGCCGAGCGCCGTGAACCCGAAGCCCAGCAGGAAGAAGGCGAAGCTGACGCCGACGACGAAGAACAGCGTGTTCACCAGCACCTTCTTGCGCGGGTACTCGATGGTGCCGTCGTCGCCCTCCTTTGCCGCGCCGCCGGCGAGGTAGCCCACGTACAGCGGGATGAGCGGTAGCACGCAGGGCGAGAAGAAGCTCAACAGGCCCTGGATGAACACGGTGAGCGCCGGAACGCTCGTTTCAAGCGAGAAACCCATGATTGCTCCTCATCGGTCGTCGTCGGCACGAAGCCGAACGCGAAAAAAAAAGGGGGGGGGCGACCCTACGCGGACTTTGCCGCAGACGCCCCGCCGAAGATGCGGCCGTCGATAGACGCCACCGTCACTCGTTTCAGGCGCTCACGGCAGCACTCGTCCAAGTCGGCGAAGACGTCATCCATGATGCCGCCCATGCCGGAAGCCACGAGGCACTCCTTGTCGGCATCGCCGCTATGCCAGCGCGCCTCGACGAAGCGCACGCCCAGGGCCTCGGCGATGGACGCCAGATCGGTTCCGGCCGGGTCGGCCGCGAACCGGTAGCCTCCCTCGTTGCCCTCTCGCGTCTCCACGAGCCCTGCCCGCTTGAGCGGCGCCATGACCTTGCGAACCCGGGCGGCGTTCGTGCACACGTTCTCCGCCAAGGCCTCGCTCGACACGACGCTCTTCTTGTGGTTCAGGAACACCAGCGCATGTACCGCCACGATGAAATCGCTGTTCATGTAGACCCGCCCGCCTTCATTCGCACTCGGCGCCTGCGCCGAAGGTTTGCTTAACTGTTCACCTAACTTATACAGTATGTTCTGTACAAAGAGAAGGTACAGTTCATGAAAGGCACGAATTCTCCGTCGGCGACCCTGCGCGGCTTACCGCTTCAAGCTCGACAGGATGCCCGGGCGCGCAGGCGGATTCGGCAGGTGGATCAGCCGCGGCTCGAAGTCGAACAGCTCGTCGGTCGACACGATGGGGCTCACGGTCAGGCAACCCTTCAGGCAGGCGTCGGCGCACAGGTTGCACTGCACGCAGTCGGCTGCCGAGAACTCCAGGAAGCTGCCCTCCCCTTCCTCGGGCACGAGGTCGCTCTTCTTGAGCGCGCCGGTGGGGCAGAACACCGCGCACATGCCGCACGACGAGCACGCCTCGCCGTCCACGTGCACGCTGCCGAACAGGCTCGTGTCTATCTCGGGCACCACCGACGGGCCCAGGCTGTCCATGGCATCCAGCACGTGCATGCGCCGTACAGGATTGAACTGGGGCAACGTGCCCGCATCGGACATGCGCAGCCTATCGCGCAGTGACGGCGCGTTCGCCATGCCGGTCTTCTTGAAGGCAACCTCCACCGTCTTTCCGGCCGCGTCCAGCGCCGTGCCCTTGGCCTGCGAGAAGAAGCCGCGGCGCGAGGCGCCCAGCAGGCTGCGCGCGTCCTCCAGCAGCACGTCGTCCGGAAACGCCGAGGCGCGCTCCACGCAGATGCCCGACCCCTGGGCGGCAAGCAGCTGGTTCGCCGAGGCCACCGTGGCGTCGATGCCCGGCACGCAGGCACGGAACTTGCAGGTCGCGCAGGTGCCGTCCACCAGCAGGATGTCCTCCACGCCGCGGGCCGCCAGCTCCAACAGCACGCTCTCCTCCATGCGCGCAAGGCACGGCACCTCGGCGAACTTCGTCGGGTCGCCCTTGCGCTTCGAGGCGATGCGGGCGCACGCGAACACGGCGCGCCCGCCCGAGGCCACCACGGCGTCGGCCACCGCTGCGGCCAGGTCCTCGTCGAGGGGTGCGAGCGGGATGAGCGCCTCGGTGGGGCACACGGTCGTGCAGGCTCCGCACGCCACGCACCGTTCGTTGTCGAGGGCGAGCACGTTGTCCTTCGCACCCACGGCATCCGTCGGGCACGCGTCGGTGCACTTCCGGCACGAGGAATGGCGGTTGCGCACCACCGTGCAGCGGTCGGGCGCCAAGAACACGGCCTTGCTCTCCAGGGCCTCGGCAACTTCCACGATGTCGATGAGGTTGGGCATGCCTATCCTTCCAAGAACGACTCCTCGAGCGCGTGCAGCTCGTCGGGCGTGTTCGCGTTGATGAAGCAGCCGCCCATGGGCTCCGCCTCCAACACCTTGCTCTGCGGGAACTCGAGCACCTTCACGTCGTCGAAGAACGCCTGGGCGCGCTTCTCGCCCCGGTCGAGCGCGCGGCGCACGGCGGGCAGGCAGGCCATGCGGCGGTACAGGGCGTGGAACGGCTCGTAGCCGTGCTTGTTCACGGGCACCACCACGTCGGCGCCCGACTCGTTCATGGCCAGAGCCTCGGCCACCACGAGCGACCCCGAGGCGAACACCATGTCGCACGCCACCACGGCCACGTAGGGGTTGCGGGCGGCCTGCATGGCCGTGTAGAGGCCGGGCAGCGCGCCGCGGTAGTCGAACGCGTCGCACACGAGCTGGATGCGGTACTGCGGGAACTCTGCGTGCAGGAACGCCAGGTTGTCCGGCTCGTTCGTGGTGATGACCAGGTCGTCGGACACCGGCGCCAAACGCTCCACGAGGCGGCAGATGAGCGGGCGCCCCGCGAAGGGCACGGTGGCCTTGCTGCGCCCCATGCGCCGGCTCTCGCCGCCCGCCTGGATGACCACGGTCACACGCGGGCGCACGTAGTGCTCCTCCACGAAGTCGGCGAGGCTGGCCACGTCGCACAGGTCGAACGACGGCACGTTGTACAGCTTGGAGGCATGCACGGCCTCCCCGATGTCGGTGACCACGGCCACCGTGTCCGACGTGGGCAGCTTGTTGGAGATGTCCACGTGGTCGGGGTGCTGCGTCTTGAAGTGGGCGCTCACCGCCGAAGCGTCGGCCGGCACGTCGTCGCCCTCCATGACGCGGCGCAGCGCCTCGCGCGCGTCCTCATCGTCCGCGGGCGGCACGGTGCCGCGCGAGAACTGGGTGAAGTCGGTGCCCAGCGGCCAGCCGCGACGGGCTCCTTCCGCGAACACGTCGGCCACCCGAGCGTCCGCCTCGTTGCCCGAGCGCATGATCTCCACGGTGGGCAGCCCGCTCTTGCGGTAGCCTTCCACGATGACGATGTCGTGCCCGTGCATGCTGCGCACGATATCGGAGCACTCCATCTCGCCCTCCACCGTCTTGATGCGCGCCATCTGCCCCGGCGCGGCGATCACCGTCTCGCTCGCCCCGGCGGCGCGGTGGCGGTACGAGTCCTTGCCGGGATAGTCGATGTCGAAGCCCACGTGGCTGTGGTGCTTCACGCTGCCCACGTCGTAGCCGCGTGCGACCAGCTCGGCTATGAGCTGCTCGATAAGCGTCGTCTTGCCCGAGTTGTGGCGGCCCACGATAGCGAGGGCCGGGCTGGGGATGTTCACCATGTTCATGCACCCGTCCTTTCGGCGCATAAGTATAGCATGGCGCAGCGCCCGTCCCGGCATTCCCCTATCTCCTTTCGGAGCCCTTTCCCGTGGCGTGCAGTATCGCCGCCGCAGCGCGACCGCTGCGGCGACCGCAGCCGGTCATCCGCTGGCATACTGCGCGGTCAACGCACGCATGCTTGCCATGCTGCTGCGCGAGGCCTCCCTCTGCTTTCAGCGGTAGAGCGTTCTTTCGCCGAAAAAAAGTGTTGTTATTTTGTGAAGGAGGGTGGTATACTGAGTCCCGCATTTACAGAGGCTTTGTTGCTTCGGTAAAGATAGGGGTTCTGTTTTTTGGAGGGGGCAGAACCCTTCGTCTTTTCTTGGGTGCGAAGAGGCCGCCGCGCGAGAGCGCGGCGGCCTCTTGCCTGTTCGGACTCGGCGCGTCCATCCCGTTCGATTCGACGACGCGCGCCCTGGCCTTCCTCATGCCCCGAGCAGAAAACCCGCGCTCGGTCGCTCGGAAACTCGGTCGCGCGTCCGAGCTACAGCGGCCGGCGCGCCTCGATGGCGCGGCCGAGCGTCACCTCGTCGGCGAACTCCAGGTCGCCGCCCACCGGCAGGCCGCTGGCGGGACGCGTCACGCTCACCCCGAGCGGCTTGATGAGGCGCGCCAGGTAGGCCGCCGTCGTCTCGCCCTCCACGTTCGGGTTCGTGGCCAGCACCACTTCCTGCACCTCGCCCGACGCCAGGCGCTTCATGAGCTCGGCGATGCGCAGGTTGTCCGGGCCGATGCCCTCCATGGGCGACAGGGCGCCGCCCAGCACGTGGTACACGCCCGAGAACACGGCCGTGCGCTCGATGGGCGGGATGTCGCGGGGCTCGCTGACCACGCAGATGATGCTCGCGTCGCGCCGGGACGACCGGCAGATCTCGCACAGGTCGTCCTCGGCGTAGTTGAAGCACTGCCGGCAGAAGTGGACCTGGTCCTTCACTTCCGCGATGGCCTCGGACAGGCGCAGCGCCGTGGCCTTGTCGGTATTGAGTATCCAGTAGGCGATGCGCTGCGCCGACTTCGGGCCGATGCCGGGCAGGCGCTCAAGCTCGTCGAGGAGCTTCTGGATGGACGGCGCTGCGTACATGGCTGCCGACCGCGCCTACATCAGGCCGGGGATGTTCATGCCGCCGGTCACGGAGTTCAGGCGCTGGGCGCTCACCTCGGACATGCCGCGCAGGGCCTCGTTCACCGCCGCCAGCACCATGTCCTGGAGCATGTCCACGTCCTCGGGGTCCACGGCCTCGGGGTCGATGACGATGCTCTTGATGGCCATGTCGCCGGTGGCCACCACTTTCACCATGCCGCCGCCGGCCGTGGCCTCGTACTCCATGTCCTTGATCTCGTCCTGGGCCTTCGCCAGCTCGGCCTGCATCTTCTGGGCCTGCTTCATCATGGCGCCCATGTTGCCCATGCCGCCGCCTCCGGGGAACCCGCCTCGTTTCGCCATCGTGCTCTCCTATCTGCTCTTTGCTCGTCGGTATCGGTCGTCGTTTATCGAATGCCGCCTGTTGCTTCGTTGCCTCGCGCTATTCTCTCACTTCTTCGACGATCACGCCATCGCCGAAACCCGCCGCCAAAATGGCCTCCAGCTCTCCGGGCGACTGCGCGGGAGCCGTCATGTCCACGGAAGGCGAGGTGCGCGTATCGGGCTCCGGCGGCAGGTCCGGGCGCGGCGCGGGCGTCGCGGCAGACGCCGGGACGACGTCGGGCGTCGTGGACGTCGCGACCGGCCGGGGCTCCGAGACGGCTGGCCGGGCACCCGGGGTGGCCGCGGGAGCCGCCGTGCCGCCGGGCGACGGGACGCCCGGCGAGGCGACGGTGCCGTAATCGTCGTAGGGAACCATTTCGTCCTCGTACGGGGGGAAGTCGTAGGCATCGACAGGGGCCGGATCGGGCTCCGGAACCGCGTAAGCCGACGATGCGGCATGCCGGGCGCCCGAGGAGGCCGCTGCGGCCGACGTCTTGGAAGCGGCCTGTTCCGGCACGGAAGAGGCCGCGGCCCGTGCGAGCGCGGCGGCTGCCGGATTCGAAGCGACCGCCTGCGCGGGGGCCGACGCGGCCGGCTGGGACGCAGAAGCTGCAGGCGCCGAGGACGCTGCGGGCGCAGCCGACGGCATTGCGACGGCGACCGAGGCTGCAGCCCCCGCGCCGTCGGATCCTTGGGTGTACGTGAACGGCAGCGCCGCGCCACACGCCTGCGTGAGCGCCGTCAGGACGGCGTCCTGCACGTCGGGTTTCTGCACGGCTTTGAAGGCGAACGAGTTCTCAGCGGGAAACTCGATGACGAACAGGCCCTTGTCGGCCCGGTAGAGGGCCTTCGTGTTCAGGAACAGCACGCCGTACGCCGCCTTGTTCTTCTTGAGCGTGGACAGCGTCGCCTGCCAGATGCGCTGGAGCGCCGCCGGGTTCTGGAGGCTTGCGGCGAGCTCGGCAGAGGGCGCGGCGCCGCTCGCTGCCGGCACGGCAGCGGAATCGGCCTGCGCGGGCGGGGCGCTCTGGGCCGCATCGGCAGCGACGGCAACGCCTGCGGGCGCGGATGCTCCGGACGGCACCGGGGCGGACCCCTGCGCGCTTGCGGGGAAGGAAGGCTCCGGCATGTGCGAGGCGGGAGACGCCTGCGCGGCCGGGGACTCCCCGCCCGCGCGCGCGCGATCAGGTTGCCCTGCTCGGGCGCTTTCGTGCGCGCCGAGGGAGGCCGCGCCCGGTGCCCCGGAGGCAGCGGTACCCGCACCCGCAGAAAAGCCCGCGCGCGCATCGGCAGATGACGCCCCCTGCGTGCCCGCCGGCATCGCCGGCTGGGCCTGGCTCGCTGCGGCGGACACCACGTGCGCAACGGCCGAATGGCCGCTCTCCAGCGCCTCGATGCGCTCGGCAAGGGCCTCGAGCGTCAGGTCGGAATCCGGGCGCACCATGCGCGTGAGCGCGATCTCGAACGACAGGCGCGGATTCGTGGACGTTTTGAGCTCGGCCGAGAGGTCGCCCAGCACGCCGAGCAGCCGAGAGAGCCTATCGGGGCCGAACCACTGCATCTCGTGGGCCAGCTCGCGGCGCGTGGCGTCGCTCACCTCCAGCGCCACGTCGGCGCCTGCCAGCGTCAGCACGTACATGTTGCGCACGTGCTCGGCCAGGTCGCGCACGAACTGCGCGAGGTCGGCGCCCGTCTCCACGTAGTCGGCCGTCCAGCGGAAGCAGGCGGCCACATCGCGCGTGCCGATGGCTCGCACGATCTCGGCCACGTCGCTCGTGTCCACGCCGCCCAGCATGCGCTCGGCCACCTCCAGCGTGACCTTGCCCTCGCCGAACGCGATGAGCTGCTCGAGCGAGGTGAGCGCGTTGCGCATGCCGCCTTCGGCGCGATGCGCGATAAGGTCGAGCGCCTCCCCCTCGAACTCCACGTCCTCCGCCACGCAGATGGCGCCGAGGCGCGACACGATGGACTCCGACGAGATGCGGCGGAAGTCGAAGCGCTGGCAGCGCGAGTGGATGGTCTCGGGTACCTTCTGCGGGTCGGTGGTGGCCAGGATGAACACCACATGGCTCGGCGGCTCCTCGAGCGTCTTCAGCAGCGCGTTGAACGCCGCCGTCGACAGCATGTGGACCTCGTCGATGATATAGATCTTGTAGCGTCCGCGCGTGGGGGCGAACTGCACGCGCCCGATGATCTCCTCGCGCACGTTCTCCACGCCGGTGCGGCTCGCGGCGTCCAGCTCGTAGACGTCCGGATGCTCGCCGTTCGCGATCATCACGCAGTCGTCGCACGTGCCGTCGGGCTCGGGCGTGGGGCCCCTCTCGCACAAGAGCGCCTTCGCCAGCAGGCGCGCGGTGGTGGTCTTGCCGGTGCCGCGCGGGCCCGTGAACAGGTAGGCGTGGCTCACCTTGTCCTGCTCGATGGCGTTCTTGATGGTGCGCTCGATGTGCTCTTGGCCGACGACGTCCTCGAAGATCTGCGGCCGGTATTTGCGGTAAAGTGCCTCTGCCATCGCGTATGCTCGCTTCCCTGCTACTCCGTCTTCGAATCCGCCCTGGCATGCGCGCCGCGCGGCGCCTCCGCGCCTGCCGCTGCAGGGGCCGCATGCTTGCCGGCAACCGCCTCCTCGGCCACGGCCGCATGCGCGGCGCGCAGCTCCCGCTCCTCGGCCACGTCGGCGTCGATCTCGGCCTGGACCTGCGTGCGTCCGTCGTCCGCCTTCTTCTTGCGCGAGCCCAGGGCGGCCTTAACCGCGCCGATGATGGCCGGTGCCACCGACACGGCCACGATGCCCAGCACGATGACCTCGAAGTGCTCCTGCACGATCGGGATGCCGCCGAAGAAGTACCCCACCAGCACGAACAAGCTCACCCACGACACGCCGCCGATGACGTTGAACAGCGTGAACTTCGCGAAATTCATGTGGCCGGTACCGGCAATGAACGGGGCGAACGTGCGGAAGAACGGCATGAAGCGCGTGATGACGATGGTCAGGCCGCCGTACTTCGCGAAGAAGTGGTCGAGCTTGGCCATGCGCTCGGGCGTGAGCGCCTTCACCTTGCCGGAGTCGATGATGCGAGTGCCGAAGAACCGCGCGATCCAGTAGTTCGACGTGTTGCCCAGGATGGCCGCCACGTAGAACACGATGAGCGTGGCCCATACGTTCAAGCCCCCGCCGTCGGCCGAGAACACGCCGGCCGCGAACAGCAGCGAGTCGCCCGGCAGGAACGGGAAGAACACGAGCCCTGTCTCCACGAACACGATGAGGAACAGCGGCGAGTACACCCACACCGGGCCCAGCGCGATAATCCAGCCTGCAATGGCCCCGCGCGGATCGCTGAGCAGGTCGACGAAGAAATTGATGATGTCCATGTACGCCCTTCAGTGCCACAGGTTGCCAAACCACCAGCCCGGACATGCCAGCGAGAAGGGCTGTGGTACCGGAATTGCCCCGCCATGCGGCCGAGCGTGCTTTGGCACGTGAGGGCAAGCGTGAAAGGGGCAATTCCGGTACCACAGCCCTTCGCAGCGTCGAGCCGTTCCGTCGGTCGTCAGACTGACGGAACCGAGTAACCCGGATAGGCAGGGCGCTCGTCAGCGGTCCCTTATGGCTGCTTCCTCCCGGACCTGACCAGGTTCGGAACATGGCGCCGCCCGGCCCATCCGAGGTACTCGGTTCATACGGTGCTTAAGTATAGTCGAAAGCGGGGGCGAGCGCCCTCTCCCGGCCTCGCGCGCAACCAAAAGCACATAGCCTTCATGTGCCAGACAATAATGCTATCATGCTATACTTTCCTTGGCGGCAGTGTTCGCCTGCTGGGTGGTGCCGGAAAGGACGGTGCCGCTATGGGCATGCTCGATATCCACGCAACACTCGTTGTCGATCAGGTTGACCTCTGGTTCTGGCTGATCGTGTTGAAGACACTCTTTGCAGTAAGGCGATTTGAAAATGGTGACGATGGAAATAGTAAAGCCGGCCCCCACACCAAGGACGACCGGCTTAACTAGATAACACGCACCACCCGCGCTGGCGGGCGCTGCCGTTGGCAGGATTGTACCGCGTTCCCGCCGAGCGTGCAAGCGCTACAGCGTGCGCAGGTTCACTTCCTTGAGCTGGCGGCCCGTCACGGCGCTCGGGGCGCCCGTCATCGGGTCGCTCGCGGAGCTCGTCTTCGGGAAGGCGATGACGTCGCGGATGGACGCCTTGCCGCCCAGCAGCATGACCAGGCGGTCGAGGCCCAGCGCGATGCCGCCGTGCGGCGGAGCGCCCAGCTCGAGCGCATGGATGAGGTGGCCGAACTTCTCCTCGATCTCCTCGTCGGTGAGGCCGCACGTGCGCAGCACCGCACGCTGCTCGTCGGCATTGTGGATACGGATGGTGCCGCCGCCCACTTCGAAGCCGTCCATCACCAGGTCGTAGCTGTAGCTGCCGCACGCCAGCGGGTCGCTCTCGATCTTGTCCACGTCCTCGTCCAGCACATGGGTGAACGGATGGTGCTCGGCGGCGTACTTCTTCTCGTCCTCGTCGTAGCGGAACATGGGGAAGTTCACCACCCACAAGAGCTGATGGCCCTCGCGCGGCACGTTCAGCGCCTCGGCCATGTGCAGGCGCAGGGCGGAGAGCACGGCGCTCGCCACCTCGTAAGTGTCGGCGGCGAACAGCAGCAGGTCGCCCGGCTCCACGTCCATGGCCTCCTTCAGCGCGGCGAACTCCTCGTCGCTGAAGAACTTGATGATGGGGCTCTTCTCCTTGCCGTCGGTCGTGAACGCGATCCAGGCCATGCCCTTCGCGCCGTTCTCGGCCGCGATGTCGGCCAGCTTCTCCACATCGCCGCGGCTCCAGTCGCCCGCGCCCTTCGCGTTGATGGCCTTCACCACGCCGCCGGACTGCGCCACGCTCGAGAACACCTTGAAGCCCGTGTTCTTCACGATGTCGGTGATGTCGACGAGCTCCATGCCGAAGCGCGTGTCGGGACGGTCGTTGCCGAAGCGGTCCATGGACTCGCGGTACTGCATGCGCTGCAGCGGGAACTCGTGGTCGACGCCCACGGCTTGCAGCGTCTCGGCCATGACGTCCTCCATGAGGTTCATCACGTCCTCGCCCTGCACGAAGCCCATCTCGATGTCCACCTGCGTGAACTCGGGCTGACGGTCGGCGCGCAGATCCTCGTCGCGGAAGCATCGGGCGATCTGGTAGTAGCGCTCGATGCCGCCCACCATGAGCATCTGCTTGAACTGCTGCGGGCTCTGCGGCAGCGCGTAGAAGCGGCCCGGGTTCGGGCGGCTCGGCACGATGTAGTCGCGCGCGCCCTCGGGCGTGGAGTTCGCCAGGATGGGCGTCTCCACCTCGAGGAAGCCGCGCTCGTTCAGCGCGCCGCGCATGGCCTGGGCCACCTTGTGGCGCAGGTGCAGGGCCTCGAACATCTCCGGGCGGCGGATGTCCAGGTAGCGCCACTTCATGCGCGTGGTCTCGTCCGTCTCGATGCCGTCTTCAATGGCAAACGGCGGGGTGACGCTCGTGTTCAGGACCTCGACGGACTTCGCCAGCACCTCGATCTCGCCCGTAGCCATGTTGGGGTTCACGGCCTCCGCGCCGCGATCGCGCACCGTGCCCGCGATCTTCAGCACGTACTCGCGGCCCAGGTGCTCGGCTTTCGCGAAGTCGTCGGCGCTCACGCAGTCGGGGTCGACGACCACCTGCGTGTAGCCCGCGCGGTCGCGCAGGTCGATGAAGATGAGGCCGCCGTGGTCGCGGTTGTGCCAGGCCCAGCCGGTCAGCACGACCTCGCGCCCCACGTCGCTTTTGCGCAGCTCGCCGCACGTGGCGGTGTGCATGCAGTATTCGTTCATGAAGTCCGTCATAGTGGTGGTTCCTTGCTCCTTGGCGCCGCTATCGAAAACCCGCCGCGCGGGGCGGCGGGCAACACTCAAACTGGTTTATTGTACAGCAGTTGTCACAACACGATAACGATCTGCGTTCATTCCATGTAAAATGCTCTGCTCGACCGCCCGATCGCCCGCTATCCGTTCTTGCGGGCGAACAGCACGTTGTTGGTTTCGAGCCAGCTCTCCACGGTGCCGGTGTCGAAGCCGTCGGCGGGATCGATGACCAGCGCGTACATCTCCTCCTCGCGCAGCACGGCGTCGAGCGCGTCGGTCAGCTGGATCTCGCCGCCCACGCCGGGCTCCACGTCGGCCAGAAGTTCCATCACGCGCGCGCTCAAAAGGTAGCGGCCGAACACGGCCAGGTTCGACGGCGCGTCCTCGAGCGCCGGCTTCTCCACCAGCGCGTCGACCTTCCACACGTCGTCGGACACGGCCGCACCCGCGATGACGCCGAAGCGGCTCACCTGGTCGTCGGGCACCGGCATGACCGCGATAACGCTCGCGCCGCCGTGCGCGTCGGACACCTCCTGCATGCGCGGCAGCATCTGGTTGTCGGGCACCAGCACGTCGCCCAAAAGCACGTAGAACGGCTCGTCGCCCGTCTTCTCGGCCGCGCAGCGCACGGCATGGCCCAGGCCCAGGGCCTCGTCCTGGTACACGTAGCTCACGTTGTAGGCGCCCACCCGCTCCACGAGGTCGGCGTAGGCGTCCTTGCCGCGGGCGCGCAGCGTGGCCACGAGCTCCGGGTTCGGCGAGAAGTGCTCCTCGATGGCCTTCTTCTCGCGGCTGTTGATGATGACCACCTCGTCGGCGGCCGACGCCAGGCCCTCCTCCACCACGTACTGGATGGCCGGACGGTCCACGACGAGCAGCATCTCCTTGGGCTGGGCCTTCGTGGCGGGCAGGAAGCGCGTGCCGAGGCCGGCCGCGGGAATGAGAGCCTTCATGGATGGAAACCTTTCTTCTCCGACAACAGAAGAGGCGCCGCGATCCTGCGGCGCCTCGTGAAAATCGCTTGGGCTATTGTAGCACGAGCGGACAGGCCGTCATCAGACGGCTACCTGCCCTGCTGCTCGGCCAGGGCCTCCTCCAGCACGGCCATCTGCTTCTCGGCCTTCTTGAAGCCGAACATGATGATGAGCACGTACACCAGGATGGCCACCCACATGAGCGCGTACGCGCCGATGATGAACGGCATGGACGGGGCAACGGTGCTGTAAATCTCAACGAGAACCGGATTCATAGGTCAATCTCCTTCTCAACTCATAGGTCGTTTCAACGTCGGCGAGGCGGGGTGCTGCGGAGCGCCGCAGCGTCGAGCCGTTCTGCCGTTCGGCAGAACGGGGGAACCAATCAGTCCTCCAACTGCTCCTTCAGGGCCTCCACGCGCTCGGCCAAGCGCACCTGGCGGAAGCGGAGGCGGTACAGCGCGAAGCCCACCATGGCAATGCCGGCCAGGCAGAACATGAGCGTGATGCCCATGTCGCCCGACATGCCGCCCTCGCGCACGACCACCGGGTGGATGCTCGAGGGGATGAGGCGCGTCACCATGAAGCAGATCGGCACGTCGATAAGCGCGATGATGGCGAGCACGGCGCCGTAGGTGGCGCGGCGCTCGGGCTCGTCGATGGCGTTGCGCAGGATGAAGTACGCGATGATGATGAGCATGAGGATGAGGTACGTGGTCAGGCGCGGATCCCACGTCCACCACACGCCCCACTCGAACCTCGTCCACAAGTCTCCCGTGATCATCGTGCACGCCACGAACAAAAGCGCGACCTCCATCGCTATCTTCGAGCAGGTGTCGAAGCGGCGGTTCTTCGTCATGAGGAAGCGCACCGCGTAGTAGCCTGCGAACGCCAGCGCCACGAACGACGTGATGGCCACCGGCATGTGGAAGTAGAAGATCTTCTGCGACAGCAGCAGCACGTTGGTGACCATCTGCCCGCCGATCATCTCGACGCCGTTCACCGCGGCGCCGTTCACGGGCGAGGCCCAGAAAAACGCCAGCAGCAAGCCCACCGTCGACAGCACGATGCCCGCCACGAGCACCGCCGGCGCAATCCGGTCGGGCCACTGCCCCGCCTCCGGAAGCTTGGGCGCCTTTTTCTTTTCGGACATGAACACCCCTTCTCTCTACTCGTCCAACTATTATAGGTCCTGCCCTGTCAGCGAGAGGCGTTGAGGTGCCCCGAATTGCCGTGCTTCGCGGCCGAGCGTGCTTTCGCACGTGGGGGCAAGCGAAGAAGCGGCAAGGCGGGGTGCCTCGGCGCCTCGCAGCGTCGGGCAGTTCCGACGGCCGTTAGGCCGCCGGAACGCTAAGCGCTGATTACAAAATCGTACAGAACCCACGATGCGAGGATCATGATCACGTCGTAGCCGCCCGCGAGCACCAGCGACGTCAGCATCACGTCCGCGTACCCCTCCGCGCCCACGATGGCCGCGGTCGTCGCCGACACGCAGGCGTAGAGCAGCGGGAAGATCAGCGGGATGAACAGCACGGCCAGCATGACGTCCTTGCCGCGCGTGTTGATGGTGATGGTGGACAGGAGCGTGCCGATGCCCGCCACGCCCACGGTGCCCACGAGCAGCGGCACCACCAGCAGCCAGAAGCTCTCCGAGGGCGTGGTGGTGGTCAGGAAGAAGAAGTAGAACAGCGGCACGGCTATCACTTCCACCACCAGCAGGAACAGCAGGTTCGACGTCGCCTTCGCCAGGAACACCACCGAGCGGTCCATGGGCACGAGCAGGATGCCCTCCAGGCAGCCCTGCTCCTTCTCGTGCGCGAACGAGCGATTGAGGCCCAGCAGCGACGTGAACACGATGAGCGCCCACAGGAGGCCGCCGCTCATCTGCAGCACGTCGGTGGTCTGCGAGGTCTGCGCGAGCGCCGCGCCGTACACGATGATCACGAGCAGCGCGTAGATGCCCATGGACGTGAGCATCTCCTTCGTGCGGAACTCCTGCTCCAAATCCTTGCGCAGAAGCGTCTTGTACTGCTGGAACGTGGAGGGCTTCTTCAGCGCCACGCCGCCCGCCGTGCGCACGGGCGCCCCCTTCTCGGCCGCCATCTCAAGCCACCCCCATGCCAACGGTCGAGCGGTACAGCGCCGAGAACTCGTCGAAGTCGAACGAGCCCTTCTCGTCGAAGGCCACCACGCGGCCGCGCGCCAGCACGAGCGCGTGCGTGCACATGGCGAAGCCCTTCTGCAGATCGTGGCTCACCATGACGAACGTGCGCCCCTCGCGCTGCTGCTCGATGAGCTCGTCGAATATCTCCACCGCATGCGGGTCGAGGCCCGAGTACGGCTCGTCCAGGAACACCACGCCGGGGTCGTGGATGAGCGCGCGGGCGATGGAGAGGCGCTGCGTCATGCCGCGCGAGAACGTGCGCACCACGTCGAGGCGGCGGTGCTTCAGCTCCACCGCCTCCAAGAGCTCCATGACGCGCGCCTCGGGGTTCGCCACCCCGTAGAGGCGCGCGTAGATCATGAGGTTCTGCTCCGCCGTGAGATCCGGGTAGAGCATCGAGTTGTGCGAGATGAGCCCGATGTGGTCGCGCGCCTTGTCGGGTTCGTCCTTCAAATCCACGCCCATCAGCGTGGCCATGCCGGACGTGACGCGGGACAGCGTCGACAGCACGCGCAGAAGCGTCGTCTTCCCCGCCCCGTTCGGGCCGAAGATGGACAGGAACGCCCCTTGCGGCACCTCGATGGTCACGTTGTCGACCGCCTTGCGGTTGCCGAACACCTTCGAGAGCTTCTTCGTCCTGATCGCAGGCTCAACCGCAGCTTCCATGGCGCGTTACGCCTCTTCCCTCTTCTTCTCGTCGGCCTTCGATGCGGCCGCAACCGACGCGGAACCCAGAGCGACGTCAACGGCCCCCTTGACCACCGCCTCGACCACACCGTCGGCCGTAACCACGTCGGCAACGGTTTCGAAAGCCACGCTCGAACCCTCGACCTTCGCGGCCGAAGCCTCGTGCGGCAGATCGTCGCCGGAAGGCTCCTCGTCAAACTTGCGCTTCGCGCCACGGCGCCCAGCGGTGGCTATCAGAACGCCCACCATCAGCAGGCCGAAGCCCACCCACACGGGCGTGATGAGCGGGTTCACGCGCACGTCCATGGAGAAGTCGCCGTTGGTGTTCACGCCCTTGTACACCACGAACAGGTCCTCCGTGGGAAACGAGATCACGCCCGCCACGAGCTTCTGCTGCTGCGTGGACTGCACCAGCTGCACGGCCGGCGACACGGAGCCCACGAACTCGCCATCCTTGAACACGTCGTAGTTCACGGTGTACAGGATGTCGTCGCCGTTCGCCATCTCCTCGATGGTGTTCGACGTGTATTTCAGCGTGAAGTCCTGGATGGTGAAGTCCTCGGTGGTCGAATCCGTGGCCTCGTCGTAGCCCACGTAGCCCACGCGCTCGGTCACGTACATGGAAGAGCCGATCAAGCCCACCAGGATCACGGCCATGGCCAGGTGCGACACGAAGCCTCCGAACGAGGCGGCGCGGTTCGCCAGCATGCCGAACGCGGCGCCGAACACGTTGCCGCCGTGCTTCTCGCGGTAGGCGCGGATGCCGCGGCCCAGCATGAACAGCGAGTTGAACAGCAGCAGGCTGGCAACGAGCAGGCCCACGACCGCAAGGCCGTTATAGTACCAGGCAGGGCTCAACGTCGACAGCATATCGGAGGCAGAGACGCTGCCCTGCGCCGCCAGCTCCTGGTAGTACGCGACGTTCGCCTGGTAGCTGGGAAGCAGGTACGTGGCGAAGTAGAACATGAGCACCGCGAACAGCACGAGCGCGCAGGCGCCGGGGATGCGGGCGCGCTTCCAGAACTGCCTGCCCTCGGTCTTGCCCCACGACAGCAGCGGGCACACCGTGAGTACGATGAGGTACAGGACGCCCAAGGGCCGCGCGATGGCGTCGTAGGTTCCCGTGGAGAACTTCAGGTTGAACGGCAGCGCCGGCGCGATGGTCATGAACGTGAGCATGAGGGTGAACACGATCATGATGAGGTTGTTGAAGTAGTAGGCCGCGTCCTTCGACATCATGCTGGAGATATCGTCGCCGCCCGCCTTGGCAGGCCCGAACGACTTCCAGCGCACGATGAGGCCCACGATGCCGGCCAGCACCGACGCGGCAATCAGGCCGCCGAACAGCACGAGCGACACGTTGTCGCCCTCGAACGCGTGCACGGACTGCACGAGGCCCGAACGCGAGATGAACGTGCCCACGATAACGAACGCGAAGGTGAGGCACGCGCACATGACCGACCAGCGCTTGAACGCGCCGCGCTGGCGGTACACGGTGAAGCTGTGGATGAGCGCCACGCCCACGAGCCACGACAGCAGGCTCGCGTTCTCGACGGGGTCCCAGCCCCAGTAGCCGCCCCAGCCGAGCACCACGTAGGCCCATACGGCGCCCAGGCCGATGCCGATGCCCAGGAACAGCCAGGAGAACAGCGCGTAACGTTGCGAGCGCACGACCCATGCCTTCGAGGAATCGTTCACGATGACGGCCGCGATGGCATAGGCGAACGGGATGGTGAGGCCGGCGTAGCCCACGAACAGCGTGGGCGGGTGGATGGCCATGGCCCAGTGCTCCAAGAGCGTGTTCATGCCCCAGAGCGCCGCCTCGCCGCGCAGGTTGCCCGATGCGTCGAGGTACTGGGCGGCCAGGGCCGTGAACGGCATGTTGCTCTCGGAGAACAGCGTGACGCCCACGAACGCCGCCAGCACGATCTGCGCCACGAGCAGCGCCATGGAATCCAGCTTCTCCTGCCGCTTCAGGTTGCGCACGGCCACCACGGAGTTGAACAGCGAGATGAGCCAGGCCCAGAACAGAAGCGAGCCCTCGCGGCCGGCCCACAGGCCCGCCAGCTGGTAGAGCCATGCATCGGCGCCTGCCGCATTGCTGTGGTAGCGCACCACGTACTCGATGGACGTGTCGCCCGTCATGAAGCAGTACACGAGGATGCCGCAGCACGCCGTGAGCCCCACCGCGGACACGAGGGCCGCCACATGGCCGCCCCAGGTGAGCGTCTCCGCCACGCCGCTCGCACGCTTGTGCCCTGCAATCGCGCCCGCCACGAGGCAGACGATCGACACGACGACAGCCGCAAACGAGATGAGCAGTCCAATCAGACCGAATGTTGACATGTAGGTTTCCCTTCGTTGCGGCCGCGCGCGCGGCCGCCAAGCTTACGAGATGGCCGGGCCGCTCATGCTATCCAGCGAGCGAGACCTCGGTGGCATGGAACTTCCCGTCTTCGTTGAGCGAGCCGGTGAGCACGAGCGTGGAGCCGTCCCTCACCTCGTCGGACAGCGCGTCGCCGAACAGCACGGACAGCTCGGGCGCGCCCTCCGCGTCCACGAGGACGAAGCGGTCGCCCTGTCCCGCCGCGGCAAGCGTACCGTCCTTCACCGTGCCGGTAACCTTCACGGGCTTGTCCAGAACGCTGTCCCCGTAATCCGCAAGCTGCGCCACGCCGAGCGCGTTGCTGGAATTCTCGTACTTTGACGGGCACTTCGTCACGAGCTCGGTCGCATGCAGCACGCCGTCGGCGCCCACCTTGCCCGTGCAGATGGCCGTGACGTCGTTGCCGAAGGTGGCCGCCACGCCTCCCTCGTACTTGACGCGCAGGTACTGCGTCTGATCGCCCGCAGGGTCGTACATATCGAACGTGAGCACGTTGTCCTCCGTGGAGAAGGAGTTCTCCACCACGTTGCCCGACACCTGGACCTTCTGGTCGGCATACTGCCCGTTCGCCATGTCGGCAATCGTCACCGACTTCGCCGACGAACTGCCCCCGACGACGGCCAGGACAACGACCAGCACGATGACGATGATGCCGGTGACCACCACGAGCCGCCGCTTCGTTTTCGTGTTCACGCTCGCCTCCTCCTCAAGAGTCTTACGATCAATTGTCACGTACCCCAAAGTTCCGAGGAACGGAAGCACGGTGAATTCAAAGATTCACCATGTTGCCGCGGGTTTTCCCCGTTCGGCACGGTGCAAACCCCCGCCGACCATGCGGCCCGGTTTGCCGTTTCCGTTCGTCGAGCCTTTGAAGAGGGAGCCCGTCCAAGCAAGACGCTTGAGGCGGGCTCCCTCTTCGTTATGCGGTTTGCGTCCGAGGACGCTATTCGGCGCTGGCGAACCTTACGCGGTAAGCTTGCTGGCCTGCTGGTATGTCAGCCAGCCTTCCGGCACGTAGGACTCGCTGTGGCACTGCGTGCAGGCGTTCACCGATGCGCGGTGCGCCTTGTGGCAGCTGCTGCACTCCTGTTCGCCGTGCTGCGGCTGGTGCGGGTTGTACTGCCCCAGCTCGGACGTAGCCTGCTTCAGGTCTTCGCGCGTGAGATTGTGGCAGGACTCGTTCAGGCAGAACTCGTCGCCGCTCTCCAAGCCGCGCGCCTCTACCAGCTGGTCGACGTCGCGCTCCTCGAGCGGGTAGTAGTAGTTGCCCGTGATCCATGCCATGCCCTCGGACACCTGCTCGCCGATCGTCGGAACGTGGCAGCTCATGCACGTGGCCTCGGCGCCGCCCTGATCCTTCGAGACGCGGTGCACCGCGGCCATCATGCCGCTGGCGTCCTCAACGTCGTTGCCCCACTTGTCCACAGCCGCCTGGCCCGGCTCCGCCTCGTACGTCGGCAGATACGGATCCATCGGCGTGTGGCAAATGGCATTGCAGAAGCTCGGCTGCTCATGCCAAACCCAGAAGCCGGCACCGGCTGCAATCAGAACAACCGCCACGACGCCGACAACGATCGGCCACTTCTTCCCCTTCTTCTTGGGAGCGGCCTCGCCGGCTTCGGCGCCTTCCGCCTTCACGGCTTCATCCGTGGTTTCCACATCGGTCGTGGAGTCCTTGGTCGCGGCTGTCTCGGTGGCGGCTTCCACTTTGGTTTCCTCTTCGCTCATCTCCATAACCCCCTTTCTTGCATCCTCGATTGCCCGTGCGTTCCGGCTGGCTCGCGGGTTTCCCGCCCGACCTTCGACACAGGCACGTTACCTCATGCATACTAGCCCTCGACCGGCGATGCGCCTATCACCCATTTGGGGGGAATTAGCCCGTTTTGCCCCCAATTTCGTGTGAGGCACGCCCGTTGCGGCCGAGTTTTGGTGCAATACGCCGGGAAGGGAAAGCGGAGGGCCTTCCCTTCTCCAGCGCGGCGGAGAGACCGGTCGCGTTTCGTTTAGATCTGTGCCAGAGCTTGATCCACCGCCGCCTCGGACTTGTTGAGCGTGTCCTGGGCGAGCGCGGAGTTGTGAGCGCCATCGCTGTTCTCTACCATGACCCAATCCCAGTAGAACTGGGCCGTGCGGTTGAGGTCGCGGAGCTTGTTCAGCTGATCCTCGCCCATCGAGCCGTTCGCAACGATCTCGGAGAGCTTGTTGTTCAGCGTGACCAGCTTGTTGCCGATGCTGTTGACGCGGTCGATGGCAACCTTCTGCTTCGCGGCGACCTCGGCCTTGATGTCGGCATGGCACTGCGAGCAGTCGTTGGCGATGAGCTCCTCGTTGTCGAGCGGGCTCGACCAGTTGTGGTTGTCGAACTCCTTGCCGTCAGCGTTCTTCGTCGTGCCCATGTGGCAGTCGGAGCAGCTGTAGCCCTGCTTGGCCATGGGGGCCATGTCGCCACCGTACATCGTCTCGAACTCGGGGTGCTGCACCTTGATCTGCTTCGTGCCGTTCGTCGGGTTCGTGTGGTCGACGTAGTTGATGGAGTTCTCGTACGCCAGCACCTTCTCCGGCGTGGCCTCGGCCAGGCCCTTCCACGGGTTCTCGGCCGACTTGTTCTCGTTCGGGAACAGGTACTCGTTGTGGCACTGGCCGCAGGACATGGCGCCCTCGGGCACCTTGCTCGCGTCGTCGCCCACCGCGTTCACGAAGAACTGGCGGATGGCCTTGGAGCCCTCGGCCGGGCTGTTCTCATGGCAGTCGTAGCAGCTGATAGGCTCGGTGACCTGGGCCTCCATCTCGTGGATGTCCGAGGTGTTCAGCGTGGGGTCGGCGTTCTGCTTCAGGATGAACTCAGACGACTTGCACGTCAGGCAGTTCGCCGTCTTGGGGTTGCGCCCCGTCTCGCTGATGTCGGTCAGCGAGTAGACGTGCCCGTTCGGCTCGGCGTAGAACTTCGAGAAAGCCGAGCCCGCCCAAATGGTTTGGATCTGCGGGTAGATCTGCGTGTAATCGCCCGGATCCTTGTTCTCTTCGTTCTGCTTGTACGTGGCGTACTCGTCGGGGTACACTTCTTGCCACGCATCGGCAGTGATGATGCCGTTCTCGTTCGCCGCGGGGATTTTGAAGTCCACCACGGATTCGGCTCCCTTGTTCGCTTCTTCGCTGCTGGGCTGCTGGGGCGCACACGCTGCCAACCCCATGACCAGAACGCAGATGCAGGTGAGGGAAAGCCCTAATCTCGTCTTCTTGCTCGCAAAGATGGCTTTCATCAAGCATCTCCTCCCTTCGACCTTCAATAGATCTCTCCTTCACGAAATATACACTTTTCGAACGGGGAATACTGAGCCGCCGCACCCACGTCGGGAATTCCCACGGGCGGGATAGGGAAAAACCCGCCTCGGCCCTTTGCAGGTCAACGGTCGGCCAATCCCGAACGATAAGAGCGTCTCTTCATACGCCAAAGGTGAAAAGGAATGCAGGTCTGAAAAGACCCCACGGAGCCCCTTCGAGAACCTTTTCCGCTTATTCGGGAAAGTTCCGGATTCTTCCTAAATCGGATTCGAGTGGAATTCCGACAAAGTTGCCTCCAACGAGCGAAAGCACGGAGTGACCGTCGCCTAAGCCAGCAGGTGTTCGGTGACTTCCATGCCAGGGTCATAGACGACCCCGATTATTCGGACGATGAGGAGCGCTTCGTCATCTTGGGGCGAGCACGAGGGCGAGCATTCTCATCGTGTGCCATTGCTACAGAAGCGGCGGTGACCCGATCCGCATCATATCCGCCAGAAAGGCGACAAAGACTGAATCGAAAACGTATTGGAGGTGCTGCCATTGACCCGTCAGAAATAGTATTGCCATTATATATAGTAGCTAAAATGGCGATGCGTCTTTCGTTTTTCTAGTCAAGCAGCTTTCGTCTCAGTTTCTTCAGGTAATTCCCTTTGAACGTACCTACCATGCCGAAAACCTTATCGTCGGTTAGAGTTGTCTCCCTTGCCTCGTATTTCAGGGCTGTTAACTCAATCGTGCAGAGAAAGTCAGCCACTTGGGAGAGACGGTAGTCGGTCGCATTGCTCCTTCGAAACAGAACGGACTCTTTCGAAAGTGCGTAGCTAACGGCTTCTCGCAGCGTATTGGAGACGACCCTTTGCCCATCGTCGTAATAAATCTTTACGATATCGAACTTCTGAAACGATTCCAGATGATCGAATAGGAACGTCACCACATCCCGCCGCATCCTAGCAGCAAGGGTTTTGGAATCCGTGAACTCCCTTTTCACGTAGGCGAAAGTTCTATATGTCACAGGTAGTTTTCTCGTGAACACGAAGAAAGCGGCCAGAAGCTGCTTGCGCTCATCCATCCCCATACTCGCATACTCGTCGTTTCCGTTCATGAGAGGCGAAGCATGGAAGGGGATGTCAGGCAGTCGCCTATCCTTAAGAGCCTGCTGATAGGAGAAGACGTGCTCCGAAATATCGTCGGATTGATCGTGAAACACCAAAGTGATCAGATAGTATTTTGAGTCTTTTCCAACTGTCCCGGACTCATTGACGAAAAGCTACAACTCACGCAATTGATCCCCTAAAACAAGTTTGCCGAGGGATAACCCTCGGCGCTTGGAAGCCCCACTTGAAAAATGCGACCATGTACTTTATAGCACGTTTCGCTCTTCGACGCAAGAAAGGTACAAAAATCGAGCCGGAAGCAAGCTTCCGACCCGATCTAGTTTCCGTGGTGGAGATGATGGGATTCGAACCCACGACCCCCACGTTGCGAACGCGATGCTCTCCCAAAAGGCACGTATCCCATCACAATTACTTTAGTAACTAAATGGTGGTGTGTCCTTTGCTTTCGAATCCGCGCGCTTTCGCGGACAAGAAGAAACTCCTCCGCACTTGATAGTGGCATGACTATTGGGCATACTCCTTTTATCGGCATTCGAATGAGGCGATCATGGAAAGCGATAGCGCCGAAATCAGCGGTGGAGCGAAGATGGCGAGCGGCACTGTTTTTGCTTCTTCTGGTTCTATTGATGTTAGAGCCTTATCCACGTCGCGAGAAACCAGCAGGTCATGCTCGATGGCAATCTGACTTCTCTCTACGACGTAGAAACCAAGTTTTCAACCAGACGGTAAAGCGCAATGAAAGCTGTTTCCCCGACAGGTTCAGTTTTTAGCTTTCCTCTGAACAGTACGAGCGTTTGAGTTCGATGGCTTTCTTTGTCCGACTAACCATTTCTAATTGCATCCAGTCGCTTTCTGTCAAGTAGCAACATCTGAATCAGTCTCCTAACAGCATCATCCAGTAAACAGCAAGCAAATTGGATGATCCAGTTTTTTCGACTATATTCCGTATAGTCAAACCAAAATCTTCCATCCATAAGCGTCGAAGCAAATTCTTCAATTATTTTTTCAAAAGCGAGAAAATCTCCATGAGCTATCTTGTTTCTCATCTTGCGAAGCAGGATTGCGCACTCTTCCCTTTCCTTTTTGGAATAGCTATCGCTAATAAATCTAGGTAACTTTGAGTCAAGTTCACTTTCCTTATTTTTCTCTAGAAATAATTGGCATAGAGAAAATGCTTTCAGTAAATGATACTCATTGTATTCATTATCTTGATGGATTGATTTCATAAGATAGTCAAGCAATAGATAGTCATTTGTATTGTGCAAGAAATCATCGAATAACTCACCCCATTTTTTCAAGCTTGCAATACACAGAGTTGTTTCGTAGCTACTCCAAAACATGCGGTGGGGGTACACTTCATCATGGTTTGATGAGTAAATCCATTGTGGTGTTGGCGCTGGAATAAACTCGTTTCTCTCTCTAGCCACGAAGTTGATAAAGTCAACAACTTTCTCGGCATAATCCCCTTCGCAAAACCTGCCATCAAAACAGTTCGTTGTCCAGTCAAACATCGGCATATCCGTGTCACTATAATCGAAGTATATGCAAATCATGCGATCTACGATACTTTGAATACATGTATTCTCGTCAATTTCCCCTGCCAAATCTTGTTGAGGAAAATACTGTTCATATATACGGCGCAGTCTGTTTTGCTGCTCTACGCCGAGTTTTCGCGCGACTATTTCTGAATGCCGCAGACTTGCTTGCAATTCCGAACAAAGACCTTCATTCCAATTATTATGTTCATCGTTAGGAAGATTCGAAATATATAGTTTTAGTTTTTCCGAGATGCAGACAGGAGAAATATCTCCTTGTATATTCAGTACAATCATTGTCACGCCACCAGTTTTTTATCTATTAGAGGAAGCTTAATTCTAGCAGCCACAGCATGATTATAGGTCTATACTGGGTCGAGAATTACCTATACTTCCCAAGCGATTATCTTACTTATAGAATTCTTAAAATTCGACTCATTTGATTATTCAATTCAGAAATGGTCGATGACCTGTGATGATAATCGAAATTGGACACATTTTTCGGTAGACATGAGGGGATTCAAGCCCTCGACTCCCACGTTGCGGACGTGATGCCGTCCCAAAGGTACGTACACCATCACAATTATTTTAGTAACTAAAGTACCGATGTGTCCTTCGCTTGTTATGCGAGACAAAACTTTCTTCGGCCGCCTTCAGGCAAGCATCTTTGAACTCAAAAACAGTGCGAATGAATCATGAATGAATCATAATGGTCAGATCAACATGATCCTTGCGAATCACAGTTCTATTGTTTCCAAAAAGATGTGCAAGACCGTCTACAAGGAGGCTTCCATGCCATTTATATCCATCCAACAAGAGGATCTTGCATACACAACCCCGCAAGAGATGTATCAAGACAATAAAATGAAGAGGATAAAAGGCCTTCTCGACTATCAATCGCACATGATCGAACAGTACATGGATGCAGAAGCATCTCGTTCAATTGCATTTGAATTGCCTACCGGAAGCGGAAAAACGCTAATCGGTATGCTCATTGGAGAATTTCGCAGGAGAAAAAACCATGAGCGAGTTCTTTATCTTACCCCAACGAATCAATTGGTAAAACAAGTAGTCGATCAGGCAAATAATCAATATGGGTTGAACGCTACTGCATTTTGCGGGTCTCAACGGAATTACGACAGTCAAGATAAGAGCAAATTCCTTGCGTCGGAATCAGTGGGTGTTACCACATATAGCTCCTTTTTCGCTTCATACAGCTTTTTCGATGATGTAGACATTTTGATAATGGACGACGTTCATTCCAGCGAAGAGCCTATTCTTTCAAATTGGTCGATAGATATCCGCAAAGGAGAAATCGCATTTGATGTGATGCGAAGCATCTTGCAAGAATGCCTAGATGAAACGAGCCTCCATTATCTAACATCGAATTCTGGAGGGCATGCTGAAATAAGATGGTGCGACCTGCTTCCCGTGGCACTTGCATATGATATTTTGCCAACGATCCAAAAGGAGTTAGATGCTTGCTTAAGCAAGGACGAGACTAACTCGGGTAACTTCTACTCCTTTCAAAGGCTTAAAGCCAACCTCCACGCTTGTAACATATATCTGAGCAACCAAAGGATCCAAATAAGGCCGTGGACAGCGCCAACCGAAACATTCGAACCTTTCAGAAAAACCAAACAGCGTATCATGATGTCGGCCACCCTTGGCGCAAATGGAGAACTTGAAAGAATTACTGGCATCAAGAACATCAAACGACTTCCCGTCGTCGGCGACTGGGACAAAAAGGGATTGGGAAGAAGATTTGTATTACTCCCTGATCTCGCGCTAAGCAGTAAAGATCACGACAATATCCTGCTTAACCTGCATTCCGTATCAAAACGCAGCGTCGTATTAACTCCAACTGACAAAGAGGCTGGACGGGTAGCTGATCTCTTCCGCTCGAATATGCCTAATACTTCTATCTTTACCGCAAGCGATATAATTGATTCAAAAAACTCTTTTACCTCAAGCAGCGACGCCGTAATCGCTCTCGCTAATCGCTTCGACGGTATAGACTTCCCTGACGATGAATGCAGGATGTTGTTTATCGTCGATTTGCCAAAAGTCGTCAATTTGCAAGAAAACTTCTTAGTTTCATGCATGAATGCCTCAATTCTCTACGAAGAACGAATTCGCACCCGCATTATCCAAGCTTTAGGAAGATGTACGAGAAATGGAAGCGATTTCTCAGCTGTATGCATCATGGGAACGTCGATTCTTAAGGACTTGACAAGCGAGACACGAATAGCGTCACTCAACCCAGAACTTCGTGCGGAACTCGAATATGGCGTTAGGAATTCTAAAGAATATTCGTCCATTGCCGAGATGTCATCTGACTTAGCTGCGTTCCTCAATAGAGACAAATCGTGGGAAATAGCAGAAGACGGAATTGTGACTTTAAGAGACTCATTCAAAGAAAAAGAAGATGCGGCCGCCAACCAAATAAAAGATATTATGCTTGGCGCAGCGAAAAACGAAGTGGATTACTTATACGCATTATGGAAAGGCGATTTTGAATCAGCTTTCAGTCTTGCCTCGAATATTGCGGATGCACTTAACGCCCCTTCTCTTGCTGGATATCGATGCTACTGGAACGTCTGTGCGGGCAACATGGCTTCCATACTGGCGAAGCAGGGGATCGACGGATACCAAAGTTCAGGTATCGATCGATACAAAAAGGCAGCTCAAAACAATAGCAATCTTCGTTGGCTTCCGCTTTTACCACACCGAGTATTTGGCGATCAAAGTGCTGATATATCGGAAGATTTTTTCTGTGACACTATCGAAGCCATAGAAGAAATCATGACAAACTGTTCTTCAACCACTAAATACGCACAACTAATAGAGGGAATAAAACTGGAGCTAGCCTCTATTGATGGAAAAGTTTTTGAAGCCGGGCACGAGAAGCTTGGCACCGTTCTAGGCTTCACATCAAAAAACTCCAGCGAAAATGGCGCTCCAGACCCGTATTGGATCGTCAATCCCAAGCTATGCCTTGTTGCCGAAGATAAAATCTACTCAGAGGACACCGATGGAAATGTTGAAAAATCAATTCCTCTTGATGATGTTCGACAAGCCATTCCTCATGCCGACTGGATTCGCAAGAATGAAAAGGAATTGCTTCCGGAGGCAGAAATAGTAACTGTTTTTGTTTCTAACTCGCAGCTTCTAGAAGCAAGTGCGAGCCACGCAACAGGTGGCCTTTTCTACCTTAATAGAGAAAGTTTTAAAAAATGGGCCGCTAAGGCACTCGATTGCCTCGTCGACGCTTATCCCAATTTTATCGAAAAGGGTGATGCGATATGGAGGCAAAACTTGCATCAAGCTATGAATACTGAAGGGGTTCTTCCAATAGATTATATCAACATGATTCGCTCTAGCCCTTTGTCTGCCTTAGTCAAAACAAATTAGAGGCCAACATTAGGCAAAAATGAGCCCTCATCTCATGATGAGGGCTCATTGGGTTTCCGTGGTGGAGATGATGGGATTCGAACCCACGACCCCCACGTTGCGAACGTGATGCTCTCCCAGCTGAGCTACATCCCCACGGGTTATGTGCGCTCTCGCGCGAGGACTTATTTTGCCGGTATTGGGGGCGTTTGTCAAATGGGGATTTGAAATGTTCATAGAACGTGCGGGTGTTGGCAGGCGCTAGATGCCCTCGCCCTCTTCGGAGGGATCGGGATCGTCATCGTCGTCGAGGTATTTTAGGATGTCGCCTGGTTCGCATTCGAGGACTTTGCATATGGCGTTGAGCGTGGAAAAGCGGATGGCCTTGATCTTGCCGGTCTTTATGCGCGACATGTTCACGTTGGTGATGCCGACTTTATCCGCAAGGTCGTTGAGCGACATCTTGCGATCAGCCATGATGCGATCCAGATGAAGGATGATGGACATCGCTGATGCCTAGAGGGTTTCGTCCGAAAACTCTTGTAGAAGGACGCCGTATTGGAATACAAATGAAAACGCAAATATAACCGCAGAAGCAACTAGCGGTGCGAAATCAACAGTAATAATTGCACTTCCACTAGTAGAGAGATATCCGGAATTAAGGTTGCCAAGCTGAAACATAACTGAACTCGCAGAAAAAACCAGCTCCAGAATTGCATAGATTAGAAGAGCCAGGGCCATTTGTCTTAACCTTCTAACCTGCTTTATTGTAAATGGCGACTCGCCTTTAGCTGCTTCAGAGAAGATTCCAATCAGTATGATGAACAGTACCGCTATAACTACCCCGCGCATAATGTGCAAAATTATTGGAATGATACCAGATACCGATAAATCTCCAGAACTAAAAAAGGTTATTAGCATTGAGCCTATTACAAACAGCCAAAAAACACATATGATGGCAAAAACCATTTTAACAGCCAAACTAATACCTGCACATACTTTGTTAATGCGCAATAGAGATACTCGTGTCTCATCCACTTCGCTGTTAAACATTTCCGTTCCAATCCCTTATCGAACTCGTTTTGAAAATAATACTACCAACCAGATACGACTCATCTGAAAATGCAAAGAGCCCCTTCAAAAGAAAGAGCTCTCTCATGGATTTCGATTCGACGAAACAATTTAAATGCCAGGAGCTATGCAAATACCCCCGACAATGCCAATGGGATAGCAAACCGAGCGCGGCTCAACCTCACTGTAAAACAGCATATCACACACCTCCTTTCTTGTTTTCTATTGCGGCGTTCATGGCCGCTCCTAAACGGTCGTAGAACTCTAGGGTCATCGCGCAGTAGGAGTCGGGCGACTCCAGACTGCCCGATGCGAACAGCGAGCGGGCTCGACAGCCTCCCCCGCAGATTCGCTCGTAACGGCATGTGGCACAGCCCTCGAAGTTGGCGGCATCCAGGGCGCGGCACCGTGCGGAAACCTCGCTCTCCAGCGCCTCGGCAAGCGTGCCGTCAAAGACGTTGCCCATCGCCAGCTCGGGGCGGTGAAGCATATGGCACGGGTAGACGGTGCCGTCGGCGGCGATGCTCACGCCACGGTAGCCGGCGCCGCAGCTCCTCTTCACCGTGAGGTTCAGGCCGACGGGGGCGTCCATGAGGGCGAGCGGCTTTCCGCCGTCCAGCGTGAGGATGCTCGCGCCCAGCTTACGCAGGGCCTCCTCGTCGGGCAACAGGGCGGCCAGCTCGTCGTCGGGCGCGCACGTGAGCAGGCTGAAGTTCAAAGTAGCGCCCAGGTCTTTCGACAGGCGAACGTATTCGGCCAAATCGTCGATGTTCCTGGCATGCACCGTGGGAATGATGTGGGCCTGGATGCCGGCGGCTTGAACGGCCTTGACCGCGGCCACCAGCTCGTCGAAGCGCTGCTCTTCCCGAATGTAGGCGGGGGCGGACGCCGAGCAGCCGTCGAACGAGATGGAGACGCAGTCGACGTTCGGCGCGAGCGCAGCCAGGGCCCCTTCGGCAAGGCAGGTGCCGTTCGAAAGCACGGTGACGGCCTTGATGCCGCAGGTGCGCTTCGCATAGGCCACAATGTCGGGCAGGTCGTCGCGCAGGAACGGCTCGCCACCCGAGATGATGAGCGTGGCCAGGCCGGCGGCCGTCAGCTCGTCGAGCGCGCGCTCGATGGCGTCGAGCGGGGCATCGGGCAGGCAGTTGCGCTGGTCGTCATACGAGTAGCAGCCCACACAGTTCAAGTTGCAGCGCTGCGTGACGTGCAGGTAGGCGGACACCACGGCATCGGCCGGTTTCTCGTCGCTGAAGAACCCGCCGCGCACCAGATGCTCGAGCAGAGCCGCATCGACGGCGGCTACCTCGGTTTCCGCGACCTCTTCCCGAAGCAGGCGCTCGCACACGTCAGCCCCTTCGGCGGTCAGGCCGATGGCGTATCCCGTATTCATGTTGCCGACCATGGGAATGCCAGCGAAATCAAACGCGACCACCTGGTCTCTGAACCTCATGGAGCCTCCTCGCGCCTTCCCCCAGCCGCTTGCCGTCTCCAGGAGCAAGCGGCAGATACGCACCCGTTGTCAACCGTTATTCTATAGGTTCGATTATGCCTTGTCGATCAGTTCAGGCGAAAAGCGCAGTTGCTCAAAAGGGGAATCGAGCCGAACAAGCCGATGCCGTTCGCTACAACTCGGCTTCCGTTCGCTATTTATCGTTTAATGATTAATGTAGTATGATACATTACCCCAGCAACGCTATCGAGGCGACTCGTTGTCGCACCGCGACAGCGCGTTCGGCCTCCCGCATCGGAAAGGGGCGATCAAAATGAGATCATGCAAAGAACCCCCCCCCCCCCCCCCCCCCCCCCCCCGC
The DNA here is from genome assembly GCF_900199375.1 of Gordonibacter urolithinfaciens. Lineage (NCBI taxonomy): Bacteria > Bacillati > Actinomycetota > Coriobacteriia > Eggerthellales > Eggerthellaceae > Gordonibacter > Gordonibacter urolithinfaciens. The sequence continues at coordinate 1,168,802 of NZ_LT900217.1, forward strand.
ACCCGGCCGGGTCCTCGGCTCGCTAACCTGCGAGCCCTTGTGTCCAACCACGTTATGGAAAGAGAAGCCACCATCATGCCCGTTCAGACGAATCCCGAGATCGGCGCCGCCGACTTGACCGCCTTCGGCGAAGCCGCAAAAGCGCTGTTCTCCACGGCGGACACTCCCGAAGAAGTAGCCGCTATGCGCGACGAGGTGCTGCGCCGGATAGCCGAATGCGCCGCTGCCACCCGCCAGAGCATCGCAGAATCCGAGCGCACATCGCACGAAGGTTAAGCTCGACACCGCATGCGGAAGGGCCCGCTAAGGCAGCGGCCCTTCCCCTTTTTCCAGCCGAGGCTTCGTGCTTGCCTGCTGCAGCGTTGCACACCGATCCGGATCAGCCTTCCAGCAGGGGGCCTTTGGCCTATACTGGGAGCATGAGCTTCGAGGAAACATCCGACCCCATCCCCTTGGAGGAATTCGTCCAAACGACGGGTCCCGACGAGCGAGGAATGACAACGGAGCTGTTCTACGCGTTCAACACCGTCGTCACCCTGCAGGCATTCGGCACTCCCGAGCAGTGTCGCACGGCATACGCTGCCGCACGCGCCGCATGTCGCTCGTTCGAGCGGCGCCTCTCGCGCACGCTGCCGCACTCCGATATCGCCCGGCTGAACGCCGCGAAGGGGCGTCCCGTGCCCATCGCGACCGACACGGCCGCACTGCTGCGCGCGGCCCAAGGCTATTGCGCGGACAGCGAGGGACGGTTCGACATCACCATGGGTGCCGTCGTGCGGCTCTGGAACTTCCACGAAGGAACGGTTCCCGAACGCAAGCGTATCGACGAGGCGCTTGCGCACGTCGACTGGCGCACGCTGCGGGTGTGGGACGAGCCGACCGCGACGGCCGCGGAGGGCGGGAAAACACATAGAGTCACCGGATCAGGCGGACAGGCGTTCGCGCAGCTGGAAGACCCTTTGGCTGCGGTGGATGTGGGAGGCATCGCGAAAGGATGGATCGCCGACGCCGTGGCCGACCTGCTGGCCGATCACGGGCTGGAGGCGTTCATCGTGAACCTCGGCGGCAACGTGGTGGCGCATGGCGAGAAGCCGGGCGGGATGCCCTGGCGCATAGGGCTGCAGGACCCGCGCGACAAGGAGGGCGTGGTGGGCACCGTGGCGGTGCGCGACGCCTCGGCCGTCACGAGCGGGGTGTACGAACGCTGCTTCGAGCGCGACGGCGCCTTCTACCACCATATACTCTGCCCCGAAACCGGCTTGCCGGTAGAAACGGATGCCGCGGGAGCCACCGTGATCGCGCGCCGCTCGCTGGACGCCGAGGGGTACTCCACCACGCTGCTGGCGCTGGGCATCGAACGCGGGCGGGCATTCGCGCAGTCGCATCCGGCCATCATGGAGGCGCACTTCGTAGACGCGGAGGGCAAGGTGCATTCAGCGTAGGGAAGGTCCCCCACCGGCCTCGCCCCCTCTTCCCGTCAGCGAGTTGCGGGCACCGCATGCAAGACGGGCACCGCGCAATGCGGCGCCCGTCTTGAGAGCAGCTTGCGACGCCTTCCGAAAGGCGTCTTTCGTGAGAGGAGCGCTAGGAGAGCACCGTCTCCTCTTCACGCTCGTCGACTGCCGTCGAGGCGTCGGCCAGCGGGTTCTCCGGGACGAAGGGCTCGAACAGCGGCTCGCCGTTCTGGGAGAGCTCCACCATGCCGGTGAGGACGTCCACGTACTGGTAGGACTGCCGTGCCGTGCGCCCGCGCTTGCGGTCGACCTCCAAGATGAACAGCTGGGGATGCACCTGCATGAGCACGCCTTCGCTCTCGACGATCTTCGAGCGACCCATATTGGCGCGCACTTTCAGGCGTTGACCGACGAAGTCATGTAACGTATCATGAATGGAGTCGACGATTTTGGCCTGTTTAGCTAAATCCATGCTCACTCTTTCTCGCGTGTGCCGTTATGCAGAAATCACAAAGCGAGATTATACCACCTTGGTCAATACTCTACAGAATCTGCACGGATATGTTACTTTTCGCAAACCATAAGTTGACGGCCGGCCGTTCAGGAACTATTTTCGGCTGAATCGGCTATGACCTTTTCGGCTCCATTCGGCATTCAGGCGCCTTCGGCACACGGGGAGCCTTTCTACGTCTCCCGCGCCCCTTATGCGCCCAATGCCTCCAGCGCCGTTCCCAAGCGAATGAAATCCTCCAAAGCCAATGCCTCTCCGCGAATTTTCGGATCGACGGCAGCTTGCTCGAGGAGCTGCGGGAGGGCGGCGGCGATGCGTGCCCCTTGCACCCCCCGGGAGGCGAAGTAGGTTTTGCAGGAGTTCGAGAGCGTCTTGCGGCGATTCGCGAAGGCCGCATCGGCCATGGTTGCTGCCGCCTTGAGCGTGGATGCGGCGAGCGGGGCCCCGTCCTCACCGTGGAGCGGACGGCGATCCAGGCGCAGCACGGCGCTCTCCACGCGCGGCGGCGGGAAGAAGTTGCCGGGGCCCACGCCGAAACGGCCGGCCGGCTCGGCGTACAGGCGCAGCTTCACGGTATAGGCGCCGTAGTTCTTGGTGCCGGGAACCGCGGCCATGCGGTCGGCCACCTCTTTCTGCACCATGACGGTGGCGCTTCCCAGCGAGGGGAACCGCTCGAAGTAGTCGAGCACGACGGTGGCGGCCACCGCGTAGGGCAGGTTGGCCACGAGCTTGCCGGGGGCGGTCTCGGGAGGGTCGAGCCGACCGAGCGCGTCGCGCAGGTCGTCAACGGTCAAGTCGAGGGCGTCTTTCTGCACGAGGGCGAAGCGGTCGGCCCAGGGCGCGAGCGTCTCGGCGAGCACAGCGGGCAGGTCGGGATCGCGCTCCACGGACACCACGCGGCCCGCATGCTGCAGGAGAGCCATGGTGAGCGTACCGATGCCGGGGCCCACCTCCAGCACCGTGTCGACGGGCGCAACCTCGGCCAGCGCGACGATCTTCTGCAGGATGGCGTCGTTCACGAGGAAGTTCTGCCCGAGCGAGTACTTCGCGGTCAGGCCGTGGGCCTCCAGCACGGCGCGCGTGGCGGAAGCGCTTGCGAGCGGCGATAGCTTACCCACGGCGCTTGCCGCCCTGCTTCGGGCGGTCGGCCTGCTTGCCGGGGCCCTGCTTGCCGGCGGCTGGCTTGCGGGAGCCTTGCTTGCCCGATCCCTGCTTGGGGCGCTTCGTGCCCTGCGAAGCGGTGCCGGAGGCGTGCTGCTTGCCGCGGGAGGCGTTCTTCGCAGGCGGGTTGCCGGCCGCTGGGGAGGATTTGCCTTCCGGCGAGAGGCGCAGCGCGGGACGGGACGGGGCGTCGGATACGGAGGCGGGGGCGTAATCCTTGCCGTCATCGGCCGATTCGGCATCGCCGAGCGGCGTGGACGCCGCGGGGGCGGATGCGGAACGCCCTGGCAGGGGCGCCAGCGGATGCTCGACGGCCTCGGCCGTGATCTCGCCTTCCTCGTCGATCCTGCCCACCCAGTCCAATACGCGCTCGAGGGCGAAGCCGGCGCACGACAGCGACGAGCGCACCACGCCGACCAGCGGCTCGAAACCGTGCGGGTCGCCGCCCTCGCCCACCACGTGCAGCGTGGCCGGACGCTTCTCCCGATGGCGCTCGTCGGTCCAGAAGTAGGGCTGCAGGCGGTCGAGCAGGGCTTTCAGCTGGGCGGGGGCGCCGGCGAAGTACACGGGCGACACCACGACCAGCTCGTCGGCGGCGTCGATCAGCTCGTACACCTCCGCCATGTCGTCGTCGATGACGCAGCGGCGGGGCGCCTCGTCCGTCTGCCCGTCCTCCGCCGCCTCGCCGCCTGCGGCGCGCGCGGCGAGCGCCTTGCACGCATCGCACCCCTGACAGGGCTCAATGGCAAGCGTCGACACCGGTGCGAGCGCCAGCTCGTCGTCGGGGCACTCGTCGATGCACGACTCGAACAGCAGGTCGGCAAGGTGCGCGCTCCGGCCGTCGATGCGGGGCGAACCTACGATGATCAGGCGGTTCATAGGGCAGCTCCTTATTGTCCGTCGGCGGCGGCCGGGGCCGCTCCGCCCAGCGTTGCGAAGGCGTTGGCGTAGAACTGGCGGGCGGCCTGCTGCTGCCAAGCCGTCGGCTCGCGGTCGAGCAGGCTCCGGGCGTTCTCCAAAAGCCGGCGCAGCAGCGCCGCGCGTTCCTCGCCGGGCGCGCAGCCGCGCACTTCGGCCAGACGCTCGGCCGTGAAGATGACGTGCTCGGGCCCGCAGACGGTTCCGCGCAGGGGCTCGGGCGTCATGTAGGGCGCGTCCGTTTCGGTGAGCAGGCGGTCTGCCGGCACACGGGCGGCAGCCTCGCGGGTGTCGTCGCCCTTCTTGAACGTGAGCGGTCCGCCGAATGCCACGTAGCAACCTGCCTCGACCCATGGCTCGAGCACGTCCCAATCCAAGTTGAAGCAGTGCAGCAGCGTTCCCGCCTCGGGGAAGCCCTCGTCGCGCATGATGGCCAGCGCCTCGTCGTGAGCCTCGCGCACATGCAGGATGACGGGCAGGCCGCACTCCTTCGCCACGCGCAGCTGGCGGCGGAACGCCGAGCGCTGGTCGTCGCGCGGCGAGAAATCGTAGTGGGAGTCCAGGCCGATCTCCCCCACCGCAGCCGTGCGCGGGTCGGCCAGCCGTTCGCGCAGGACGGCCTCCAGCGCGTCGTCGTAGTGCTTCGCGTTATGGGGATGGCAGCCGGTTGCGATGCGCACCCGCGGCACGCGCGGGCAAGGGTCGCCTCAACAGCGGTGGACGAGCTTGGCCACGTCGACCGCCGCCTCGTGCCTCCAGGCATCGAGGCGGTCGTACGTGACGGGGCCGTCCTCGTACACATCGGTTATGGTGCAGAGGAAACCGACGCCGTGCGCGGCACAGCGCGCCAAGGCAAGCGCCGGGTCGTCCAACAGCTGCAGGTGCGCATGCGTGTCGGCCACAAGGCCCTCCAGCTGGGGCGCGTCGACGGTGTCCCACTTGCCGTGCTTGCGCTTGCGGTGGAACAGCGTATCGAAGAACACGGGGTCAGTTTGCGTTTCGTCGGCCACGGAAGGCTACTCCATGTCCAGGTCGACGGCGTCCATGTCCAGGCGCGGGAACAGGGGGTCGCCAATCTCCACCGCGTTGCCGGCGGGCAGCTGGCCCCAAGCGGTCGCCGCCTCGATGTCGGTCACGGCGGTGACGTCGCCCAGGCTCAGGCGGCGGAAGACCTCGGCCGACGTGTTCGGCATAAACGGCGCCAGGTACAGCGCGATGATGCGGATGGCCTCCAGCGCGTTGTAGATGACGGCCGCCAGCTGGTCGGCGGTCTCCTCGCTCTTCGCCAGGTTCCACGGGGCGGACTCCTCCACGTACAGGTTCACGCGGCCCGCGAGCTTCTGCACCGCGGCGGCCGCAGCCGTGAAGTCCACGTCGCCGAGGGCGCGGTCGTACTCGGCGTAGAGCTCGTCCGATATCTCGCGCAGCGGGTTGGCCTCCACGAGCGCCGCGGCGGACGCCGGCACCTCCGGCACCTGCCCGTCGAAGTACTTCTTCGTCATGTTGAACACGCGGCTGCAGAGGTTGCCCCAGGTGTTCGCCAGATCGGCGTTGTACACCTGCACCATGCGCTCGAGCGAGATGGAGCCGTCGGCGCCGAACTGCACGTCGCTCATGAAGTAGTAGCGGTACGCGTCCACGCCGAACACGCGGCACAGGTCGGCCGGCATGAGCCCGTTGCCCTTCGACTTGGACATCTTCTCGCCCTTCGTGAGCAAGAAGCCGTGGCCGAACACCGTGTGGGTGATGGGCATCCCGGCCGCCATGAGCATGGCCGGCCAGATGACGCAGTGGAAGCGCGTGATGTCCTTGCCCACGAAGTGGTACTGCATGGGCCAGCGGCGGTCGAACTCGCCGGCGCGCTCGCCCTCGTCGCCGTAGCCGATGCCGGTGAGGTAGGCCAGCAGCGCGTCGGCCCACACGTAGGCCACGTGCCCCTCGTCGAACGGCAGCGGCACGCCCCAGTCGAACGTGGAGCGGCTGATGGAGAGGTCCTTCAGGCCGCTCTTCACGAACGAGACGATCTCGTTCTTGCGCGTCTCGGGACGGATGAAGTCGGGGTTCTCCTCGTAGAACGCGAGCAGCTTGTCGCCGAACTCGGACAGCTTGAAGAACCAGTTCTCCTCGCCGCCCGCCTTCTGCACGGGGCGCTTGCAGTCGGGGCACACGAGCTGCCCCTCCTCGTTCTTCTCGAGGTCGCTCTCGGCGTAGTACGTCTCCTCGTGCACGCAGTACCAGCCCTCGTAGCTGCCCTTGTAGCACCAGCCCTTGTCGTAGAGGTCCTGCCAGAACTTCTGCACGCTCTTCGCGTGACGGGGCTCGGTGGTGCGCACGAAGTCGGTGTACGTGATGCCCAGCAGGTCCCACGCCTCGCGGAACGCAGGCTCCATGGAGTCGCACCAGGCCTGCGGGGTCATGCCCTTGGCGGCGGCCGTGTCGGCCACCTTCTGGCCGTGCTCGTCCATGCCCGTGACGAACGCGACGTCGTAACCGTTCATGCGCTGGTAGCGCGCCACGGTGTCGGCGGCGATGGTGGTGTACGCCGTGCCGAGGTGCGGGGCCGCGTTGACGTAGTAGATGGGGGTGGTGAACGAGTAGGTTCCCTTTGACATGGTGCTTTCCTCTTCCTTCGGTCTGCGTGCGACTCATGATGCCGCATCGTCCAGTTATTCTAGCACGAGGGCCCCGCGCGAAGAACCGCATCTCGCCCCGTGCACACGAAACGGGAACGCCTGCGGGCGAATCCAGGAGGCGGAAGCGCCCTATGCGCGGGCGCCTTCGGCGGGCAACGGTTCGGGCAGGCGCAGGTATTGGGCGAGGTCGTAGCCGATCACCTCCCCCGAGGGAGTTTCGAGCCAGGCGCGTTCCTCGTGCGAGTACGCGGACAGCTCCGCGGTGGTGGCGAAGCCGTTCGCGAAGGCGGCCACAGCGTCGAGGCGGGCGACTTCCTGGGGGGAGAAGGCGGAGAGGTCGGCGCCTCGGCGCGCGACGATAACGCGCCCGTCGCCCTGCTCGCGGTACGCAAGCGCCGCCCCGTCCACGAGCGCGGCCATGACGAGGTCGTACTGATCGGGGACCGGGCCATAGTCGGCACGGGCGTAGCGCAGCCCCGTGAAGCCGGCGCCCTCGTCGCGGTAGGCCGAGAAGTCCAGATAGAACAACACCTTGTTGAGCTTCGTCACGAACAGGTTCCCCACGTGCGCCGCGAGGTAGACCACCGCCTCTCGCAGACGGTCGGCGTCGAAGGCGCGCAAGCCCGTTTCCGGCGAGGCCGTGCGCGGCAGGCAATCCAGCAGGTCGAGGCGCACCACGGCATAGTCTATCCTGCTGGCCGCCTGCTGCTCGACGGCCCGCAGCGCGCGCTCCCGGTCCCGCTCGCCGAGGCGCGGGGCGCCGCCGCGCAGGCGCTCGCGCAGTATCTGGGGGTCGCGCGCCTGGCGGAGCAGCTCGGCATGCGACTCCGAGGGAAGGGCGCCGCCCTCGTAGCGCTGCACGCTGGCCACCCCGATGCCGAGGATAGCTGCGAAAACGCGCTGCGAGAACCCGTAGCGCCGCCGCAAGGCCACGATCTCGTCGGGCCGGGGAACGTCCCGGGCCTCGCGGTAGGCCGCATACATCTTCTCGAAATTGCGATCCATGGTTGCCGCATAACCGATGCGGTTGCCGCACAAGGGGCAAATAGGATACCAGAACTCGTCGGTTACGGAGACGCCCCTGACATCGATCGTCTCGCAAACCGCAACCACCGGGGCATCGACCTCGTTGTAGCAGGCATCGCAGACGGTTCTCACGGTTTCAGACAAGTTCGGAACCCTCCCTTCGGTACGGATACGACAATCGGCGCTCGGCTTCATGAAACGAGACGCACACCGCTTGCACGCATCCCGACGAGAAGAAAGCAGCCAGCTTAACGTACACCTCACACGTCATGAGGACGTCCCTTATCGTCAGGAAGAGGACCGGTTGAGTAATTGGAAACGCGCAAGTCGCAAACGGTCTCATGAACCTGCCGACCGCTGAATCCGACAAGCTGCATGAACCGCCTCGTTTTTCCTTGCGGGTTCCCCAATCCGGCGATGACGAATCGTTCATAAGGTACAGCCCGCACCAAGGCCAGCACGGCTTCGACCTTCCATCTTTCGGCTACCTTGCCCGACATCGATCCTCGCTTAAAATCACCTCAATTGATGTTATTACTCTACATGATAAGCGAGTTGATGTCCAGGATAATCACCTCAATTGATGCGGTTAATCGAAATAGAACAGGTCCTCGAACTTCTTGTCGAGCGCGATGCACAGGACGAGCGCCAGCTTGGCGGTAGGGTTGAACAGGCCCGTTTCGATGGAAGAGATGGTTTGGCGCGACACGCCGACGAGACGTGCGAGGTCGGTCTGGGACAGCCCCGCTTCGGCGCGCGCCGCTTTCAGGCGATTGCGCAGCTCCAGTTCGCCGTCGTTGTCATGCACCTTTTCTATTCCGAAGGAAGGCAGCTTTATCATAGCAACCTGCGCCTACATCGTCAGCATGATGTGCTTTGCTGCGAACGAGACGACGCCGAACGCTGCCAGCAAACCGCACACGAGGCTGAGTTTCATGCGCATCTGGTAGAACTGGAAGAAGCCCATGGCCGCAACGCCTGACAGCATGATGGCGGCAGGCGCGCTCGTATCCTGCCCGTGAGCGAAATCCCACAGGAACAGCGCTGCCCACACCACAAGCATGGCGCCGACCATGACCGAGCTTTGACGCTGGTTCAGGATGCGGAACCGCTCGTCAGCCCCGCGGTTGTCCTCGCGGTTCTTCTCCAAGATCTCCTCTTTGTCCATGCCGCACCTCCCGAGCCATCTCGTTCGACCCTCCGAATGTTTCACTTGAAACATTCGTTTGTGCTAGTGACAAGTTTTATTATCACTGTGCCAAGTATACTTGTCACATTCAAGAAACGCAAGGAATGCGGGGCGTCGACGGCGTGGCATGGAAGCGAACCCGAAGAGGCGCACGCGGCGGGAACCTGCTATCATCGGGGGCATGGAACGCAACGAGAACAACTTCGAGGGCCGAAAGGCCGTCGCCGAATCCAGCGCCTCGGACGCGGCGGGAAATGCAGCTGCGGCTTCGACGACCGGCGCCGCCGCGCCGCGCCGACGTTGGCCGCGGCGGGTGGCCATCGTGCTCGTGGCGCTCGTCGTAGCGGCGGTGCTGGCGGTGGCGGCGTTCCTCGTGTATGCGAGCGACTACTACCGCGACGCAGACGCCGGGCACGAGAACCTTGCGTCCACAGCGCAGCTTCCCGTCGAGCAGGGAGCACACTACGTGGCCTTCGGCGACCCTGCGGCCGAGACGGGGCTGGTGTTTTACCCGGGCGCGAAGGTGGAGTACACGGCATACGCCCCGCTCATGCGCGATTTGGCCGAACGCGGCTACCTGGCTGTGGTCGTTGAGATGCCCTTCAACTTCGCATTCTTCGGCATCGATGCGGCCGACGAGGTGCGTGCAGCTTTTCCCCAGGTGAGCGAGTGGTGGGTCGGCGGGCATTCGCTCGGCGGCTCCATGGCGGCTCATTACGCGGCCGACCACGCCGAAGACGGCGCACTCGCGGGCCTCGTGCTGCTGGGCGCGTACACCGCGAGCGACCTTTCCGCCAGCGACCTGGGCGCCCTCGTCGTGTACGGCTCGGAGGACCAGGTGCTCAACCGCGGGAAACTCGCCGACAGCGCCGCGCTCATGCCAGAGGGCGCGCGGACGATCGAGATCGTCGGCGGCAACCACGCGGGCTTCGGCGCCTACGGCCCCCAGGAAGGCGACGGCACGGCCACGGTCTCGGCCGAAGAGCAGCAGGGGCAGACCGCCGACGCCATCGACGCGTACGTCAAGGCGCGCCGCCAAGCGACCGCCGAGCTGCCCAAGGCCGCCTGAGCACCTGGTTTGCCGACCAAGCGTGCGCCCTGCCTCTCCTTCGTCGCGCATTCGACTTCGTCCCCGCCCGACGCTCGCCCAGCTCTTCCCGACGCCGTCCGATGTCACCCTACGCTCTTCCCGCCAGAGGGACGTCTGCAAGGCACCGTCAGGCACTTGTCCGTCCTCCACACCTTCGGCACGCAAGCTTCAGCTTTGTTTCGCTTTGTCAACGAATAGGTGTCGCCCGGGTGCCCGTTCCTATACTGATTCGAACGTACCCGAGCCGACCGTCCGAAGGAATCCCATGGCGAGGCCGCGCCGCCCCATCGCATCCGTCATCAACGCATCGCTCACCGCGCTGGCACTGGTCGGCCTGTTCGTCGTCCAAGCCTACTTCGTGGGCGGGGCCGTGGGCCTGATGCCCGCCGCGCATGCGGAAATGCCGGCCTTCGCGGCGGCGGACGTGCCTGACGGCCCGATCATGGTGGACTACTGCAGCGAGACCGTGGCCGCGCACGATCCGGGCAACCCGTCGGGCCGCACGTCCACGAGCGTCGAGCTGGACGACGCCTGGTTCGCCGGCGATTCCCGCCGCTACCACCACGGCATTGCCACGAACTGCGCGGTGCTCAGCGCCGTATGCAACTCCGAATCGCACTTCTATTCCGGCAGCGGCGACCGCATCCCCTATGCCGAGCGGGCCCTGAGCGCGCTCGGGTTCTCCCAGGTGCGCACCGATTCCTACGAGTTGCGCAGCGCCGTGCTCGACCAGTTGGCCGCGCTTGTCAACGGCTCGCACGACGTGGCCGCCTACACGTTCGCCAACCGCAGGATCGAGACCGCCCGCCACGGCGACGCCGCTGCGGGCGGCTCCTCCTCAAGCAGCCCGGCGACGGGCAGCTCGCCTGAAACCCTCGTGTTCGTGGGCATACGCGGAAGCTACGGCGCGGAATGGGTCAGCAACTTCAACCTGCCGGATGCGGCATCGCCCGACGCCGACCATCGCGGTTTCAAGACGGCCGAGCAGGAGGTCGCGCAGGCGCTCGAGCGCTACCTGGATGAAATCGGCGCAGACCCGGCGCGTACGCGCATCCTCGTGACCGGCCACAGCCGCGGCGGTGCCATCGCCAACCTGCTGGCTGCCGACCTCATCGACCGGGCGGACGGACCTGACGCCTTGGCGTCGGCCGACGCCGTCTACGCCTACACGTTCGCCGCGCCGTGCCCCACGAAGTCCGCAAACCGGGGCGACGACGCGTACGCGGGCATCTTCAACATCGTGAACCCCTCGGACCTCGTGCCGCAACTGCCGCTCCCCGCCTGGGGCTACGGGCGCTACGGCACCACCGTGGAGCTGCCGGGCTATGCCAGCACCCGCTTTGCGTCGTCGCTCGCCCTCATGCAGCAGGCGTACCAGGCGAACACGGGACTGCTGGACTCCTACAGCCCCGACGCGCTGGAACGGCTCGACTCGTTCGACGCCCAGGCTTCGCAAAGCCTCCCCACGTTGGAGAGCCTGCTGAACCCCTTCGGCATTTTCACGGCCGTGCGGGAGCTGCTGGAGATGGACCTGGGGCTGGCGTTCACGTCCCATTGCCCCGACACGTACATCGCCTGGATGCAGGCGGTCGATGCACGGGCGCTCTCGTTCACGCAGCGGGCCTAGCGCAGCTTCGCGCGGCGCTCGCGCCAATCGGGCATATAGGTGTCCATGAGATCCTTGAAACGCTGGCCGTGGCCGCGCTCCCGCAGGTGGCACAGCTCGTGAACCACCACGTACTCCAGGCACTCGGGCGGGTAGAGCGCCAGACGGACATTGATGCAGATGCGCCCGGTAGCCGGCTGGCAGCTGCCCCAGCGGCTGGTCATGTTGCGGTAGGCGAGCCGCCCCGCCCTCACGCCCATGATGGGCTCCCAAGCGGCCACGAGCGGCGGCACGCATGCCTCCACCACGGCGCGCCATGCGGCCACCTCCTCGGGCGATGCCGCCGCGGCCTCCGCCCGCGGCGAGGCGGCCATCTCGGCACGCTTCGCCTCGATCCAGGGGCGCTTCTCGCGCACGAACGACGCCACGAACGCGTCGGTGGCATGCAGCGGGGCCGATACCTCCACCTGGCCATCGGCCTTCACGCGCAGGTTCACGTTCTTGATGCGCTTGCGCGCGAGCCGCACGGGCAGCCCGTCCACCTCGAGGACCGTCGGAGCCGGCGCCGCGGTCGCACCCCGGCGCTTGGCCGCCGCCCGTCCCGAGCGCGCGGGAGCCTGCGCCCCCGTGCGGCCCGCACCGCGCCCTGCCATGCCGCTCACGCCTTGAGAGCCAGGTCATACGCCGCGTTGCGCGCGATGCCGAACTCGTCGGCCAGCGCGCGGGCGATGTCCTTGTTGCGGGCGCCCGCCGCCTTCAGCTCGGCGGCGCGCACGGCGGCGGCCTGCTGCGCGCCCTCGGCGGCGGCCGCGCTCTCGGCGGCGTTCGGCCCGTCCACCACGATGACGATCTCGCCCTTCACGCCGCGCCCTCCCGCACCCGTTCGTTCCGCGAACTCGTCGCGCAACTCGGGCAGCGGCCCGCGCACCACCTCCTCGTGCAGCTTCGTGAGCTCGCGGCACACGGCCGCCTCGCGCTGCGGCAGCGCGGCGGCCAGCGCGGCGAGCGCCGAGGCAAGGCGGTTCGGGCTCTCGTAGAACACGAGCGCCGCATCGAGCGCGCGCAGGCCGTCCAGCAGCGCGGCCCTCTCGGCGTCCTTGCGCGGGAAGAAGCCGCCGAAGTAGAAGCGGGGGTTGTCGCAGCCACTGGCCACGTAGGCCGTCGCGGCGGCCGTGGGACCCGGCAGCACCTCCACGGCAGCGCCCGCCTCGCGGGCAGCGCGCACGAGGCGCAGCCCCGGGTCCGACACGCCGGGCATGCCCGCGTCAGAGCAGTAAGCGACGGTCTCGCCGTCTAGCACGCGCTGCACGATGCCCGCACCGCGCTCGCCGATCAGGGCCTCGTCCAAACGCTCCAGCCGCTTTTCTATGCCGTACGCCGCCAGCAACCGCCCCGTCACGCGCGTGTCCTCGGCGCACACGACGTCGGCCGCGCGCAGCGCCGCCAGCGCGCGCTCGGTCATGTCGCCAAGGTTCCCAAGCGGTGTGGGGCAGATGACCAGCTTCCCGTCCATGGTTGCTCCCCGCCCCCGCTAGCGGTTGCGCCGCATGAGCACGAACGCCACCACCAGCACCGCCGCCGCCACCAGCACCACGCCGGCCACGATGAACGGCAGCGGGCCGTCCCCTGTGCAGGCCAAGCTCCCCATGCATCCCATGCCGTCCGCTCCTTTCCGCCGCGTCGTCCGCGCAGCTGCGCCGCTGTGTGCTTTCATAATCGCACACTTCGGTCCGCGCGCCCAGCATGCGTCCGCCGCCCAGCGGCCACGTCCGCCAAACCACCACGACCACGGCCGCGCAGGCGGCCCGAAACGGTGGGGCACGGGGGCCGCTGGGCTGCAAGCCCCGCATGTCCGCTCGCCGCGCGATCGCGCTCGCCCGCGTGCCCGCGCGCCCTCCCGAATCCCCTGCGGCAACAGCCGGCACGCCGTACCCCGCCGTCACGGCCCGCTCGCCAGGCCCTGCGACCACGCAAGCATAACCTCCCTCACCGGTGATCACCGGTTTTCCGCCAATCAACCGTTCGCCGCAGATAGATGCCTCCTGCTCGCAGGCTCCTATACTGAACGGATTGGCCCGCGCGCGACGGCACAACCCGATCCCGCCGCGCTCCGAGAACAGGAGAACGCCATGGCACCTTCCCCGAACGCATCGTCCCCCGCAATCCCCCAGCCCTACGATGGCCTCGACCGGCTCTACATAGCCGGAGCCTGGCGCGACGGCGCGAGCGGCGAGTCCGCCCAAGACGTGAACCCCTACAGCCAGGAGGTCCTCTCCACCCACGTGCTGGCGAACCGCGCCGACGTGGACGAGGCCTACGCCGCCGCCGAGCGCGCCCAACGCGAATGGGCCGCCGCCTTGCCCGCCGAGCGCGCCGCCGTGCTGCGCCGCGCCGTGGACATCTTCGACGCGCGCCACGACGAGCTGATCGGCTGGGTCCAGCGCGAGTCCGGCAGTATCCGCGCCAAGGCGGAGTTCGAGGTGGGCGCCGCGCGCAACATTACCGAGGAGGCCGCGAGCTTCCCCTACCGCATGCACGGCGATATCTTCCCCTCCGACACGCCGCGCAAGGAGAACCGCGTGTACCGCCAACCGCTGGGCGTGGTGGGCGTCATCAGCCCGTGGAACTTCCCCATGAACCTGTCCAACCGCTCCGTCGCCACGGCACTGGCCTGCGGAAACGCCGTCGTTTTGAAGCCGGCCAGCGACACGCCCGTCACGGGCGGCATCCTGCTGGCGAAGATCTACGAGGAGGCGGGGCTGCCCGAGGGCCTGCTGTCGGTGCTCATCGGGCGCGGCAGCGAGATAGGCGACTACTTCGTGGAGCACCCCGTGCCGAAGCTCATCTCGTTCACCGGCTCCACCGCCGTGGGGCGCGGCATCGGCGCGAAGACGGCCGGCGGCAAGCTGCTCAAGCGCGTGGCGCTGGAGCTGGGCGGCAACTGCCCGCTCGTCGTGCTGGACGACGCCGATGTGCAGCAGGCCGTGGACATCGCGATCATCGGCCGCTTCCTGCACCAGGGGCAGATTTGCATGAGCACGAACCGCATCATCGTGGACGCGAGCCTGGCCGACGAGTTCACCGAGCGCTTCGTCGACCGCGCGTCCAAGCTCGTGTGCGGCGACCCGTTGGACCCGGCCACCGATATCGGCCCCATTATCAACCAGTCCCAGCTTGCGGGCTTGGTGAGGAAGGTGCAGCGCGCTAAGGACCAGGGCGCCCGCGTGCTGCTTGACGGCGAGCCCGAAGGCCTGGTCATGCCGCCCGTCGTGTTCGGGGATGTCGATCCCACCTGGGACATCGCGATGCAGGAGAGCTTCGGGCCGCTGGCGCCCATCATCGTGGCGCACGGCGAGGACGAGGCGCTCCGGTTCGCCAACATGAGCGACTACGGCCTGTCGTCCGCCGTCGTCGGTCGCGACGTGGAGCGCGCCACCGCGTTCGCCCTGAAGATCGACGCGGGCATGACGCACGTGAACGACATGACCGTGGCCGACGAGCAGCACGTGCCCTTCGGCGGCGAGAAGAACTCCGGCCTGGGCCGCTTCAACGGCCGCTGGATCTTGGAGGAGATGACGAGGACCCACTGGACGAGCGTTCAGCACGCCCCGCATCCCTACCCGTTCTAGCCCTCGACGAACCTGCCCAGCTCCTACGTCAGCGGAAAGCTGGGCAGGACTCTCTTCCTACGGCGCCACGAGGCGCATCGCTCCCGCTCTACTCCTTCGCTTTTCCCGGTTGCGCCATAAAAAACGCCCCCCCCCCCCGCCTTACGTGCTATGCTAGCCTGACCACAGCTATTCCGGGGGAAACGGAGATTTTGGAGCACCTCACCGACAAAGAGTTCGAACGGGTCTGCACGCACCTTTCTCGCACACTCGGGCTGAACATGCGTTCCAAGCGAGTGTTGCTCGACTGCCGGCTGTCACGCGAGCGGAATCGCTTGGGGCTGCCCTCGTTCTCGGATTACCTCGACCTTATAGAGTCGGGCACGAATCCCGAGGCCGCCGCTCGTTTCATCGACCTCGTCACCACCCACTACACCTACTTCCTGCGCGAGCGCAGGCAGTTCGACTTCCTGCGCACCACGGCGTTTCCCGAGCTGGAGGCCTCGCGACCGCGCCGCACCTGGAACATCCTGTGCGCGGGCTGCTCCACCGGCGAGGAATGCTATACCGTGTCCATGATCGTGGAGGACTACAGGCGCGGACGTAACCTCCCACCCGTGCGCGTCACCGGCATAGACGTGTCGGAGCCGGCGCTCGAGGAGGCGCGGCGGGCCGTGTACCCCGCGACGCGCGTGGACAAGGTGCCCCCTCGCTGGCTGACGTCCTATTTCACGCGCGAGGGCGATGGTTTCGCGGTGGTCGATTCCATCCGCCGGCACGTGTCGTTCGCACGGGCGAACCTGAGCGACCCGGAGGCGCTCAGGCGCCGCTACGACCTCATCCTCTGCCGCAACGTCATCATCTACTTCGACGAGCCCACGCGCGAGCGGGTGCTGGACACCCTGCACCGTCATCTGGCGCTTTCGAGCTACCTCATCCTCGGGCACGCGGAGATCGTCCGCGACCGCAAGCGGTTCGCCTACCGGGGCGACTCCATCTACCAGAAACGATCGGAAGAGACGCATTCATGAGACCGTCTTTGAAAAACGCGAGCATCAGCCGCATCCTGATGCTTTCCTACGTCACCATCATCGTGCTGTTCGTGGTGTCTATCGGCGCGTCCATCTTCGGCGTGCACGAGAACTCTTCGATGACCACCGAGTTCTATCAGCGCCCCTACCAGGTGTCGAAGAGCGCCATATCGCTGCGCAACACGATCGACGAGATGTCGGGCTACCTGGAGCAGTACATCTCCGCCGAGTCTCCCGCCGAAAAGAAACAGTTGCTTTCCAGCATCGACCAGCTGTCCGCCGAACGCGAAGCCGAGTTCGAGGTCATCTCGTCCAACTTCACGGCCGACCCGAACGCGCTCGCCGAGTTCACCGTCGCGTACGAGGGGCTCGCGGAGACCCGCAACCAGGTGCTCGAGGCGGCGAAGGCAGGCGACACGGAACGTGCGCACTCGCTCTACGAGCAGAGCTACCTGCCGCAGCGCGAGGTCACGCTGGAGCTTTCCGACGGCATCGTCGCCGCTGCCGAGAAGAAGGCCTCCGACTTCGTGCAGAAGACCACCGACGTCGAGATCGCCACGTCGGTGTCCATCGCGTTGATCGGGCTGCTCACGATCGCGCTCGTGGTGGTCATGTGGCGGCGCATCACACGGGCCATCGCCGAGCCGGTGCGCGAGATCGAGCGGGTCGCCAAGCGCGTGGCCGCAGGGGACCTCACGGCGAACGCGTCCTGCGCGTCCGAAAACGAGCTGGGCGAGCTGGGCGAGTCCATGAACCGCACGGTGGCGTCGTTGCGTCTGACGGTGGAGCGCCTGAGCGAGACGGCCGAGCAGGTGGAACGCTCGTCGTCGCAGATGTCCGACAGCTCGCAAACCATCGCTCAGGGCTCGGCCGAACAGGCCATGTCCATCGAGGAGCTGGCAGTCAACGTCCAAGGCATCACGCAGATGGTGGAGGAGAACAACGAGAGCGTGATCGCAGCCAACGAGAACACCTCCGACGTGCTCCAAGCCGTGGAGCGCAGCAACGGCCAGATATCCAAGGCAGTAGAGGTCATCGGCGACATCAAGGTGAGCACGCGCAGCATCTCGCAGCTGGCCAACTCCATCGAGGACATCTCGTTTCAGACAAACATCCTCGCGCTCAACGCCTCGGTGGAGGCGGCGCGCGCGGGTGACGCGGGCCGTGGATTCGCCATCGTGGCCGAGGAGATACGACGACTGGCAACCCAGGTGAGCGAGGCATCGCGCGCCGCCGACGAGCTCGCGGTGCGCGCGGCGGAAAGCGTGGAGAGCGGCAGCGCCCTCATCGAGGACACGTCCGCCAACATGGAGAGCGCCGTCGCGGCTACGGAGGGCGTCAAGGAGATGATGTCGGCCATCGCGCAGGCGTCCACGCAGCAACTCGAAGCCGTGTCGCAGATCCAGGAGAGCATGGACAGCCTGTCCGACGTGGTGCAGGAGAACTCGGCCGCCTCCGAGGAAAGCGCCGTCATCGGCGAGGAGCTTGCCGAGCAAGCTCGCAGCCTCAAGCAGCTTATCGACCGCTTCACGCTCGAGAGGCCCAGCCAGGACGCGGACGGCGGCGCGGCGTGAGGGAGCGTGCCGACGAACCCGCGCGCGACCCCGTCGAGGAGGTCGAGCGCCTTCGCGCGCGAAACGCCGCGCTGAAGGAGCAGCTGGACTCCATGCGCGGCCTCGCCATGCGCGACCAGCTCACCGGCCTGTTCAGCCGCCATTACCTCACGGACTACCTCGAGGAGAAGATCCAGGAGGCCAGCCGCGAGGCGAACACGGTTCTGGCGCTCTGCGACATCGACGACTTCAAGGCCATCAACGACGTGCGCGGACACCAGTCCGGCGACATCGCCATCGTGTGCATCGCCGACATCCTCGACGACCTCGCCGGAAGCCAGCCCGTCATCCGCTGGGGAGGCGAGGAGCTGCTCGTCGTGCTGTTCTCGTCGCCCGACCACGAGGCGCTGCGCCTGTGCGATCGCATGCGCGAGGAGGTGGGCTCCTACCGCATCGACGACGGCGAGGGCGAGTTCACCTGCACGCTCACGTTCGGCCTGAGCTCCTACGATCCCAACCTCACCTTCGCCGAGAACTTCGCGCGGGTCGACCGCGCCCTGTACCACGGCAAGGAAACCGGGAAGAACCGTTGCGTGTTCGCGCGGCCCGACTTGGACGGATAGCGGAAGGAGGCCGAGATGGAGCGCGATGAGGAGCTGGTGGTGCAGGTCATGCTCAAGCCCAACTGCGGGCTCGAGAACGTGCGCGCGGCGCTCGTCGTGCGGCGCATCGCGCCTTTGTGCAGCTCGCTGTCCTTCCACCCGTGCACGGTCAAGAGCGATCCCTCCACCATCTCCTACCTGCGCGACCACGGCCTGTTCGTCCGCTTCAGCTCGCCCACCCCCGAGAAGGTGCTCATAACCATCAAGGCCTCGTTCTTCGTGGACCGCTTCGCCATCATCGAGGACGCGGACGCCGTCCCCTCGTTCGCCTCTGCCTCCGACGAGCCCGCAGGCGAGAACAGCCCGGCGATCCCCCTGCGCATCGATTTCGCGAACCGCAGCAGCGTGGACGGGCGCTACGACGAGCTTTGGAAGCTGCTCGCGCGCCTCGAGGAAGTGCACCGCCAGCTGCGCGCCCGCATCGAGCGCACGCCGCACGACCGCGAGCTCAACACCATCTTCTTCACGCATGCCCAGGTCGTGGACGGGCTGCGCACGGCCGTCGCCCGGTCGCGCATCGAGCCGTTCGGAAGGATCGCCCCCTCCCTGCACGCCCTCGTCGCAGACTACAGCGAGCGTTTCGGCGTGCAGGTCAAGTTCGACATCGCGGACGGGCAGATGGCGCTCGACCAGTCCGTGCTGGCGTCGATGGAGGAGATCATCAAACGAGTCATCCGGGCGTGCCTGCGCGACGGCATTGGCAAGCCCGAGGGGCGCAAGGCGGCGGGGAAGCCTCCCTGCGCCACGATGCGCCTCACGCTGGAGAGCGACGGCTCCGAGGTGATCTGCCGCATCGAACACGACGGCCACTTGTTCGACGCGCGCCGCATCGGACAGCTGGCCGAGGAGCGCGGCCTGCTCACCCGCCCTATCGAAGAGTACACCGACGAGGAGATAGGCTCGTTCTTGATGATGCCCGGATTCGCCTCGACGCGCTCGGGCCCGTTCGCCGGCATGTCCTCCCAGTTCATCGAGATCGGATCCATGCTGTACAACATGGGCGGACGGGGCAAGGTGCGCAACACCGACCACGGCACGCTCGAGATCGTCATGAACTTCCCCGCGCCGTTCACCGTCATGGAGGCCGCCATCGTGCGCGTCGGCGCAGAGCGCTTCGCCCTGCCCGCGCAGCAGATCGTCCGGTTCGAGGGGCATCACCCGGAGCGCCTCGTCGGCGGCTGCGACGCGTCGGGGACGGCCTGCTACGTGGACCGAGACGGCGCGCGCGTCGAGATGCTGAACGGGGCGGGCGCGTCCACCCCGTTCAAGGCTGAGAGACCGAGGATCGTGGTGATGCTCGAGGCGCAGGGCGAGCGGCGAGCGCTTGCCGTGGACGAGGTTGACGGCTACGAGCGCGTATCGGTGTGCCAGCTTCCAGCGCTGCTCAACCGCAGGACGGCGCGCCTCGCCGGCTGCTTCGGGTACGCGTTCCTGCAGGACGGCGCCGCATGCGCCGTGGTGAGCGCGAGACGCCTGCTGGATTCCGGCTTGGAGGAGGGAGCGCGCCATGCGTGATCGCGAGCAGCGGCTCCGTTGGATCGAGAAGCTCATCAGCGGAGGGAGCGAGAGGGCGGCGCGCTCGAACGCCCTCGTCGTGCCCACGCCCGCAGGCGACATGGCCATCGCCTTCGATGCGATCGACGAGGTGGTGCCCGCGAGCGGCGTGAGGCCCTTCGCCTTCTTGCCGCCCGAGTTCTGCGGCGTGCTGCATCGCGGCGCGGAGCTCGTGCCCGTCGTCGACGCGGGCGGCGGCGCGACGGGGCACGTGGTGGTCGTGAAGGCCAAGGGATGCCTCCTGGGCCTCAAGTTCCACGGCACGCCCAGCGTGGCGAACCTGAACGAGGCCGAGCTCGCGTCGGTGGCCCTTCGCATGGAGCAGCGCTTCGACGGCGAGGGCCTTCCGGTGCTCGACGTGGAGGCCGCCATCGAGGCCCTGCTCGAGCTGGACTGAGCCTACGGCGGCCTGAGAGGCGGGTGCCGACTTCAGGACCGGCGCCCGCCGTACCTCATTGGTGGCAGGTGTGGCACTGGTAGTCGTTCGTATGGTGGCAGCTGATGCAGAACTCGGGCGCCGTCTCCTGCACGGGCTCGCCGGAGTGCAGCGCGTGGCAGTCGGCGCACGTCTGGCCGGCATGGCCCTCGCCCGCGGGGCGGGCGTGCGGGTTCACGACGGTGCCCTTGGCATCGGTCAGCACGGCCGAGTCGGCCGTCTTGGCCGCCAGCTCCTCGTAGCTGCCGTGGCAGGCGAAGCATGCCTGCTCGTCGATGGCGGTGTCGCGCAACCTCGTGGCGCGCTCCTTCGCGCGGTCGGGCGTGGCGCCCTCGTGGGCCTTCTCCAGGCCGGCCTCGTCGGCATGGCACACGGAGCAGGTGTTCCCTCCGGCGGCGGAAAGGGCCCCGTAGCACGGCATGCCCTCCAGCGACCCGTCCTCCGTCGCATGGCAGGTCGCGCAGTTGGCGTCGGCCGACCACGTGAAGTCGACGGTTATGGAGGCATCCTTCGCCAGCGGGCCCTCGTGGGCCTTCGGCGCGCAGCCCGCCCCGGCCGCAACGGCCGCCAGAAGGCACACGGCGCACACGGCCGACGCGATGCCGGGCTTCACGTTTCTCATGGGTTATCTCCCTCGATGGTGAGCCAGCCACGCGGCGGGGAATGGGGAGGGAGGGTATCCCCGCCGGTGGCATGGATCCGGTACGGATGTCCGGCGCCAAGCGGCGCCGGGCGGGCGCTGGCACGGCCCGCCCGCAGGCCGACCCGCCGCGCCGCGGGCGCTTCAGGCTATTTCGCGTCCCAAGCCGTTTCGGCCGCCGCGTTCTCTCCGGCAATACGGCCGCACACGATGCACTCGGTCACGTTGCCGCCGCCCTGGTACACGAACTTGAAGCACGAGGAAATCTCGCCGGCCGTGTACAGGCGCGGGATGGGCTCGTTGTTCCAGTCGATGACGCGCCGGTCGCCGTCGGCCTGCAGGCCGCCCTTCGTGTTCGGACCGCCCGCCACGAGCGGCATGGCGTAGAACGGCGGTGTGCTGATGGCCTGGAAGCCGGGGTCGACCACCTCGCCGGTGAGCGCGTTCTTCGTGGCGCTCGTGCGGCCGAACTCCTCGTCGACGCCCGTGTCCACCATCTTCTGGTACTGCTCCATGGTGGCGGCGAGCACGGCCGGATCCATGCGGCCCTCGTTCAGCTCGTGCGTGTCGCGAATCTTCTGCGCCAGCTCCTCGATGGAATCCGCCTTGATGAGCCAGCCGTTGTCGATGGCGTTCTGATTGTCCTTATCCCAATCGATGATGCCGAATCCGCAGGTGGAGAGCGTGGTGTTCACCAGCGGGCCCGCCTTGCGCTTCGTCTCGTCGATGATCATGTAGGCCGGGGTGTTCGGGAACTCCAGCGTGACGATGTCCATGTGCACGGCGTTCTTGTAAGAGAAGTAGCGGCTCGGGTCCTTCGTGATGAGCGTCTCGTCCATGAAGCGCCTGCCCTCGGAGTTCACGACGATGGTGCCGGCTCCGCCCACGGAGTCCGTGATCGAGCCCACGTTCATGGGGCCCACCTGCACGTCCGGGCACGACCAGATCAGGCGCGACGCGGCCTTGCCCACCTTCGCCAGCTGAGCGCCCGCCTCGCAGCCCATGCGGATGCCGTCGCCCGTGTTCGACAGCGTGCCGTAGAACGCCCAGCCCGTGATGCCCTGGCCCTCCAAAAACGCGCGGCGCATCTCCTCGTTGTACTCGTAGCCGCCGGTGGTCAGGATAACGCCCTTGCCGGCCTTCACGCGGATGTCCTTGTCGCCCTGCGTGGCCACCACGCCGATGACGGCGCCCTCGTCGTCCATGATCAGGCTCTTGCCCGGCGTCTCGTAGGCGATGGTGATGTTGTCGGCGCGGGCGGCGATGCCGGTCTTCAGGCAGTTGAAGAACGCCAGGCCGGCGGCCGTGTCCTCCTTGGGCAGGTCGAGCGTGGGATAATCCGGCCCGGTGGCCGACTTGCCGTACGTGGAGTTGTAGCTCTTGTAGCCGCTCTCCTTCGCGCCGGGGAAGTCGGGGAACGCCGCGCCGCCGCGCTCGATGACCTTGTAGTCGGGGTCGAGGCTCTGCATGAACTCGACGTTCTTCGGCGAGTACTCGGCGAACTTCTCCACGATGTCGTCGACGAACAGGGGCGACTGCTCGCCCTCGGCCTTCGTGTCCAGGTTCTCGCCGCTGAACATGGCCTTGAGGTACTGTTTCAGGGCCTCCTTGTCGCCGTCGGGATCCGGAGAGTGGTAGATGCCGCCCGACATGATGGTGTTGCACAGGTGCTTGTCCTCGGCGTTCTTCTCCAGCACGAGCACCTTGGCGCCCGCGTCGGCCGCCGCGATGGCCGCGCACGCACCCGCTCCGCCGTAGCCGACGATGACGACCTCTGCCTCCTGGTCCCACTGCTCCGCGTCGGCCGATGCTCCCCCGCCGCCCGCGCACCCCGCGAGGCCCAAGCCCGCCGTCGCCATGGCGGCCCCCGCCGCGGCGACGCCGGCCCCCTTGAAGAAGTCCCGACGTGAAACGCCCTTTTCCTGCGCCATGATGCTCCCCTTCCTCCGTTTCGTCTCGAGCATGCGACTCCCCGTGAAGTTGCGCGCTATGCTCCGCAAAAGGAGTCTGCGATTGCAGTATACGAGGGCTGACCTGCATAGATAAAATGCGAGTATCGGATGGGGCCATGCGCTTCGGCCCACATGCGGGCAAAACCTGCATACCGGTATGCGGAAAACGCAAGGGCACGGGCGGGGCTTCGGCGGCAAGATGGCCGGGCGGCGGCCTTCCCCTCCGGCAAAGCATGTTCGCCGTCGGAATGACCGCTATAAGCGTCAATTCGTGGTACGATGGAAAGGACGAGTGGAACCCCGTGCCACAGGAGGGGAGCATGGACATCAACGTCTTTCGCGAGTTCGCCGAAGTCGTGCTGCAAGGCAGCTACTCTGCCGCGGCCAAGGCCCTCAACCTGTCACAGCCCACGCTAAGCCGCCACGTGGGTGCGCTGGAGAAGGAGCTGAACGTGAAGCTGGTGGCCGACATCTTGCCCGTGAGGCTGACGCCGACAGGCGACACGGTGCTCCAAACCGCCCTGCGCATGGACGACCTCTACACCGGCATGCAGGACGAGCTGGCAGAATTGCGCCGTGTGGCGCCCGCGCGCATCCGCATCCACGACACGCCCGCGCTCAGGCCGCTGTCCGCACGACTCGCGGCCGCAGCGGACGGAACGGTACGCGCACATCCGCGCACCATCGTGGAGTACGTGGCACCGCCCGCGGGAAAGACGCCGGGAGAGGCGGTGGCCGAGGACCTTTGCGACGTGGCGTTCGTGCAGTTGGTGAAAGAGGCTCGTCCTTGCGGGGCGGGAAGCGTCAGCGAGGACGGGCAGGACGGCCGGGTGGCCACGCCGGACGCAGGTGCCCCGGCCTTCAAGCCCCCTGCCGGCGTGGGAATGGCGGCGATCTCGCGACCGGGGAGCCGGTTGGTGTTCGGCCTGCCGCGAGAGGCGGCGGGACTGCCGGAAGCGGAGCTCGCATCCCTGCGCCACGAGACGTTCCTCCTGTTCGCGCACAAGGCCTGCAAGCCGTTGAGGGACACGTTCGCCGCCGCCTGCCGAAGCCGCGGCTTCCGGCCGGCCGTCAAGCTGCTGCCCTGCTCCCGCTACGAGGAGCTCTACCTGATGGGCCACGGCGACGGCATCCACCTATTGTCCGAGGACGACCTTGCATCGGACGACTCCCTCGCGCACCGGCTGGAAGAGCGCATGTCCCTCGTGCCCTCGGCTGCCGCCGACGGGTTGCAGCTGAGCTGGCACGCGCTCTACCGGGACGAAGGCTCCGTTCGCGACCCCGCGCAGGCGCGCGTCGCAGGCCGACGCCCGGATGCCGGCGCGCGGCCCGCCGGTGCCGGCAGCGGCGGAGCCTCGCATGCCACCGCTCTCGCCTGCTTCCTCGAACTGCTGTCGGAACCGGGCGCTTGCCCCGCGTAGCCTCGCGCCCACAGGCTCCCGCCACGCGGCGCCGTTCGATCAGTTATTTCCGGCCGCTCTGTCCATGGCCTCCACAAACGCCTCTGGGTGATCGTAGTGGATGTCGTGGCCCGACTCGACGACGATCGTCTCGCAGGCGCCGACGAGCTCTTGCACGCGCGCGGCGTCCTCGTCGGAGTTGGCTGCCAGCGAAAGGCCGTCCTCGCCGTAGTTCGTCTTCGCCTTGAGGTAGACGGCAGGACAGGCGATGCGGGAGAGCAGGTCGGCCTGGTCGACGCCTGCGAACCACGAGCCGTCGTGGAACGTCTCGGCGAACCGCACGTCGAAGTCGTCGTAGAAGTACAGGCCGCGCACCCAGTCGTGCGGCACCCAGGCCAGCGTGAGGTGCGCGTCGGGGTTCGCGGCGCGCTCGGCCGCCGTCCACTCCGCGATCTTGGACTGCAAGCCGCCGAACAGGCCGAACAGGTAGGAGTGCTGCGCGGCGGCATGGGCAGCATCGTGCCCTGCGGGTCAAAGCCCACGAGCGCGTCGAGCGACACGTCGAGCGCCTCGACCAGCGCGCCCGCGTGCGCGAGATCGGGAACGGAATCGCCCGCCTCCCACTTCGCCACGGTCTGCCGCGCCACGCCCAAGCGCTCGGCCAGCTGCTCCTGCGTGAGGCCCGTCATTTTGCGCCTGCTCTGAATGTTCGAACCGATCATGTTTTTCCTACTCCTCGCCACGACACGATACGCCTGATGCCGCCGCCTTTCCACCACCCGATGATGGCAGATCGCACGCGGTTTGTCGCGAAGAGGTTGCAGGGGCCGCATCGAGCCTCGATGTTTCACGTGAACCATCCGTTCCGACTCCCCCTTTGGCGTGCAATCGCCCGATTCGGAAGGCGCCGCGCGCGAATCGGGCGCCCGGACGGGCGGGCCGTGCGCCAAAGGGGAGGGGCCCTTCGGGTTTCGGGCCCTCCGAGTCACAGTTTTGACCGCTCTGAAGCCTTTTGACGCCCTGCGGGCCGCCTGGACGCCCGAGCGGCGGCCGGCCGAGGCCGTTCGCCCAGGTGGCGCGAAGCGGGCTCCCGCCAGGCCGCCCGCGCGGGCTTCAGAGCAGTCAAAACTGTGACTCGGAGGGGCAGAAAACGCGAAGAGGGGCGCCGGCGGCCGACCGGGCAGCGGGCCGCATGCGGATCCGGGCCGATCGACGCGGAAGCCTCCATCGGCAAGCTGCCGAGCTGTGCGTCAAAGGGGGAGTTAGAATATTCGTTCGGATAAAAACTGCCGCATCGAATGCGATGCGGCAGCGAAGTTGGCGCAGGCGTTGGCGGCGGAGGCTACAGCAGCTCCTCCACGGCGGGGGACACGACGTCGGGGGTACTGGCCGTGGGCTCGAAGCGGCGAACGACGTTGCCCGCGCGGTCGACGAGGAACTTCGTGAAGTTCCACTTGATATCGGGCTTGGAGGCGTAGTCGGGGTCGGCCTTTGCCAGCAGGTCCTCGAGGATCGGGGTGAGCTCGTGGCCCTCGTCGAAGCCCTCGAAGCCTTTCTGCTGCTGCAAGTAGGCGAACAGCGGGTCGGCGTCCTGGCCGTTGACCTCGATCTTCGAGAACTGCGGGAACGTCACGCCGAAGCGCGAGGTGCAGAACTGCGCGATCTCCTCGTCCGTGCCCGGCGCCTGGTGGCCGAACTGGTCGCACGGGAAGTCGAGGATGTCGAGGCCGCGCTCGTGCAGGCTGCGGTACAGCTCCTCGAGCTGGGCGTAGGTGGGCGTGAACCCGCATTCCGTGGCGGTGTTCACGATGAGCAGCACGCGCCCCTGGTAGTCGGCGAGCGAGACGTCCTCGCCCTGCTGGTTCTTGACGGTGAAATCGTAGAGGGAGGCCATGGTTCCTTCTTTCAGACGGCGGCTTTTGTTCGGGCCTCATGCTACCGCAAAATGATACTTTTTTGATAACAATTTACGGAACGGACACGGAACCGCCGCATGCGGCACGCTCTCACAGGAAGCGCACGTCCGCAGGCTCCTTCGGGGCGGTGCGGCGGTACGTCACGGCGGGGTGGCCCACCACGAGCGCCGCGACCACCTTCTGTCCGCGCGCGAGTCCGAGCTCGCGGCGCAGCGCGGGCGAGAGCTTGGCCGCCAAGGCGAAGAAGCCGCTGTAGAGCACGCCAAGGCCGTGCGCCTGGGCCGCAAGCTCCATGTTAGAAGCGGCGAGCGCGCCGTTCACCTGGTCCTTCGCCACCACCACGATCACGGCCGGCGCGCCTTTGAAGAAGAAATGCTCGTCAACCTCCGTGCGGCGCGCCGTGGCGTCCACGAGGCGGGCGAGAGGCAGGATGCGGCGGAACAGACGCACGGCCAGCTGCTCGCAGCGGTCGAGGCGCTCGCGCAGCACGATGTAGGAGACGTCCTGGGCGTTTTTGCCCGTGGGCGTGAGGCGGCCGGCCTCCACGATGTCGGCGATCGCCTCGTCGGACACGGGCCCTTCGGCGAAGCGCCTCATGCTGCGACGCGCGCCGATGGCAGCGAGCAGCCGGGCGGGCTCGAGCGCCTCCGCTCCGTCGAGCGGGCGCGGCTCCTCGTCGAAGCCGCTGATGGAAACCGCATTCGTCGGGCAGACGGCCACGCAGTGCGCGCACATGATGCAGGCCTGCGTGAGCGGCGCCGCCTTCCCGCCCGCGACGGAGAGGTTGCTCGCCGGGCAGTCGTCGCGGCACAGCCCGCAGCCGATGCAGCGTGCAGGATCGATCGCTATCTCGTGAGGGAAGCGCATGGGGGCTCCTTTCTGGATCGGCAGGCTAGCCCGTAGGGCATGGGCTCTGCCCTTGCCGTCGACCGGAAACGTCTTACCTGTTGAACGGCAAGGGCAGACTCTTGCCCTACGAGGCGACCGCGCCCTCTTCCAGGTAGTAGCGGCGGCGGCCCTTCGACTTCTCGCCGTACTCGATGGCCTCGGTCGGGCAGCCGCCGATGCAGGCCATGCAGTGCGTGCACTCGCCCTTCCAGACGGGCCGGCCCCCTTCGAGCACGATGTTGTTCAGCGGGCAGCGCGCGGCGCACAGGCCGCACGACGTGCACGCGTCCGAGGCGGCGAACGCCTTGTCGTGCACGAGCGCCGGGTAGAACGCGGCGTTCACCGGGCCGCTGCGGAAGCGCGCCTTCATGTTCGGGGGCGCCTCGGGAAACGGCACGCCCGCCTGCACGAGCGCCGCGAGCTGGTCGAGGCGCTCCCCCGTCCGCGCCAACAGCTTGCGGCATTCCTCCTCGTCGGGCACGTCGTAGAGCGCGACGTAGTTCTCCGGCATGACCACCTCGGCCAAGCCGCGAAAGCGCAGGCCCGCCACCCGGCAGAGCCTTCGCGCGTACTTCGCCGCGTTGCCCACGCCGCCGCCGCAGGTCAACACGAAGTAGACGTCGCGGTTGTCCTCGAAGCTCACGCGGCGCAGCCACGCGTCCACCACGCGCGGCAGGCGCCACGCGTACGTCGGCGCCACCACCGCTATCGGACGCTCCGAGCGCAGCGCGGGCGCCTCGCCCGCTTTCAAGGCGTCGTTGATGGACACGACCTCGGCGTCGCCCAAGGCGTCGGCGAGCCGCCGCGCCGCCCACCGGCTGTTGCCCGTGCCGCTGAAGTACAGGATCATGGCGTCTTCCCCTTCTTTTGACCGGTTCTTCGCATGCGGCTCGCTAAGCCCTGTTGTCGCCCGAAAAGCACGATTTTGAAACGAAAACCGCGTTTTTCGGGCGACAACGCGCATCGGGAAGAACCATTGCCCCGCTCTACCTGATGTGATACATTTTGTATCATGTTGTGCGATGCCGTCAACTGCCGCGACGGGACAAAACGGGGGGATGTGCCTCATGGACAAGCGGAAGCTCGCGAACCAGCAGGTGAAGGACCGGCTGCTGGCCGCGCTCGTGGAGTTCGCCGGCCGCAAGGACTGGTCGAAGGTGACGGTCACCGAGCTCGTGGAGCAGGCCGGCGTGGCGCGCGCTTCGTTCTACCGCAACTTCTCCTCGGTGGAGGAGCTGGTGGACTACGGTATCCGCCAGGTCACCGAGCGCTACCATGCGGGCAAGCCGGAGGGCCGCGAGGGCTTCCGCGACCGCGCGCTCGTGGAGTACAAGTTCCGCTTCTACCGGGAGAACGCGAAGCTCGTGCTGGCCTTCCACCGCGCGAAGGCCGCCACGTCGCTGCTCGACCTCGTCACCGACTGCGAGATAGCCGCGTGGGGCGACATGCCCCTGAGCTCGCCCGCGCGCTACGAGGTGTACTTCTACGCGGGCGCGTTCTACAATGTGTTGCTCTGCTGGCTCGAGAGCGGCGCGAAGGAATCGCCCGAGACGATGGCCGACACGTTCATGGGGCTAGTAGACGGAGTTGTTCGCCACAGCTGACAAAGTCGCTACGCGAAAAGCGGGGCTCGAAGTCACCGTTTTAACCGCTCTGAAGTCTTTTCGTTCACTTGGAGCTCGATTTCGGCAGCCAGGCAGTCGTCTTCTCCGCGTTTACGCAGGTCGTGAAGAGCGCCAAACGCCTGCTTCCCGCCGAAAAGCTTCACAGCTGTCAAAACGGTGACTGGAAGCCTGCGAATCCGCGAAGTCCCTCCGCACCGGCTGCGCGCCCGCACGGCGACAATAGTGACGCTTTGCGCCGACGGTTCTCTTCCCTGAGAACAGTTGACCGTGTCGTCCGCAGCTGACGGTCAACCCACCATGACGAGAATGTCGTAGTCCATGCTCCAGCCGCCGCTCTTCGCATCTTCGTAGCAATAGGGATCGTAGGGCGGAAGCGAGTCGAACAGCGCCGCGACCTCGTCCACCTCCGCGCGATGCTCCTCGTGGTGATACGAAACCCGGTTCCCGGTCTGATAGTACGAGGCGTTGCCAGTCGTGACGTGCTCGAAGCCGAGCGCCTCGATTTTCTCGGCAGCCTTGCGCGCCGCTCCCTCCGCGCTGCTCGCGTTGAGCACGAGCACGGTAACCTCCTCCTTGCCCTCGCGCAGCCGAGGGTCGCCGGACGCGGACTCCTTGAAATCGGGGGTCGGCTGAACGGCCGCCTGCGGAGCCGGATCCGCCTCCTCCTGGGCCGCAGGCTCCTTCACGGCGCATCCAGAAAGCGCCGCGCACAGGCATGCGCATGCTGCCATGGCCGCCAACGCTTCGATCCTCCGCATACGCGCCGCCTTCCTCGCGAAGCTTTTCTCCCGAGTATACAGGATTCGGTGCATGAAGCCCCCCCCCCCCGAATTCGGCGAATGGGCCGCGGCGTTTCGGCGGCGGCCCCTCGGCATTACGCTTTCTCGGTCTCGATCTCCAGCTCGCCGGCGTCCTCTTGGGTTGCATGCGGGCGGGCGGCGTCCACGAACCGGTCGCGCGCCGCCTTCGCCTCGGCCTCCTTCTCGGCTAGGTTCGCCTTCGCCACGCTGATCATCAGCTTGATGCGGTTCAGCTGGTTAACCTCCGACGCGCCGGGGTCGTAGTCCACCGCAACGATGTTGCTGTCGGGGTAGCGGCGGCGCAGCTCCTTGATGACGGCCTTGCCCACCACGTGGTTCGGCAGGCACGCGAACGGCTGCGTGCACACCACGTTGGGCGCGCCCGTCTTGACGAGTTCCACCATCTCGGCCGTAAGCAGCCAGCCCTCGCCCATCGAGTTGCACAGGCTGAGGATCTCGCTGGCGTACTCGGCCAGCTCGTAGATGTCGGCCGGCGGCTCGAAGCGGCTCGAAGCCTTGAGCGCGCGCGTCACGGGCGCGCGCAGCTTCGCGATGGCCCAGAGCCCGATGCGGCTTCCCAGCGCCCCCTTCGCCGAACGCCCGAGCGGATCTTTCTGGAAGATGCCGCCCGCGATGCCGAACAGGAAGAACTCGGCCAGCCCCGGCACCACGGCCTCGCAGCCCTCGCGCTCGATGACGTCCACGATCTGGTTGTTCGCCGTGGGGTGGAACTTCACGAGGATCTCGCCCACCACGCCCACGCGCGGCTTCGTGCCCTCGCCGACCAGCGGCAGCGTGTCGAAGTCCTCCACGATGCGGCGCACCGTGTCCTTGAACTCGCGGCGCTTGAGTCCGCGCATGAGCTGACCCTGGCACACGGACATCCAGTGGTCGAACAGGCGGTTCGCGCTGCCCGGCTCCGCCTCGTAGGGGCGCGTGCGGTACAGCGCCATCATGAGCAGGTCGCCGTAGAAGATGGAGTACGCGGCCTGCAGGAGCATGCTCGGCGTCACCTTGAAGCCCGGGTTGCTCTCGCCCAGGTCCTTGAACGACAGCGCGATCACCGGAATGTGCGGCAGGCCCACGGCCGCGAGCGCCTTGCGGATGAGCGAGATGTAGTTCGTGGCGCGGCAACCGCCGCCCGTCTGCGTGATGATGACGGCCAGCTTGTCGGTGTCGTAGCGCCCCGACATGACGGCCTCCATGATCTGGCCGGTGACCAGGATGGACGGGTAGCATATGTCGTTGTTCACGTACTTGAGGCCCGCGTCCACCGCGCCGTGGTCCACCGACGGCAGCAGCTCCAGGTTGTAGCCGTTGCGGTGGAAGATCTTCACCAGCAGCTCGAAGTGGATGGGCGCCATCTGCGGGCACAGGATGGTGTAGCCGGCCTCCTTCATCTCCTCGGTGAACACCGCGCGCGGGAACTCGGTGGTGGCGCCCTCGCGCTGCCTGAAGCGCGCGATGACCTCGGGCGCCGCCTTTTGGGTGAACGTCTCGGGGGTTGCGCCGGTCAGCTCGCGTGCGATTACGGCCTCGGCCTGGCCGGACTTTGCCTGGACGGCAGCTTCGCGCGTGGCGGCAAACTTCTCGGGGTCGATGCTGAGCGCCGGGCAGCCGCGCGGCATGCGCTCGGCGTCGGCCCGCTCGTCGGCCTGGTCCTTGAGCGCCGCCAAGAGCGAGCGCACGCGGATGCGCGCCGCTCCCAGGTTCGACACCTCGTCGATCTTCAGCACGGTGTACACCTTGCCCGCGCGCTCGAGGATCTCCTGCACCTGGTCGGTGGTGAGCGCGTCGAGCCCGCAGCCGAAGCTGTTCAGCTGCACGAGGTCGAGGTCGCGCCGCTCGGTGGCCACCTTCGCCGCCGCGTACAGCCGCGTATGGTACATCCACTGGTCCACGAGGCGGATGGGGCGCTCGAGCGTGCCGAGGTGCGCGATGGAGTCCTCGGTGAGCACGGCCAGGCCGAAGCTGGTCAAGAGCTCGGGAATGGCGTGGTTGATCTCCGGGTCGTTGTGGTAGGGACGGCCCGCCAGCACGATGCCGTGCGTGCCCGTGGCCTCCATCCAGGCGAGCGTCTCCTCGCCCTTCGCGCGGATGTCGCGCTTGAAGGCCTCGTCCTCGGCCCACGCGGCATCCACGGCGGCGTCCACCTCGGCCTGCGTCGGCGCGCCCGCCGTGCCCATGAGCTCGGGGTGCGCCTCCACCAGCTCCACGAACAGGCGCTTCTTGAGGTGCTCCTTCTGGTCGTAGGGCAGCCATGGGGTGAGCAGCTTCACATCGGACGTGCGCAGCTCGTCGATGTTGAGGCGCAGCGCCTCGGGGTAGCTGGCCACGATGGGACAGTTGAAGTGGTTGCCCGCGCCCTCGTCCTCCTGGCGCTCCCACTTGCTGCACGGGAACCAGATGAAGTCGGGATGCTTGTCCAGCAGGTTCATGATGTGGCCATGGGAAAGCTTGGCCGGGTAGCACACGCTCTCGGACGGCATGGACTCGATGCCGGCCTCGTAGGTCTTCTTCGTGGACGGGTCGGACAGCACCACGCGGAAGCCCAGCTTCGTGAAGAACGTGAACCAGAACGGGTAGTTCTCGTACTGGTTGAGCGCGCGCGGGATGCCCACGCTGCCGCGCGTCGCCCGGTCGGCGGGCAGCGGCTCGTAGCCGAACAGGCGCTGGCTCTTGTACTCGTAGAGGTTCGGCACGGCGGCCTTGGCCTCGTCGAACGTGCCCGCGCCCTTCTCGCAGCGGTTGCCCGTGATGAAGCGGCGGTGCTTGCCCGTGGCCTCGTCCACGCCGAAGTCGTTGACGGTGAGCAGGCAGTGGTTCTCGCACGCCTTGCAGCGCACGGTCTTGTGCGTGGGAGAGAGGGCCGCCAGCTGCTCGAGCGAGAGCAGGGTCGAGCACACCGCGGCGGGCGCGGCCAGCTCGTCGTTCTCGGAGCTCCACGCCGCCCCCGCCTTTGCCTTGCGCGCCTCGAGCGCCATGGCCTCGTGGCAGCGGTCGCGGGCGAGCAACGCGGCGCCGAACGCGCCCATGTTGCCGGCGATGTCGGGGCGCACGGCCTGGACCTCGGACAGCTGCTCGAACGCGCGCAGCACGGCGTCGTTCAGGAACGTGCCGCCCTGCACGATGACCTTCGTGCCCACGTCGTGCGGGTCGCGGATCTTTATGACCTTGAACAGCGCGTTCTTGATGACGGAGATGGCAAGGCCCGCGGCGATGTCGCCCACGGTGGCGCCTTCCTTCTGCGCCTGCTTCACGCGGCTGTTCATGAACACGGTGCAGCGGCTGCCCAGGTCGACAGGGCGCTCGGCGCTCACGGCCGTCTGCGCGAACTCGGCCACGTCCAGGTTGAGGCCCGTGGCGAAGCTCTCGATGAAGCTGCCGCAGCCCGAGCTGCACGCCTCGTTGAGCATGATGTGGTCGATGACGCCGTCCTTCACGCGCAGGCACTTCATGTCCTGGCCGCCGATGTCCAGGATGAACTCCACGCCCGGCAGCATCTCCTGCGCACCGCGCAGGTGCGCCACCGTCTCGATCTCGCCGGAGTCCACGCGCAGCGCCTCGAGCAGCAGGTGCTCGCCGTAGCCCGTCACCGTGGCGTGGCCGATGCGCACGAGCGGCTCGCCGGTGTCTGCGTTCACCGGCATGGCGTTGTATAGGTTCGTGAGCGCCGTGCGGGCGCAGCCCAGCACGTCGCCCTTGTTGCTGGCGTAATGCGACCACAGAAGCGCGCCGTCCTCGCCGATGAGCGCGGCCTTGAACGTGGTGGAGCCGGCGTCGATGCCAAGGTAGGCCGTGCCCTCGTAGTCCATGAGGCTGCCGCGACGCACGCATTCGCCGTCGTGGCGAGCTTTGAACTGGGCGTACTCCTCATCGCTGGCGAACAGCGGGGGCAGGCGCACCACCTCGGAGCCTTGGATGTCGCCGAGGCTCTTCAGGCGGTCGAGCACGTCGCCCAGAAGCTCGGCACGCGTCGTCTCGCTGGCCGCGCCCGCGATGGCGCAGCCGCTGGCCACGAACAGGTGGGCGTTGTCGGGCACGACGATGTGCTCGTCGTCCAGCTCCAGCGTCTCGTAGAAGCGCTTGCGCAGCTCGGGGAGGTACTGCAGCGGGCCGCCGAGGAAGGCCACGTGGCCGCGGATGGGGCGGCCGCACGCCAGGCCGCTGATGGTCTGCGTCACCACCGACTGGAAGATGGACGCGGCGATGTCCTCCTTGCGCGCGCCCTCGTTGATGAGCGGCTGCACGTCGGTCTTCGCGAACACGCCGCAACGGCTGGCGATGGGATACAACGTGGTCGCGCCCTGCGCCAGCACGTTCAGGCCGCCGGCGTCGGTGTTCAAGAGCGCGGCCATCTGGTCGATGAAGGCGCCCGTGCCGCCGGCGCACGTGCCGTTCATGCGCTGTTCGATGCCCTGGTCGAAGTAGATGATCTTCGCATCCTCGCCGCCCAGCTCGATGGCCACGTCGGTGGCGGGGATGAAGGTTTCCACCGCCGTCTTGCTGGCGATGACCTCCTGCACGAACTCGATGCCCAGCCACTGGGCGAGCAGCAGGCCGCCCGAGCCCGTAATGGCGATGGTCATGCGCTTGTCGCCGAAGTCGGCTGCGGCCTCCGAGAGCACTTCCACGATGGTGGCGCGCACGTCGGCGTGATGGCGGCGATAGACGGAGAACTTCACGTCGTTCGCCGCATCGAGGATGGCCAGCTTCACCGTGGTGGACCCCACGTCGATGCCGATATGCAGCGGGACGGGCTCCACGGCAGCGCCTTCAGCCGCCGTCACAGCCGGCCCTTCCGCGCCGTCTCCACCCGCCAACCCTTGGCCGGCAGCCTCGTTCCGGGCCTCCACGCGCCCTGCCCGCTCTTCGTTGGTGTCCATGGGCTCGTTCGCCATGACGCTCTCCTTCATAGGTTCCTTCACAGAGTCCGCCTCCTCGGCTTGCGCTTCGAGGCGCTACAGTTTGATCGATTCGCCCGGCTTGATGAAGAACAGCCGCATGGCGATCAACGCCATCTCCTCCGAGCTCTCCTGCATACCCGTCTCGATCCACCGCTCGATCACGCCCAGGTACGCCGAGGCGAAGAACGCCACGTAGTAGCCGACGAACGGCGAGGGATCATTGCGGTAGCGCTCGTGCAGGATGGACTGCACGAGGTTGGTGCACACCGAGTCGCGCAGGCGCGGGCCGAAGCGCACATCGCCACCGGGGCCGAGCACCGCGTGCAGGAAGTCGCCCTGCTCGCGCAGGTAGTCGAATAGCTCCACGAGGAATGGCAGTGGCTTTTTGCGCGCACGGTACGTCATAAGGCTGCGCACCGTAAGGTCCTGCATCTGGACTTGGAAGCGCTCGAGGTCGTGCATGATCTCGCCCTCGAACGCGGCGAGCAGCGCCTCCTTGTCGTGGTAATGGTTGTAGAACGTCCCGCGGTTCAGGTCGGCCCGGACGCACAGGTCGTTCACCGTGAAGCCGTCGAAGCCGCGCTCCTCCATGAGCTCGATGAGCGCGTCGCGCAGCGCCCGCTTCGACCGCGTGATCCGCCGGTCCTCGCAGCACGCGGGAACGGAACGGGCGCCATCGTCCGACTTCGCATCAGCGGGAACGGGTGCGACCGCGACCGGTACAAGCGATTTCGCGGTGCCCCGAGCCATTTTTCCAGCAACAGCCGTCGTCATGCGGCTCCCTTCGTTTTTACCGATACCGGCAGGTCGAACAGGCGAATTACACGCTTTTGAACATTTCGGCCAATAATAGACAACTTGTTCAATAGCGTCCATTGTACGAGGATAACCGCAGAATTTCAACGCCGCTCCCCGATTCCCGGACTTTCCCCACCCAAATCCGACCGTAGCCGGAGACCCCAAGCCGGCAGACGAAAAATCAACCGGAAAAAGCTGCTGGAAAAGACCGCCGGCGAAGCCGATGCGCAGAGCCCCCTCCCCTTCTGCATCTGCTTATGCATCTGCTTCTGCATCTGCTTTTTCGGGACATGAATTTTTCGTTCCGCATAAACGCTTCATCCCACGAATAGAAGGCCGGACTCCGCGCGAATCTTTCATTGCGCAGAGCATAAGCCTGATGTTTCACGTGAAACATCCGTTCCATTTTTCGATTCGTATCTCATAAAAGAGCGGTTGCGCGCTTCTCATTGTCACCTTTCTTTATCATTCACGTTGACAGCGAGGGAACCGCACTTCTAGGATGGAAGCGGACGAACGAGGGAGGCGCGCGATGGGAACCAAAGAGCTCGTACTGCGGATGCTGGAGTGCCAGCGGGACCGGCATGTGTCGGGAGCATGGCTGGCAGAGGAGCTGGGGGTGACCCGCAACGCGGTATGGAAGGCCGTTGAGGTGCTGCGGGCGGAAGGGTACGTTGTTGAGGCGGCCACGAACCGGGGATATCGCTTGGCGCAGGAGAACGACCTGCTGTCGCCGGCCAGCATCGAGCGGTTCCTCCCGGACGGGCATCCGTTCGATATAACGGTGCGCAAGAGCGTGGACTCCACAAACGCCGAAGCGCGGCGCCGGGCGCTCGAGGGCGCGCCCGAGGGCGTGGTCGTGGTGGCCGAGGAACAGACGGCCGGACGGGGGCGGCTGGGCAAGACGTTCTACTCCCCCGCCGGCGCGGGCGTGTACCTGAGCGTGGTGCTGCGCCCCCGGCTGCAGGCCGACGCCGCCCAGTACCTCACCTGCGCGGCTGCCGTGGCGTGCGCGCAGGCCATCGAGGCCGTCACCGGCGAGGAGGCCCTCATCAAGTGGGTGAACGACATCTTCTGCCGTGGCCGCAAGGTGGCAGGCATCCTCACCGAGGGCGTAGTGGACATGGAGTCGGGACGCTTCGAGCACGCCGTGCTCGGCATGGGCGTGAACGTGCGGGTGCCTGCCTCCGGTTTCCCCAGCGAGATCGCCGACGTGGCCGGTGCCGTGTGCGAAGAGGCCGTCGGCGCGCTGCGCAGCCGGCTGGCCGCCGAGATGCTGGCGCGCTTTTGGAGCCTCTACGAGAGCCTTCCCCACCGCTCGTTCTACGACGAGTACCGCCGTCGGTGCTTCCTTCTGGGCCAGCCCATCGTCGTGGCGCGCAACGGCTCGCGCGTGCGTGCCCGCGCCGTCGACCTGACCGAGGACTTCAAGCTGGTGGTGGAGCTGCCCGACAAGACGCGCCGCGAGCTGCCCTACGGCGAGGTGAGCACCGGCCCCGCCTAGCCTCCTTCCGCCCAGCCTTCCCCTCTTTTCGCACCCGCCCCCGACCCCCTCTCTCGCGTCGAGCCGACGCGCGCCCGTTGCGCCTTCGCCGCCCCATCACCGGCTCCTGCAATCTCGCTGCGAAGTTCCATATGAGACGTCCGTTCTTTTTTCGCATTCCTCGTGAGAAGAAACCTCGGAATCGAACGAACGGTGCCGCCGCCGCACGCGCGGTTTGCTAGACTGGTTCGACACGCATTCCGAGCACGCCAAAGAGAAGGACGGGGCCATGCAGATCACGCCTGCCGAAATCGCCGAAACGCTTGCCATGGTGAGCAAGCAGCACCTCGACATCCGCACCATCACGCTGGGGCTGAACCTGCGAGGTTGCACGGACTCCGATATCGACGTCATGGCGCGCAAGGTGTACGACCGCATGACCACGGCCGCCGAGCGCCTCGTGCCCACGGCCGAGCAGCTGGAGCGCGAGTACGGCATCCCCATCGTGAACAAGCGCATCTCCGTCACGCCCATCGCCGAGATCTGCGCCGCCACCGACGCGACCGACCTCACGCCTATCGCCGTGGCTATGGACCGCGCCGGGAAGGAGGTGGGCGTGGACTTCGTGGGCGGCTTCAGCGCGCTCGTGCACAAAGGTGCGTCAGCCGCCGACCACAAGCTCATGGACTCCATCCCTCACGCGCTCTCCGTCACCGACAACGTGTGCTCGAGTGTGAACGTGGGCTCCACGCGCGCGGGCATCAACATGGACGCCGTGCTCAAGATGGCGGGCATCGTCAAGGCGACGGCCGAGGCCACGGCCGACCGCCAGTGCATCGGCGCGGGCAAGCTGGTGGTGTTCTGCAACGCCGTGGAGGACAACCCCTTCATGGCCGGCGCGTTCCACGGCTCGGGCGAGGCCGATGCGGTGGTGAACGTGGGCGTGTCGGGCCCCGGTGTGGTGCGCGCCGTGCTGGCCGACCTGCCGAAGGACGCCGACCTCACGAGCGTGGCCGAGGCCATCAAGGCCACGGCGTTCAAGATCACGCGCGCCGGCGAGCTCATGGCCCGCGAGGCGTCGAGGCGCCTGGGCGTGCAGCAGGGCATCCTCGACCTGTCGCTCGCGCCGACGCCGGCCGAGGGCGACTCGGTGGCCGAGATCCTCGAGGCCATCGGCGTGGGCCAGTGCGGCGGCCCCGGCACCACGGCGGCGCTCGCCATGCTCAACGACGCGGTGAAGAAGGGCGGCGTCATGGCGTCGTCGTCCGTCGGCGGATTGTCGGGCGCGTTCATCCCCGTGTCCGAGGACGCCGGCATGATCCGCGCGGCCGAGGACGGCGCCCTGTCGCTCGAGAAGCTGGAGGCCATGACCTGCGTGTGCTCGGTGGGCCTGGACATGATCGCCGTGCCCGGCGACACGTCCGTGGAGACCATCTTCGGCATCATCGCCGACGAGTGCGCCATCGGCATGATCAACTGCAAGACCACCGCCGTGCGCCTCATCCCCGCCATCGGCAAGACCGTGGGCGACCGCCTCGACTTCGGCGGCCTGCTGGGCTACGCGCCGGTCATGCCGGTCAACCAATACGCCGGCAGCGTGTTCGCCCACCGCGGCGGCCGCATGCCCGCGCCGCTCAACTCGCTGAAGAACTAGGGCGTAACCGGTTCCCTGTTTCTTGGGAGGCGACAACCGCGGATCGCCTCCCAGCATTGCACCATGACCATTGCGGTATGACAACCCTTAGGTGCACGGCCCAGGAGCGGAGCCTTCAGAACGGTATTTCTTCGTAGACGAGCC
Organism: Gordonibacter urolithinfaciens; assembly: GCF_900199375.1. NCBI lineage: Bacteria > Bacillati > Actinomycetota > Coriobacteriia > Eggerthellales > Eggerthellaceae > Gordonibacter > Gordonibacter urolithinfaciens. The sequence continues at coordinate 1,207,441 of NZ_LT900217.1, forward strand.
CTTTCTCTTCCGCTAGGTAATCGAACAGCTCCTCGCAATCTAATACCCTGATGGATGATTTCTCGAAGTCTTTCCGATTGCGCGTGATGATGGCGTCCGCCTTCAGCTTGAGCGCGCACTGGTAAACGCACGCATCCTCGAAGTCGTTCCACGTCGAGTCGAGCGCAGCATCGACATCGGCCTCGTTGAGAGAACAAACTCGGATGAATTGTCGGGCGCGTTGCATGGTTCTCTTTACTTCCGTTGCCTCGGAAGCTCGACCTCCGTTTGTGAGCAAATAGAACAGATCCGTTGTTTGGGAGGCGCTCATCCACAGATCGAACTCATGCAAGAAGCCCAGAATCATGAGCTTGCGGGCGGGCCCGACGTATCCGGGGCGTTCGTCGAGGTAGTCTAAGATAATGTTCGTGTCGACGAAAAGCCTCATCGATCGCCACCTGGCTGCATGAGCCCCTTGGCAATCAAGCGCTCCCGTTTTGCCTCCTTAACGGTCATATCTGAAAAGCGTCCCGTGGTCCTTTTCTGGGAAAGGCCGTCGACCCAGGCGATCGCTTCGGCGATTTCCTCCTGCGTATAGTGCCTCCTTTCTTCCCGATCGAAAAACGGCAGCTCGCGCTTCTCTATCACGTAGTCGTACAGACGGTTCACCGCTTGCGAGGCGTTCGTGCCCATCTGCTCGAGTATGCGGTTGCCCGCCTCTTTTTTCTCCGACGACATGCGCGCCGTCACCATTGCGTCGGCCATGCTACCTCCTTTGTTGTACGTACAACATTATAACGGACGGCAGGAATGCAGGCAAGACAATTTCGGAATCAATGCGGCAGCGCAAGAAGCCGGCGGAAAGAAAGCAGGGAGCGGACGGCAGAGAGCAAAGACGCAGTGCCAAAAAGCAAGAGGGGAAGAGGAGCGGGGACGATGAGCGGGCGCGCTACTTTCCCCGCACGACGGCGCCGAAGGGCAGCAGCGCGAGCTTCGCCTGCTTGAAGCATTGGAGGCCGAAGGGGATGCCGATGATGGTGATGCAGAGCAGCACGCCGTTGATCAGGGCCTCGAGGGCGAGGAAGACGCCGCCGAAAACGAACCAGAGCACGTTGAGGATGGCGGAGCCGGCTCCGCCGCCGTACTCGACCTCCTTGCCGAACGGGAAGAACGCGAGCCCGGCCATCTTGAAGCACTGCGTGCCCACCGGGATACCCACGATGGTGATGCACCACAGTGCGCCGACGAGGATCCAGCTCACACCCTGCCAAAGCCCCGCGAAGACGAACCACAGTATATTGCCGAGCACGCTCATATCTTGTCCTTTCCCCCTGTCGTCCAGCGAGTATGGCACACCAGGGCGCCCGAAGGGGAAACCGTTACCGCTTCATAAGCAATGAGCACGAGGGTGCGGGGTGCGGGGTGCGGGGGTGCGGGGGTGCGGGGGTGCGGGGCGGTCAGGCGCTCCTCTTGTACACTGCGCGCACAAGGTACTCCACGTTGCCCTCGGGGCCGGTGATGGGCGACTCCACCACGCCGGTCGTGCGGAAACCGGCGTCCTCCAGGGCCGCGCGCACCTCCTCGACCACGCGCCCGCGCACGGCCTCGTCGCGCACCACGCCGCCCTCCGTCTCGCCGGGGCGCGACTCGAACTGCGGCTTCACCAGTCCCAAGAACACGCTCCCCTCCCGGGAGAGCCGCGCGAACACGGGCGCGAGCTGCGCCAGGCCGATGAAGCTCAAGTCGGCCACGAGCACGTCGAACGGCGCGCCGAGCGCGGCGGGGTCGGCCAGCTTGATGTTCGTGCGCTCGAACACGGTCACGCGCGCATCCTGCCTAAGCGACCACGCCAGCTGTCCGTAGTTAACGTCGACGCAGGCCACGCTGGCCGCCCCGGCCTGCAGCAGGCAGTCGGTGAAGCCGCCCGTGGACGAGCCGATGTCGATGCAGCGCAAGCCGGACACATCCTGCCCGTACGCGTCGAGCGCGCCCTGCAGCTTGTGGCCGCCACGCGACACGAACCGCCGCCGCCCGCGCACCACGATCTCGGCATCGGGCGCCACCTTCAGGGCAGCGCTCGAGGCGTACACGTCGTCCACCTTCACCTCGTGCGCCAGCACAGCGCGCAGCGCGGCATCCGCATCGGGGAAATAGCCCTGCTCAACGAGCAGCGTATCGAGTCTCGTCTTCTTCATGGGCATCAGTATAGCGCATGCGGCCGCCCCGTCGCGGACAGGCGCGCAGCGCTCCTTAACGCGATCTTAATCGCCGGCGCCAGCTTCTTCAACGCGCCTTAACGCCCCCTTGGCTAAGCTGTACGCGCGCACTGGGGAAAGGAGTTCGCGATGTCGGCACTGGATCTGCTCTTCGCGCTGCTGGGCATTGCAGCGCTTGCGGGAGCGGGAGCGTTCGTCTCGTTCCTGCTGTTGGTCGAGCGCGCCGGCCGCACATGGCGCATCAGGCTTCCCTGGTAGCGGGCGGCGTGCTGCAGCAGAGCGGCGCGCCGCCCGAAGCGCGCTACCGCACGATCTTCATGCTTTCTTAATGCCAGAACCATGACCTTAATGCCGCGCTCATAGGCACTGGCGTATGATGGGCCCGCTATGGAGACATCCTCGACAGAACCGATTCGGCCGAACCCCGACAAGCTGCTGCGGGCTATTTCGGCAGATGCGGGCGCATGTGCATGCGATAACGAGCAGCGCGGTCGCCTCAAGATATTCTTCGGCTACGCAGCCGGCGTGGGCAAGACCTACGCCATGTTGGAGGCGGCCCATGTGGCGAAGGACCACGGACGCGACGTGGTGGTGGGCTACATCGAGCCGCATACGCGCCCCGATACGCTCGCCCTACTGGACGGCCTCGAGCAACTGCCCGTACGCGAGATGCCGTACAAGGGCATCTCGCTGCGCGAGTTCGACGTGGACGCGGCGCTCGCGCGCAAGCCCGGCCTCATCCTCGTGGACGAGCTGGCCCACACGAACGCCCCCGGCAGCCGCCACGCCAAACGCTACCGCGACGTTGAGGAGCTGTTGCACGCGGGCATCGACGTGTTCACCACCGTGAACGTGCAGCACCTGGAAAGCCTGAACGACAAGGTGTCCGCCACCACCGAGGTGGTGGTGCAGGAGCGCATCCCCGACCGCATCTTCGATTACGCCTCGTCGGTGGAGCTGGTGGACCTGGATCCCGACGACCTCCTTGAACGTCTGGAGGGCGGCAAGATCTACGGCGCCGAGCGCGCCGAGACGGCGCTCGCGAACTTCTTCTCAAAGAAGAACCTCGCCTACCTGCGCGAACTGGCGCTGCGCCGCACGGCCGACCGCCTGAACCGCAACCTCGAGCGCGGTCTGGGGCGCGCAGCGGGCGACGCCGGCGATGACGTGCTCGTGCACGTGAGCCCCTCCGCCGGCAACGCCACCGTCATTCGCGCCGCGGCGCGCCTGGCCGCCGCCTACCGCGGCACGCTCACGGCGCTGGTGATGGAGCCCGTCGACGACCAGAAACTCTCCGAGGAAGACGCCCGGGCGCTGCACGCGAACGTGGAGCTGGCCGAGGAGCTGGGCGCGCACGTCGTGACTGTTTACGGCGGCGATCTGGCTCTCCAGATCGCCCAGTACGCGCTCTCGGGCACCATCTCGAAAATCGTCATCGGCTCGTCCGAGAACCAGCGCAAGCGCGCACTGCCCAACCTATTCCCACGCGAGTCCGTGGGAAGTCGCCTGGCGAAGCTGTCCTGCACGGCCGACGTCGTGGTCATCGCCGACCGCCACGAGGCCCGCCCCACGTCCGGCCCGCGCCTGGCCACGCGCTTCAAGCCCACGCGCACCGACTTCGCCGCCGCGTTCTTGGCCCTGCTGGGCGCCACGGTGCTCGGGCTCGCGTTCCACGAGGCCGGGCTCGCCGGCAGCACCATCCTGGCCGTCTACCTCGTGGCAGTGCTACTAGGTTCGCTCAAGGCCGACAGCTTCTTCTACAGCATCGTGGCCTCGCCGCTGGCCGTCATCCTGTTCAACTACTTCTTCCAAACGCCGCGCTTCACCTTGACGGCCTACGGACTGAACTACCCGTTCACGTTCGCGTTTTTGTTCGTCACGTCCGCCGTGGTGTCGTCGCTCACCATCCGCACGCGCCGCGAGGCCCAGATGAACGCCCGCAAGGCCTATCGTACCGAGGTGCTGCTGGAAACGGAACACCGCCTGCAGGAGGCCAACGGCGTGGACAGCATCCTGTCCACCACGGCCGAGCAGGTCATCAAGCTGCTGCGCACCACCGTCGTCATCTACCAGGTATCCCCCAGCGGCCGGCTGCTCGACCCCAGCCTGTTCTCCTCGGGCAACCCCGACGAGGACGTGACCATGACGTCGCTGGTGAGCGACGACGAGCGCGCCGTGGCCGCCTGGGTGGCCGGCAACAACAAGCGCGCCGGCACGGGAACGGGCACGCTCATGAACGCGCGGTGCCTCTACCTGCCCATACGCGGCAAGGACACCGTGGTGGGCGTGGCCGGTATCGTGCTGGCCGACGAGGACCTGGACGCGTTCGAGAAGAACCTGCTGCTGGTCATGCTGGACGAGTGCGGCCAGGCCGTGGAGCGCGAGCGCTCGGCCGAGGACGCGCACCGCATCCGCCTGCAAGCCGAGCAGGAGAGCCTGCGCGCGAACCTGCTGCGCAGCATCTCGCACGACCTACGCACGCCGCTCACCAGCATCTCCGGCGATGCGTCTATTTTGCTGTCGAGTGCCGATGCGCTCACGGACGACAAGAAGCGCGCCATCTACACCGACATCTACGAGGATGCGCTGTGGCTCGTGAACCTCGTGGAGAACCTGCTGGTGGTCACGCGGCTGGACAACGGCACCATGGCGCTCAAAACCGAGCCGGAGCTGGTGGAGGACGTGATCCGCGAGGCGTTCCACCACCTGAACCGCAAGGCCGCGCTGCACGAATTGCGCGTGCAGGTGGACGACCCGCTGCTCATGGCCCAGATGGACGGGCGCCTTATCATGCAGGTCATCATCAACCTGGTGAACAACGCCGTCACTTACACGCCGGAAGGTTCGCGCATCACCGTATCGGCGCGGCGCGCAGGCCGCGGGCAGCGCCCGGGCACTGCGGGGCTCGTGGCTGTGTCCGTGGCCGATGACGGCCCCGGCATCGAGCCGGCCGACCGCACCGAGATATTCACGATGTTCTACAAGGGGAAGAACGTGGGCAGCGATGCGCGACGCGGCATGGGCCTCGGCCTGGCCCTGTGCAAGTCCATCGTGGAGATACACGGGGGCACCATCGCCGTCGACGCGCTCCCCAAGAGCGAGCGCACCTCTCCCGACCGTCCGGGCACCGTCATCACGTTCACGCTGCCTGCGGTAGAATACGAGGCGAACCACGCGGAGGCCGAGCAACGTGCGACGGCCGCGACAGAGGGCCGTCCCGCAGCGGATGCCGCGAGGCCGCCCGAGACGACCCGCACCCCGGACGACGAAGGAGGAGGCGCATGACCGACGCAGCCGAAGGCCGTGGAGCCTTCACCATCCTCATAGTGGAGGATGACAGCGCCGTGAAGAGCCTCATCGCCACGGCGCTCAAGGTGCAGGGCTACCGCCTGCTCGAAGCGAGCACGGGAGGAGCGGCCCTGCTGGAGGCCACCACGAAGAACCCCGACGTGATCATCCTCGACCTGGGGCTGCCAGACGCCGACGGCATCGACCTCATCCGCCAGGTGCGCACGTGGTCGCACACCCCCATCATCGTGGTGTCCGCACGCACCGAGGACGCCGACAAGGTGGCCGCGCTGGACGCCGGCGCCGACGACTACCTCATCAAGCCGTTCTCGGTGGAGGAGCTGCTGGCGCGGCTGCGCGTGGCCACGCGGCGCTTGGCGGCGGATGCCGGCGCCGACCGGGACGGCCCCGTCTACGAGAACGGCGACCTGCGCATCGACTACGCCGCCCGCACCGTCACCCTCGCCGGCGAAGAGGTTCATCTCACCCCCATCGAGTACAAGCTGCTGGCGCTTTTGGCCCGCAACACCGGCAAGGTGCTCACGCACAACGCCATCCTGAAGGAGGTGTGGGGCAACGCCCTGGCCAGCGACCTGCCGTCGCTGCGCGTGTTCATGGCCACCCTGCGCAAGAAGATCGAACGCGACCCGGCCCACCCCGCCTACCTCCAAACCCATGTGGGCATCGGTTACCGCATGCTGCGGAAGTAGCACCCTTTCACCGCCGAAGAGCACGGGGAAGCTTGTCGGCAGTCAGTCTCGGGGCGCACCCTCGTCCGGTGCGACCGTGTCCAGCAGCCGGTAGAACTCCTCGGGGGGCACGGGGCGCGAGAACACGAAGCCCTGCACCATGTCGCACGCCGTCGTGCGCAGGAACGCCAGCTGCTTCGGCGTTTCCACGCCCTCCATGACCGTGTCCATGCGCAGCTCCTTGGCCATGGTGATGACCGTGCGCACCACCGTTTCCTCCGTGCCGGGAAGCGATCCCTCCAGCAGGAAGTCGCGGTCGAGCTTCAGCACGTCGGCGGGCAGGTCCTTCAGCACGTTGAGCGACGACTGGCCCGAGCCGAAGTCGTCGATGGCGCAGCGGAACCCGGCGCGGCGCATGCTGTCCATGATGTCGAACATGCCGTGCAGGTCCTCGATGACGATGCTCTCCGTCAGCTCCAGCTCGCACAGCCCGTCGGGGATGCCGTGCTCGTCCTTGATGCGCACGTACGTGGACAGGAAGTCGGGGCGGTGCAGGTGCAGGCGGGACACGTTCACCGAGATCGGCACCACGGGCAGCCCGGCATCCAGGCGTGCACGCAGGTCGCGGCACACGCTCTCGAACACGAACTCGTCGAGCCTCAGGATGAAACCGTTCTGCTCGAACAGCGGGATGAACTCGTCGGGGCCCACGACGCCCTCGTCGGGACGGCTCCAGCGCACGAGCGCCTCTCCGCCCAGCACGCGCGTGCCCGTCACGTCGTACTTCGGCTGCACGAGGTGGAAGAACTCGCCGTGCTCCAGCGCGCCCTCCATCGAGCGCTCCAGGTCGGCCCGGCGCAGGAGCGCGTCGCGCATGGGCTTGCTGTAGGCGCACGGCGTCTCGCCGCGCTTGCGCGATTCGACCTGGGCGATGCGCGCGCGGTCGGTGAGCTCGTTCGCGTCGCGCGCCTCGGGCGCGTCCTCCGAGCAGCACAGGCCGATGTGCAGGGCAAGCGGCTTCCCGTTGCCCACGATGTCGCGCGCCCGCTCGGCTATGCGCTTGCAAACGTCCAGCGCGTCCTCGCGGCGCACATACGGAACCAGCAGCTGGAAGTAGTCGGCCGACAGGCGCGCCGCGATGCCGTCCTTCCCCGCCTCCTCGCGCAGGATGGCGGCGAGCTCCCGCAGCACCTCGTCGCCCCGCGCGTACCCATCCACATCGTTGATGAGCTTGAAGTTGTCTATGTCGATGCACGCCGCGGCCATGCCGCCCCCTGCGCCCCCGCCGGCCCTGTCGGCCCTCGCGCGCTCCGCCAGCCGCACGTCGCCCTCCAGCGCGAACTTGTCGGCGCTGAACAGCCCGGTGAGGCCATCGAAGAACGCCATGCACTCGATCTCCCTGCGGTGCGCACGGCTGCCGCGCCAGTACACCGTCAGCACGATGCCCAGCCCCACGATGATGACCAGGCACAAAAGAAGCGTGGCGTTGATGATGGCGTTGGCCTGCTCCATGACCACTTCGTTCGGGATGATGGACACCACGTCCCAGCCGTCCGTGCCCTCCAGCGGCGTGTAGCAGAACACGTACTCATCGCCCCGGTACGAGAACAGCGCCACGCCGCGCGCGTTCTGCTTGAGCGCAGCGCGGAACGAGTCCACGTCCACCTGGTCGTTGCCCTCGAAGCCCACGATGTCGTAGATGCTGGAGAACGTGCGGTTGCTGTCGCGGTGCTGCGAGCGCATGACCACCTCGCCCTCGTCGTTCACCACGTACGAGAAGCCGCTGTCGTTGTAGAACGACAGCGAGAACCGCTCCTCCACGTCGCCGAGCGGGCGCGCCTTGCGCACGATGCCCGGCGTGCCGTCGGAGAACGTGAAGCGCTCGTACACGCCTATCATGTTGCCGCCCGTGCGCTCGTCCAAAAACGGCTCCAGCACGCCCCGATCGGCGGCCGCGGCGGTCGAGGCCATCTGCTCGTCCGTGAGCCTCGCAGCGTTGGCGTTGTCCGTGCGGTACACCGCGCCCGTGTTCAGGTCGACGCACACGTACACCGTGCCGTCGTCATCCATCCCGAACAGCGCCAGCTTCTCGATCAAGCGGTCCTCGTCGTCGTGGCGCTGCACGGAAAGCTCGGCCGCGAGCAGGTCGAGCGTGTCCAGGTCCTTCTCGAAGTAGGTGTCCAGCGCATGCTGGCCCTGCGCCGTCACCTCCAGCACGTCGGTCACGGACTTCTCCCACAGCGAGTCCTGCACGAAGCGCGCGAACAGCACCGTGCCGATGATCACGGCCACGGACGCCGCCGCCACGAGGATCGAGATGAGCGTCTTGCGCGACTTCATCAGGACGCATCCGCCCCCTCGGCCAGCAGGCTGCGCAGCTGGTCCTCGGCTTGGGCGGCCGTCGCGCCCTCGAGCAGGGACACCACGCTCTGGCGCAGCGCGCCCCAGACGGGTAGGAGGATGTTGTCGTCCGAGCCCACGACCGCGCCCGCGGCGAACGCCCCGGCCAGCGGCTGCAGCGAGGCGTCGTCGGGGGCGGCGTTGCCCTCCAGCGGGCTGAACGAGCACTGGCTGTTCGCGAAGCGCTCGATGGCGGACGGCTGGGTGAGGAAGGCCGCGAACTCCTTGGCCTCTTCGACATGGGCGCCGTTCGCGTTCACGCTCACCCGCGTGTCGACGTTGACCACGAGCACGGGCCGGTCTTCGAGGACCGGATAGGGATGCACCTCGTACGCCAGGTCCGGCGCCATGTCGTGCACGCGCACCGAGGCCCAGGCGCCCGTGAGCATGAACGGGTAGCTGCCGGTGGCGAACTGGTCCAGGTCGTCGGAGGTCTTCTCCGTTTCCAGGGCCATGCCCGCGTCCACGCAGCCGCGCTTAACGATGCGCTCCACCAGCTCCAGGCCGGGGCGCAGCTGAGCGGCCAGCGCATCGGGATCGGCGCTCAGGGTGGCGACGCGCTCGCGCACGTTGTCGGCGGCGTACACCTCCGCCATGCCCCGCGCGATGGCGAGCGTCTTGAGCGAGATGTCGTTGTTCGCCACGAGCGGCGTGACGCCTTCGGCGAGGAACGCGTCGCAGGCGCGCTCGAACTCCGCCAGCGTGCGCGGTGCGTCGATGCCGTGCGCGGCCAGCAGGCCGGTGTTGCAGTACAGGCCGAACGCGGAGATGGACGTCGGCACGTACAGGATAGTGCCCTCGGCATCCATCTGGTCAAAGGCCAGCCTGCTGAACGTGGAGATGGTGGGCAGGCCGGCCAAGTCGGCCAGGTAGCCCTTCTTCTCGAACGACAGCGCCGTGTCATGGTCGATCATGAACACGTCGTCGCCGGTGCCGGAATCGAGGCGCTTCACAAGCGCCTCGTAGTAAGGCCTGCTCTTGATACCCTCGTAGGACACGGACACGTTCGGATGGGCATCCATGAAGTCGCGCAGGATGTCCTCGATGGCCATGACGTTGATGGACTCGTACTTGAAGCCGAAGAACGTGAGCCGGGTGTCGACCTCCACGTCGGCCGTCTCGCCGACGACTATGTTCTTGCTGGTGGAGCAGCCGGGAAGCGCGAAGGGGGAGAAGGCCGTCGCCAATCCGACAGCCGACACGGCCAGGAAGCGGCGGCGCGTGAGCGGCAAGGCAGAGCCGGTCTCGGCGGGCGCTTCCGCGCGGAAGGCGGTGCCCTGCGAGGGCAAGGTTCCGTGTTCGTTGCTCGGTGTATGCGTCAAATCCCCGTCTTTCGCCAAACGGCATCTGCCTGATATGGTAGCGCAAAATAGCCCGCCGCGCACGCAGAACACGACTGCATGCGATCGGCGTGCGTGCGATTCGAGCCTAAGTTGAACGTCGCCGCCCCGCGCGGTGCGTTCGGGAGCGGTGAAGGCGCCTCCAGGGCGCGAAGGTTCCGCGAAGAACGGAGCCGGGCCGCATGGCGGGCCGGCTCCGCTGGGCGGACGCAGGCGAGCGCTGCCCTACGGCAGCAGCAGCTGGGCGATCTGCACGGCGTTGAGCGCGGCGCCCTTGCGGATCTGGTCGGCCACCACCCACATGGCCAGCCCGTGCTCCACCGTGTCGTCGCGGCGCAGGCGGCCGACGTAGGTGTCGTCGGTGCCGGCCAGGATGCCCGGCATGGGATAGGTGTTCGTGGCGCAGTCGTCCATGACCGTGATGCCGTCGGTCGCCGCGAGGGCGGCCCGCGCGGCCTCCACGCCCACGTCGCCGGCGAACTCCACGTTCACCGACTCCGCATGGCAGCGCAGCACGGGCACGCGCACGCAGGTGGCGGCCACCTTGATGCCCTGGTCGCCCATGATCTTCTTCGTCTCCACGACCATCTTCCACTCTTCCTTGGTGGAATCGTCGTCCAGGAACACGTCGATGTGCGGGATGCAGTTGAACGCGATGCGGTGCTGGAACACCTTCACCTCCAGCTCGTCCTCCGGCGTGCCGTCGAGGAACGCCTTGGTCTGGTCGTACAGCTCGGCCATGGCCGGCGCGCCGCCGCCGCTGGCCGCCTGGTAGGTGGACACCACCACGCGCGTGATGGGAGAGAGGTCGTAGAGCGGCTTCAGCGCCACCACCATCTGGATGGTGGAGCAGTTCGGGTTCGCGATGACGCCGTTGTGCCAGGCCACGTCGCCCGGGTTCACCTCGGGCACCACCAGCGGCACGTCCTCGTCCATGCGGAACGCGCTCGAGTTGTCGATCATGACCGCGCCGGCGGCCGTCACGGCCTCGCGCAGCTCCTTCGACACGCCCGCGCCGCAGCTGAACAGCGCGATGTCAACGCCCTCGAACGACTCTGGGCACATCTCCTGCACCGTGAGCTCGCCCGCCGGCACCTGCCCGCAGCCCGCGAACGGCAACTTCCTGCCCGCCGAACGCGCCGACGCCAGCGCCCGCACCTCGCTCGCCGGAAAGTCCAGGTCGTGCAGCACCTTCAGGAACTCGCTGCCCACGGCTCCCGTAGCTCCCGCCACCGCCACCACCGGATTCGCCGGCATTTCCTTCGTCCAAACCATTTTTTGCTCCTTTGCTGCACAAGCCCCGAACCGTTTGCAAAAACACCCTCGTTGCGGTTATACTGCAGAAGTCAGCGGACTGCCTGAGGTAGGAACCAGGCGGCACCGCTAAGGGAGCATGACCGCTAGTTCCTGCTAGCGGTCATCTTTTTGGTGCGCCATCAGCGCCTTGGCGAGCGCCATCGCCTCCCGCAGCAGCCCGACGACCGCAGTCGCCAGCGCAACAGCCGAAGCTGCAAGCTGTAGGAATGCAAGCGTGACACCCAAGCGAATCACCTCCTTTCTAAAAGAAGGTGCCGCCCGACGCTCAGGACTTACGTCCGCTGACCCTTTCCATCATAGCATGATATACAATGCCTTTACGGATGCATCGCCCATTCCCCTACCTCCCCTTGTTCATCTTCGCGGCGATCTCCTCGGCGGAAAGCTGCGTCTCCTCGAATACGCTGTCGCTGTCCAGGTCGAACGCCGTGTGCAGGCAGCGCACGGCCTCGGCGGCCTGCGAGCCGTCCACCACCACGGACAGACGGATGGGCGACGTGGAGATGGCCAGGATGTTGATCTGGTTCTCCCCCAGCGTCGTGAACGCGCGCGCCGCCACGCCGGGCGACGACTTCATGCCCGTGCCCACGAGGCTCACCTTCGCGATGTCCTCGTCTACGTCGAACTCGCGGGCGCTGATGTCGGGCAGGATGCGCTCGATGGTCTCGCGTGCGAGCGCCAGGTCGGCGCCGGCGCACGTGAAGCTGATGTCCGTGAAGCCGTCCTCCGAGATGTTCTGGATGATCATGTCCACGCGCACGTTGTTCCCGGCCAGCGCGCTGAACACCTTCGCCGCCACGCCCGTCATGTCGGGCACGCCGCGGATGGTCACCTTCACCTCGGACGTGTCGTGCGCGATGCCGGTGATGACGGCTTCTTCCATCATGTCGGTTTCCTCCTTGATGTAGGTGCCCTCGGCCTCGGAGAACGCCGAGCGGGAATGGATGACCACGTCGTACTTGCGCGCGAACTCCACGGCGCGCATCTGCAGCACGCCCGCGCCCGAGCCGGACAGCTCCAGCATGTCGTCGTAGGACACGGCGTCGAGCTTCTTGGCGCGCGGGCACACGCGCGGGTCGGCCGTGTACACGCCGTCCACATCGGAGTAGATCTCGCATACGTCCGCGCCGATGCCCCAGGCAACGGCCACGGCCGTCGTGTCGGAGCCCCCGCGGCCGAGCGTGGTGATGTCGCCGTTCGCGTCGATGCCCTGGAAACCTGCCACCACGGGGATGGCGCCGGCGGCGATGGCCTCCATGATGCGCTCGTTGTGCACCTTCACGATCTTGGCCTTCGCGTGCATGCCGTCGGTCTCGATGCCGGCCTGGCGGCCCGTGAAGCTCATGGACTTGTAGCCGCGCGCCTCGATGGCCATGGCCAGAAGCGTCATGGACACCTGCTCGCCGGTGGAAAGCAGCCGGTCCATCTCGCGGGCGGGCGGATCTTGGTTGAGTGCGCGGGCGAGGCCCACCAGCTCGTCGGTGGTCTTGCCCATGGCGGACACCACGGCCACCACGTCGTGGCCGGCCTGCTTCTTCGCGATGACCTTCTTCGCAACCATCTGGATGCGTTCAGGCGAGGCAACTGAGGTTCCCCCGAATTTTGCTACGATTAGCGACATGGCGTTCTTTCTCGTCATTGGCCCAGTTGGCTCTCCACTATACCAAAGAGCCGGCCTCCACGCGCACCGAACACCCGCGAGCAGGCGTTTTTTCACGGGGAAAGCGAAAGGCGGAACTGGGAACGAAGATGCTATCCGGTGGGGATGCATGCGCCCGACCTGTCGGGCGTCAGCGCCCGAGCAGCGGATTCGTGCGGTCGAGGAAGATAAGGCCCAGCAGGAAGGCGAACTCGCGGTCCGGGGCGTCGGGCATGCCGAGGACGGCCTTCGCCTTGCGCAGGCGGTAGCGCACGGTGTTGGGATGCTGGTGCAGCTGCTCGGCGGCCGCGCGCACGTCGCCGTAGGCGCGGGCGAGGGCTTCGGCCGTGGGGGCCAGCTCGGCATCGTTTTCCGCGTCGTATTCCTCCAGCAGAGCGCGATGAAACGCGGCGGTGCGGCCGAACAGGCGGCTGGCGGCCGCCGCGGCGCGGAAGGCGTCGTGATGCAGGTCGGCCCAGCACACCACCGCATCGGCCTCGATGCGAGCGGTCTTGAGCGCGGCCAGGGCCTCGCGCACGCTCAGGTCGCCGTCGGACAAGGGACCCTCCTCCCCCACCCCGAGCCACAGAGGGCCGATGCCCTGGATGCGCGCCACCAAGTCGGCCTCGGAAGCCGCGCGAACGGAGGCCGGAGGCTGCGCATAGGACACGAACGCAAGCAGGAGGTCGTGGTAGCGGCAGGCGAACACCGTGTCCACGCTGGCCCAATCGGCCTTGAACGCGCGCAGCACCTCCGCAAGCGCATCGAGCGCGGCGTACAGCGAGCATTCGTCGGCGTTGCGCGGCGCCACGGCGAGGCACTGCAGCGTGGCGCCCATGGCTCCGGTGAGCTGATAGAGCTTGGCGCGCGTGCCCTGGCTATCGCGAGCTGCCAGAAGCGCATCCACCAAACGCCCCTTGTCCGACTCCTCGCCGTCGCGGCGAATGAGATCGAGCGCTTGATAGGCCAGAACCTCGTGGTAGGCTCCGTCGTAGAGGTACAGCGGAACGCCAGCCGACGTGCTGGCCGCGCGCACCGCCTCGCTCAGATGAGGGTGGTGCCCGTTCTTAACGGCCACCGCCGCCACGTTTCTCTTTATGAGCGTGAGAAGCGAAGCCTCGGCAAGCGCCGCATCGTCGCGTGCGAAACCGAGGTTCGACGCGATGAACTCGCCTGGCAGGTAATCGGCATACGCCTGCTCGTCTGGTGCGAGATCCAGAATACCCACGTTGCGCACCTCGCGCGCACCCGCCCCCGCGCACGGAGCCGCCAGCTCGATTCGCTCGAACGCCGGCAACGCGATGATGTCCGCAACGGTTATCACACCTGAACCCCTCTCGACGATGGGCCCATACTACACCAAATGCGTCGCTGCCGTCGGGGTGCGCCGTCCTACGGGCAGGGCGATGCACCCCGACGGCAGCGGGACCGCGCGCCAACCATATGCGCCAGCAGGCACCGTTGCCGGCCGGCATTTTGCAGGCCGGCCAGCGCTCCGCAAGGTAAGCACCGTCTATCCAGCCTGGTAAAGATCTTCCAAGTTGCCGTTATCCACCAGCGTGCAGAGCGCGTTGCTGGCATGCTGGGGGTTCACGCCCATTTGCTCGAAGCGCTTCGTCAGCTTCAGGCAGTACGCCAAGTCTCCAGAATCCAGCGAGAGCAGGGCCGACGTGGCCCGCTCGTCCAACTTCTCCAACATGGGATGCTCCTCTCGATCGAATTCTCGTACCAAGAGGATATCCTGCACGCCCCCGCCCTCTTTTGGACAAGCGGGACAATCGCAAGCCCCCGTTTTGTGCCATTGGACAAAACGGGGGCAAAAGGCCTTGCTTTCCCGGTTGACGATAACGGAGCTGCCGGCCAGCGGCATCCGCGCCCCGCCCCGACCGACGGTGCGCTCGCGCCGCAGCCTCCCTATTCCCTCTCCGGCATCCGCCACAGCAGCACGAAGCCCACCACGAACAGCACGGCAATGGACAGCACGCCCATGGACGAGTTGCCGGTGAGCTGCGTGAACACGCTCACCAGAAACGTGCCCATGACGGCGGCGTACTTGCCGAAGATGTCGAAGAAGCCGTAGTACTCGTTGGCGTGCTCCTTGGGAATGAGCTTGCCGAACTCGCTGCGCGAGAGCGCCTGGATGCCGCCCTGGAACAGGCCCACGCAGATGGCGAGGATCCAGAACTCGAACGCCTCGCGCAGGAAGAACGCCGCGAACAGCGTGATGCAGAAGTACGCGCCGATGGCCACGAGCAGCATGCGCTTCGTACCGAACCTGCCGGACAATCGCCCGTAGGCGATGGCCGACGGGAACGCCACGAACTGCGTCACCAGCAGCGCCAGCACGAGCTGCGTCGCATCGATCCCCAGATCGGTGCCGTAGCTCGTGGACATCTTGATGATGGTGTGCACGCCGTCGATGTAGCAGAAGAACGCCAGCATGAACAAGCGCAGCCGCCGATCCTTGAAGATGCGCTTCACCGTCTTCCACAGGCCGCCGAACGTGTCGCGGATCAGGTGCTCGGCGCGCTCCTTGTAGTGCGTCTGGTGCACGTCGCGAATGAGCGGGATGCTAAACGCCACCCACCACGCAGCCGTGATGAGAAACGCTATCTTCATACCGATATCCATGGGGATGCCGATAGACGGCCCACCCAACACCACGGCCAAGCATGCGATGAACGGCACGCACGAGCCGATGTAACCCCATGCGTAGCCCTGCGACGACACCTCGTCGTAGCGCTCGTCGCAGGTGGCATCTACAAGGAACGCGTCGTAGAACACCATGGAGCCGTTCAGCATGATGGACGCGATCACATACAGCACGAGGAACGTCATGGCAGCCGTGGGAATGCCAAGGGCCGCCAGCGCGATGGCGCCCGTGCCCACCGTGCCGACGAAGAACTTCTTCTTGTTGCCCTTGAGATCGGCGAGGCTGCCCAGGACGGGCATGAGCAGGGCCAGGATGAGCGACGCCACCGTCTCGGCGTAGCCCCAGGCCACCACCACCGATGAGCCTTCCTCGGCGATCGAGGCGAAGTACACCGGAATAAGGGCCGTGGCCAGCAGCACGAACGCCGAGTTTCCCACGTCGTACAGAACCCAGCTGCGTTCCTGCCTCGTCAACTTCGCTCGCGCCATGGTGCGCCTTCCTCTCGTCCCGCGCGCCCCCGCGCGCCTCGCCACCGCCGTTCAGCCGGAAACGTTCTTCACAACTGGGAAACCGACGGTTAACAAGCACCGCCTCATTGTATATGATAGCGCTAAGCGACACGGGTAAATTTCACGTCAGAAACGGGGTACCGCGCCATGCCCGCTCTCATCACGCACGACTTCTTCGGCCAAGACGTCTACGACCATATCTTCCGCAACGTCGGCGGAACCCGCGACGAGGCCGAGGCGTTCCTGCTGGGCAACCAAGGTCCGGACCCCCTGTTCTACGCGGTGGCCGACCCGCGCCTGCACGAGCACAACCGCTTGGGCAACGTGATGCACAGCGAGAAGCCGAGCGAGCTCATCAAGGCATTCAAAGACTCCCTCGGCATCCTCGATGACGACGAACTGCCCGTCGGGCGCGCCTACGCGTTCGGCTTCCTGTGCCACTACACGCTGGATTCCACCATGCACCCGCTCGTGTTCTTCCACGAGTACCTGCTCACCGATGCCGGCGAACCGGGCCTCTCGCGCGACGACGCCCATGAGGTGCACGCCGTCATCGAAAGCGAGCTGGACGAGCTCGTGCTGTTCGAGAAGCGCGGCGAGACGGTGGCAACGTTCCAGCCGTGGCGCGAGATCCTGCAGGCCAGCGACTTCGTGCTGGGCGCGGTGTCGAAGATGTACTCCTACGCAGCGCTCACGGTGTACGGGCGCATCGTGCCGCGCGACCTGTTCGCGCGGTCGGTGCGCAACTTCCGCCGCGTGCAACGGCTGTTCTACTCCAAGACCGGCGCCAAGCGTGCGCTGCTGGGACGCATCGAGGGGCTCGTGCGCCCTTACTCGTTCTACCAGTCCATGAGCCATCGTCCCGTGGCGCTCACCGAGAGCATCTACGACAACCGCGCCCACGAGGCCTGGGAGAACCCGTACACGGGCGAGGTGAGCACGGCGAGCTTCTGGGACCTGTACGGCCGGGCGCTCGAGAAGGCCGAGGAGAACATCGACGCCTTCGACCGCGACGACTTCGACCTGGGGGCCGCGCGCGCCCTGACCGGCGAGCTGGACTTCTCGGGCCGACCCGTGGTGGCCACGCTCGTGTCGGTGGAGGACGGCGGCACGGCGCACGGCGCAGAGGGCGAGACGGCGAACGCAACGGAGCCCTCTGGCCGCAACGCGGCCGCCTCGAACTCCCCCGCCCCCCGCGGCGCCTAGCGCGCCATGCTGGAAGTCGTCCTCACCATCCCGTTCTGGCTGGAGCTGGCCGCCGCGCTGACGGGCGGCTTGTCGGGCGCCATGAGCGCCGTGCGCGCCCGCTACGACATCTTCGGCGTGGTGTGCATCGCGCTCACCGCCGGCCTGGCGGGCGGCATCATGCGCGATCTGCTCATGCAGAACTACGGCATCTACGCATTCCAGAAACCAGAGCTGCTGCTGGCTTGCGCGGGAGCAGGCGTCATCGTGTTCTACTTCGGCAAGCTGGCCACGTACCTGGACCCGGTGGTGGCGCTGCTGGACAACCTCTCGGTAGCGCTGTGGGCCGTGATCAGCGTGGGCAAGGGCCTGTCGGCCGGGCTCGACGTCGTGCCCTCCATCATCCTGGGCACCGTGACCGCCGTGGGCGGCGGCATCCTGCGCGACGTGTTCATGAACCGCGAGCCGGAGGCGTTCCAGGCCGGCGCCATGTACGGCTCGGCCGCGCTCATCGGCTCCACGGTGTACGCGCTCATGGCGCAGAACCACGTGCTGGACCAGTACGCGCCCTACGCCTGCGTGGCCATCGTGCTGGGGCTGCGCTACGCGTCGCTGTTCTTCGGCTGGAAGACCACGCCGCCCAAGGACTACACGGACGTGGTGACGAGCGCCGTGGCCCGCCCGGTGAAATCGGTGGCGCGGCGCGTGCGCCCGCCCAAGGGCAAGGTGGAGCGCGAGCGCGAGCGGCGCCGCGCCTACGAGCGCCTGCGCTGGCTGTGGCGCGCGCCCGGCAGCACGTCGCCCCTGCCGCCGGTGGAGATGCGCGGGACCGAGGACGACGAGCGACCCGACGCACCCGCGTCCTCGCAGGCAGCTCCGACCGACGCCGCGCCCAGCGACCCGAGCGACCGTATCCACGTGGACCGCGAGGAGCTGCGCCGCATCATGGGCGGCGAGGACGACGAGCCCCGCGACCCGTTCGAGCCGCGCTCGTAAGGAGCGGTCAGCCGAGGAGCCTCCGCGCAGGGGCGAAGCGACCTGCGCCTCGCGCGAAGCGCGAGAACAACCGCCCAGGTTGGCGGGCGGAAGCGAAGCGACCCGCCCATGCGCCCGGAGGGCGCATAACAGCCGCCCAGGTTGGCGTAGTAAGTCAGCGAGGAGCCCCCTGGCACCCGAGATTGGCAGGATCGCGGAGGTGAAGCGTACTGCGGTACGCGAACCTACGGGATCGTGACAAGCTCGGGTGCCAGGGGGCTCCGCAGCGTCGGCAGGGGTTTCGCGGGCCGGAAGGCCCGCGAAACGCTATACGTTCTTCAGCAGGATGGTGCTCATGGTGTCGGCCACGTGCTCGCAGGCGTCGCAGCACTTCTCCATGCGGTCGAAGATCTGCGACCACACCAGCACGCGCATGGGGTTGTCGTTGTCCTCGGTGTGCAGCTTGCGGATGACCTTGAGGTACAGCCGGTCGGCCTCTTCCTCGTAGGTGTTCACGTCCACGATGAGCTGCTTGAACGTCTTCGACTTCTTGAAGTTGCGGAAGTCCACCATGGCCTTGTCGAGCGCCTCGCAGCTCTTCTTGATAAGGCAGGCGAACTCTTCGGCATCGTGGTGCATGAAGTGGACGTCGTACATGTAGAAGCGCTGCATGACGTCCTCGATGTAGTCGATGATGTTGTCGAGGTACTGCGACAGCTCGATGATGTCCTCGCGCTCGATGGGCGTGATGAAGTCGGTGGCCACCGTCTTGAAGATGGCGTGGTTGACCTCGTCGCCCTCGTGCTCGAGCTCGTGCGCGCGCTCCATGATACCGCGCAGGTCCTCGGCCTCGGTGAAGTTCTCGATAGCCTCGATAAGCAGCTCGGCCTCCTTCACGGCCATCGCGGACTGCTTTTCAAAGGCGTCGAAGTAATCGAACTTGTGCTTCTTGGACATTGAACTCTCCTTTTACGAGAAGAACAGGAACAAGTGGGCGAATGCGAACCCGAGCAGGCCGCATCCGGGGAACGTGAGCACCCACGTCTTCACCATATCGACGGCGATGCCCCATTTCACGGCGCTCTTGCGCTTGGCGGCGCCCACGCCCATGATGGCCGTGGTGTTCGTGTGCGTCGTGGAAACCGGCAAGCCGGCGAACGTGGACAGCATGAGGCAGAAGAACGTGGCGGCGCTGGCCGCGAACCCTTGGAACGGCTCCAGCTTCACCATGTCGAGGCCGACGCTCTTGATGATGCGCTCGCCTCCCACAGCCGTGCCGATGCCCATGTTCAGCGCGCAGAAGAACATGAGCCAAATGGGCAGGACCATCTGGTCGGCCTGGCCCACGCCCGTGGCCAGCGTGATGGCCAGCACGAAGATGCTCATGAACTTCTGCCCGTCCTGGGCGCCGTGCATGAACGCCACGCCCGCGCCCGAGGCCACCTGGGCCCAGCGGAACACCTTCGTCGTGCGCTTGCGGTCCATGTTGCGGCACACGCGGCCGACGATCTTGGAATTGGCCCAACCCAGGAAGAACCCCAGCAGCGTGGACAGCAGGATGCCGTACACCACCTTCATCCACTCGCCGCCGTTGATGGCGCCGAAGCCGCCCTGCAGCGCGATGGCCGCACCCGTGAGGCCGGCGATGAGCGAATGCGACTGGCTCGTGGGAATGCCGAACCACCAGGCCGCCGCACCCCACACGATGATGGCGATCATGGCGGCCGTAAGCGCGATGAGCGCCTGTTGGGAGTTGCCGCCGAAATCCACCATGTTGAAGATGGTGTGCGCGACGGCGGACGTGACGAGCGAGACGAGCAGCAGGCCCAGGAAGTTGCAGACCGCCGCCATGAGGATGGCTAGCTTGGGCTTCATGGCCCGCGTCGAGACGACCGTGGCAATGGCGTTGGGGGCGTCGGTGGCGCCGTTGACGACGATGACGCCGATATTGAGCAGCGTCACGGCCACCAGCACCGGGTTGGAGGCGAGCTCGGCAATGAACGTAGCCCACTCTATGGTCACAGGTTCCCTCTCGACAAAACAGCAAAAAGGCCAGCAGCTCATCAGTTTAACGTAAATCTAACAAAGAGCTAGGGGAGCAACCTGCTTTTTACGTCGACGGACGAACCGTTTGGTAAAATTCGCGTAAAGGGGCCTATACGAAAAGAAAATACCGGGCATTCGGCAAAGGGCCGCGTGCGCCGACTGCTAATATATAAGCATGCCGCTATGGATTGGAGGCGAGGGCCGCGCAGGGAGGCCGATGCCTCCGGCGGCACGAGGGGGACATCTTTGCTCGAGGGGAGCAAACGCATGAAGAAGAGCATACAGCTGCCGCTGCAGACGGGCGACCTCATCGTGGGCTTCATGGTGTGGGTGATCCTGTCGTCGCTGCTGCCGTACATCTTGCAGGACATTGCCATTCCGCCTGATCGGGTGGCGCTCGTCACGGCCGTCCCCGTGATCCTGGGCTCGGTGCTGCGCGTGCCGTTGGGCTACCTGACGAACCGGCTGGGTGCACGCACGGTGTTCCTGGCCAGCTTCGTCTGCCTGCTCCTCCCCGTGTGGCTCATCAGCGAGGCCACCACGTACGAGGCGCTCATCACCGGCGGGGTGTTCCTGGGCATAGGCGGCTCCGTGTTCTCCGTGGGCGTGACGTCGCTGCCGAAATACTACCCGCGCGAGCGTCACGGTTTCGTGAACGGAGTGTACGGGTTCGGCAACATGGGCACGGCGCTTACCACGTGGCTCGCACCCCTCGCGGCGGCGGCCTGGGACTGGCGTGTGGCCGTGAAGCTGTACCTGGTGCTGCTCGTGGCGGCCATAGCGGTGAACCTCGTGCTGGGCGACCGCGCCGAGCCGCGCGTGAGGACGCCCATCGTGGCCCAGATCAAAACCGTGTGGCGCGATGGGCGCCTGTGGGCCCTGTCGCTGTTCTACTTCGTGACGTTCGGGGCGTTCGTGGCGCTCACCGTGTACCTGCCGAACTTCCTTGTGACGCACTATGGGCTGGACGGCGTGACGGCAGGCATGCTCACCAGCGCATTCATCGTGGCGGCCGCAACCTTGCGCGTCTTGGGCGGCTGGCTGGCCGACCGGTATGACTGCTTACGGCTTCTGGCGGTCGTGTTCGCTGCGCTCGCGGTGGGCGCCGCGGCGCTGGCGCTGGCACCTGGCCTGCCCGTGTACCTGGCGGGCATCTATCTGATCAGCGCGGCATGCGGCATCGGCAACGGCGCGGTGTTCAAGCTGGTGCCCACGTACTTCCTGGGACAAGCCGGCCCGGTGAACGGCCTGGTGTCCATGTGGGGAGGCCTGGGCGGCTTCTTTCCCCCGCTCGTGCTGGCCGCGAGCACGGCCGTCTTCGGCTCGAACGTGCCGGGGCTGGCCCTGTTCGCGGCGTTCTGCATCGCATGCCTGGGTGTGGCAGCCTGGATGGGGAGGAAGGAACGGGCGCAGGCGAGCTAGGCGCCCACGCGGCGCCGCCTTGCGGCCGCCTTACGCGTACAGCTTGAACACTCGGCCGCGCTCGGCGCCGATGGTGGTGAGGGCGTTGTGGCCGGGAAGGACGACCG
This sequence comes from Gordonibacter urolithinfaciens, assembly GCF_900199375.1. Classification (NCBI taxonomy): domain Bacteria; kingdom Bacillati; phylum Actinomycetota; class Coriobacteriia; order Eggerthellales; family Eggerthellaceae; genus Gordonibacter; species Gordonibacter urolithinfaciens. Next base: position 1,229,206 of record NZ_LT900217.1, read on the forward strand.
TATCGTCGGGCAGCTGGGCCAGGCGCTTCAGGGAGCGGCGCATGTCGTCCATGCTGCCGCCGATGAAATCGGTGCGGCCGACCGTACCGCAGAACAGCGTGTCGCCCGACACGAGCACGGGAGCGGCGGCCGGGTTCCCGGTGCATTCCGGGTCGAGGTACAGGCAGATGCCCCCCTTCGTATGGCCGGGCGTCGCGATGACCTTCCACGCCATGCCGCCCACCTGGACCTTGTCGCCATCCTTCACGGTGAGGTCGACCGGGCAAGTCTCGAAAGGCCGGTCGTCCCGCGGCAGCTCCTCGTCGCCCGAGATCACCGGGGCGTCGACGGCGGAGGCGATGACGGGTGCGCCCGTCTTCTCGCGCAGGGCACGCGCCGCGCCCACATGGTCGAAATGCCGGTGCGTGAGCACGATGGCGTCCACCTTGCGGCCGTCGAGCGCCTCCAGGATGGCATCCGCCTTGCAGGAGGGGTCGACCACCAAGGTGGACTCCCCGTCCGAGATGAGGTACACGTTGTTCTCAAGCATGCCGAGCACGAGGTACTCCACCGACACGCATGTTCCTTTTGCCTGGTAAGCCATGGGGTGTTCCTTCCCTATTTCTTCTTCTTGCCGCTCTCGCCGGGGAGCATGCGGCGGGCATCGAACACGCCCTCGATGCCGCGCAGCTTGCTCAGGATGAGGTCGATGTGCTTGATGTCCGAAACCTGGAACAAAAAGCGCATCTCGGCCATGCCGTCGCGATGCGACGTGGTGGACGACGACAGCACGTTCGCACCCACCTCGGACAGCGTCACGGCCACGTCGCGCAGCAGGTTCATGCGGTCGAGCGCCTCCACGAACACCTCGATCTGGTACGACGTGCTCTTCGACGGCTCGTTCTCCCACGACACCTCGATGATGCGCTCGGGTTCCGTCATGAGGTCCTGCGCGTTCGGGCAGTCTGCGCGGTGCACCGACACGCCACGGCCGCGCGTGACGAACCCGAGGATCTCGTCGCCCGGCACCGGGTTGCAGCACCGGGACAGGCGCACCAGCACGTCGTCGATGCCCTTCACCACCACGCCGTTGGAGCTGTGGGCCTCGTGCTTTTTCGGGCGCTTCACGCTGGTGAGCATGGGCGGCAGCTTGCCCGTGGACATGTCGCCCGCACCCAGGCCCACCGTCTCGGCCGCCTCGTTGCCCTTGTCCACCAGTATCTTGAGCAGGCGGTTCGCCACGTGCTGGGCGCTCTCCTTACCCGTGCCGATGTTCACGAGCATGTCGTCGGGATCGTTGTAGCCCAGATGCTCCGACACCGACTTCACCGCGCGCATGGACTGCGCGCTGGAGATGCCCAGGCCATGCTTGCGCATCTCGCGCGTGAGCTTGTCGCGGCCGTTCTGCAGATCGTCGCCGCGGCTCACCTTGCTGAAGTACGAGCGTATCTTGCTGCGTGCGCTCGGCGTCTTCACCAGGTTCAGCCAGTCGCGCGAAGGGCTCGCGCTCTTCTGCGTGAGGATCTCCACGCGGTCGCCCAGCTGCAGCTCGTAGGTGAGCGGCACGATGGCGCCGTTCACCTTCGCGCCCACGCAGTGGTTGCCCACCTCGGTGTGGATGGCGTAGGCGAAATCAACCGGCGTTGAGCCGGCGCGCAGGCTCATGGCCTCGCCCTTCGGCGTGAACACGAACACCTCGGACGGCGCCAGATCCACTTTCAGGTCTTTCAGGAACTCGCGCGAGTCCTGCGTCTCGTCCTGCCAGTCGACCATCTGGCGGAGCCACGCCAGCTGCTGGTCGATGGCATCGCCGCTCTTGCCGCCCTTCTCCTTGTAGCGCCAGTGCGCGGCCACGCCGTACTCGCTCTGGCGGTGCATGTCCTCGGTGCGGATCTGCACCTCGAGCGGGCGTCCCGCCGGGCCGATGACCGTAGTGTGCAGGCTCTGGTACATGTTGTACTTCGGCATGGCGATGTAGTCTTTGAAACGGCCGGGCATCGGGTGCCACAGCGTATGGACCGCGCCGAGGGCCGAGTAGCAGTCCTTCACCGACGGCACGATGATGCGCACGGCAATGAGGTCGTAGATCTCGGAGAAGCCCTTGCCCTTCTGCGTCATCTTCTGGTAGATGGAGTAGAGGTGCTTCGGGCGGCCCATGATCTGGGCCTGGATGCCCACCTTCTCCATCTCGTCGTGCAGGATGCCGATGATCTGGTCCAGGTAGCCCTCGCGCTCGGCGCGGCTCTCCGTGACCATGCGGCTGACCTGCTTGTACTTGTTCGGCTCCAGGTAGTAGAACGACAGGTCCTCAAGCTCCCACTTGATGTTGTTGATGCCCAGCCGGTGCGCGATGGGCGCGTAGATCTCCAGCGTCTCGCGCGCCTTGAAGATGCGGCGGTCCTCGCGCAGGGCGCCCAGGGTGCGCATGTTGTGCAGGCGGTCGGCCAGCTTGATGACGATGACGCGGATGTCCTTGCTCATGGCCACGAACATCTTGCGGATGGTGGCGGCCTGCTCGTCGGACAGGCTCTCCACCTCGATGCGCGTGATCTTCGTCACGCCCTCCACCAGCTGGGCCACCTGCTCGTTGAACTCGACGGCCACCTGCTCGGTGGTGACGCACGTGTCCTCGACGGTGTCGTGCAAGAGCGCCGCGCAGAGCGTTTCCACGTCCATGCGCAGGTCCGCCAGGATGATGGCCACCTCCACGGGGTGCGCCACGAACGGCTCGCCGCTCTTGCGGCACTGGCCCTCGTGCGCCTCGCTGGCGAACTGGAACGCCTTGGCGAGCAGCGCCTGATCGGGCTCGGAGAGGTAGGCGGACGTGAGCCGCTGGAGCTCGGCGAAGCGCTCCTCGGGCGTCTCCGTGCGGTGCGGGTTGCGCGCGTCGGCGCGCCCTTCGGAGGCGAACGCCTTCTGGGCCACGTGGGGGCGGCCCAAGAGGTCGTCCTCGACCGTCTGCTTATGCGACGCCTGTTCGAGCGGCTCCCCCAGCAGCTCTTCGCGCTTGTGATCGGCTTTGCCCATAACGGTGCGCCTCCTTTCCTCGTCCTAGCGCGTTCCACGCGGCGCGGAGCCCGGCAGGATGGGGCGCGAGACACGCACGTGCAGGCTGGCTGCGTCGGTGCCCATCGCCCAGTCGCGGAACGCGCTGAATATAGCGCGCTCGCCCAAGCCCTCGCGGTAGCGCACGCTGTCGGTGAGCTCCACCTTGCTGGCGGTGTCCACCACACGGATGGAGCGGGTGATCTCGCCCGACGCGTAGGCCGTGTGCGTTTCGATGAGCCCCAGCTCGCGGAACACGGCCACGCCGCATGCCGCCGACTGGGAGCTCACGGCGTGCCCGCCCTCGCTGGCGAGCTTGGCCAAATCCACGTTGCCCAGCGTGAAGAACCCGTCGCCGTGATCGCGCTGCAGCGCGCGCAGGCGGCGGTACACCTGGGCCAGGCAGTCGTGGTCGGGCGTCATGTCGCGCAGCACCTGCTCGTTCACGCACGCATCGCCGCGACCGAACAGCAGGTGCACCTGCGCGGCGGCGCCGTCGCGGCCGGCACGGCCGCTCATCTGGTTGAACTCCACCTCGTTGTACGGCAGGTGGTACAGCACCACGTGCCGAATGTTTGGTATGTTCACGCCCTCGCCGAAGGCGGACGTGGCCACGAGCACCTTGAGCGCATCGGTGCGGAACAGCTGCTCCACCCGTGCGCGCTCGGCACGCGTGAGGCCCGCGTTGTAGAAGCCGATGAGCGGCGCCATCTGCGGCACGCGCTTGCGCAGAGTGCGCGCCACGGCCACCGACTGCTCGCGCGAGTTCACGTACACGACCGTCTTCTCGCCGCCGGCCACGAGGTTCGCCAGGTAGTCGTCGCGGTTCTTCAGGTTGCGCCGGTCGTCCACGCCCAGGTTCGCGCGTTCCGTCTCGTCGAGCACGAGCTCGTCGAGCGGCAGGGCGCCTCGGATGGCGTCGGCTATGCCGTCGTCGGCCGTGGCGGTGAGCGCGAGCACCGTGGGCGCGGGGCGGCCCGCCGTGCGGACGCCGGCGGCCAGCTGCTCCACGGCCTGCCCGATGGCGGCATAGGCGGGGCGCTGTCCCGCGCGGGCCAGGCCGATGTGGTGCGCCTCGTCCACCACCACGAAGCCCACGCGGCCCGGGCGCGCGAACTCCCCGGCGTGGTAGCCCAGGAACTCGGGCGTGGTGAGCACGATGTCCACCGAGCCGTCCGCAAGCCCCGCGAACGTCTGGCGGCGCTCCTCGGGCGTGCTCTCGCCCGTGAGCACCGCCACGGCGATGCCGAAGGGCTCCAGCGCCTCGTTCAGGTGGAACGCCTGGTCGGCGATCAGCGCGCGCAGCGGGTACACGAACAGGCTGGCCGTGCCCTCGCGCAGGGCGCGCTCGGCCGCATGCACCTGGAACAGGAGCGACTTGCCGCGCCCCGTGGCCATGACGGCCAGCACCGAGCGGCCCGCGTCCAGGCAGTCGAGCACGGTGCGCTGCGACGCATGGAGCGAGCCGTCCCCGATGATGGCCCGCACGATGTCGGCCTCGAGGCCCGCCGGGTCCTCGTGCGCACGGCGCTCCCACTCGGCGCGCCGCGCGGCGCGGGCCGCCTCGTAGGCCTCGATGTCCTCGGGGTTGTGGGCCACGTCGGCGCAGAGCTCCGCATCGCTCGTGGCGTACAGGTCGGCCACGAACGAGCGCTCCACCGGGTCGAGGCACGCCTCGAGCGCGCAGCATGTGCGCGCGGGGGCGAGCGACTGCAGCATGGCCTTCACCGAGCGGCGGCCGCGCCATTCGTCTATCTGCACCTCGAACGCGGCGTTGACCACGCTGTCGGTGTGCATGAGCGCCTCGATGTCCGTGCAGTGGAACATGATGCCGGCCACCGTGTTGCGTCCGTCGGAAAGCGCGCACGAGAAGTGGTTCTTCTCCGCGCCCACCGCGCGGCAGTTCGCGAGGGTGACGTCGCGCGCGAGGAAGCACGGCACGGGGTTCTCCTGGCCGAAGGGGGCGAGCGTGTCCAGCTTCTCCACGTTCTCCAGCGTGAGCTCGCCGAGCGCGACGCAGGCGTCGATCTCGATGAGCGGGTGGAACGCGCCCTCGGGCAGCTCGTCCATGTAGGCGCACAGGCGGCGCTCGAACTCCGGCAGGTTGGCCGTGGGCAGGGTGACGCCCACGGCGGCCTCATGCCCGCCAAAACGCGTGACCAGGTCGGATGCGGCCTCCACGGCCTTGAACAGGTTCACCTGGCCCACGCTGCGGCCCGAGCCGCGCGCCTCGTCGCCGGTTATGGTGAACAGCAGGCTGGGCACGCCGTAGGTGTTCACCAGGCGGCTGGCCACGATGCCCTTCACGCCCTCGTGCCAGCCGTCCCCCGACACCACGAGCGCGCGCTGGCCACGGTAGACGTCGGCAGCCTGGGCCTTCGCTATCTCGGAGAGCTCGGCCTCGATGGTGCGGCGCTGGTCGTTCACGGCCTCGAGCTCGGCCGCCAGACGGCAGGCGGCGTCGAAGTCGTCGGTCATGAGCAGGTCGAGCGCCAGCTGCGCGTCGCCCATGCGTCCGGCGGCGTTGAGGCGCGGAATGAGCGAGAAGCTGAGGTTCGTGGCGGAGACGGGCTTGTCGGCCGCGCCGCTCGAGCCCAGCAGCGCCGCGATGCAGGGGCGCGGGGCGCTGTTCATGCGGCGGATGCCGTCGGACACGAGCGCGCGGTTCTCGCCGCGCATGGGCATGAGGTCGGCCACCGTGCCGAGCGTGGCCAGGTCGGTGTAGCTTCGCCACAGGTGTGGGTAGCCGAAGCGGCCGCCCAGCACCTGCACGAGCTTCAAGGCCACGCCCACGCCGGCCAGGATGGCGCTCTCGCAGTTCTCGTCGCACTTCGGGTCGGCCACGGGCACGTCCTCGGGCACGAGGTCGACCGGCTCGTGGTGGTCGGTGACGGCCAGGCCCACGCCGGCGGCCACGATGGCGGCCGCCTCCGCCTTGCAGGCGATGCCGCAGTCCACCGTGACGATGAAGTCGGGGTTGAGCGTGCGGGCGCGCGCGAAGGCGGCCTCGGTCAGGCCGTAGCCCTCCTCGAAGCGCCGCGGGATGAACGGGTCGGCGTGGGCGCCGAGCGCACGCAGGCCGCGCGTGAGCACGGACGTGGCCGAGATGCCGTCGAGGTCGAAGTCGCCGAACACGAGGATGCGGCCGTCGGCGCGCATGACCTGCTCCAACGCGTCCGCCACCTCGGACAGGCCGGGTATGGTGTAGGGATCGAGCCAGTCGCGGTCGAGCGAGGGCTCCAGGAAGGCGCGGACCTCGGAAGGCTCGGAGATGCCGCGCGCGACGAGCGTCGCGGCCACGAAACGCGGAAGCCCCAGCCCGCGCTCGATGCGCGAGACGGCGGCGGGGTCGGCCGCTTTGATGTTGAACTGGGCAGACATGGCGCTCATACCTCACATGCGAAGAGTAATATTTCACGCCCCATTGTCCCACAATCGGCGCGAGCTGTCACCGCAGGGAACGAAGCGTGCACGAGAAGAAAACGGAGGGCGTTCGAGAGGGCGCCCTCGGCCGACGGGCGACGGTTGTTCTCGCCGAGGGTGCCCCCGCTGCCGCCGGGCGGTCGCGACCGCATCTGCACGATCGGCGTCTGCCCGCGGAGGGTGCGCCGACACGATTTTCCCCACCGCGAACAATCGCGGCGCTTCGTTCGTGTTATGGTCGAGGAGGTGAAACCCATGCCCGAACATATCCCCTGCAGCCACGACTCGGCGGACGCCGACGGCCTGCGCCCCGATGCGTTCCTCGAGGATGCCATGCACCGCTGGGGCGACACGGTGCTGCGGCTGGCGCTGAGCCAGCTGCGCGACGCCTCCGATGCCGAGGACGTGTTCCAAGACGTGTTCGTCCGCCTGCTCAAGGACCGCACGGCGTTCAACGACGACGAGCACCTGAAGGCGTGGCTGCTGCGCGTGACCATCAACCGTTGCCGCGACATCGGGCGCTCGGGATGGAAACGCCGCAACGAGCCGCTTGCAGAACGCCATGCGGCCCTGGCCGTCGAGGCTCCCGACCTGCTGGAATCCGACATCTGGAACGCCATCGGCGCCCTCCCGCCCGACCTGCGCGCCGTGGTGCACCTGCACTACGTGGAGGGCTATTCCACCGACGAGGCGGCCGCCCTCGTGGGATGCCGCCCCTCCACGGCGCGCACGCGCCTTCACCGCGCCCGCAAGCACCTGAAGGCCGCCCTCGAGACCGCGGACCTCGCAGGCCGCCCTGCGCCCTGCCAACCTGCAGGCGCATCGCTCGCGGACGACGGCTCCGCTTTTTCGCGCCCCGCCCGCAGCACGTTCGCAAGCACCCGGCCCGCGCGCCCCGCAACCACCGATTCCCCGTCTTCCGGAAAGGAGGCCGACCATGAGCCAGGACCCCTTCAACGATTATGCTGCGAAGATGCAGGAGGTGAGAACCTCCGACCGCCTGCGTGACGAAGTGCTGAAGAAGGCGGCGGCCGAACGACGGGCCGCAGGCGCAACCGGGAAGGTGCCCGCAGGCAGCGGCGCAGCTTGCAACGAGGCGCGGCCGTGCGCGGGCCCGGGCGCATCTTCGCACAGCGGATCCGCCCGCAAGCCCAGCGCTCGTCCGCGCGCCAAACGGCCCGCGATCCGCAGGCTCGCCCTGGCCGCCTGCCTGGCCGCACTCGCGGCGGTCGTGGGCATCTCGCTCGCGTGGCCGCAGGGAAGCGGTTCCCTGCCTGCGGGGATATCCCCCACCGCGTTCGCCGTGAAGGCCTACGGCGCGGTTGACGACACCCTGTTCCCCACCGGCTCGAACGGCACCATCGTCTTTAACTGCGAGACGGAGACGCAGCGCATGATCCCGCCCGAAGGCGACGAGTACGCCAACGAGGGCTTCTACACCGGCTGCGTGTTCAGCGTGGAGGGCGACAACATCGCCCGCGTCCAGGCGAACGTGTCGCGCGGCGAGCTGTACCGGGTGACGAGCAAGGTATGGTCGCGCGAGAACGACCCGGAGTTTGTAAAGGAAGTCAACAGTTGGAAACCCTATAAGATCGGGCAGGGAGAGCTGCTGGGAAAGTACGACTACGTGGCCGGCGTTCTGTATTACGGCACCATCGAACCCGGCGACGAAAACGTGGGGAAAGACCGCAATGACCCCAGCAGAACGGGCAAGTCCAACCTTTACCAGCGGCTCGGGTCCACGGTCGACACCTCCGCCATGGACGCGCCCGAAGCGAGCGCAAGCGAGTACCGCTTCGGGCTGTGGACGAACGAGCCGTTCGATGCCGTTGAGAACGATCGCGGGGAGCTTGACGGGCTGGCCAGCATGAACGCCGCCCTCGACACGCTCGACGGCGCACAGCTCACCATCACCGTCACGTTCACGGACGGCCGCACGGCCACGCAGGTGGTAGACCTGCACGCCGCCGATTTCAAAGCCAACATCATCGAGACCGCCGACGGGGTGAACCACGTGCTGGAGCTGGTGCCCCAGATCACCACCGAGGCGAAGAAGACCACGGACGAGTTCTGGGAGGCCTACAACCAGGGCATCGCCTCCATCCACACGCTGTACGGCACGGTCGCGAGCGAGACGGACGAGCCGTTCCCCTGCGGCGAGGCGTCGTACCCCTTCCTCACCGAACCGCTCACGCAGCCGCGAGAGCTCGAACTGCCGCCCGAGACCTCGCCCGATGGCGATGCATCCAACAGCAAGTCCAACGTGCCGCCGGGCCCGACCATCGAGAAGGGCAACGTCGCCGACCTCGCGTCCATGCAGCCGTACCACGAGGCAGACACCACGACCACGTTCGAGCGCGTCGAACGCCTGGACGGGTTGCCCGAGGGCGTGGCGGTGGAGGACCTCATCCTGTACTACGAAGGCAGCGGCGGCCGGCGCGACGAGGAGACCGGCAGCATCGATGTGCGTGGGAAGTTCTCCATCGCGGCCGACGGAACGCTGTCGCCCGGCTTCTCGTACGTGCTGATCACAAAGACGGTGACGAACAACTCCAGCGAGCAGGCCGACGTGTTCCTGACCCAAGGGTTCTTCGTCACGCTCCAGCCGGACGGCGGCAATCGGTACACTTCCGGGAGAGACATGCTCTCCGAGGCGATCTGGCGCAGCGGCCACGATGGACCCGCCTGGGAATCGCACTACTACTTCCAGATGATGGAACCTGGCGAGACGCGCGAGGTATCGGTGCTGTATGTGATCAGCGATGAGATGCTGGCCAACCCCGGATTCTCGTTCGTGTACTACGGCCACGAAGACATGCCCGGCGTGCTGGCCTTCCGCATCGGAGCACTCGGATAGGCACCGGCCGTTCTCAATGGGGAGGGGCCTCGCCCCTCCCCTTCTCGCGAACGCCGCTCCCCGTTATGGGGTGCGGCGTTCTTTTTAGTGCGGCTTTTCCTTTCTCTGAAACATTCCCTCCTTCTTGATCGTATGCTTCTTCAAGGAGGTGAAACCATGCCGAACCATGAACGAGCGGAAGACGGGGCGTTGCGAGAGCCCGCGGCGCTGCGGCAAAGCGGGGCGAACCCGCATCCCGAGGCGTTCCTCAGGCAGGCCATGGCCGATTGGGGCGATGCGGTATACCGGCTGGCGCTCGGCCAGACCAGATCGCGCGCCGACGCGGAGGACGTGTACCAAGACGTGTTCCTGCGGCTGCTGGACAGCGGCACGGCTTTCGAGAGCCCTGAGCATCTGAAGGCATGGCTGCTGCGCGTGACCGTGAACCGGTGCCGCGACCTGGCACGGTCGGGCTGGAAGCGCCGCACAGTCGCGCTCGACCCCGAATGGGACGCGCCCGACTCCCCCGCGCGCGACGACGAGGACGCCGCCGTCTGGGACGCCGTGGGCCAGCTGCCCGAGCAGCAGCGCACGGCCGTGCACCTGCACTACGTGGAGGGCTACTCGACCGAGGAGATAGCGAGCGCACTGGATTGCCGGCCCGCGACGGCACGCACCTGGCTGTTCCGCGCCCGGGCGCGCATCAGGGAGCTGATGGAGGCCGACGCTGCCGAAGGCGCGCCCGCAACGCTCCCGAACAGCGGAAACGCGTCCGCGACCAGCGGCACGCCCACCCTGCCGCGGCCGCCCAACGCCGCAGCGCTGACCGCCGAATAGCCCCCCCCCCGACTGACCACTCCATCCTCCCCTTGAAAGGAGGCACCCTATGAGTACCGACCCCTTGGACCGCTACCAGTCCATGATGCACGACACCCATGTGCCTGCCCACCTGCCCGACCAGGTGCTCGAACAGGCCCGCGCCCGGCTGGCTGCCGATAAGGTCGAATCAGCCGCAGCGGCAAGCTGCAGCGCCCGTGCGGCCAACGCAACCCGCACGCCGCAGCCGAGCGCTCCCACTCCGACACGCGAGGCGCCTGCAACTCCCGTGTTCTCCGTGAAGCGCAGCCGCATGAAGGGCTTCGCCCTAGCCGCCTGCACCGTGCTAGCCCTGGGCCTGGGCGGCACGGCCATCGCGCTGGGACTGCCCGGCCTGGTTGGGAACGACGACGTCCCGGCAGTCGCCAACTCGTTCCAGCTGGCCGCCTTCGCCGACGAGGGCGGGACGCCGGCGAACGGGCCGGTTACGTTGAGCTCCCAGGATTTCATGCTCATGCGCGCGTCGACCGGACCCCTCTTCGATGCCGAAACTGGTTCGTATCCGGGCCCTATCGTGGCATCGCGCGCCTACAACCTGAACCTCACCTGCTCGGGCGAGAACATCGCCTCCATTACCTACGAGCTTCAGGGCGAAGGGGTCTCCTTCAACAACTGGCAGCTGACGAGCGAGTACCTTGAATCGAACGGCGAACCCGAGGTGGGAAGCGCCGTGGCAACCGCAGACCAAGACAGTACGTTCACCGTCGATTACCACGACCAGGACATGAGCGCCATCGATCGCGTACACCATGAAATCTGCCTGAGCTACGTGCTCGAGGGCAGCGACAGGCAGGCGTGGGACGAGCTCCAAGCCAGCACCGCCCAGCCTCGGGTTCCGCGCGACAACATGACCGAAGAGGAAATCGCCGCATGGAACGAGGCGTCTGACAAATTCGAGCTTGTACTCGGCCAGCATGATGCCGAGATAATCTCGCAGGCCAAGATCGCCATCACCGCCACGTTCAACGACGGAACAACCGCAACCAAAACCTACCGGCTTGTCCCCGTGGACGACTTCGAACAGGCGTACTCCGCGTACCTTGCAGACCGCTTCTCCACCGATGGTGCTGCCGAGCCGAACCGTCCCGTCCTCTACACGCTCGAGGAAGTGACCGGTTAGACGGCGCGTCCAACCGGGCCGCGTTTGCGGAATGCGGCCGTGCGTCCTATGATGTCGGGAGCCCGAACGGTGTTCGGGCTCCCGTTCTCTTGTCCAAGGAGCCGACCCATGAGAATAGCCGGATTGCAGAAGCTGACATTGTTGGACTTCCCCGAGCACACTGCGGCCACCGTTTTCCTCCCGGGATGCAACTTCCGCTGCCCCTTCTGCCACAACGCCGCGCTCGTGCTGGGCGCGGGCGATGCAACCGGCGATACGCCGGTCGAGGAGTTCTTCGCGTTCCTAGACAAGCGGCACGGCCTGCTCGACGGCGTGTGCATCACCGGCGGCGAGCCGCTGCTCCAGCCCGAGCTGGCCGATTTCTGCGCCCGCATCAAAGGCGCGGGCTTCGCGGTGAAGCTGGACACGAACGGCAGCTTTCCCGACCGGCTGCGCGAGCTCGTCGAAAGCGGGCTCGTGGACTATGTGGCGCTGGACGTGAAGAACGCGCCCGAGCGCTACGCGGAAACCGTCGGCGTACCCGGCTTCGACCCGGCGCCCGTCGCCGCATCGGTCGATTACCTGCTCGCCGACGCGGTGCCCTACGAGTTCCGCACCACCGTCACGCGCGAGCTGCACGGGGCGGCCGACCTTGTGGCGCTCTCCCGCTGGATCGCCGGCGCCCATGCCTGGCACCTGCAGAGCTTCGTCGACGCCGACACCGTACTTGCCGGCCCCGGCGCCCTGCACGCCTGGAACCCCGACGACCTCGAGGCCCTCCTTCCCGAACTGCGCAAAGCCATCCCCAACACCCAGCTGCGCGGCGTGTAGAAGAGCGCACGCGACGAATTTTTGCCTTTCTTCGGAACAATCGGGACGCCTCTCCCGTATTGTCTGCAGAGAGGTGAATGCATGCACATTCCGTTTAAGCGCAAAACGGGCCGTACCGATGCGGCCGACAACCCTTGCCCGCTTCGTTCGGACGCGTTCCTGAAACGCGCCATGGATGCGTGGGGCGACACGGTGTATCGAGTGGCGCTCGCGCAGACGGGTTCGCCGAGCGACGCCGACGACGTGTACCAAGACGTGTTCATGCGCCTGCTGGAGCACACGGCCGCCTTCGAGAGCGACGAACACCTGAAGGCGTGGCTGCTGCGCGTCACCATCAACCGCTGCCACGATATCGCGCGGCTGAGCTGGAACCGCCGCACCGGCGGGTTGGAGCAGGAGCTCATCGACATTCCCGCGCCCGATGCCTTCCGGGCGGATATCTGGGAAGTTGTCGGCGCGTTGCCGCCCGACCTGCGCACCACCGTTCACCTGCACTACGCAGAAGGCTATTCGACCGAGGAGATCGCCCGCATTGCAGGCTGCAAGCCGAGCACCGTCCGCACCCGCCTCCACCGGGCGCGCGAGCGCCTTCGGACAACGTTGCTGGACGAGCAGCTTGAGCAAGCTGGCAGCACCGTGTCGAGAAAGGAGCCGGACCATGGCCGAACAGCATAACCGTCCTCAACCTCCCACCCTCGACGACTACCAAGCCATGATGAGCGATTTGCGTGCTCCCGAGCAGTTGAGAGAAGCCGTCCTCAAGGAAGCCCGCGCGCGTCGTGGCGGTGCGAGCACCGCAGCAACGGGAAAGGGCCCCAGCCGCCCGTCTGTGTTTTTCAGGCATCATCGGACCAGGATCCTCGTCATAGCCGCCTGCGCTGCCTTGCTGCTCGGTGCGGGCACGACCGCGCTCGCCCTCAACTCGCCGGGCGGGTTCGGCATCGTCAACGACCTCATGGCAGAGCCCCCGTCGCCGGACGAGAACGCTGCAAAAGAACCCGTAGCGAAAGAGAACTCATTGGAGCTCGATACGAGCCAATTCAAAGGCGGCGGAGGCTACAGCGGGCCGTGGTACAACCCTGCCGACGACTCGTTCTGGAGCTACGAATGGGCCGGGTACAAGTATCATTTCAACATACGCTGCACCGGAAACAACATCGAGACCATAACCTACGAGATCGAGGGAGAACGCAGCTATTTCGAGATCATCGACACAACCGTCACGCAGGAGCAGCGAGCGGAGGGCGTCCATGTATACCATTATCCTAAGACCGCCACGTTCGACTTCAGCCACCAAGAATCGATCGACAACACGCGCATCGTTGAAATATATGTTGGGTTCCCCCTTTCGGAATCGGGCCTCGAAGCGTATCGCCGCCTGATGGCCGAGGGTCACTCATACGAGGCTTCCGCACAACTGGATGCCGCCGTCGAAGAAGGGGCCGCACGCGAGCTGACAGGCTCGGTACTCAGCGCGACGGCCACGTTCGCCGACGGCTCGACCCAAACCAAGTCGTATCTCATAGAAGCCCCCGACCTGGGCAACCCGACCAGCTTTACCTTCACCGAAATAACCGGCAACTAGACAGCCGAAGCGAAGGCGCCGGGCGCAGGAGCAGGCCGTTCATACCGTCTCCCGCACCCTACTCGAGGAACAACGCGCTTGTGGGCTCGAGGGCACGCGCTAGCTCCTCCTCGGTGGGGAGGCACAGCGTGTAGCGCGACGCGAACAGGCCTTTGTCATCGGCGAGGGCCGAGTAGCGTGCCACGGTTGCGTCCTTCGTCGCGCAGAGGATGATGCCGATAGTGGGGTTGTCGTCCGGTTGCGTGCAGCGGTCGTCGTACAGGCGCACGTAGAAGTCCATCTGACCGACATCCTGCGGCGTGATCTTGCCCGTCTTGAGGTCTATGAGGACGTAGCATTTCAGGATGCAGTGGTAGAACACGAGGTCGACGTAGTAGCTCTCCGTCTCCGCGGCGATGCGCTGCTGGCGCGCGACGAATGCGAAGCCCCTGCCGAGCTCTAGGAGGAACTCCTGCAGCCGGTCCATGAGCGCCTGCTCCAAATCGTCCTCGCGGTAGTCGGTGCGGCCGCCCATGTCGAGGAAATCGAGCACGTAGGGGTCCTTGAGCAGGCCGTCAGCCTTGGTGGGCGGCTCGAGCACTTTGACCTCCTGCCGGACGGACTCGCGCCCCTCCTCGCGCGTCGCCAAGAGGCGTTCGTAATAGAAGGAGTGGATCTCGCGATCGAGCTGGCGCACCGTCCAGCGCTGATCGACCGCTTCGCGCATGTAGAACAGGCGCTTCCTCTCGTCCTCCACGCGCATGAGCAGGCGGTAGTGAGACCAGCTCAATTGTGAACACAGTGTGTTCACAATTGGAAACGCCAAGTAAAACTGCCGCATGTAGTGAAGGTTCCGCTTGGTGTACGCCCGTCCGAACTCCTTCGTCAGACGTTCGGACAGGTACTCCATGAGATGCTTGCCGTACTCGGCACGGTCGCCCTGCGCCTCCACGATCTGACGGCCGATCTCCCAGTACGCCTCCACCATAGCATCGTTCACGGCAACCGCGGCCTTCTTCCGCGCCGCCTCGAGCGTGCCGCGCACCGAGTCGTACACTGCCGCGTCTTTCCTCGCCATCGGATCGTCCATGCCTCGCTCCTCTCGTCCCCTTCCGGCGCGCCGCCGCGCATGCGCGCGCAAGCGCGGCGGCGCGAAGGGCATTCCGTTGGCTTCGAGGATCTTGCAAGCGTGGTACGGGCGGCGCGGAACCCACCGCCATCTATGGGCATCCCGACGACGAGCGGATTCGGGATGCGCTTGCACTGGCTCGTTTCTGAAGCTATTCTACCACATAAAAGGAACGTTTGTACGTTAATTTTGTTCATTTAGAATTCAGCCCTCGCTGAGTGCCGAATTCGGTACACAACATGCAAAGAACCCTCTCCTCGAGTTTGAGAATTGTGCGCACGCTGTGCGCACAATTCGGAACTCAGCGTGTTCCGAATTCGCTACACACGGTGTAGCGAACTTCTCCCTCCATCAAAAAGGGCCGGATCGCATCGACCCGGCCCTCAACCTGCTTGCTTGCTCGGCGCCTTACGCCACCACTTGGGCGCGCATCGCGTTGACCTTCTGGAACACCGCCGCCGCGCCGGCCGTCACCTCCACGGTACCGTCCGCACCCACCTCGAGCAGCGTCGGCGCCTGCATGATGCGATAGCGCTGCGCCAGCTCCACGTTCTCCTCGGCCAACAGCTCCTCGTAGGCGATGCCGGCGGCATCCATCTCGGCCGCCGCGAACTTGCAGTTCGGGCACGTGCGCGTTGCTACCAGGTACAAACCAGCAGGCAGCGCACTGTGCTCGGGCGCGGTCGCCGGCTCTTCGATGCCCGAAACCGTCACGTGCGAGCCGGCCTGGCCGGCGGTCTCGGCTGCCGCCGTCACGGCCACGGCGCCTTCGCGCGTCAGATGCGAATGCCCCAGGTCGTACTCCACGCGGTCGGCGAACTCCTGAGACTTGCCGTCGTTCCAGTTCTTCACCGGGCGATAGTAGCCGGTGATGCGCGAGTACACCTCGGTCTCCTCGTGGCAGCACGGGCACTCGTACACCTCGCCGGCGATGTAGCCGTGGTTCTTGCACACGGAGTACGTGGGCGACATGGTGTAATACGGCAGCTTGTAGTTCTCGGCGATCTTGCGCACGAGCGTGGCGGCCGCCTTCCAGTCGGGCAGCTTCTCGCCCAAGAACGCATGGAACACGGTGCCGGACGTGTAGAGCGTCTGCAGCTCGTCCTGCACGTCGAGCGCGCTGAAGATGTCGTCGGTGAAGCCCACCGGCAAATGCGAGGAGTTCGTGTAGTACGGCTTGCCCTGGTCGTTGGCCGAGATGATGTCCGGGAACTGCTCCTTGTCGTGCTTGGCGAAGCGGTACGTGGTGCTCTCGGCCGGCGTGGCCTCGAGGTTGTACAGGTCGCCGTACTCCTCCTGGTAGTCGGCCAGGCGGGCGCGCATGTGGTTGAGCACGTCCTTCGTGAACGCCTGCGCCGCCTCCTGCGTCATATCGGCGCGCAGCCAGCTGGCGTTCAGGCACGCCTCGTTCATGCCCACGAGACCGATCGTGGAGAAGTGGTTCTCGAACGTGCCCAGGTAGCGCTTCGTGTACGGGTAGAGGCCCGCGTCGAGCAGCTTCGTGATGACCTCGCGCTTCGTGTGGAGCGAGCGCGCGGACACGTCCATGAGGTGGTCGAGGCGTCGGTAGAAGTCGGCCTCGTCCACCGCCTGGTAGGCGATGCGCGGCATGTTGATGGTCACGACGCCGATGGAGCCCGTGGACTCGCCGCTTCCGAAGAACCCGCCCGACTTCTTGCGCAGCTCGCGCAGGTCGAGGCGCAGGCGGCAGCACATGGAGCGCACGTCGGAGGGCTCCATGTCGGAGTTGATGTAGTTGGAGAAGTAGGGGGTACCGTACTTGCTGGTCATCTCGAACAGCAAGCGGTTGTTCTCCGTCTCGCTCCAGTCGAAGTCGCGCGTGATGGAATAGGTGGGGATGGGGTACTGGAAGCCGCGGCCGTTCGCATCGCCCTCGATCATGATCTCGATAAACGCCTTGTTCACCATGTCCATCTCGGCCTGGCAGTCGCCGTAGGTGAAGCCCTGCTCGCGTCCGCCCACGATGGCCGGCTGGTCGCGCAGGTCGGCCGGGCACACCCAGTCGAGCGTGATGTTGCTGAACGGCGCCTGCGTGCCCCAGCGCGACGGCGTGTTCACGCCGAACACGAACGACTCGACGCACTGCTTCGTCTCCTCGTAGGACAGGCCGTCCGCCTTCACGAACGGCGCGAGGTAGGTGTCGAAACTGCTGAACGCCTGCGCGCCGGCCCACTCGTTCTGCATGATGCCGAGGAAGTTCACCATCTGGTTGCAGAGGCTCGACAGGTGGCTCGCCGGCTTCGACGTGATCTTGCCGGGCACGCCGCCGAGCCCCTCCTGGATGAGCTGCTTGAGCGACCAGCCCGCGCAGTAGCCCGTGAGCATGGACAGATCGTGCAGGTGGATGTCGGCGTCGCGGTGCGCCTTCGCCACCTCGTCGTCGTAGATCTCGGAGAGCCAGTAGTTCGCCGTGATGGCGCCGGAGTTCGACAGGATGAGGCCGCCCACGGAGTACGTGACCGTGGAGTTCTCCTTCACGCGCCAGTCCTCCACTTTGACGTACTGGTCCACAAGGTCCTTGTAGTCCAGCAGCGTCGCGTTAGCGTTGCGCACCTTCTCGCGCTGCTTGCGGTACAGGATGTAGGACTTCGCCACATCGGCGTAGCCGGCTGTGGAGAGCACCTCCTCCACGCTGTCCTGCACGTCCTCTACGCTGACGATGCCGTCCCTGATCTTCGGTTCGAAATGGGCGGTCACGTTGAGGGCCAGGAGGTCGATGGTCGACGGATGGTACTGCTTGCCCAAGGCGTCGAACGCCTTGGCGATGGCGCTTGAAATCTTGGCGATGTCGAATTCCGCGATCTTGCCGTCGCGCTTCTGAACCTCGTACATGGTCGCTCCTTTTTCGCTTGCTTCCGCGTTGCTTCTACGATTGGTCGACCGCGTGCAGCATGGCGCCGGCAGGCGCAGATGGGGTTTGCGATCGGTCGGGAATCGGTAGCCCACACCCTACCAGCGTCGCGCCTCCTCGTCAACTTCTGTCACCCATATGTTGAAGTTCCAAAGAGGTGAACCAACTAGATATGGTATGTTTTGCCATCTGGGGTTTTATACGAGCATCCCGGTAAGCTCTATGAAAGGCGACCTGCGGCAACAGAACAAACCTCCCTCCGCACCCCGTGAGCAAGGTGCGGAAAAGGCCACCTGCGGCTATCTGTTTCTCGTGGAATTCGGCGGGCGGAAGCCGGCAGAATGGCGCGGAAGCAGGCGCATCTCAACCGGCGAATGCGCGGCGCACATCGTCCTGCAGACGTTCTTCTTCGCGGACGTCGTCGACGCGCTCGTGCTGTTCTTCCGCGGTCGCGCGCTCGAACGGCGTCCCGGCGCCTTCGCCATCCCCCACAACGTCCCCGCCGTCCCCGCTCCGTGCCAGCGAAAGGACCCGCCATGACCCATCACCCCCTGAGCCGAGCTGCGAGGCGTGGAATGACGCGGACGCCGAAGAAGCGGCTCTACTTGCGCGCCTCCACGAGACACGCCGAGCCTTCGACGCGCCGCCACGCCACGGAGGAGAACCACCGCCCGAGGATGCGCTCGTACTCGCCCTTCGAGTAGATGTGCACGTCGCCCTCGGACGAGAAGCGCAGCGATGCGTTCATGACGGCCCGCACCGGCGCGGGCAGGGTGCAGTCGCCCACCACGAGCAGGCCCCCGGGGCGCATCACCCGCCAGATCTCGAACACCGCCTTCCCGGGATCCGGGTAGTGGTGGAATGAGTCGTTGCAGTACGCTGCGTCGAACGACTCCTCGTGGAACGGCAGCCGCTCGCTGTCGGCTTCCGCGATGCGCGCGCGATCGCCGAAAGCGGCCAAGCTCGCGCGAGCATGCGCCACCATGCCGGGCGCGAGGTCGACACCGGTCACCCGGCGCTTCGGCCCCTGCTCCAGCACGAGCCGCGCGAGCGCGCCCGTGCCGCACCCCACGTCGAGCAGCTCGCCTTCCCGCACGCCATCGAGCGCCGCGAGCACATGCGGGTAGAGCCGGCGCGCATGGGCTCCCTTTTCGGTGCGGTCGTAGTCTGCCGCCTGCGCGTCGAAGGCCTTCCGCGACTTCTCTTTGAGCTGGTCCATGGCGCCCCATCCTTTCATTGAACAAAATTCAATCCCAGTGTCGAAAGAAGCCCGGCTCTGCACCGGGCTTGATCGGGTTGCGTCGCACGGGCGACGGCCCCGATGTTCACCTGAAACATTCGTACGGTTTTCAGGCTTCCGGGCGCTCCGTCTGCGAGTCGATCAGCACGTGCGCGTACTCCCGCAGGCGGGCGACCGTCTGCGCGTCCGCGTCCCCGTGCGCGGAGAGGATGCCGATGTGGCCGTGCAGAAGGAAGCTCGCCAGCGTCTCGGGGTCGCGCACGATGAGGCCCTCGCTGCGGCGCGCCTGCTCGAGAGCCGCCGCCATGTGCGGTTGCACGTGCTCGCACAGCCGCAGGGACAGCTGGCGATGGAAGCCCTCGTTGCCCTGCCGGTGGAAGAAATCGCTGTGGCGTTGGAGCCGCTCGTCGCCGATGTCGTCGTAGAGCGCGTCCACCTTCTCGCGGAATCCCAGGTCGGTGGAGCGCAAGAGGTTCACGAGCCCTTCGGTGCACTCCTCCACGTACCGCTCCATGGCCTCGTCGAGCAGCTTCCGCTTCGAGTCGAAGTAGTGGTACACGAGCCCCGGCGCAGTGCCCATGCGCCGGGCGATGTCCCGCATGGACACGCCCTCGAGCCCCTTCTCCGCGAACAGGTCCATGGCCGTGTCGAGAATCTCGCGCCTGCGGTCGTCCGGTGCCTTCACGATGCGCACCATACGCGCCCCTCCTTTCGCTCGCCTCCCCGCCATCGTACCGCTTTATTGAACAAGCGTCAATGAATATTGTTCAGTCATCAAGTCCGTTGCAGATTTCGCGTGGCCTTTCGCGAGGCCAAGGTTGCGAGGCGTTGACGAACTGGCCTCGTCGCGCGATACTCGGCAACTACCGAAGAGAACAGGAGCGCATCATGGCCAACTGCCTCGTCGCGCAATCCGGCGGGCCCACCGCCGTCATCAACTCCAGCCTGGCCGGTGTCGTGCGCGCCAACCAGCTGAACCCCCTGTACGACCGCGTGTTCGGCGGCCTCTACGGCATCGAGGGCACGCTGGACGGGAAGCTCTACGACCTCACCGACCTCACCGGCCGCGACATCGAGCTCTTGCAGCAGACGCCGTCGTCGGCGCTCGGCACGTGCCGCTACAAGCTCAAGCGCGGCAACGACGCCGACTACCATCGCCTTGTTGAGGTCATGGACGCGCACGACATCACGACGATGTTCTACATCGGCGGCAACGACTCCATGGACACCGTGGACGCGCTGGCCGAATGGGCGCACGACAACGCGCCGGGCAAGCGGTTCATCGGCATCCCCAAGACGGTGGACAACGACCTCGTGCCGGTGGACCACTGCCCCGGCTTTCCGAGCGCGGCGAAGGTGGCCTGCGAGATCACGCACGCCACGCGGCTGGATTACGACGCGTACACGCGCCCCGAGGTGTTCGTGCTCGAGGTGATGGGCCGCGACGCGGGCTGGCTCGCCGCGAGCTGCTGCGTCACCGGCGACGTGGATTTGCTCGTGCTGCCGGAGGTGGACTTCGACCGCGAGGCGTTCCTGGCAGAGGTGCGCCGAAAGTTCGACGAGACGGGCAAGTGCTACATCGTCACGTCCGAGGGCGCTCACTACGCGGACGGTGCGTACCTCTCCGCCGGCAACGCGGCCGACGACGGGTTCGCGCACGCCGTGCTGGGCGGTGCCGCAGCCACCATCAAGCAGATGATCGTGGACGCGGGCATCGTGCCGCGCGGCATCGTGCAGGACCTCTCGCGCGCGGCGCGCTCCAGCAACTTCGCGCAGAGCATCGTCGACCGCACCGAGGCATGGGAGCTGGGGCTGAGCGCCCACATGCGCAGCGCCGACCCTGCGTTCACCGGCCAGGTGGTGGGCGTGCGCCGCGACGAGGCGGCGGCTGCGGAGGGGCTCTACAACGCGAAGTTCTTCGCGGCGCCGGCCTCCGAGTTCGCCAACTTCGTGCGGCGCTTCCCCGCCGAGTGGATCCTGCCGGACTACCAGGGCATCGCGCCGGAGGCGCTGGACTACTTCCGCCCGCTCATCAAGGGCGAGCCGCGCGTGGTGATGGACGGCGGCATCCCCGCCACCATCGTGCCGTTCAACCGGCGCTAGGCGGCGGCCGGCGCAACGGAGGAGCCGGGGCCTCGGAGATCGGACGCTCAACTTTCACGTGAAGCTGCGGGGCCTGCGCGAGCGGGCCCCGTCGCGCGCCTATACTTGTTCGCGCTCTCGCCGATTGCGAAGGAGGGGCGTGATGAGCCTGATGGAACGAGGAACCATGCGGAAGAAGGCGGCCGCCGCGGCGCTCGCCTTGATGATGCTCTGCTGCGCCGCCGGGTGCTCCGCGCCTGCGGCGACCGACGCGCCGGAGTCGCCGGAGAGCGAGTTCGGCGGCGTGCGCGACGAGCGCGAGTCGCAGCCCGCCGAGCCTGCGCCCACGCCCACGCCCGCGCCGTCCGCGCCCAAGCCCGCGGCCGTCCCCACGCTCGACGAGCGCACCGCCGAGAATGCGGCTTCCCTCACGCTCGAGCAGAAGGTCGCGCAGCTGTTCGTGGTCACGCCCGAGGCCATCACCGGGGTGGACACCGCCACGCAGGCCGGATCTGCCACGCAGCAGGCGCTCGCCGCCTACCCTGTGGGCGGCCTCGTGTACTTCCAGAAGAACCTGCTCTCAGCCGACCAGACGCGCGAAATGATCGCGAACTCCCAGGCCTTCGCGCAGGGCGCGTGCGGGCTGCCGCTGTTCGTCGGCGTGGACGAGGAGGGCGGCACCGTGAGCCGCATCGGCGGCAACCCCGGCTTCGACATCCCCAACGAGGGGAACATGGCCGACGTGGGCGCGGCGGGCGACACGGCGCAGGCCAAGGCCGTTGCCGCGCGCATCGGCGGCTACCTGAGCGACCTCGGCTTCAACCTCGACTTCGCGCCCGACTCCGACGTCTGCGGCGACCCCTCCACGGACGTCATGGCGCTGCGCTCGTTCGGGACCGACCCCGCGATCGTTGGCAGCATGGTGTCCGCGCAGGTGGAGGGCTTTGCGGAGGCGGGCGTGCTCTGCAGCGCCAAGCACTTCCCCGGCATCGGCGGCGTGATGGGAGACAGCCACGAGGGCGCCATCGTCAGCGAGAAGACGCTCGACGAGCTGCGCGATTGGGAGCTCGCGCCCTTCAAGGCCGCCATCGACGCCGGCGTGCCGATGGTCATGGTGGGCCACCTCACCGCCCCGAACGCGTTCGGCAGCGACGTGCCCGCCTCGCTCAACCCCGCGGCCGTCACCGACCTCCTGCGCGGGGAGCTGGGCTTTCAAGGCCTCGTCATCGCCGACTCGCTCTCCATGGGCGCGGTCGGCGACTTCTGCACCCCCAACCAGGCGGGCGTCGCGGCGCTCGAGGCCGGCGCGGACCTCGTGCTCATGCCGGAGGACTTCGCCGCCGCCTACCAGGGCGTGCTCGACGCCGTGAGCGAGGGCTCCCTCTCCGAGGAACGCATCGACCAGTCGGTTTTGCGCATCGTGAAGGCCAAGCTCGCGCTGGCCGGCGAGTGAGGCAAGGGAAGCGTGCGGTGATTCTCTCGTTCTCGCACGCTCCGGGGGTCGCAGCCTGCTGGGAAATGAGACAATAACCCCGTCCCTTCGTTTCACCCACCTGAAAGGAAGCACCATGATCGTCACCACCACCCCCGCCGTCGACGGCTACCGCGTGAGCGGCTACTACGGCATCGTGTTCGGCGAAGTCATCACCGGCGTCAACTTCCTGCGCGACTTCGGCGCGGGCATCCGCAACATCGTGGGCGGTCGCAGCGAGGGCTACGAGCAGGAGCTCACGCAGGCGCGCTCCGAGGCGCTCGCCGAGCTGGAGCAGCGCGCCGCCGCCCTGGGCGCGCACGCCGTGGTGGGCGTGGACATCGACTACGAGGTGCTCGGCCAGGGCAACATGCTCATGGTGACGGCGTCCGGTACCGCCGTCACGCTCGAGCAGGCCTAGGCGCCCGCTTCGGGAGCCTCCAAGGCAGACGCGGGGGCGGGAGCTCCGCTTGCCGCCCCCGCCTCCGCCGGCAAGCCGCGCTTGAGCACGCGCCTCGTGAGCGCCGCGATGACGAGCGCGGCCGCGACCGTGCCCAGCGCCACCGGCACCAGGTTGCCCCGAAGCGCGTCGAACAGCCCCCCGTACACCAGCTGCCCCACCGGCTGCGCGCAGTTCGCCAAGGACATGGCCAGCGCGATCACCTTCCCCACCAGGTGCGCGGGCGTTTCCAGCTGGATGAACGAGATGCCCTGGATGCTGAACATGGTAGCGCAGGCCATGCAGACGAACAGGCTTGCCACCAGCACCCCGTAGGCGACGAGCGGGTCCAACGGAGCGCCCAGCACCACGGCGATGGGCAGGAGCGCAACGGCCGCCACGAACAGGAACACGGGCGCTTGGCGCAAGGTCAGGCGCTTCGCCAGCACGCCAACCAGGATGCCGCCGGTCAGGCCGCCAAGCGCGAGCGCGCCTTCCGCGAAGCCCATGAACTGGTTCGGCAGCCCGAGTATCTGCGTCACGGTGACCGGCGCGCCGATGATGATGAACGCCGACAGCGTCAGGTTGATGCCCGCCACCAGCAGGATGGTCTTGAGGATGACCGGCCGCTCGCCGCGCAGGAAGGCGAAGCTCTCGGCGATGTCGCCCGCCACCATGCGCAGGACGCCTTGGCTGCGCTCGGCGCGCTGGAAGGGGATGCGCACCACGCACACGATGAGCACGGCCGACACGGCGAAGGCCGCTCCCGCCACCGCCACCACCGGCTCGATGCCGAACAGCCCGAACACGAGCCCGCCTATCACGGGGCCCACCAAACCCGACAGCGCGCTGATCTGGCTCACGATGGCCGTGGCGCGCACGATGCCCTCGCGCGGCGCCACGAAGGGAACCGCCGCCTGCACCGTGGGCTGGTACACGCTCTGCGCGGCGTACAGCACGATGAGCGCGCAAATGCACAGGCCCACGAGGTCCACGGTGCCGTCGAGCGCGAGGAACGCCGCGCACGTGAGCGCCAGCAGCGTGTCGAGCGCGGCCATGATGCGCCGCTTGTTCACGCGGTCGGCCGCCACGCCCCCGATGGGCGTGAGCACGAGGTACGGCAGCCATGCCGCCGCCGACACCGCCCCCATGAGCGCCGCGGAGCCCGTCACGTTCAGCACGTAGAGCGGCAGCGCGAACCGCAGCACCGCGTCGCCGAACAGCGAGGCTATCTGCACGATCACGATCGAGACGAACGACCGGTTCAAAAGCTTGTCCACAGGTTCTTTCCTTTCTTTCATACCTTCGGTTGGTATGTATCTTGGTTAAAAAAGATGCTGAGTCGAGGCAGCGATCCAGCGATGACGAGAAACGCGCGGCAGCGTACCACGGTATGCAGCGGCGCGCAGCGGCCGCGGGGAGCCCTCTCCATTCTGCACCTGCTTTTTCAGTACAAATGTTTCACGTGAAACATCGAGCAGCGGACGAGGTGCAACCGCAGTCGGGCGACAAGGCGCTACCCAAGCAGAGACGCACGACGCAACCGCAGCCGAAAAAACAGAGCACCCCAACCACCACGGCCGATCCAGCACTCAAACAATCATGCGCGCTCCCCTTTCTCCTGCAAATTGCGCTCGTAGCCGTCGCGGAACTCCTCGAGCATGCCGGCGATGCGGCCGGGCTGCACGTCGAGGCCCATGAGGTGCAGCAGCTCCACGTAGTAGTCCATGCGGCGGCGCATCTGCTCGGCGTCGGTCAGGCGGAACGCGGGGCTCACCCACAGGTTCGCCAGCATGAGGATGACCTCGGCCATCTCCTGCGGATACTCCGTGCGGATGGTGCCGTCGGCCATGCCCTCGCGGATGATGGGCTCCACGAATTGCGGAGCCACCTCGTTGATGATCGACTGGTACTGCATGCCCAAAAAGCGACTGTTGCGCACCGGGTCGGGCGCGATAGCCACCTCGGCGCTCAGGGGCAGCTGCGGGCCCTCCATCGAGGCCTCGAACAGCGCCTGCATCTTCTCGAGGCCGGTCATGCGCGGATCGTCGCGGATCTCCACCAGCAGCCGCATGAGCGGCTCGCTCTCGCGGTCGATGGCGGCGTTGAGGATGTCCTCCTTCGATTTGAAGTGGTGGTACACCGCCCCCTTCGTCACGTCGAGCTGATCGACGATGTCTTGGATGGTGGTGTGCTCGAAGCCCTTCTCGCGGAACAGGCACATGGCCGCATCGAGGATGCGGCTCACCGTCTCCTCAGGGTACTTGTTGCGCGCCATGAATATCTCCTCTTCGATAGAACGAACGGATGTTCAATGTGAAGCATCCGAGTGGAACCCGCGCCGCATCGCTCCCTTCGTGCCGAAAACCAATGCGTCGTTTTCCTAAAACATACCGACGGTATGTATCTTACGACACTGGAGCCTAGGGAGCAAGGGCGAACTTCGCAGCGATGTGAGATACTGGGAGGCGGCTTTGGACAAGCGGCGAAGGAAGGCAGGGGGCGTGACGGCAAAGCGAAGCGAACGGAAGCGTCAGTGGGGAGCGAAGGCGCTTGCCATCGTGCTGTTCATGGCGGCCGGCGCCGTGGGCGGCTACCTCATCGGGCACGCCATGAGCAGCGGCGAGGGCGATCCGCTCGGCACCGTCGCCTGGCTCGTCGCGGCCGTCGCGCTCTTGGTCGTTGCCTGCATTTTGCAGGTCGTCGTCCACGAGGCGGGGCACCTCGTGCTCGGGCTGGCGACCGGCTACCGGTTCCGCTCGTTTCGCGTGGGCAGCCTCATGCTGGTCGAGCAAGACGGACGGCTGTGCCTCAAGCGGCTCTCCATTCAAGGGACAGGCGGGCAATGCCTCATGGGGCCGCCCGACCTCGTTGACGGGCGCATCCCCTACCGGCTCTACAACCTGGGCGGCGTGCTGGCGAACACCCTGGTCTCCTTGGTAGCGGCAGCCCTCGCCTTCGCACTGCCGCAGAGGCTCGCGGCGATCTTCTTCGCGTTCCTCGCCCTCGTCGGCTTCGTGTTCGCGTTGACGAACGGCCTGCCGCTCACCGTCGGCGGCGTGAACAACGACGGCAAGAACCTGCGCTCGGCAGGCGAATCGCCGGATGCGCTGCGGGCGTTCTGGACCATCCTCAAGGTGGGCGAGGCCCAGGCGGACGACCTGCGCGTGAAGGACATGCCCGCCGCCTGGTTCGCCGTGCCAGCCGATGCCGAGCGCCTACGCAACCCCCTCATCGCGTCCGTGGCGGTGCTCGCCTGCAACCGGCTGCTGGACGAGGGCCGCACCTCCGAGTCCGCAGACGCCATTCGCGACCTGCTAAAACGCAAGACAGGCATGCTCGGCCTGCATCGCTCGCTGTTGAAGGTGGACCTCGCGTACTGCGAGCTCATGGGCGAGAGCCGCGCAGAGGAAGCCGAGCGCGTCCTCGACGCCGACGCCCGCAAGCTCATGAAGGCCATGAGCAGCTTCCCCTCCGTGTTGCGCACGCGCTACGCCCAAGCGCTCCTCGCCAACTGCGACGAGGAAGCGGCGCGGCGCATTCGCGAGGAGTTCGACCGCTCAGCGGCGCGCTACCCCTACCCGAGCGAGATCGAGGGCGAGCGCGAGCTGATGGACGCGGCCGACGTCCGCTTTCGCGAGCGAGCCGCGCACGCAACCGACGTAACCGAGGAAGGAGCGCAACGATGACCGCGCACGAATGGCTGGACGCCTACCTGCTGGGCCTGCCCGGCGCGACGACGGACTACAAGGTGGAATGGGAATGGCAGCGCTATCAGGTGGGCGGCAAGATGTTCGCCGCCACCATGCAGCCGGGCCCGCAGCACCATGAATACGCCGGCCGCCGCCTCGTGTCGCTTAAGTGCGACCCCGCCTGGGCCGAGCAGCTGCGCGCCGAGCATCCCGACGACATCCTCCCCGGCTTCTACGCCGACAAGCGTCATTGGATCTCCGTCGACCTCGACGGCGACGTGCCCGAAGACCTTCTGCGCGAGCTGTGCGGCCACTCCTACAACCTCGTGTTCGCCAAGCTGACGAAGAAGATGCAGCGAGAGATAGCTGAAGGACAGTCCTAACCCGGCAGCGCCAGCTCCACGACCAGCACGTTTCCGTCCAGGCGCGCGGACAGGCGCATGCTCATGGCTGCGGCGAGGCTGGCGGACACGGCCAGGCCGAGGCCGCTCCCGACCTCGCTGCGGGCGGCGTCGGCCCGGTAGAAGCGCTCGAACAGGCGCTCGGGATCGAAGGCGGCGGGGTCGGG
This sequence comes from Gordonibacter urolithinfaciens, assembly GCF_900199375.1. Taxonomy (NCBI): domain Bacteria; kingdom Bacillati; phylum Actinomycetota; class Coriobacteriia; order Eggerthellales; family Eggerthellaceae; genus Gordonibacter; species Gordonibacter urolithinfaciens. Next base: position 1,256,352 of record NZ_LT900217.1, read on the forward strand.
AACCTCGTTCGCGAATGCCACGCAGGCTCCGCGCTGCTCCACCGCAAGCGGCCCCGAACCGTGGCGCAGCGCGTTGCCCACGAGGTTCTCGAAGATGCGCGCGAGGGCCTCGGCATCGGCATCCACGGAAAGCCCCTCGTCCTCGAAGTCCACGCGCGGCTCCCATCCGCGCCGCTCGAACGCGGGGAACTGCCCCACCAGCACATCGGCCAGCGCCGGCAGCACGGCCATGGGACGCAGGTCGAGCGCGAGGTCGGGGTCGTTCGCCTGCGCGTAGGCGAACAGCTGGTCGAGGAGCGCGCCCATGTCGTCGAGCCGCGCCTCGGCGGCGGCCAACCGGCGGGCGCGCCCGGCGTCGTCGCCCTCGTCCTGCGCGAGGCGCAGGTACCCCTTCGCGCCCATGAGCGGCGTGCGGATGTCGTGCGAGAGGCTGGACAGGTCGCGCTGGAACTCCTGCTGGCGGCGCTGCCCCTCGAGCCGCTCCCGCTGCGCGGCGTCCAACTGGGCGTTCACCGCCTCGGCCAGCTCGGCGAACGCCCGCCCGGGCGCCTCCACCGTCATGCGCGCGTTGCTGCGCGCGTCGCGCCCGCGCAGGAAGCGCGCCATGCGGCGCAGCTCCCGGCGGAAGAGGAGCGCCGCCGCGCCCGCCCCGACGGCCAAGCACGCAAGCCCCACCAGCACATACGCCATCCGAACGCCCTCCTTGCCCTACACGTCCCTGCGCCGGCACGCCGTGAGCGACAGCGCCGCGCACACGGCTGCGATCGCTCCGAACACGATAAGCGCCTGCGCCGCCGCGGGAAGCCCGGCCACGGCGGACGCGCCCGCCTCGAACAGGCCCGTGCCTCCCGCCGCCAGCCGCTGCTGCACGGACAACGGCAGCCATTGCACCGCGTCGCCCACCAGCGGCATGGCCGGCGCGAGCACCGCGGCCGCCCCCAATACCATCGATTCGAGGAAGCCCGTGGGCACGAGCGCCGCGAACACGACGCCGACCGTCTTGCTGCGCGTCGCCCACGCGATGAGCGCGCCGAGGAACGCGTACGCCGTCAGGACGAGCCACGACAGCACCGCCCAGCTCCAATACTCGCCCACCGTCTCCGTGCGCTCGTAGGAGAACCCGAGGACCGCGTACACCGCATCCGACAGGAGCATGCCCGCCAACAGGAAAACCCCGCACAAGACCGCGATCAGCACGAGCTTCTCCGCAAAGTACGCCCGACGGTCGCCGCGCCCCGCGAGCACGTTCTTCGCGAATCCCGTGTCGAAGTCGGACGAGGCCAGCAGCGCCGCCAGCACCGCGAGGATCAGCCCGAGGAATCCCACCATGAACGTGTTGCCGTACGAGTAGGTGCGGCTGCCGATGACCTTCTCATTGAGCATCCGCACTTCGGCTGCGTCGAGGTCGGCGCCGTTGGGCGTGGTGAGCGTGACGGTCGCGCCGCTCTGGCGCGCCTCCTCCTGCGCCTGCTCGTTCACCATCTGGGCGAACTCGGGCGTGGTGGCGAACCAGACGAGCCCGGCTGCCCCCACCACGACGAGCGCGAGGAAGGCCAGGCCCACCCACAGCATCTTGCCGTGCACGAGCCGGTAGACATCGGATTTCAACAGGTTAAACATGGCGCGCACCGCCTTCCTCGCACGACGCGGCGCGCGCAGCCCCCTGCGCGCCGCCTTCCATGAGCTCCACGAAGTAGTCCTCGATATCCCGGCGCACCGGGCTCATCTCCAGCACCGTCTGGTCGGCGTCGTGGAGAAAGCGCGACACGGCCGTCGCGTCGTAGTCGCCCGCGACGGAGAGGGACTCATCGGGCAGTGCGCGCAGCGTTGCCTGGGGAAACGCCTCCTCCATCAACGCGAGCGCGCGGGCCGGGTCGGCCGTGCGCACGCGCAGGCTGTCGCCGCACTCGGCCTGCACCTGCTCGGCGGTCATCTCGCGCACCATGCGGCCTTCGGCGATGATGCCGAAGCGCGTGGCCACGCGGTCGAGCTGGTCCAGCACGTGCGAGCTGATGACCACGGTCACGCCGAGCGTCTGGTTCAGCCGCACGATGAGGTTTCGCATGGCGCGCGTGCCCTCGGGGTCCAGGCCGTTGAACGGCTCGTCGAGCAGCAGCAGGTCGGGCGAGCCCACGAGCGCGAGCGCCAGGCCCAGCCGCTGCTTCATGCCGAGCGAGAAGCCCTTCGCCTTCTTCCTGCCCACGCCCTCGAGGCCCACGAGCGCAAGCGCCTCGCGGCAGCGCGCCGACGCGTCGACCACGCCCAAGGCCAGGGCCTTCGCCATGAGGTTCTCGTAGGCCGTCAGGTTGGGGGCGATGCCCGGCGCCTCGATGAGGGCGCCCACGCGCGACGTTCCCGCAGGCCGCACGGCTTCGCCGCGAACGACGGCGCCGGCGCGCCCGCCGAACAGCTCGATCTCGCCCTCGGTGGGCGCTGCCAGCCCGCACACCATCTTCATGACGGTGGACTTCCCCGCCCCGTTCTTCCCGACGAACCCGTAGATGTCCCCCTGCGCCACATGCAGGTCGAGCCGGTCGACCGCGCGCTTGCCGCGGTAGGACTTCGTCAGCCCCCGCGTCTCAACGACGTTCATGAACGCCCCTTTCCCTTCGCCTTCTCAACATGCTTCCAGCTTACGGAACAGGGTTTCAGGAAGGATGAACCAACCTTTAAGAAAGCTTGAAGATGCGGGACGCTCCTTTCCGCGCAGGTCATGCGCCCTCGTCGACCGCCAGCTTGAACCCGAGGCCCCACACGGTGCGGAGGTAGCCGTCGGTACCGGTGGGCTTGAGCTTGGCGCGGATGTTGGACACGTGCACGCTCACCGTGCTGTCCTCGGCGGCGTAGGGTTCGCCCCAGGCCAGCTCGAACAGCTCCTGCTTCGTGTACACCTTCTTCGGATGCAGCGCCAGAAGCTCCACGATGTTGAACTCGGTGCGCGTGAGGGGCACGTCCGCGCCGTCCACCGCGAGCGTGCGCGCGGCGCGGTCGACGGCCCATGCGCCCACGCGCAGCACGTCGCCGCCGGGCTGCGACGCAGGGACGCGGCCGCGGTGGCGCAGCTGCACCTCGATGCGTGCGAGCAGCTCGTCCAGGTCGAAGGGCTTGGCCAGGTAGTCGTCGGCGCCCAGCTTGAGGAGGTCCACCTTGTCGGTGGCGCTCGTGCGCGCCGATGTCACGACGATGGGCGTATGGGCGTCGGCAGAGCGGATGAGCCGCACGATGTCCTCGCCGGGAAGGCCGGGCAGCATGAGGTCGCACACCACCACGTCGAACCGCTCGCCGCGCGCGTCCGCCGCCTCCAGCACGAGCCGCGCCTCCGTTCCCGAGAACGCCTGCGTGCAGGCGTACCCCGCATGCCCCAAGTGGTCGGCCACGATGCCGCTGATGTGGGCGTCGTCCTCCACTATGAGCACGGTGGCGCTGGCTGTCGCATCCGTCATGCTCGCCTCCTTCTGCACCTTTTCCAAAGAAGTATTCGGCTATTCCGCATCTTTTCCCATGGTTTGAGCTGCCTATTCAACGCCTTTTCCCCTCGCCTCCACGCCCATCTCGTCGAGCACCTCGCCACCCCATTTGCACATGGCGTTCAGCACCGGAGTGAAGCTGCGGCCGCGCTCGGTGAGCGAGTACTCCGTCTTGGGCGGCACCTGATGGTACAGCTCGCGGTGGAGCATGCCGTCGGCTTCCAACTCGCGAAGCTGCTGGGTGAGCATCTTGGGCGTGGCCTGGGGCATGAGCCGCTGCAGCTCGCCGAAGCGCAGCACGCCGTGCTTGCTCAGGTGCCAGAGTATCAGCACCTTGTGCTTGCCGCCCACGATGTCGATGGTCGCTTCGACGGGGCAATGGTAGGCATCTGGGCAGGTTTTCATGGCAGCGCTCCTTTGCGGCGGGCCTTCGGCGGCAAGCCCTTGCTTTCCTTTTCGGTAGTATATTCCAAAATAGTGCCTACTTGCTTGTCCGGTAGCGGCTTCTATCATGAAAGGAGAAACGAACCCGTCCGAGAGAAGGAGCATCCCATGTCGTTTACCAACCTTGCCAAGAAGCGCTGCTCTATCCGCGCCTACGATCCCGACCCCGTGGAACCGGACAAGATCGCCGCCATCGTGGAGGCGGCCCACGTCGCGCCGAGCGCCGCGAATCGCCAGCCCGTGCGCCTCATCCAGGTGGAAAGCGCGGAAGGGCTCGCGAATCTCGGAAGGTACGCGAACCTTTACGGCGCGCCGCTCGCGTTCATCGTGTGCGCAGATGCCGAGCGCGCTTGGAAGCGCCCCGTCGACGGCATGGTCTCCACCGCCATCGACGCCTCCATCACCTGCGACCACATGATGATCGAGGCCACAGACCTGGGCCTCGGCAGCGTGTGGATCTGCGCGTTCGACCCCGCCGGCGTGCGCGAGGCGTTCAACCTGCCCGCCTCGCTCGTGCCGGTGAACATACTGGCCGTGGGCCACGCCGCCGACGAATGGAAGAGCCCCGAACGTCACGCGGTCGAGCGCATCCCCGTGCAAGAGCTGGTGACGAAGGCGTAGGCTGCGCGCCGTCCCCGTGCCCTGCACGTGCGCGACTTCCTGGCTGGATTGGCAATTTGGCGGTCATATGCACTCGTTATCGAACGCGCTGGATAGCGCCATCAGGCGTTTCTTTCGATGAGCCGGCTTCGCAGGCTTTTGGAAGGGCTATTTCGGGTGCATATGCGTTCCGTTTTGCCACATCCCCCTATCTTTCCCGCAGCACACCGCGCGAGCGCGACCAGCGGCGCAGGTAGACGCCGCCGATGATCGCGGGAATCACGGGCGAGGCCGCCTGCGCCACGAAAATGCCCACGTAGCCGAAGCCGAGCGCGCCCGAGAGCAAAAACGCCAGGCCGAAGCGCACGGCGAACGCGTCGATGAGCGAGTTCGCCAGCACGAGCCGCGGCGAGCCGGCCCCGAGAGCGAACGAGTCGAAGCTGTACATGGCCGCGTAGAACAGGCCGTTCACACTGCACGTGATGCGCAGGTAGAGCACGGCGATGTCGAACGGCGCGCCCTGCGTGAGGCCGTAGAGCCCCACGATGGCCGGCGCGAGCAGCTGGATGAGCACCTGGATGCCCAGCGTGACGCCGATGTTGAAGCGCGCTCCCAGCCGCGCGACGTCGCGGGCGCGCGCGAGCTCGCCGGCGCCGGCGCACTGCGCGGACGCCGTGGTGATGGCCTGGCCGATGGCCCAGCAGGGCAGCCCCGCGATGGTGCTTATTTGCAGCCCCACGCCCGCCGCTGCGGCAACGTCCACGCCATAGCGGTTGAGCATGCCGGTGACCAGCGCGTACGACAGGTTCACCACCGCCATCTGCACGGCGGAGGGCACGCCGACCGAAAGCACCGCGCGCACGTCGGCAGCGAAGCCGCCCGCGAGAACGTTGCTCCCAAGCACGCGCCCCGCCGCGAAGCGCCGCCGCACCAGCGCGAGCGCGAGCAGCGCCGAGAGCCCCTGCGCCGCCACGGTGGCCACCGCCGCGCCCGGCACGCCCAGGCCGGCCGGGCCCACGAGCACCAGGTCGAGCGCCACGTTCACGAACGTCGCCGCACCCACCAGCAGAAGCGGCGTCCACGCGTCGCCCTGCGCTTTGAGGAACGCGGCCGCGGCGTTCATGAGGAACGGCCCGACCGCGCCGCAACAGAGCACGGTCGTGTAGGCCACGGCCCCGTCGAGCGCCGCCGCGGGCACCGCGTTCGCCGTGAACGCCGGCCGCGCGAGCAGCGTGCCGGCCGCAGCGATGCCCGCAGATGCCAGCAATGCCACCAGGAGCGTGGCCGCGTAGGCCCGTCGCTGCGCGCCCACGTCGCCCGCGCCCACCGCGCGCGCCACCACCACGCCGCCTCCGGCCGAAAGGCCGATGACGAACGCGTTCACCAGGAACACGGCGTTCACCGCGTTGCTCATGGACACGAGCCCCACGTCGCCCACCACCTGGCCGACCACCGCCATGTCGACGGCCTGGTACACGTACTGCAAGATGTTCACCGCCATGAGCGGCAAGGCAAACGAGAGCAGCTGCCGGAACAGCGGCCCCTCGGAGAAGGAAACGGTCGATGAAGAAAAAGCCATAGGTCACCTCGGAGGATCGGAATGCGAAAACGGAAGGAGGCAGGGGCTCGCGACGGCCGCAGCCACGCGATGCGCCCAGCGCATGAAAAAGCGCCGCGGACGAAGCCATCCGCGGCGCTCAAGGTTCCCGGCATCCCGGCATCGACGACAAGGCGTGCCCTTAGGCAGCGCGCCTCCCGATGCCGATGGTCCTGTCCGTCCCTGCTCCGTGCGATGCTTCATCGGCGATCACGCACAGAGCGGCAGCCCTGCAAAGTATCATTGGTTCCCCCAACGAGGTGGTTGCAACGCCGGCCAGCATACCGCGCCAGCCGGGTCGCGTCAACCACGTGCGACCCCCACCCCGCGATGGAGGCCGCCCAGGCGAAGACCGTGCTGCGCGATATATGAAGCATGACAAAAACAGCACGATGATTGAGCGAGTTTGCAGTATGTCGGCAAGCTCCTGCTGTGTCATGCTCTTGGTGGCGCGACACACGTGCATCTTGCTTTCGAGCGACTACCTGCTTTTCGCCACGCCGCCCCCGCTCGATTTATCGCGAACTGTTTCTTTCATTTGTTGTCATAGATACCTGGCTTCGTCCACCGCATGGAAGGAGAGCGTCGTCTCCGGGCTTGAAAAGCTAACGATCGTTTGCTAAATTGCTTCCATTGGCTAACGTTCGTTAGCTTTACGAGAGAAAGAGAGCACCATGACGACGACGGCTCGGCAGGATCGAAGGCCGCATCCCCTCGCAAGGGCTCGCGCGGGTTCGCGCTGTTCATGAACTGGTTCGACGGGATATGCTCCGTCGTGTGCGGAGGGTTCATGGCGGTAAGCGGGCTCGTCGCCATGTCCGTCAGCTGGAACGACGTCATGCCCATCGAGTTCCTGGGCGTCCTGCCCTTGCCCGAGCCGCTCATCGCCACGTGGTTGTGGCCGGGAGTGGCGCTCGCACTGGTGAACGGCGCGCCGAATATCGTCGCGCTCGCTTTGCGCTTCCGCGGGAAGCGGGCGGCGTCGTATAGGTGGGGAATCGCGGCAGGCGTCCTGCTCATCGCCTGGACCGCGTTCGAGCTCGCCTTCATGCCGAACGGCATCTCCGCATTCTACCTGGCGCTCGGCGTGCTGCAGACGGCCGCGAGCTGGCACGCGCTCCGCACCGGGGAGGACATCGCATGACGCCCCGCCGCAACACCAAGGAGGACATCCTGCAGGCATCGCTGCGCCTGTTCGCCCGCGCGGGGTTCGAGGCGACCGGGATGCGCGAGATCGCAGCCGCCGTCGGCATCCAGCCGGCGTCGGTCTACAAGCACTTCGCCTGCAAGCAGGCCATACTGGACGCGCTCGTCAGGCGCATGGACGAGCGATACGAGCTGGCATCCGCCGCCATCGGGCTCCCGGAGGGCAGCGTCGACGAGCAGGTGCGCGACTACGCGGTTACCCCGGTCGCACAGATGGCGGACCTCGGCGAGGGGATGTTTCGCTACTGGACCGAGGACGAGTTCGCCACGTTGTTCCGGCAGATGCTCACCGTAGAGCAATATCGCACGCCCGAGCTGGGCGCACTGTACCGCCGCTACTTCATCGAGGCGCCGCTCGCGTGGCAGGAGACGTTGTTCGCATCCATGGTGGAATCGGGCGCTTTCGTGCGCGACGACCCGAAAATGCTGGCGCTTGAGTTCTTCGCGCCGCTCATGATGCTCATCCAAGCTGCCGACGGCGCGACCGACGCGGCCGCCCGCGAGCGCCTGGTCGATCTCGCACGACAGCATGTGATCCGCTTCGGCGAACGCCACGCGTGCGCCCCGAACGCGGAAGGGCCCGAATAGGCGGGGAGCAATCGGTTCGGCAACGGGCGCGAGACGGTTGCCGGCGGAGGGCAGGACGGCTTCGCGCGCGCGGCATACTGGAGGGCGCTGCCGTCCAGAAAGCTGATCGCCCATGCCGCTCGAAACCCTGCTTCCCGTCCTCGCCGTCCTGGCCGTGTTCACCGTCCTGCTGGGGGCGCTCTGGCTAATGAAGCGGCGCGGCATCGGCTTCACGCCGCGGGTGTTCACGGCGCTGGGACTAGGCATCCTGTTAGGGGCGGGCATCCAGCTGGCGCTCGGTCGCGGCAGCGACGCCGCCTCCATGGCGCTCGACTGGATGGCCGTGGTGGGCCAAGGCTACATCGCGCTTTTGAAGATGCTCGTGATGCCGCTCGTGTTCGTGGCCATCGTGGGCGCGTTCACCCGCACCAAGGTGACGGAGAACCTCGGCCGCATCAGCGCCGTGGTGCTGGCGGTGCTCCTGGGCACCGTGGCCGTGGCGGCGCTCACGGGGTGGGCGGCCGTCGTGCTCTCCGGCCTGGCGGGCGCGAGCTTCACCGACGCAGGCGCCGGCTCGAGCGCCGCGAGCCTCGAGGCCCTGCAGGCCGACCAGCAGCAGGTGGCGAACCTCACGCTGCCGCAGATGATCCTGTCGTTCATCCCCGTGAACGTGTTCGCCGACCTGGCCGGAAGCCGCGCCACGTCCACCATCGCCGTGGTCATCTTCGCCGCCATCACAGGGATCGCCTACCTCAAGCTGCGCGCCCGCGGCGAGGGCGCAGCCGACGTCCCCCCTGCCGCCACCGCCGCCGCGTGCGAGCAGGCCGCGTTCTTCCGGCAGCTCATCGACAGCCTGTATGGCATCGTCATGCGCATCGTGTCCATGGTGCTCGCGCTCACGCCCTACGGCGTGCTGGCGCTCATCGCGCACGTCATGGCCACGAGCGACTACGCGGCCATCCTCGACCTGGGCAAGTTCGTGGCCGTGTCCTACGGGGCGCTCGCGTTCATGTTCCTGGTGCACTGCCTCATCCTGCTGGCGAACCGTGTGAGCCCGCTCGCCTACATGCGAAAGGCGTTCCCCGTGCTCAGCTTCGCGTTCGTGGCGCGGTCGAGCGCAGGCGCCGTGCCGCTGAACATCGAGACGCAGACGCGCGCCCTGGGCGTGGACGAGGCCACGGCAAACTTCGCCGCCAGCTTCGGCATGTCCATCGGGCAGAACGGGTGCGCGGGCATCTACCCCGCCATGCTGGCCACCATCATCGCGCCCACGGTGGGCATCGACGTGTTCTCGCCCACGTTCGTCGCGGGGCTCGTGGCCGTGGTGGTGATCAGCTCGCTGGGCGTGGCGGGCGTGGGCGGCGGCGCGACGTTCGCCTCGCTCATCGTGCTGGGCACCATGGGGCTGCCCATCGAGATCGTGGGCCTGCTGGCCTCGGTCGAGCCGCTCATCGACATGGGCCGCACCGCGCTCAACGTGAGCGACTCCATGGTGGCGGGCGTCACCGCGTCGAACGCGGTGGGCGGCCTCGACCGCGCCGTGCTGCGCGACCCCGAGGCGCGCGTGAGCGGCGAGGGGCATGCGGGGATGTAGGGGATTGCCCCCGCTTTCCTCCAGACTGCAGAATTTGGCAAGAATATCGAGGTAGGGCACGACGAAGTTCTCGTCGAAAAATCCGAACTGGGATTATGGCGGCGAAGGAACCCCTGGCCTCATCCAAATCGCCTGAATCTCTGCCCTAGGTCAAATTTTCTGCCACATTCAATCGAACGGGGATCCGGCTTGCGGCACTGGCCGTCCAACCTGGCAGCCTAGCCCAGCCCCTCCAGCACGCGGCGCAGCTCGGCCTGCACGCCGTGGTCCACGTTCGTGCCGATGACCTTATCGGCTATCTGCTTGATGGCGTAGCGCGCGTTACCCATGGCCACGCTCGTCCCGGCCATGCGCAGGATCTCGTAGTCGTTCATGGAGTCTCCGAACGCCGTCATCTCGTCGGCCCGGATACCGTGGGCGTCCAGCACCTGGCTCACGCCGGTGGCCTTGCTCACGCCGCGCTGCATGACGTCGATCCACTTGCGGCCAGACGGCGCGAACACGAAGTCGTCGTCCAGCTCGCGCGTGAGGATGTAGGCCATATCCATAACGTCCTCGTCGCAGTACACCGATGCCTTCAATATGTTCACCTGGGGCGACGGCACCGCATACACGCGCACGGGGTTCGGCAGATTCTTGTCCACCTCGCGCTCGAAGCGCGCCTCATCGTCCAGGAGGTAGCTGCGCGTCTCGTCGAACAGCGCCAGGTGCATGGTGTCGAACATATCCACCACGCGCGCCAGCCGCTTCACGGCCGCATGCGAGAATACCTCGAGGTCCACCAGCTCGCCCTCCACGATGACCTGCGCGCCGTTCGACGCCACGAAGTCCATGCAGTCCACGATGGGCTCGAACAGCTCGCACAGCGTGTCGAAGCGCCGCCCCGACGTGGCCGCGAACCGCACGCCCCTCTCCCGCAGGCGCAGGATGAGCTCGTACGTGCCGTCGGGCACGCACTCGTTCGCGTCGAGCATGGTGCCGTCCATATCGCTGGCGATGAGCTTGAGCATGGGAACCTCCTTTGTTGAGGTGCGGCCATGCGAAGGGCGAAGGGTTGCCGCCGCCTGAGTCGGCAGTCGCCGGAACGAGCCATCGCAGGAATTCACCGCCGGAATCCCACCACTGCCCGCTGCACATCCCGCCACCATCCAATGAACGCCGCGCCGCTTCCGCTTTCTCGGCCATTGTACGGCCCGCTTCCGCTTGGCACCGTTTCTCCACCGAGACTTTGCAGGATTTTGAACAAGCCGACAACTAGAAGGACAAAAGCCCCTCTGCAACATGAGGCACCGCACCAAAGATCGCTCAAGCATCCTTCCGCGGTGCCGTTCTTATGAAAGTGCAGCTGCGCTATCCACCGTAAACGAAACTCCCCTTTCAAATGAACGGCCGGGGGTTACCCTTCGAACGCCGTGAGCTCCAGACCGCGGAAGGCGGCGTGCTGTTCGGCGAGGACGCGCACCTGCCGGCCGTCGACGGCGTCGGACCACCAGTTCGCCTCCACCTCCAGGCCGGCGCCCTTCTTCGTGCCGGTCCACGTACCCACCACCTCGCCGCAATGTACGATAGCGCCCGGATTGGCCACCGTGCGCCATATCCGACGTTGCAGCGCTTTGTCCGACTGCAGGACGACGCGGTCGCGCTGGTCGAGGTAGGGGTCGTGCGCGGCTAGCAGCAGCAGCTCGCGCTCAAGCGGCTGCGGCGCGAGCAGGCGCTCCCGGTCGGCGGACAGCACGTAAGCCTTCTTGCCCAAAAACGTGACCGGCTCCATCTCGTCGGCGGCCGTCTTCCATAGCCGCCGCGCCTGAGCGCCAGAGCATCCCAGCCACGCGGCCAGCCGGTCGGCCGTGGTCGGCCCGTAGCAGTGGACGAACTTCCGCACGAGTTTGCGGGACGCGTCCGCGTCGGGCGCCAAGAGGCGGCCGAGCCAAGTGCGGTACGACGTGAACGTGGGGCTGGCCCCCTCGCGCGCGCCGAACACCACCAGGCCCTTGAAGGAGCAGGGCCGCAGCAGGAACGACACCGCTGCGCCGCCCACCGTCTGCTTGTCAGGGCTGCCGTACATCGACAGCTCGTTCCACAAGGAGCGTTTCTGCGCGGGCAGTAGCGGCTCCATCCACGCGGCCAGCGTTTGGTCGAGCGATGTCTTGCCGGTCACCGTCCGCCCGTCCAGCTGTGGCATGACCTGCTCCAGCAAGACCAGCAGCTCGTCGAACCCCACGCCCAGAAAGTCGAGCGCCAGCCCGATGCCCCGCGTGTAGATCCAGGGTTCTTCGCCCTCCGCCGCAAGCGCCGACAGGAACGCGGCGCTGTCGGCCGCCGGGAACACGACGGGCGTGCCGCGAAAACTCCACGCCTGTACGAGCGAGCGCTCCTCCAGCAGCAGGCGGTCGCGATCGGCCGCCTTGCACGCGGGCACGCGGTTGAAGAGCGCAGCCTCCCACGCACCGGGCGGCGTGTTCTGCATGCCGCAGGCGCCGACCGCTGCAAGCACGTCGGCCTTAGCGTAGAACGTGTCCAGATGGTGCGCGTGCAGCCTGAAGTTCCGCACCTGCTCCACGTTCAGCTCCATGCTCGGCTCCGACTTTGCCATGCGACCATCCCTTTCGCGGCTCTCTTTTGCCGTCCGTTTCACGCACCATACCAAATAGGGTACCTCCTGTGGCGGCAGAATACGTCGCCGAACTCTTGCCGCCGAACGAAAGCGCCACGACAAGCTACGTATAACCCCAGGTCATAGCTTCCGCAACCTCAGCGTGCGCGAAAAAAAGCAAAACGCACCATCAAAGTGGTGGAGCGGGCGGCCCTGCAACCGCATGATAGAAGCACCGAAAGGGAGTGCGGGGGGGGGGGGGGGGGGGGGGAACGCGGGCCAGCCAATTTTGCCACGAGGGGCTGGCACATTCGCCCGCCTCGGGCAGCGTGCGAACGACGAATCCAAACGGGCCCGTCGCTCGCACGCTGCCCGAGGCGGCGAGATCGCGCACCACAGCTTCGCTGCCGCACCGTTCGGGTATGATACCTACCAACAACGAAAGGAACCTACCATGAGCTTCGCCGACAACCTCGTCTACCTGCGCCAGCATTACGGCGTGACGCAGGAGGGCCTTGCCGAGCAGCTGGGCGTGTCGCGCCAGACCGTGTCCAAGTGGGAGGCCGGAACGAACTACCCCGAGATGGACAAGCTGCTGGCGCTGTGCGACCTGTTCCACACCAGCCTCGACGACCTCATGCGCGGCAGCGTGCACGTGACCAAGGAGAACGACACCGAGCGCTACGACCGCCACATGAACCGCTTCGACCTGTCCATCGCGCTCGGCGTGGCGTGCATCCTCGTGGGCGTAGGGGTGCAGGTGCTCCTGGATGCCCTCGGATGGCCGAGCAACATATCGACCGTCGCGTTCCTGTCGTTCGTGGTGGTGGGCGTGGTCGTCCTCATCGTGGGCAGCCTCAACCACGGCGAGTTCAAGCGCCGCAACCCCTCCATCGAGCCGCGCTACGCCGCCGACGTGCTCGAGCGCTTCAGCCGCCGCTTCCCCGTGCTCATCGCCGGCGGCGTGGGACTCATCCTGCTCGACGTGATCATGCTCATCGGCCTCTCGCCTGAGGACAGTTCGCTCGATCTCGTGCGCGGCGTCCGTTTGGACGAACTGATCGTCGCGCCGTTCATGTTCGTCCTTGCCGTCGCCGTGGGCACGCTCATCTGGGCTACGATGCAGAAGTCGAAGTACGAGCTGTCCGAGCTCACCTACATCGCCCACCGCCAGAACCTCGGCGCCGATCTGCCGCCCACCGCCGTGGTGAAGTCGCCCGAGCAGGTGCGCGCCGAACGCGTCATGGGCGTGATCTGCGGCTGTATCATGCTGCTCGCGCTGATCGTGTTCCTGGTGTGGGGCTTCGTGCCGCTGTTCGACCAGGTGGGCGGCTGGGACGGAATCGACAAGCACGCACTGAAGGACGCCATCCGCGCCGGTCAGGGTGGGTTCGCCATCAGCTGGATCGCGTTCGTGGTTGGCGGCATCCTCTGCGGCATCGTATGGATGGTGGGCAGCGTGCTGGGCAAGTCGCAGGACGACTGGATCGCCGAGGCGAAGCAGGAGGACGCCTGGTTGAAGTACGCGCAGGCCGACGCCAAGGAAGACCCCTGGGCGCGCGGTCCCGAGCAGCCGGAAGGCTCCCCCGACCAGCCCACGTGGAAGTAACGCCCGCCTTAGAAGGCGAGCGCCGTTATGGACGGAAGGAATGCGGCGCCGTCCCGCAGCACCGCCCGCGCCTTTCCGCCTCCCCCTCCCTAGAGCGGCAGGTGCTTGCGATAGGCCACGCGCTTGTCCATGATGCGTTGGACAAGGCCGATCGATCGGCCCATGAGCAAGGCGGACACGACCGTGCCCACGTTGATGCCGAACAGCGCGCCGCCGCCGACAAGGCCGATAGCGCAGGTTGCGAGCAGCGTCACGACGTCGAACCATACCTTCACGCGGGCGTAAGGCTGGCCGATGGCCGCGCACAGGTCGCGCGGAAATGTGTCGATGGGCATGACGGGCAGCTGGCAGCGCGTGCAGAAGTACACGGTCACGGCCACGACGGCGAAACCGCCGACGAACCACAGGCACGACAGCGCAAGCGACTCTATCGGGAACAGGTCGTTCATCCACGACCCGTTGAAGTCGATGAGCGCCCCGCCCACGGCGCAGACCAGAAACGACACGAGGTAGCGCCAGTCGAGCGTTCGCCTAACGGCGCACAGGATGGCAACGAGCCCTATCTGGAATACGACGTACCACACGCCGTAGCTCACCTGGGGCGCTATGGCGTTGAGTGCGAACGGCAGCGCGGCGGCCGGCACGAGGCCCACGTCGGCATGCGCCATGGCAGCCACGCCCAGAGGGATGATCAGGAAGTAGACCGCCCACGCCAGCTCGGCCGGAAGCACGAGCGACGGCGAAGCGGCCGCTTCGCCCGCAGGCTTGCCAGCCAGCTCGTCGGCGGCGCGCACGGCTTCCGAGGGCATGCTACTCGCCCAGCTTCTCGGCGGCTTCGAGCCACTCTTCCTCAAGGGCGTCCACTTGGGATTGCAAGTCGTTGATCTGCGCTTGGAAATCGCCGAGGGCAGCGAAGTCGCTCGGGTCGGCGGCGGCCATCTGGGCGCGCACGTCCTCTATCTTGCCGTTGAGCGTCTCCATCTTGCGCTCGTTCGACTGCATGAGCTTGCGCAGCGTGCGGATCACGCCGCCGGTGAGACGGGGCCCGGAGGCGCCTTCGACTTCGGAGTCACCCTGATCGGCGGCGCGATGGGGGCTTTGGCCTGCGGCGCGGTCGGCCGCCCGAGAGGAAAGGGCACCGGATGCGCGGCCGCTTTGGGCACCCTGGGCGGCACCGGTCGCGCGCTCCGTCAGCCGCAGGTACTCGTCCACGCCGCCGGGGAGGTGGCGCAGCTTGCCGTCCAGCAGGGCGAACTGGTGGTCGGTCACGCGTTCCATGAGGTAGAGGTCGTGCGTGACCAGCAGCAGCGTGCCCGGCCAGCCGTCCAGCAGGTCCTCCACCGAGGCCAGCATGTCGGTGTCCAGGTCGTTGCCCGGCTCGTCGAGGATGAGCACGTTCGGCTCGTCCAGCAGGATGAGCATGAGCGCCAGCCGGCGCTTCTGGCCGCCCGACAGATCGCTCACGGGCTCGTTCAGGTCGGCGCGCGTGAAGCCCAGCTTCTCCAGCAGCTGGCCCGGCGTCATCTCCTTGCCGTCGAGCATGGTGCGGCGGCTGTAGCGACCCACCACCTGCCGCACGCGGTCGTCGCCGAAGCGCGCCAGGTCGTCCAAATGCTGCGACAGCACGGCGAAGCGCACCGTTTTACCTATCTTCACCAGGCCGGCGCTGGGCTTCTGCAAACCTTGGACCACCCGCAGAAGCGTTGTTTTGCCCGCGCCGTTCTCGCCGACGATGCCGTAGCGGTCGCCGGGGCCGATGATCCAGTCCACGTCGTCCAGCACGGTACGGCCGGAGCCGTCCCCGCCGTCGAAGCGCACGGTCACGTGCTCCAGGTCCACCACCTGCTTGCCCAGGCGCGCCATGGCCATGCGCTTGAGCTCCAGCTCGTTGCGCAGAGGCGGAACATCGGCGATGAGCTCCTGGGCCAGGGCCACGTGGAACTTCGGCTTTGTCGCGCGCGCCCGCGCCCCGCGCGAGAGCCAGGCCAGCTCGCGGCGCAGGTCGTTCTGACGCTTCTGCTCGGCCAGCGCCGCCAAACGGTCGCGCTCCACGCGCTGCATGATGTAGGCCGAGAAGCCGCCCTCGAACGGGTCGACCACGCGGTCGTGCACCTCCCACATGCGCGTGCACACCTCGTCGAGGAACCAGCGGTCGTGAGTCACCACCAGCAGTGCACCCTGCCCCGCGCGCCAACGCGTTTTCAGGTGTCCGGCCAGCCACGTGATGGCGCGCACGTCCAGGTGGTTCGTGGGCTCGTCGAGCGCCAGCACATCCCAGTCGCCGATGAGCAGCCGCGCAAGGTCCACCCGGCGGCGCTGCCCGCCGGACAGCGTGCCCACGCGCGCGTCCCACGGAATGTCGGAGGCCAGCCCCGCGATGATGTCGCGAATGCGCGCGTCGCCTGCCCACTGGTACTCCGGCAGGTCGCCCACCACGGCGCGCTCGACGGTGTCGTCGTCGGACAGCGCGTCGGCCTGCCCCAGCACGCCCACGTGCACCGTGCCGTTCTTCAGCACGCGTCCGTCGTCGGGCTCCAGCGTGCCGGCCAGCAAGTTCAGCAGCGTGGACTTCCCGTCGCCGTTGCGGCCCACAATGCCAATGCGGTCGTCCTCCTCCACGCCCAGCGACACGCTGTCGAACACCGTCTTCGTGGGGAATTCCACCCGCACCTTCTCGCAACCCAGCAGAAACTCCATGTATCCATCCTTCGCATTCGCACGTTCGCTCCCATGATAGCGAAACTGCGCGGGTACGGCGTTCCCATTCGCAAAACTGCACGTACGCCGGCGGCGTCAACGAACGGTTACGTTACAATAAAAACGAGCCCGAACATTTATATCAGCGCCTCGTGCAGACGGCACGTGCCGCGAACCCTTCCATCACCGCAATCGCCACCTCCGTGGACAAAGCGGCGGACATCAAGCGCGAGAGCCTGCGGCTCGAACTCGAGGCCATCCAGTCGAGGTACGAGGACGGATCGTTACCCCGCGCCTCGTACAAGCGCTTGCGCGAGAACGTGGCCCTCATGCAGATGGATCTGGAAGACAACCTGTAGGAATACCAGGCGGGGAACGCCGTCGTCGGCGATGAGGGCTTTCGGCGCTTTTCGAGCCAAGGCGCCTGGTTCCCGCATTCGACGCGTTGCCGCCCTCAAGAGCGAGGTTCAACCCGTCCGAAAGGACCTTCC
This sequence comes from Gordonibacter urolithinfaciens, assembly GCF_900199375.1. Taxonomy (NCBI): domain Bacteria; kingdom Bacillati; phylum Actinomycetota; class Coriobacteriia; order Eggerthellales; family Eggerthellaceae; genus Gordonibacter; species Gordonibacter urolithinfaciens. Next base: position 1,273,217 of record NZ_LT900217.1, read on the forward strand.
TCTTCCAACCGACCTTCCGCGCCTCCTTACATCAGCATCATCACGACCACCACGAAAGCCACCGTGAGCACGAGACCGGCAAGCATGATAGCCCAGACAGCAGGACGGGCCCAGTTCATGGTCCAACCGATGCCGAAGCGCTCGGGCAGAAACAGGCTGGCGTCGTCGGGATTGTAGTAGAACACGCCCAGCTTCCAGTGTTCGTCGTCGTCGGCCAGCAGCCTTTCGGAAGCGGCCATGCGCGAGAACACGCGAGAGCCCCCCTGGCCGTAAACCAGGCTGATAACGATGGAGCCCACCACTATCACCAGCGCCAAGGCCACCACGAACACGCCTGCCTGCCCCAACCCTATCACGCCAATGAACGAAAGCTCCATGACGGGGCCCAGCAGGCTGAGAGCCAGGCCGCCTGCCACCAGCAAGATGCTCTGGGCGCGCGCGAACATGCCGTAGGCCAGCGCCGAGGTGGCAGGTGCGGACGGGTTCGACGGCCTCTTCGAGCGCAGGATGGTCCAGTGCGCAAACGCCATGCAGGCCGCCACGAACGCCACGATGAGCGCAGGAACCAGTATGGTGAACGGGGTTTTCTCCATGTACTCCGTCACCTCGCCCTGAAAGTTCATGTGCTGCGGGATCAAGTCGGGCATCTGCGCGTACCCGACGGCGCCGATGGCCAGCGTCACGGCAATGACGGGCAGGTACAGCAAATTCCACTTGAGCGAGACCGCGCGCGGCACGGGCGCGTCGCCCACCACGGCCACCGACTCACGTGCGCTGGCCTGCCAGCCCTGCTCCTTCTTGTAGGACTGCACCTTCGCCCGGAAATACAGCATGAGGCCATAGCTTCCGACGCACAGCAGCAGCATGCCCACGCACAGCACGGCCAACGCCAAACCGGCATCGCCCGTGAACGCCCCGAAAGCGCCTACCGCGGTGAGCACGGCGGTAAGAGCGGACATGATCAGGGCGTAGCACCGCTTGAGCCGACGCAGGTAGGGGTCGTGCGCCGCCGTGTCGGGCACGGTGACGGCGAACACCTCGCCGCGCCTCATGAGGAACGGCGTTACGATGGTCATGATGCCCGTCAAGGGCACGAGCGCGACGGTGAAGGCGAGCATCGTCGCAGCGAACTCGGTTGCGTTTCCCTCCATTGCCGCGTCACGCGTCCTTTCCGCAAGCAGGGGCGAAGCCGGCCTCGATGGGGAGCCTGCCGGCTCCGGCCGCCCGCGCAGCCTGGGTGGATGGCACGGGGTCGGCATCGGCGCGCTCGAGGGCGGCATAGGCGCGGGCAGCCTGGGCGCTCGCGCATTCCAGGAACTCGCCGCGCGTGCCGCCGCGCGCCCGGTGTGCGAGCGCGAGCTCGAACAGGCTGTCCTCCATCTTCGCCAGCTCGATCTGCGCGCGGTCGGCCCGATCGTCCTCGCAGGGGTCGGCGATGTAGGCGCCGCTGCGGCCGCGCATGAGCACGTAGCCCTCGTCGCGCAGCACGGCGTAAGCCTTGTTCACCGTGTGCAGGTTGATTCCCAAGTCGCTGGCGAGCGACCGCACGGATGGCAGCGCGGCGCCGGGAACCAGCTCGCCGCGCGCGATGGCCGCGATGATCTGGCTGCGAATCTGCAGGTACAGCGGCTCCTCCGCCTTCTGGTCTATGCGGATGATCATACGGCTCCCTCCTTCGCTACATCAGCATCCCGTTCACCGCAAGGTCGATGACCCCGATAAGCACGCCGATGCCGGCCAACAGCAGTCCCAGCTTCTCGCGCGAAACGCCCAGCCACACCGAGCCGAACAGCCCCAGGCCCGCCGAAAGCAGGACGGGGAACCACTTCGGCGACCAACCGTTCACGTCTCCCGTGATGCCGAAGTGCGTCGCCACCTGTTCAGGCAGCAGCACCCACTGGGCTACGGCCAACGCGACTGCCGCGATTCCCAGCGCGATTGCCGCCACGAGCCCGCTGCGTCCTTCGAGCACCGTGCCCCGATTGCGCGTCCCGTTTTCCCTTGCTCCCATGATACCGCCTTTCGCCCTCTCTTCGATGATGCTTCCGCCTCCTGCGCCGATTCACGCGGAAAGCCCGCGTTTCGCCGTGCTGCGGTAGAGCGCGGCCGACACCGCAGCCACCGCGCACGCCGCCAGCAGCGATCCCGCCTGGCCCAGGAACAACGCCGCCGCCATGCCCACCGCCACGAGGCCCATGCCGGCGAAGACAACCACGAACACCGGCATGCCGCGCTTCACCGGCTCGTACACGGTGGTCCAGTCGTAGCGCGGCCGACGGGCATCCATGGCCAGGCCCAAGCTCGTGGCCAGCAGGCACGATGCCGACGGCACCGCGAACAGCGCGGCGACGGACAGCGCGTCGAGCGGCAGCGAAACCGCCACGAGCACGGCCGACACCAGCAAAAACGGCAGGCCGATCGCCAGGTTCACCGCCGCTTTCGACCACAGCACGGTCGACGGCGGCACGGGCGCCGTCAGCATGAGCCAGCGCGAAGAGCCCTCAAGCGACACCGACGCGGCCGTGGTGGACGAGATGCTGCAGAAGAACGCCAGGCCCCACGGGAGCACGAGCCCGATGACAGGGGCCAGCTCGGGCGGCAGCAGGTCGAGCGAAAGCGCGCCCGTGAGCGTCCCCGCCGCCACGGCGATGGCCGCCACCAGCACGAGCACATAGCCGATGCAGGCGTTCATGAAGTAGATGGGCGTGGCCACGAGAAGGCGCACCTCCTTCGCCATGAGGGCCCGCAGCGGGGAGCCCGCCTTCGCCGCCGCAGCACCCTTGCCGTCGAAAGAGAACGTCCCGCGAGGGCGCGACGACATGAGCATCGAGTTTACCGGCACGAACAGGCGTACGACGAGCGCGAGCACCGCGCACGCCGCCACGAGGTTCACGGCGGCGAACGCCAGGAACTGCTCGAGATCGCCCTCCACGATGCCGGCCGTCGCCCATGCCGCCGGAGGAAATGCGGCAGCAAGCTGGGCCACGAGCTCGGTGCCAAGCGCCGTCATGGCCGCCATGTCGTCGGCCTGCGACGAGAACGCCAGTGATCCGAACACCGCGATGAGCGTGGCCGCCAGAGTAAGCACGATCACCACGACGTTCGCATGCTTGAAGTGCGCCGACACCGCTGCGATGAGCACCGCCAGCACGATGGCCGCGGCCAGCGGAAGCAGTGGCGCCAGCACCACCGAAAGCGCCATGCACGCGACGCCCGCCGCGGTCACGCTTGCGTTCGCCGCGTACACGGCGAACGCCGGAACCATCGCAAGCAGACCGAACGCCAAGCTCATGGCGTACAGCGACACGATGCGCGAGAGCACCACCGACGAGGTGGGCACCGGCAGCGACATCACCAGATCGTAGTCCTTGAAGCTGAACAGCACGCCGTTCGTCTTGAGGAACGCCGCCACCGCGCCGGCAACGGCGCCCACGAGCACCGCGACAAGCGGGATGGCCTCGGGCAGCCCCATCTGCACGAGCGTCTGCGCGACGCCCGACGAGTACGCCGCGGCGAATAGCACGATGGCCGCCACGGCCAACGCAGCGAGCGCCAAGGTGCGCCTCGCCTTAGCCGGGTCGGCGTGCAGCGTCTTGTTGATGCCGAAAAGCCCCAACAGCTGGATTTTCAGCAGAAGGATGAACGAGCGCATGCTTACCGCCCCCCTACCGCGCGCCGGCGGCCGAAGCGGCCTCACTGCGGTCGACCATGTCGAGGAACACGTCTTCCAGGCTCTCATCGCCCACGACCTCGGCCGTGCGACCGCACGCCCGCAACTGCCCCTGCTTGATGATGGCCACCTTGTCGCAGAGCTTCTCCACCACTTCCAGCACGTGGCTCGAGAAGAACACGGCCGCGCCTCCGTCGGCCAGCTCGCGGAGCATCTCCTTCACCTGGAAGGACGCCTCGGGATCGAGGCCGACGAACGGTTCGTCCAGCACAAGCAGCGTCGGCTCGTGCACGAGTGCGCCGATGAGCACGAGCTTCTGGCGCATGCCGTGCGAGTACGAGGACACAAGGTCGCCCAATGCGGAGGTGAGGCCCAGGCGATCGGCACACTGCCGAATGCGGGCCTCGCGCACGTCGGCGGGCACCTGGAAGATGTCCGAGATATAGTTCAGGTACTGGATGCCCGTGAGGAACTCGTAGATGTCGGGGTTGTCGGGCACATAGGCCGTGACGCGCTTGCAAGCGAGCGCGTCGGTGCGCACCGATTGCCCGGCAATGCGGATGTCGCCCTCGTCGAAGCCCGTGACGCCCACGATGGCGCGGATGAGCGTGGTTTTGCCTGCGCCGTTGTGACCGACGAAGCCGAAGATGTCCCCCGGCATGACGTCGAGGGTCACGTCGTCCACCGCGCGCTTCGCACCGAACTTCTTCACCACATGGTTGACTGACAATACCGGAGATGCCATGCCGATTTTCCTTCCCTTGCCTGCTTGTTATATTTATGCTATAACAGATGGAACAAAGATGCAAGGGACGTATTTGCGATCGATTGCACGGAAGCAGGCGCTCGCACGCCGGGTGCTTCACGCGAAATCCGTTTGCCCGAACTGATATTTCGCGTGAAGCACCCGGCGATGAAGAGAGAAGAGGAGCACGACCATGAGGCGCATAGCGATTTTTCTGGCGGTCACCTTCGCCTTGACGTGGGCGTACGAGTTCGGGGTGGTGTACCCGGCGTCGTCGGGGGCGCTCACCGGCATCCCGCCAGTCGCGGCGCAGTTCGTCACCGGGGCGGCCATGTTCTTCCCCGCCATCGGTGTGCTCGTAACGCGCCTCGTCACACGGGAGGGGTTCAAGAACAGCGTCGTCAAACCGCGCGGGTTCAAGAAGTCGCTACCATGGTTCGCCGTCGCCTGGTTCGGGCCGGCCATTTTGTCCGTCATCGGCGCAGCCGTGTACTTCCTCGTGTTCCCGCAGGATTTCGACCCCTCCATGGGCGCCTTCGTCGCCTCGACGCAGCAACAGGCAGCGGCGACCGGCGCCGAGCTGCCTGCCGACACCGTCACCATGATGCTGCTCGCTCAGCTGCCATTCGCCATCTTCCTGGCGCCCGTGCTCAACATCTTCACGACGTTCGGCGAGGAATGGGGATGGCGCGGCTACCTCGTGCCGAAGGTGTCCACGCATCTGCGCATCGTCCCCACGCTGCTGGTCACGGGCGTCATCTGGGGGCTCTGGCACGCACCGCTCACCATCATCGGGCATAACTACGGCACCGGCTATCCCACCTGGCCCATCGGCGGCATAGCGGCCATGTGCCTGTTCTGCATCGTCGTCGGCATCTTCCTCACGTACGTCACCGTGCGCACGGGCAGCTGCCTGGCGGCGGCCATCGGCCACGGAGCAATCAACGGCTTCGTGAGCGCGGCGCTGTTGTTCTCGGTGACGGGCGGCAACCCCTTCGTCGGCCCCCTGCCCGTCGGCATCATCGGCGGCAGCGCCTTCGTCGTCGTGGCGGCCTTCATGCTGCGCGACCTGCATCGTCGCGAAAAGGAGGGCACGCTCGACATGCCGAAGGCGGGACTGCCCGATGACGTGACGAAGGCCGACCTGGCTCGCGCTCCTAAGGCGTAGCCCAACGGCTAGCACACGAACGGATGTTTTACGTGAAACATCCGACCCTGGCATAACGAAAAACGGGGCCCGATCTGCCGCCAGATCGGGCCCCGCCCTGTCCATGCCTGCTGCACCGCCAAACCTGCCGATCTGCCGGGCCGCGTTCCGTCTACAGGCGCTCCACCACGAGGTCGCCCATGGCGACGGTGCCGACCATCTTGTCGGCCGGTGTGTCGGGTCCCTTGATGTCGCCGGTGCGCCAGCCCTCGTCGAGCACGGCGGTCACCGCGCGGCGGATGTCGTCGGCGGCCTCGCCCATGTCGAAGCTGTAGCGCAGCATCATCTCGACGGACAAAATCTGCGCGAGCGGGTTCGCGATGCCCTTCCCCGCGATGTCGGGCGCGCTGCCGTGGCTGGGCTCGTAGAGCGCGGTGCCGTCGCCGAGGCTGGCGCTGGCCAGCATGCCGAGCGAGCCGGTGATCTGCGCGGCTTCGTCGGAGAGGATGTCGCCGAACATGTTCTCGGTCACCACCACGTCGAAGTCGGCCGGGCGGTTGATGAGCTGCATGGCCGTGTTGTCCACGAGCAGGTCCTCCAACTCCACGTCGGGGTACTCCTCCGCGCCGATGCGGTGCACGATCTCGCGCCACATGCGGCTCGTCTCCAGCACGTTCGCCTTGTCGACGCTCGTCACCTTGTTGCGGCGTTTGCGCGCGGCCTCGAAGGCTTGGCGCGCGATGCGCTCCACCTCGTACTCGCGGTACTCGAGCGTGTCGTAGGCGCGCTGGCCGGCGGTGCCGTCCGTTCCGCAGCACTCCTCGTCGTAGAAGCGCTCGCGGCGGCCGAAGTACAACCCGCCGGTCAGCTCGCGCACGATCATCATGTCCACGCCGTCCACGATCTCGGGCTTGAGCGTGGATGCATCGGCCAGCGCGGCGAAGATCTGCACGGGGCGCAGGTTCGTGTACAGGCCCAGCGCCTTGCGGATGCCCAGCAGACCCTGCTCAGGACGCGGCTTCGCCGGATCCGTGGTGTCCCACTTCGGGCCGCCGACAGCCGCCAGCAGCACGGCGTCGGAGGCTTCGGCCGCGCGCAGCGTCTCGTCCGGCAGCGCGGTGCCTGTCGCATCGATGGCGCACCCGCCCAGCAGCGCCTCGGTGTAGGCGAACGCCGTATCGTACTTCGCGCCCACCGCGTCGAGCACCTTGACGCCCTCGGCGATGATCTCGGGGCCGATGCCGTCGCCGGGAAGCAGGCAAATTTGGTAGTTCTTGGTCATGACATCTTCTTTCGGATATAGGTTTTCAGCAAAAGCACCTCGGTGACCCCTTAGGGCATGGCAAAGGGGCCGCGATTGCACAAAAATCACCAGTTTGTTGCAGCTTCGAGAGCATCTCGCACAATCAGCTTGTAGCGACCTGCGAAAATGCTCTCATCTTTGGCGAGTGGCTGAGAAGAAACACCGTCAGATGCAAAAATGTGCAACAATCTGGTGATTTCTGCTCAAATATCCGCCATTCTCCTTACGCAAAGCAAAGCGAACGGGCATTGCATGCGAATCTACTTCCCCAGCTTCGCCTTCGTGCGGTTGATCAGGCCGCCGGCTTCGATGATCTCGCGGATGAACGGGGGGAACGGCTGGGCCTCGAAGGTCTGGCCCGTCGTCTCGTTCACGATGACGCCCGCGTCGGCGTCCACGTTCACCACGTCGCCCTGGCTGATGGCGTCCACCGCTTCGGGGCACTCCATGATGGCGAGGCCCGTGTTGATGGAGTTGCGGTAGAAGATGCGCGCGAAGCTCTTGGCGATGACCACGTCGACGCCGGCCGCCTTGATGGCGATGGGCGCGTGCTCGCGCGACGAGCCGCAGCCGAAGTTCTCGTCGGCCACGATGATGTCGCCGGGTTGCACGCGCTCGATGAACGACGTGTCGAGGTCCTCGAGGCAGTGCTTCGCGAGCTCGGCCGGATCGGACGTGGTCAGATAGCGAGCAGGGATGATGACGTCGGTGTCGATGTCGCGCCCATAGCGGTGCGCGGTTCCTTTGAATTGCATGGTCGCAGTCCCTCCTAGTCCAAATCTTCCGGCAGGCCGATGTGGCCGAGCACCGCGCTCGCCGCAGCGATGGCCGGCGAGGACAGGTAGACCTCGCTCGTGGGATCGCCCATGCGGCCGACGAAGTTGCGGTTCGTCGTGGCGATGGCACGCTCGCCGGCGGCGAGGATGCCCATGTAGCCGCCCAAGCAGGGGCCGCACGTGGGCGTGGACACGGCGCAGTTCGCGTCGAGGAACACGTCCATGAGGCCTTCCTCCATGCACTGGCGGTACACGGCCTGCGTGGCGGGGATCACGATGCAGCGCACGTCGGGATGGACGGTGCGCCCGCGCAGCACATCGGCGGCCTGGCGCATGTCGACGATGCGGCCGTTCGTGCAGCTGCCGATGACGGCCTGGTCGATACGTACGTCGCGCGCCTCGGCGGCCGGGCGCGTGTTCGACGGCAGGTGCGGGAACGACACGGTGGGCACGATGGAGGCGGCGTCGATCTCATACACCTTCGCGTATGTGGCGTCGGCGTCGGAGTGGTACTCGGTGTAGGGGCGCTCGGTGCGGCCGTCCATATAGGCGCGCGTCACGTCGTCGACCTCGATGAGACCGGCCTTGCCGCCCGCTTCGATGGCCATGTTCGAGATGCTCATGCGCTCGTCCATGCCCATGTTCCGAATGGCGCTGCCGGTGAACTCCATGGCCTGGTAGAGCGCGCCGTCCACGCCGATCATGCCGATGATGTGCAGGATGACGTCCTTGCCGGTGACGCCGGGGGCCAGCTCGCCCTCGATCTTGAACAGCAGCGACTCGGGCACCTTGAACCACGCCTTGCCGGTGGCGTAGCCCACGCCGGCGTCGGTGGAGCCCACGCCCGTGGCGAACGCACCCAGCGCGCCGTACGTGCAGGTGTGGCTGTCGGCGCCGATGATGAGGTCGCCCGCGCCGACGACGCCCTGCTCGGGAAGCAGCGCATGCTCGACGCCCATGCAGCCCACCTCGTAGTAGTGGGTGATGCCCTGCTCGCGCGCGAAGTCGCGCACGATCTTGGCCTGCTCGGCGCTCTTGATGTCCTTGTTGGGGACGTAATGGTCGGGCACGAGCGCGATCTTCGTGGGATCGAACACCTTCTCAACGCCAATCTTGCGGAATTCTTTGACGGCGATGGGGGCGGTAACGTCGTTGGACAGCACGAGGTCGAGATCGCATTCGATCAGCTGACCCGGCTCCACTTCGTCGAGCCCCGCATGGGCGGCGAGGATCTTCTCCGCCATGGTCATGGGACGTGGCATGGGTTGCTCCTTGGTTTGCGGTGGGCCGTGCGAGCCCGCGCGGGGCGGGCAGGTGGAAAACGCCCACCATTGTAGCACTCGCTTTAGCGTGCAAAAGAGAAGAGCCCCGAAGGGCCCTTCGTTGTGAAGCGATTTTCCATGTTTCGCCGGAACGACGCCCTTTCAGGCCGGCTTACCAGGAGCCGTGGTAGCCGTAGTCGTAGCCGTAGGAACCGGCCGAGCCCATGGCCCCCGCAACCAGCGCCGTGATCATGCCGCCGATCGCCAAGCTGATGAGGATGCCCAGCACGATCCACACCACGAAGCCGATGATGGTCCACTTCAGGGCCTCGCTCTTTACCTGCGGCAGCTTGTCCACGTTCACGAGCCACGAGATGACGATGCCCGGGATGCCCATGAGGGCGCCCACCACGAACCAGCCGAACTTCATGCCACCGGTAAGCTGCATGAGCGGCGCCGGCATGTACATCGGCTGCGGCTGTGGCTGATACCCGGGCTGCGGAGCCTGGTAGGGCTGCTGCGGCGGCATCTGCTGGCCCATCGGCGGCTGCTGCGGCTGCGCGGGAGGAACGGGTTGGGACGGGGCATCCGGGGCGTCGCACGAGGGAGGCGTGGGGATGCCCTGCTCGGTGTTGTTCGTATCGTCGGCCATAATGAACCTGCTTTCATCGAAGTTGCTTGCCAGCAAGTATAAAAGGCCCCTAGCGCACCCCCACTTCGACCGGCAAATCCGTCATCGAACTGACACGTTGGCTACTCCATCTGGTGTAGGAGCGCGCGAAAGCACTGCCGAGCCGGTCGAGGAGTTCCGGCGGCCGGCAGGCCGACGGAACCTACGAGAGCGCGGAGCAGAGGGCGTCGAGCAGGGTGATGGCGAAGTGCTGGGCGGAACGGCCCTCGCCGGCGTCCTCCCACATGGTGCCGGGCAGCTCCACGGCGATGCGCGACGGGGCGGCGGCGTCGGCCACGCCGATGGCCGTCTCCAAGCGCAGGGGCAGCGTGGCCTCGTCGTCGAAGCTCACGCGCGGCACGGCCTCGGCCGTGGCCTCCTCGGCCAGCACGATGTGCACGAGCAGCATCTCCTGGTCGGGCCTCACCAGCAGCGAGTCGGCGCTCACGATCCTGGACGCGGGGCTGGTGGCCAGCGCGAGGTTCGACATGCGCGACGCCACGCTGCGCGTGAACTCGTGCGTGCCGAACAGGCACAGAGCGTTGCCCTCCAGCACGTCGGCCGCGCGCGCGAAGCCCAGGTGCACGGCCTCGTGCACGGCTTCCTTGCCCTCCCAGGAATGGTGGAGGTTGCGTATGGCCGCGTACGTGTACGCGCCGGCGATGCCGTCGGACGGCAAGCCCAGGTTCAGCTGGAACTTGCGCAGCGCGAGCTCCGTGTACGCGCCGAAGATGCCGTCGTTCGCCCCGCAAGCGAACCCGAGCGCGCCGAGCGCCTGCTGCAGCTCCTCCACGTCGTGGCCGTGGAAGTGGGGCATGCGCAGGTACAGCGTTCGGTCGCCCAGGAAGTACGAGGCGTCCACGAGCGTCGACCACACCTTGCCGGTCACGTCCTCGCCCGCGGGCAGGCCCGCCTGGATGCAGAACGCCCGCACGGCGGCGGCGGTCTGCTCGCCGAACGAGCCGTCGACGGCGGCCTGGTCGAGCAGGCCGATGGTGGCCAGGCGCTGCTGCACGTCCTCGACGGCAGCACCCGTGTCATGTCGCTTGATGGTTTCCATGGGGGTCATGGTACCGCAGGCCGCCCTCCCCCCGGCATCCACGCTGGGGGTTTCACCAAAGGAACAGAGCGGCACGCAAGCGACGGCATCCACCCCCAAGTTGACCGGGCGGGAGCGAAGCGACCCGCCCATGCGCCCGGAGGGCGCATAACGGCCGCGCAGGTTGGCGTAGTAAGTCAGCGAGAAGCCCCCTGGTGCCCGAGATTGGCGGGATCGCGGAGGTGAAGCGTACTTCGGTACGCGAACCTCCGGGATCGCGGCAAGATCGGGTGCCAGGGGGCTTCGCAGCGTCGAGTCGTTCCGGCGGCCGGCAGGCCGACGGAACCCTAAAGTGCGATCCGGTAGATTTCCCTCGCGTCGTCCATGGTGAGCTTCTTGAAGCTGCCGAAGGGCTCGCCCTTGTTCTCCTTGAGGGTGGGGATCATGCGCTCGATGTCGTCCTCGCCCACGCCCAGCTCGTCGAGCGTCACCGGCATGCCGAGCGAGGCGAAGAAGCCGCGCGTCTCGTCGATGGCCGACAGCGCGTCGGCCTCCAGGTCGCCCGTGGGCGCCAGGCCGAACACCTCGCGGCCGTAATAGGCGAAGCGCGCCGGGTTCGCGTCGTAGACGAACTCCATCCACGCCGGGAACATCACGGCCAGGCCCGCGCCGTGCGTGATGCCCGGGTTCAGGGCGGACAGCTCGTGCTCCAGGCCGTGCGTGGCCCAGTCCTCGTGGCGGCCGACGCCCGCGAGGCCCTGGTGGCACAGCATGCCCGCCCACATGACGTTCGCGCGCGCATCGTAGTTATCGGGCTCCACCATGACGCGCGGCGCCTCGGCGCGCACCGTCTTCATGAGCGAGAGGCACAGGTTGTCCGTCACGGGCACGGCGCCCACATCGTCGAAGAACCGCTCCAGCAGGTGGCAGAACATGTCGGTGAGGCCGGCCGCCGTCTGGTACTCCGGCAAGGTGAACGTGAGCTCGGGGTTCATGAACGCGAGTTTCGGGCGCTGCGCGTTGTTCGGATAGCCCGACTTCAGGCCCAGCTCGTCGTTGCTCATCACCGTGTTCTTCGACGCCTCGCTGCCGGCGGCCGGGATGGTGAGCACCACCGCGATGGGCAGCACGTCGTCCATCTGCTGCTTCGTCTCGAAGAAGTCCCACACGTCGCCGTCGTAGTGCGCGCCCACGGCGATGGCCTTCGCCGAGTCGATGACCGAGCCGCCGCCCACGGCCAGCACCCAGTCGATGCCGTGCTCCTTGCAAAGCGCAATGCCCTCGCGCGACAGGCCGATCTCCGGGTTCGGCCGCACGCCGCCCAGCTCCACGTGCTCGATGCCGGCCGCGTCGAGCGACGCCTTCACGCGGTCGATGAGGCCGCTGGCAACCGCGCTCTGCCCGCCGAAGTGCACGAGCGCCTTGCGCGCGCCGCGCCCGGCCAGCTTCGGGCCCACCTGCTCTTCCGCCCCGCGGCCGAACACGAAATGCGTGGGCGATACGAACTCGAAATCCTCCATGGCAGCAGTCCTTTCCGCAAGCCTTCGTCGTTGGCCAACCAGTATACCGCTCCCCCGCCCCGGCATGCGCCGCGTTCGCCGGAAGCAGGGCCGGACGACGGCAGGCAAGCGGAAACGGTGAAAATACGATGGGAGCGTGCTGAAACGTCGTAAGATCCCCGCAAGGTTCGCACGGCCGGAATGCGATGAACGCGCAAGGTCGGCGCGGTTCCGCAACGGTCGAATTACGGTCGGGCGGCAAGGTTGCGGAGCTAAGATGGCCACACGGATTCGTCCAGGCGGGGAGGACCGACACCCCTCACACCCATTTCCGATTTTGGAAGGGGGGTGACCCTCTATGGATGATATGCTGCTTGCCCTTACCGGAGTGATCTTGCAGGTTCTCGGGCTGCACGTTGCGCTGTTGAACGTGCTGCTCGGGGCGGCCGGGCTTGTCGTCAAGCTCGTGTCGAAAGATTTGCCCCGGTCGTCCGACAAGGACGATCCGGGGCACAGCACATAGCATCCGAACCGCCAAGGCGATCCGAGAGCCGTGGGGAGTTAGCAGCTCCCTGCGGCTCGCCTGCATTATAGCAAACGAAAACGCTGCGCGGAAGGAGCCGATGCCGCTTATAGCGGTTCTCCACAAGAGCGCCGACGAGGTGTTGCCGAGAGCCGCCGGAACACCGCCGGGGCTTTCGCCGAAATGCGCCGGGGTCGGCTGCACCTCCCCGCCGGAGTGCAGTCAAGCGGCAGGCCCGCCTACCCCAGCGCCACATCCAGCACCATCATGACCAAAAACCCCGCCATGACGCCCAGCGTGCCCACGTTCGAATGCTCGCCCAGGTGCGCCTCGGGGATCAGCTCCTCCACCACCACGTACATCATGGCGCCGGCCGAGAACGCCAGCATCCACGGCATGTACGGCGATATGAGGCCTGCGAACAGCACCACCAGGATGCCGAACACAGGCTCGGCCAGGCCCGACAACGCCCCCAGCCCGAACGCTTTCGGCGCGCTCATACCCTCCTGCAGCATGGGCAGCGCCACGGCGGCGCCCTCGGGGATATTCTGGATGCCGATGCCGATGGCCAGCGCCACCGCCATGCCGAACATGGCCGGGTCGCCGCCGTTCTGCGCTGCCATGGCGAACAGCAGGCCCACGCTCATGCCCTCGGGAATGTTGTGCAGCGTCACGGCCGTGAACAGCAGCGTGGGCCGGTCCCACTTGCTCGGCAGGCCCTCGGGCTTGCTCTCGCCCGGATGCAGGTGAGGCAGCAGCTGGTGCAGCACCATGAGGAACGCCACGCCGATAACGAACCCGCCCGCCGCGGGAATCCAACCCACCTGGCCCGCCTCCTCGGCCCGCTCGATGGCGGGTATGAGCAGCGACCACACCGATGCCGCGATCATGACGCCGGCCGCGAACCCCAGAAACGCCCGCTGGATAGCCATGCTGTTGCGCTTGCGGAACAGGAACACCGAGGCCGCGCCCAGCGTGGTCATCAGGAACGTGAACCCGGTGCCCGACGCAGCCCAGAGAAGCGCGGTTTGCATGAGCGCCCTCCTATCGTATCGCTCGCCCGCCGCAGGAGCGCAGCGGCAGGCGCCTTCATCTTCGAAGCATCAAGTGTAAGCCTTTTCGTCGGCTTAAGCGTCCGCATTTTCCCAGCGTTACCGAGCTGCCCCGCACGTTGTGCGCCTCTTGGTGGGGGGGGCGGGGCTTGCTCCTTGAGGCCTCCGCGGGCATCGCGAATGAATTGGCCGTGGCGAGTTCGAGCGCCGCAGGTGAGCAGCCCGACGCAAACGCAGGCGCTGCGAGCGGCTGGCCGCCGGTGAGCACAATGAGGCCGGGGGAACCCCGGCCTCATCGAAAGGAATGCCGACAGCGTGCTTGGCGTATCCTCAACGTAGCTCACCCACAAGCCCTGCCGCTCTGCGGCGCCGCAATCATCACGAGACTGTACTTGGCGAAGATAGTCTTTTCCGCTTACCATTGCGTTTGGTTCTACTGTCGGACAAGCCGGATTATAGGCTCTTTTCCCTGCAAACTGAACCCTTTCGGCTTCTTTTGTGCACGTGAGCAATGAAACCGTTACGATCGTCAACCGCCCGTTTAGTCCCCCCGCGACCCGCCTTTCGCCCCGCCCGGCCGAGGGCGCTTCGCCCCGCCGCCCTTCGGCGCCCAATCGCGCAGGCCGGGAACGGCGCCGCCGGCGATCTCCCACAGGTAGAGGCTCGCCACGGAGCCGTACGGCGAGTAGCGGCGGCGGTACTTCGCGAACAGCTCGGGCGTGATACGGCGATGGTGGTGCAGCATGCGCAGGCCGCGCAGAATGGCCAGGTCGCCGTAGCTCATGATGTCGGGCCGTTGCATCGAGAACGTCATGAGCATCTCGGCCGTCCACACGCCGATGCCCGGAAGCGCCGACAGCCGGCGGCACACCTCTTCGTCCGGCAGGTCGGCCAGCCCCTTCAGATCCAGCTCGCCGGCTACCACGCGCTCGGCGGCGCCCTTGATGTAGCCCACCTTCCGAAACGACAGGCCGAACCGCTGCAATTCGTCGTCAGGGCAGGCGGCCATGGCCTCGGGCGTGATGTCGCCGAACGCACCGGTCAGGCGCTTCCAGATGGTGACCTGCGCCTTTGTAGATATCTGCTGGCCCACGATGCAGTTGACCAGCGCCGCGAACAAGTCGGGCGTCACTTCGCGGCGCACCGGCCCGATAGCGTCGATGGCCTCGGCCAGCCGCTCGTCGCGCGCCTTCAGGTAGGCGATCGCCTGCTCGTCGTACTCGAAATAACGCTGCTCTCCCATGGGGGCTCCTCTCCGCCGGGAACGGCGCACCGGCGCCGAGGACGCGCGGGCCCCGCACGGCCCCGCCTTCGGCACCAGTATAACCGGCCCTGGCGCGCAAGGCGCCCGCGAAAGCGGACGCAGGACGTTGGCAGGACCCGACCGATACGCAGGGGCAACGGTCGCCGGACAAAACGCCGCACCGGCCATAGCCAGACGGCGCCGAAAGGGGTACCATCGGACACGCAGCGCAGCGGGCCCGCAAGGCCGCTGCGCCGACAGCAGCAAAGGCAGAGAGGTGTATGAGGGGGAAACCATGAAGGACCATCCGGTTCGCAACTCGATCTACAACGTGTACTTCAGCCCGACGAAGGCGACTCAGAAAATCGCCTACGAGGTGGCCGACGCCATCGCGGCCGACCGCGACCTCACGAGCATCGCCATCAACCTGACGAAGCCGAAGAGCCGTCCCGTGCGCGCCGGCGGCCAGGAGAACGACGTGTTCCTGTTCGCCTTCCCCGTGTACAGCGGGCGCGTCCCCGCCGTGCTCATGGACTGCATCGACCAGTTCGAGGGCGACGGAGCGAAGGCCGTGGTCGTGGGCGTGTACGGCAACCGCCACTACGATGACGCGCTGCTGGAGGCCGCCGACCTGCTGGCCGAGCGCGGCTTCAAGGTCATCGCCGCCGGCGCGTTCATCGGCGAGCACTCCATGGCGCCGCGCGTGGGCGCCGGCCGTCCCGATGCCGCTGACCTGGCCGTAGCCGCGCAGTTCGGTCACGACGTGGCCGCCCTCATCGAGCAGGGCGCAACCGAAACGCCCGCCATCAAGGGCAACCGCCCCTACCGCGACGGCATGCCCGACACGGGCGCGCGCCCCGCCACCACGGACGCCTGTACGAAGTGCGGCATCTGCGTGAAGCTGTGCCCCATGGGCATCATCGACGCCGACGACCCTGCCAAAGTGGCGGACGGCTGCCTGCAGTGCAACGCCTGCGTCAAGGGGTGCCCGCAGGGCGCGAAGCGCTTCGAGGGCGAGCAGGCGGCGGCCATCGTGGCCATGCTCGAGGGCAACTGCATGGAGCGCAAGGAGCCGGAGCTGTTCCTGTAAGGAAGCTAGGTGGACAGGAGGGACGGGGACGGGGCAAGGCAACCTTCCCCTCGTCCCTCCTGTCCCTGCCCGCTAGTCCAGGATGGCCTCGCCCAGCACGGAGTCGAAGCGCACGGACGTGCCGTCGGCGTAGGCCACGTTCCAGATGCGGTAGTCGAGCGAACGGGGCACGTCCTCGTCGGAGAGCGCGCAGCCCTCGCCTGACGTGTCCACCTCGGTATCGTCGCCGCCTTGCCTGCTGGAGACCGCGTCGCCACCGTGCGCGGGCTCGTCGGTGACGACCGAGGCCGGCGGCGCGCTCTCCTCGGCATCCACCGCCGCATCCTCGGCCGATGCGTCGGCCGGGTCGTCGCCACGGCGCAGCGCCGCCTCGGCCTCGGCCAGGGCGTCGTCCAGCTCGGCGCGCGTAGGCTCCTCGGTCTCGCGCGCAGAACCCTCCCACGCGTTCTCGCCATCGGGGTCGGCAGCGGTCCAGCCGCTTTGCGCCTCGTCGTCGATGCCGGCGGCCTCCGTCACGGCCGCGATGATGTCCGAGGCCGAGGACGAGCCACGCTCCTCCTTGCCGATTGCGCGCACGGCCGCCGTCGTGCCCGCACCGTCGGCAGCGGCGCCCGCCCCTGCGTCGCCCTGCGCCGCACCGGCGCCCTGCCGCTGGGCCGCGATGCTCGCGCAGGCGGGAATGCGGATCACCTCGATGGGATCCGCGCCCAGGGCACCCGCTCGCAGCAGGGTGCGTGCCCGCCCCACGTAGCCGGCGGCCGCCTCCGGTATGGACGATTCCACCATGCGCACGGCGATTGCCGGGCCCGTGCCGAAGCGCACCTCGGCCCACGAGAAGGGCAGCTCGGGGTCGCCGTTGTTGCGGCGGGCATCGTTCTCGCGCGCCACCAGGGCCGACGTCTCGGCGAACTCCTCGTCGAGCCACGTGGTGAGCGCGCCTTCCCACAGCGGGTCCTCCGCATCCTCGTCCACCGCGTTCATCCCTACGTCGAACTCGATGACGTTCGCACGCTGCGAGCCCTTCTCGGCCCGAACGACCTCCGTAGGTGCGACAGCCGTGAAGCGACGCTCGATCTCGGCGTCGGCGTCGCCCTGGAAGCTCTCCTCGTCGAGCACGATGTTCAGTTTCAGTTCGGGGTGGATCGATGCGGGCATGGCGGTTCCTTTCGTCGACCGCGGACGGGCGCGCCCGCGGGATGGTTCGGTATCCGCTGCATTGTCGCCCCGGCCGTAGGCCGCCGAGCGGTTGGGTCGCGAGCGTGACGCAATCGTTGCACTCCCATCACCCGCAGGCAAACCGTCGAACGGGGTGCGCGGCAGTCGGCCGCTATAAGCGTCAACGTATTCAGCAGGTTACATATCGGCTATACTGGAACGGTTGGCACACTACGGCGTCGGCGATCCTTGGGGAACGTCGGCGAGGGACGGGGGATTCCCATGCACGACGGCGAGGAGAACATCACCATCGGAGCGCTCATGGAGGGCGTGTACGCCCTCTTCCGCTCGCGCGACGACTACGAGTCCGTGTCGGAGACGGAGCACGATCTGGTCGCCCGCATCCAGTACGCCTCGGCGGTGGTGCAGGCCGAGAAGGTCACGCCGCCCGGCGGGTGGGATCCATACGGTCGCTAGGTCGTGCAAAAAAGGGCCGCCGATCGGGAGGGAGAGGATCGGCGGCCCGGAAAAGGAGCGGCGAGCGGGCACGACGCCCGCTCGCCTGCCCCATGGCTAGAGGTCGAGGCTCGGGATCTCCTCGTCGGCGTTGCCGCCCGCGGCGTTGATGCCCGCGATGCGGCCGAACGTCACGCAGCGTCCGTGGCCGATGCCCGGCACGTAGGTGGGATAGTCTCCCGCGCCGAAGAACTCGCCGGCGGCAGAGCCGCACACGTACAGGCCCTCGATGGGCTGGTCCTCGGCGTCGAGCACCTGGGCGTCCAGGTTCGTGCGCAGGCCGCCGCACATGGTGAGCATGCTGGCAACCAGCTTGCCGGCGTAGAACGGCGGGTCGACGACCTTGCCCATGACCTCGGGGCGCTTGCCGAAGTCCAGGTCACGGCCCAGATCGCACAGCTCGTTGTAGCGGTCGACCGTGGCCACCAGGTTCTCGGGCGGCACGCCCATCTTCTCCGCCAGCTCCTCGAGCGTGTTCGCCTCGACCGTCTGGCCGCTCTCCAGCTCGCCTTCCAGCACCTTCTTCTGCGCCTCCAGGTTGTACTCGCCGCCCACGGGCTGGGTGAGCTGGCCCCACTGCAAACCGCCGCCCAAGCCGGCATCCATCTGGGCCTTCACCTGCTCCAGGCCGTGGGAATCGTAGATGGTCCAGGCGTCCTTCTTCGTCTGCAGGGCCTTCGTCACGCTCTTGGACTGGGTGTTCACGTCCTCGTTCTTGAAGCGCTTGCCCTCCCAGTTCACATGGAGGAAGCCGTAGCTGGCCGCGCCGAAGTCCAGGTGCATGACCGCCGCGTGCGGCTCGGACTTCTGCATGGCGCCGCCGGCCCAGATGGCCTGCTTGTGCATGTCGCCGGTGTCGCAGTCGGGCGGGTTGTAGAAGCGGCCGTCCATGGCGTAGGCCGTCATGGGCGAGTAGTACTGGAACATCTCGTTGTCGGCCGCGTAGTCGCCGGAGGCGATGATGACCGACTTGGCGTTGATCTGCGTGTACTCGTCCTTGCCAGTGGAAACGACAGCGCCCGTCACGGGGCCGTCGCCGTCGCGCACGAGCTGCTCGCTCTTCGTCTCCCAACGGATCTCGCCGCCCATGTCGGCGATGGTCTCGTACAGCGCCGGCACCAGCACCGCGTTGCCGTACACGTCGCCCACGCCCGAGCCCTGGTAGAACGTGAAGTTCACGGTCTCCTCGTACTTGTCGGCCTGGTAGAAGATGTGCGTGACCGGGTACTCGGTGTAGTCGGGGCCCTTGTAGTAGCCGTCCCACAACAGCGCCTCGAGGCCCTTCTTCGTGGCCAGGTCGTACAGCCAGTCGAAGCACGCGCCGCTCTTGTGCGCGAACTCCCACAGCAGCGGCTCCTTCACGCGGCCCTGCGCCCAGTTGATCCAGCGGCGAATGACGTTGTTGTAGTCGGGCTCCTCCACGAGGCCCTCGCCGGCCAGCTTCTGCTGGACCTTGGTGTGGAAGCCGGCGATGTGCACGCCGCGCGCCACCACGGTCTCGGGGTTCTTGTCGATGGTGATGACCTTCGCGCCCTTCTCGAGCGCCGAGATGGAGGCGCAGCAGCCCGCGAGGCCCGCGCCTATGACGAGCACGTCGCACTCCTCCGTGCCCTTGATCTTGTCCTTGGCGATGGGCTCGGGCGCTATCTCCCAGCTGTGCTTGCCGGCCACGTCGGGGCCGGCCGAGGCGCCGCTCTCCGCCACCGGGATGCCGCCCTCGCCGCCCGCGGCGGCGTCGGCCTTGGCGTCGGACTTCGACTGGGGCGCGCAGCCGGCCATGCCGGCCATGGCCGCACCGGCGAGCGCCGTGCCGCCCAGGCCCAAGAACGCGCGACGCGACAGGCCCTTCTTCCCCATGCCCTTCTCTTCCTCCATGAGAATCCCTCCTTGATTCGACTCGCGAACCCGGCGCGCCCCTTTTGCGCACCGGAGCGCAGCGTTGCCGCTGCCCGCAGGCTCACCTTAAAGCCGACACTGCCCGTCATCAACCCGCAGGCAGGGGGAAATGCCTCCCCACGTGCATTTCCCCCTGCCGGGGGGATGCCCGCACGCGTCCGGTCAGGCTACCCTGCGCGCGGCGGGCGCTGCGCGCTCGCGAGGCCCGGAACAACGCCACGGGCCAGAGGCATACAAGCCGGACGGTCAGCCTGCGAGCAGGGCGCGGCACGCGACCTAGGCGCTATAATGAGCACGGGGAGATCAGCCGCGCCGCGCTCCGGCGCTTCGCGGCCCGCTACGGGAGGGAGCGGCGATGCCGTCGTTCAAGGACGAGCTGTGGCGCACGCCCGATCTGCTGGGGTTCGCGGCGCATTGGATCTGGATATGGTGCGTGTTCTGGAGCTCGCTGTTCTACGGCGAGGGAACGCTGCTCGACGTCTTCAGCGGCCTTGCCGGCCCGCTCGCGCTCGAGCCGCTGTGGGTGGTCTCGCTGCTGGCGAACGTCGTGACCATCGCGTTTCTGCTCATGCTGTCGTACTTCCGCAACCCGCTGGCCGATGTGCGCTGGCTGCCCCACGCGGGTGGCGCGCTCACCGCCATCGGCACGCTCGCCCTCTCGCACCCGGTGCTCGTAGCAACCGGCGGGGCCGCCGCGCCGGTCTATCTGGCAGGCGCGCTGGTCACGGGAGTGGGCAGCGCCATCGTGGTGATGCTGTGGGCCGAGCTGTTCGCCTCGCTCGGATCGAAGCGCACCGTGAACTACTCCGTGGTCGCCCTGCTCATCGCCGCCGTCGCGTACTTCGCCATCCGGCTGCTGCCCGTCGACGCAGCGCAGCTGGCCGTAGCCCTACTGCCGGCGGCGAGCATGGGCTGCTTCCTGCACTACAAGCGCAGCGTGCCCCGCCTGCCGCGGCGCGAGCGCAACGTGCGGGTGAAGGCGCGCCCACCGCTGCGGCTCGTGACCGTGGCGCTGTTTTTCGGCGTGTCGTTCGGCGCGATGAAAGGCCTCATGGCGCCGGTGGAGAGCGATTGGCTGGCCGTGCGCGACCTGCTGAACATCGCGGCCATCGTCGGCGGGTCCGTGACCATCTTCGCAACCATGAGCTGGGCGAAGATGGACTTCGACCACCTGACGTACCAGGTGGCCCTGCCGCTCATGGCGGCGGGTTTCCTGTTCCTGCCGCTGCACGAACCGTGGAACGTCATCGGCACGGCGGTGCACCAGGCGGGCTACCAGTACTTCTACATCGTGCTGTGGGCGCTCTGGCCCGTGCTGGCCTCGCGCGGCGTGCCGGCGGGCTGGATAGCGGGTTGGGGCCTTCTTTCCATCCAGCTCGGCCAGTTCGCCGGGTCGATCGCCGCGGCGCTGGCCGTGAGCGTGGTGAACACCGACCTGGGGATGGCCATGCTCTCGGCGGGAATCATCTTCGCCATCCTCATCATCGCGCTGTTCGCGCTGGGCAGCGGGCAGGCCAGCACGGGCTGGGGCTACGTGAAGCCCATGGAGGAGGCCGATGCCGCCACCGACTTCGAGAAGGCCGGCACGCGCATCGCCCGGCGCTGCCGCCTGTCGCCGCGCGAGATAGAGGTGCTCTTCCTGCTGGCGAAGGGCCGTAACCGCGCCTACATCAGCGAGGAGCTGGTCATCGGCGACGAGACGGTGAAGAGCCACGTGAAAAGCATTTACCGCAAGGTGGACGTGCACTCCCAGCAGAGCCTCATCGACCTGATAGAGGCCGAAGCGCGCAACGCCTGAGCGACGCCGCGCCGGAACCTGCCGGACACAGCCACCTCGACCTGCACGCTCATGGGCGCGCGATGCGCATCATCCGCCCCGTAACCGTCCGCCCATCGGGTTATGGTATCGTGGGTGCCTGCAAGCTGGACACGGCCGGCGCGGCGCGCGCCGGCATGGGCACGAGAGGTACCGATGATGCACAACCACCGCGACGAGCGAAGCAACGCCGAGACGGATGCCGAGCTCGAAGCCGAGATAGAGGCGCTGACGTCCCAGGAAGCCGAGGCGGCGGCAACGCTCAAGAAGAAGATTCCCCTGCCGCTCAAAGTGTTCGCCATCCTGTGCATCGTGGCGGGCGTCGCCATCCTGCCCATGATCGGGTTCGTCATCGTGGCCATGGTGATCGCGTTCCGCGAGGGCGCGCTCGCAGACGACTCGACGGCGTCCACGGTGCTGTTCTTCGCGCTGCTAGCCATCCTGGCCCTGCTCACCGTGGCGTTCATCGTGTTCGGCATCCGCCTGCTGCGCGACAAGCGACGCTTTGCGGCGCAGACCGCCGAGCTGCTCACCGGCCTCATGGTGGCCGGCATCCTGTGCGACATCATGCTGTTCGGCCTGGACGGCACCGTGCTGTTCTTCGTGGCCTTCATCGTGTTCCTCGTGGTGCTGACCAGCTACCTGGACCCGTCGCTCGCCGACGAGCGCGAGCTCCAGCGCAAGCTACGCGACATGGAGACGCGCGAGGACGCCGAGGACGGCACGCTCGGACGCGACGAGACGGGCAAGGGGTTCATCGCGCTCAACTTCTTCAACCTGTTCTGGATTTTCACGGTGTGCTGCGTGCTGGGGCTGATCATCGAGACGGTGTACCACTTCGCCGTGGTCGATCCCGGCCACTACCAGGACCGCGCCGGCTTGCTATTCGGGCCGTTCTCGCCCATCTACGGATTCGGCGCCGTGCTCATGACCGTGGCGCTGAACCGCTTCCACGACAAGAACGTCATCCTCATCTTCCTGGTGAGCGCCGTCATCGGCGGGGCGTTCGAGTATCTGACCAGCTGGTTCATGCAGTTCGCGTTCGGCATCGTGGCCTGGGACTACTCGGGCACGTTCCTGTCCATCGACGGGCGCACCAACGGCATGTTCATGGCCATGTGGGGCGTGCTGGGCGTGGTGTGGATCAAGCTGTGCCTGCCCTGGATGCTGAAGCTGGTGAACCTCATACCCTGGAACTGGCGCTACGCCCTCACCACGGTGTGCGCGGCACTCATGATCGTGGACGGCGCCATGACCTTGCTGTCGCTGGACTGCTGGTACCAGCGCATGGCCGGCAAGCCCTCCGAGACCGCCATGGCCCAGTTCTTCGACCGCAACTTCGACAACGAGTACATGCAGGAGCGCTTCCAGAGCATGTCGATAGACCCCTCCAACGCCACGCGCGCGAACTAGGCCGGATCTCTCGGGAAGGGGGCGTGATTCCGCCCCCTTCCCCTCCCCTACGAGCCCAGCATGATCCTGATGATCTCGTCGTTGGTGGCGCGCATGCCGTCGCGGCCGAGGCGGGCGATGCTGTCGATGGTGTTCTCCACGCCCTTCTTCACGATGCCGTCGCCGCCGTAGAACTGCTGGCCGTCGCGGTACATCACGTAGCCGAGGATGCCGGCGTTCACCGAGAAGGCTATCTTGCCGGCGCACGAGGGCTTCGCGCCGTCGCACACCATGCCCGCCACGATGGACAGCGCGTTCACCACGGCGTGGCAGGCCTCCTTGTAGCCGCCGCCGTCCAGATACGCGATGCCGGCGCCCGCCGCCGCGCCCGCGCACACCGCGCCGCAGAACGCCGACAGCCGGCCGATGCCCGTCTTCTGATGGATGGCCACGAGGTTCGAGAGCACCAGCGCACGGTAGAGCTGCTCGTCGCTCGACCCCAGCTCGCGCGCGTACACGATGAGCGGCACCGACACGGTGATGCCCTGGTTGCCGCTGCCCGAGTTGATGACCACCGGCAGCTCGCAGCCGCTCATGCGCGCGTCGGACGCCGCTGCGGCGCACGCGCAGGCGCGCACCTTCACGTCGTCGCCGTAGGCGCCCAGCATGACGCTGCCGATGTTCGCGCCCCAGTCGCCGGCCAGCCCCTCGTCGGCCACGGCGCCGTTGCAGGCGATCTGCCGGTCGAGCAGCTCGCGCACGTCGTCCACGTCCACGGTCATGGCGAAGTCCCAGATACCGGCCATCGAAAGCAGGCCGCGGTCGGTCATGCCCTCGGCCGCGCCGCCCTCCGACGCAGGCGCGGCATCGCGCAGCACCTCGCCGTCGCGCTCCTCGCGCACGATGTTCGTGTGGAAGTCGGCGATGCGCACGAGCGCGCTGCGCGCCGGACCGCCCGCCGCGGCCCCGGCGCCCGCGCCGCCGCCCGCGGCCCCGGCGCCGTCGGCAGCCTCCGCGGCGAACGCGCGCACGACGATGTCGAAGTCGAGGCCCGAGTCGGCGCGCTCCACCGCGATGGGCGTGCGCCCCAGATAGGCGACGACCTCCTCCACGTCGGCCGGCGACACGTCGGCGATCACCTCCAGGCTGCGGCCGGCCTCCCCCGCCACGATGCCGGCTGCCGCCGCGGCCTCGATGCCCTTCAAGCCGCCCGTATGGGGCACCACCACGCTCTTCGCGTTCTTGATGATGCTGCCGCTGGCCGCCACGTGCACGCGGGTCGGCTCGGCTCCCAGCAGCTCGCGCGCCCTCGCCGCCGCCAGCGCGATGGCGATAGGCTCCGTGCACCCCATCGCCGCGATAAGCTCTTCTTCCAAAATGGAAACGTAGGCGCCGTAGCGCTCGTCGGTCCGCTCCATGATCCGCCTTCCCGCCGGTTACGATTCCCCCATGATAGCACGCGACCCCCGCTGGGCGCTTAACGTCAAATTGATGCCGGCAACACCGGGAGCCGTCGCTATAATATGATGCAATTGCGCTCGCGCGCTGAACAACAAGGAGGTCCGCTTGAAGAAGCGGAGTAGGCTGGGCAAGGGGTTTATCGTCATCGCCTTCTGGGTGCTGGGCGTAGCCATACTCATGTTCACCCTCGCGCAGGTGCGCGACTTCGCCGGCATCATCAACGACTCGGGCGTCGTGCGCGGCGGCACGCAGCGCGTGGTGAAGATGGAGCTGGCCGGCCGGCCGGCGCCGTCCACCGAGCAGCGCGTGACCTCGCTGCTGGAGAAACTGGCCGAGAACGAGGAAAACCGCCTGTACAAGGGCCCCGAAACCTACGAGTTCATGGACAACCTGGCCGCCGTCGACTCGCAATGGAAGCTCATCGAGGACGAGATCGATGCCCTGCACCGCGGGGAGGGATCCGCCGAGCGGCTGCTGGACCTGAGCGAGACGCACTTCACCCTGGCCGACGCCATGGTGCTCTCCGCCCAGAAGCGCGCCGAGCGAGACTTCCTCGTGACGGGCGCCATCTGCACCGTGCTGTTCCTCACCGCCGCCACCATCATGCTGTTCATGCGCAACGACCGCATCTCGAAGCTCAAGACCGCCTACTTCACCGACCCGCTCACGAGGCGCAAGAACATGCTGGCCTTCGAGGAGCAGGGGCAGCAGCTCGTGTCCAGCGCCCCCGGGGGCACGTACCTGGTGGCGTACACGAACGTGCTGAACTTCCGCTACATCAACGAGACGTACGGCTACGAGTCCGGCGACAAGCTCATCCTGACGTTGGCCCGCCTGCTGGACAATGCCTGCCGGCGCGACGAGCTGGCGACGCACGGCAACGCGGACCACTTCGTGCTGCTGCGCAACGACCCGCAGCGCATCGAGAAGCTGCACGGGCACATCGAGGCGAAGCTGCGCGCCACCCCCGACCTTCACTTCACGGGCATCCTCTCTTTCGGCTGCGGCGTGTGCGAGGTCGAGCAGCCCAGCGACAGCATCCCGCTCCTGGTGAGCAACGCCATAGCCGTGATGAAGGAGTCGCCCGACAAGGAGGGCATCTCGCGCTACGACCAGGTGTTCCGCAACGCCGTGGAGCTTAAGAACCGCATCGAGCAGCACGAGGACGAGGCGCTGGCGAACCGCGAGTTCCAGCTGTACCTGCAGCCGAAGAACCATCTGGCCGACGGCGCGCTCGCCGGGGCGGAGGCGCTTGTGCGCTGGAATTCGCCCAAGCTGGGCTTCCTCCCGCCCGACTCGTTCATCCCCCTCTTCGAGAAGAACGGGTTCATCGTGCAGCTCGACTTCTACATGCTCAAGCGCGTGTGCCAAACCTATCCGATGACCGTACCCGGCACCGGCGAAGCGCTCGTGGTGTCCGTGAACTTCTCCCGTGTCACCATCATGCGCGAGGGCTTCATCGAGCGCCTGCTGCACGTGGTGGACAGCGCCCGCATCCCCCACGAGGCCATCGAGGTCGAAGTCACCGAAAGCGCGTTCGTCATGGACGAGGACGCGGTCATCAACAAGCTCGAGACGCTCAAGGCCATGGGCTTCCGCCTGGCCATGGACGACTTCGGTACCGGCTACTCGTCGCTCAACCTGCTGCGCAAACTGCCCATCGACGTGCTCAAGATCGACCGCGGCTTCCTCTCCGAGAACACCGACCCGAGCCGATCGCGCTCCGTGCTGAAGGGCGTGCTGGACATGGCCGGCGACCTCGGGCTGGTCACCGTGTGCGAAGGCGTGGAAACGGAGGAGCAGGCCTCCATGCTGAGAGAGCTGGGCTGCCCGGTGGCCCAGGGCTACGTGTTCTCCAAGCCCCTGCCGGAGGGGGAGTTCCGCACCCGCTACGGACTTTGAGGGCCGAACCGCGCGTTGACCGGGCACGGCGATACCCGACTATTTTCATAGCCATGCACCTTTTCTCAGGCGACGCACCGTACAACCGGATACAATGGGAGCTGTTCTCCCCGCAGCACCCAGTCCGGCTTCGGGAGATCGGCCACCTCGGTTAGGAGCAGGTACATGGGCGACGACGCTTCGGGGAACCCTTCGACGCACCGGCACACGTACGTCATCGACCGCGACCATCGCGTCGTGTACATGGACCAGGCAGCGCACCGTGCCTTCCCCCGCGGCCAGGTGGGCTCCATCTGCTACGAGGCGTTCCGCGGCGCAAGCGAGCCCTGCGATGACTGCCCCTGGCACGGGCACGAGAGCAACAGCGGGGACGCCACCCAGACCGTCATCTTCAGCGCGCGGCGCGATAGGTGGTACGAGATCACGTGCCTCGAGGTTGACTGGTTCGACCGCGGCCCCTGCGTGCTGTTCTCGGGCCGGCCCGTTGACGACCGGAGCCGCAGCCTGTTCTCCACGCTGAGGGAGCCGTCGTCCTACGACGAGCTGTTCGAGATCAACGTGACGGGCGACACGTACAAGGTGCTGTACCACGAGCCCGGCAAGTACGCCATGCCGCCGCTCTCGGGAGAGCTCGGCGCCATGTTCGACGACGTGTTGAGGAACATGATCAATCCCGAGGACCGCGAGCGGTTCCAGCGGTTCTGGGACTTCGACACCCTGCTC
Organism: Gordonibacter urolithinfaciens; assembly: GCF_900199375.1. Lineage (NCBI taxonomy): Bacteria > Bacillati > Actinomycetota > Coriobacteriia > Eggerthellales > Eggerthellaceae > Gordonibacter > Gordonibacter urolithinfaciens. The sequence goes on from NZ_LT900217.1 coordinate 1,300,097, forward strand.
GAGCGTATCGAGGAGGAGGACGGCGCGCTGCGCGGCGAGTTCCGCAAGCTGCGGTGCAACGGCAGCTGGGGGTGGGTGGCGCAGACCGTCGTGTCGGTGAAGCGCGGCGAGGGCGGCGAGACCGTGGTCATGTGCTTCATCGCCGACATCGACGCCGAGGTGCGCGCCCGCGAGGAGCACGCCGAGAACGCCCAGATAAGGCAGCTTCGCGAACGTGACCAGCTCACCGGCATCTACAACGCCGCCACGTTCTACGCGAAGGCCAGCGCGCTGCTCGAAGCGCACCCCGAGCGCTGCCACGAGGCGATCTACCTGGACATCGAGCACTTCAAGCTGTTCAACGAGTGGCACGGTCGCGAGGCCGGCGACGAGATGCTGCGCGCCATAGCCAATCGCCTCTCCAACCTGGCCGAGCGCTACGAGGGCGTGGCGGGCTACCTGGGCGGCGACGACTTCGCGCTCGTACTGCCCCACGGCACCATAACCGAGGACGCCGTCGACCGCCAGCTGAAGCTGCCTCCCTTCGACTCCGAGGACGCCATCGGGTTCCGCCCCGCCATCGGCGTGTGCTCCGTCGAGGAAGCGGGACGCTCCATCAGCACCGCCTGCGACCACGCCATGCTGGCCATGGCCACCGTCAAGAACACGTACGCCAAGCGCGTGGCCTGGTACGAGGAATCCATGTCCGAAGAGCTGAAGAACGAGGCGAAGCTGCTGCTGGAGGTGAAGCAAGCGCTGAAGAACCGCGAGTTCGTGCCGTACTGGCAGCCCCAGTGCAGCACCCGCACGGGGCGCATCGTGGGCCTCGAGGCGCTCGTGCGCTGGCAGCACCCGGAGCGCGGGGTGGTCATGCCGGGAGCCTTCATCCCCGTGCTCGAGCGCAGCGGGTTCATAGCCAGCCTCGACCTGTACGTATGGGACGAGGTGTGTCGGCACCTGCGCTCGTGGATCGACCGTGGCTGCCGGCCCATCCCCGTGTCCGCGAACATCTCGAGGGCCGACCTGTACGCCATCGACGTGGTGGACACGCTCGAAGGCCTGGTGGGCACGTACGGCCTCGACCACAGCCTGCTGGAGCTGGAGATCACCGAAAGCGCCTATGCCGAGGACCGAAAGATGGCCGAGGCGGTGAGCAGGCTGAAAGCGCTCGGCTTCACCATCCTCATGGACGACTTCGGCAGCGGCTACTCATCGCTCAACATGCTGAAGGACATCACCGTCGACATACTCAAGATCGACATGGGCTTCCTGAACCGCAACGACAACACGCGACGCAGCGAGAGCATCCTCGAGGCCGTCGTGTCCATGGCCCGCCTCATGGACCTGCGCATCATCGCCGAAGGCGCCGAGACGAAGGAACAGGTGGGTTTTCTGCAGGACATCGGCTGCGACTACGCCCAGGGCTACTACTTCCACCGCCCCATGGACACCGAGCATCTTGAGACCCTGCTCGCCCAGCCCGACGCCGTGGACTTCCGCGGCGTGCTCGCGCCCATGATGGAGCTTATCGACATGGACGCCCTGCTGAACGAGGACGAGACGAGCAGAACCCTCGTCGACAACCTCATCGGCGGCATGGCCGTGTACGCCGTCTACCCCGACCGCTTCGAGCTGCTGCAGGTGAACAACTCGTACTATCGCGTGACCGGTTGCAACGCCGTCGACCTGCACGAGCGCCAGCGGTACATCTTCCGCCAGGTGCACCCCGACGACCGGGACCTCGTCATGAGCCTGTTCGAGCAGGCCGAGCAGCACCCCGTGTCGGGCTCCGAGGGAACGATCCGCCGCTACCGCCTGTGCGGGGACCTCATGTGGCTGCACATGAAGGTGTTCTTCCTCAGACGCGAGCAGGACCGCAGCATCTTCTTTGCCTCGCTCTCGGACGTGACGGGCCAGAAGGAGCAGGAGCTGGAGCTGCGCTCTTCGCAAACCGCGCTGAACGACGTGCTGGGCCTGCCGTCCGCCGAAAGGGCGCTCGACGACATGTCGTCCGAAAATCGCCAGGTGGCAGCCCAGATATTCCTGGAAAACGTGCCGGGCGGCCTCATAGGGGGCTACTGCGAGGAGGGCTTCCCCATCCTGTTCGCCAACGAGGAGATAGCCCGCATGGCGGGCTACGACACGTCGGCGGAGCTCATCGAGGCGCTCGACGGCAAGGTGGGCAACTCCATCCATCCCGACGACCTGCCGCACGTCATGGAGGACATCGGGCCGGACTACTACGAGGGCCTCGACTACACCACCCAGTACCGCATGCCCCGCAAGGACGGGTCCTGGTTCTGGGTGGCCGACCACGGAAGGGTCGTCCGAACGAAGAACGGTCGCCTGGCCATCGCCAGCGTCTGCCTCGACATCGACGACTCCGTGCGCATGCAGCAGGAACTGGCCCTGGACGACGAGATGCTGCACCGTATCATCCTCCAGGCCAGCCTGAACGTGTGGATATGCGACGTGGAGCACGACCGCCTGACGTTCCAGAACCTCTCGTCCGACGGGTTGGCGGCGCTGCTGGCCTCCGCGGACCGCTTTGCCCCCGAGCAGGGCGCTGCGACCGCCGACCGGGCGGGACGCATGCTCAGGCGCCTGGCGCGCGAGGCCCTGCACGACGGCGTGCCCGTCCGCGAGATAGAGGCGCCGGCCGAGGACGGCGACCCAACCCGGCTGCGCGTAACCTGCGAGGCCGTGCCCGACGGCACCGGCAGGCCCGTGCGCGTGATCGGCTATATCGAGAACGTCGCCCAGAGCGGCCCCGACACGGAAAGCGATTTGTTCGAGATGCTGAAGGGCCGGGCCGTGGACCACTGGTGCGTCAACCTGCGCACGCACAGCTTCCTGGACGCGTCGGACCGCCGGGCGTGGAGGCGGGCAGTGGGCGCCGTGCTGGAGGACTGGACGGACACCACGCCGGCCGAGCGCATCGGGCGCACGGTGCGCACCGTGAAGGACGCGGAGGCGGTCAAGTCGTTCCTCGACTTCGATGCCATGCTCGCACGCTTCGAAGACGGGGTGCTGTTCGACTCGCTGGAGTACCGCCAGGAGGACGAGCGGGGCGAGCGCTGGATGGAGCTGGGCTACCGCCTTATCCGCATCGAGGCGGGCGGCGACGTGTACGCCTACCTTTCCGTGACCGACATCGACCGGCGCAAGCGCCGTGAGCTCGATCTGGAGGACAAGGCTCGCCACGATGCGCTCACGGGGCTGCTGAACCGCCAGACCGGCGCGGCGCTGCTGCCGGAAGCCCTGGCGAAGACGCTGCGCAAGGGCACCGCGGGCGCGTTCGTCATCATCGACTTGGACGACTTCAAGCTGGTCAACGACCGCCACGGCCACCTGTCCGGCGACACGGCGCTGGCCGACGTGGGTCGGCACCTGCGCAGCGCGTTCCGAAAGAACGACCTGGTGTGCCGCTGGGGCGGCGACGAGTTCATCGTGTACTGCGACGACATCACGCGGGCCAGCCTGGCGCGGCGCGTGGGCGCGCTGTGCGGCAAGCCGTGGACGACCAAGGTGAGGGGCGGCACCACCATCGAGGTGTCCGCCTCGGCCGGCGTCGTGCTCGTGCCCAAGCAGGGCACGGAGTTCAAAACGGTGTACGACCGCGCCGACGCGGCGCTGTACCGGGCGAAGTCGATGGGCAAGGCGCACTTCTGCTTCTACGAGCCCGGCATCCCGTCGCCCCTCGCCGATTAAGCCCGGGCCTACACGCCCAGCCCCACCGTCAGGTGCATCATGTAGAACGCGAAGCGCATGACGAAGATGCCGGCCAGCACGAGCACGCACGCCGCGCTGGCGCGGCCGACGCCCAGGGAGCGCCGGCCCTCGAGCGCGCGGTTTAGCAAGACCTGCGCGTCAAGGCCGATGCCCGCGAGCACCAGCACGCCGAACGCGGCGATCATGAGACCGTAGTACGGCACGAGGTCCGAGGCGGCGAGGAACGCGTTCGCAATGCGCGGCAAGTCGGCGCTCTGCAGCCCGAACGACACGAGGTTCGCGGCAAGGGCCGCCGCCGACAGCGCCAGCAGCGTGCGCCCGAAACGGCCGCACGCCGGCTCCCAACGCGCGGCGCGCAGGCCCACGAGCGCAAGAACCGGACCGCCCACCAGCGCGTTCAGCCACAGGTTCAACGGCACGTACACCGTGTACCACGACACGATGGTCTCGGCGCTGTAGGCGAAGGCCACGGACGTGACGAACACGATGCCCGCCGCCATGGCCAGCGCCATCCAGGGGCGCTGCAGCCCGACGCGCGGCTGCTCGGCGAACGAGTAGAGCCAGTAAACCCCTGCCAGAGCCAAGAACACCACGGCGCAGAACACCTCGGTGGAAAGCGGGCTGCGGCCCACTCCCAGGAACACGTAGAGAGCGTTCGCCGGATTGCCCAAGTGGGTGGCCGAGGCCACGAGCCCCACCATGGTGGTGACCAGCGGTATGCTTAGGAACTGGTTGATGCGCTGCCGCGCGTCGGCCGGCATGCCCGTCCGAAGAAGCGGCAGGCCCATGAGGATGAACGCGACGACGCCCGACGGTGCGAGCGTCGTGAACAGGACGAGCGTTATCTCGCCCAGCGCCGTGCCCATCCCCGACAGCATGGCCCCTCCTAGCGGTAGAACCGCGGGTAGGCCACGTCGAGGGCGCGCTCGGACTGGATGCCCTCGAGGCTCGCCTTCGCCAGGCGCGCTAGTCCCTCGTAGAACGGCTGCTCCGCGGCCTCGGCCAGCTCGTCCAGGAAGTGCGACGACCACGGCAGCAGGTGCAGGCGCAGGAAGTCGTCCAACGCCTCGGGGCGGTTGCGGGCTATCCACGCCATGAGCACGAGCATGAGGCCGATGTGGTCCTCGGGGGTCTTGTCGTCCACGAGCCGCTCGATACCCTGCGCGCGCATCCAGGCGCGCAGCGCGAGCGTGCTCTCGCCGAACACGACGCACTCGCGGTCGGTGTACACCGAACCCCACGGCGGTGCCGGCTTCGGCGCCGGGCCCACGAACAGGCGGCGGTACTCCCACACCAGGTCGTCGTCCTCGACACCGCGCGCAAGCCCCTCTTTCATGAGCGCCAGGTCGCCATGCGCCTCGGTCTCTTCCGCGAACGGCCACTCCGCGGCGGCTGCATCCACGTCGAGCGCTGCCAGCGCCTGGAACGCTGCGCCGGCCTCGCCCGTCTTCGGGTCCTGCAGGAAGAACGGCCCCAGCGTCTCGCCCACGAAGGCGATGCCCTCGAGCATGTCCCGGCCGTCCTGCATGTTCTCGTCCATAGTTCGTCCCCTCCGTCGAAACCAGCAAGGTACGCCACATTGTAGCGTACCTTGCCTCCGTCAAAGTATTCGTTTCGGAACCGTGCCGGCGCGCCTTCCCTAGAAGCTCAGGCCCACGGAAAGCTGCACGGCATAGAACACGAGGCGGGCGACGAAGATGCCGATCACGGCCATGACCGCTCCGAAACCGGCCATCGCCACCGGGCTCTTGCCCAGAAGCGCTGCCACGGTGCCCGCCGCCGCCAGCACGAGGCTGGCCACGGCCACCGCAAGGTAGATGGTGACGTCTGCCACGAGGTCGGCACCGGACACGAGGGCGTTCTCCATGCCGCCCACGCCCATGACCTGGACGCAGAACCCACCGATGGCGAGCACCGCGCCGGCTGCGGCCACCACGATGCCGGCCGTCTTGAACGAGCCCTTAAGCGCATCGGGGAGCGCGCCGGCAAGGCCCAGCACCAGCGTGCCCAGCGGCATACCGCCCAGCAGGGCGAAGCCCAGCAGCTGCACCACCACGAGCGGCGAGTTCCACGAGGCGATGGTCTCCATCACATAGGCCATGCCGGTGAAGCAGGCGAACACGGCGGCGGCCACGGCCACCACGGCCACGAAGCCCTTGCGCGCGCCGCCGGAGAGCTTGCCAGCCAGTGCCAGGATCACGTACACCAGGGCCAGCACCACGAACAGCGAGCCCACGAGGATCTCGTTCGACAGCGGCGAGGAGCCGATGCCGGCGAACACGCCCGCCGCGTGCAGCGGCGAGGCCAGGTGGAAGAACGAGGCGGCAAAGCCCACGAGCACCACGACGAACGGGATGAGCGTCATGCGGTCGATCTTCTTCACCTGGTCGTCGGTGAACGTCGTGGTGAAGAAGGCCAGCGCGAGCGCGATGAAGGCGCCGGCGCCCATCGGGGCCAGGGTCGTGAACAGCGCCAGAGGCAGTTCGGCGAATGCGGCCTCCATGCTACATCACCTCCAGGGGGTTGACGACCTTGCCGTCGGCGCTGCCGGCAGGCTTGGCGTCCGCGGAAGGCTTGATGTACAGGTTCGGGTTCGTGTAGTGCGGCTCGGGCAGCGGCGCGATGTTACCGCGCTCGCCCACCTTGGACATCTCCTCCACCGTGCCGAAGTCGAGCGCGCGGGCCGGGCAGGCCTCCACGCACACCGGCTTCTCGCCGGCCGCCACGCGCTCGGCGCAGCCGTCGCACTTCACGGAGTGGCCCTTGGAGCGGTCCACCTTCGGCGCGTTGTACGGGCAGGCCATGTGGCAGTAGCCGCAGCCCACGCACTTGTCGGCGTCCACGGACACGAGGCCCGTCTCCGCATCCTTGTGCATGGCGCCCGTGGGGCACACCTTCGTGCACGCCGGGTCGTCGCAGTGGTTGCACGACAGCGACAGCGGGTAGCTCGTGCACGTGGAGGTGAAGCAGCCGTTGGCGTCCCTCACCGTCTCGCCGCTCGTCACCTCGTACACTTTGCGGTACGCGACGCCCAGGTCAAGATCCTTGTAATCCTTGCAGGCCATCTCGCAGGTCTTGCAACCGGTGCAGCGAGTGCCGTCGAAAGAAAATGCGTAATGCGTCATGATCTATCCTCTCCTTTCCTCGCCGCTATGCCTTCACGACTTCGCAGATGTTCGTGTGCTGCGGGTTGCCCTTCGACAGGGGCGAGGGACGCTGGGTCGTGAGCGTGTTGATGCTGCCGCCCTTGTCCACGCGGTCGCCCGCCATGTCGGCGTCGTGCCACGCACCCTGGGAAACCGCCACCGTGCCGGGAACCACGCGGGGCGTGACCTTGGCCAACAGCTCGATCTCGCCGAACTCGTTCTTCACGCGCACCGTGTCGCCCTGCTCGATGCCGCGGGGCTCCGCATCCACCGGGTTGATCCAGGCTTCCTGCGGGTTGACCTCCTTGAGCTCGGGCATGAAGCCCCACGAGCTGTGGATGCGGCCGCGGTAGTGGAAGCCGGACAGCGCGAGCGGGTACTCGTCGGTCGTGTTCTCCACGCCGTACCACTCGGGCAGGTACACGGGGATCGGCGGCATGGTGTCCAGACCGGGCAGCGTGTCGTCGGCCTCGAGCTCCCAGCCCTCGGTGAACTTGAGCAGCTTCTCGGAGAAGATCTCGATCTTGCCGGACGGCGTGTCCAGCTTGTTCGCCACCGGGTCGTCGCGGAACTTCTTCATGGACACCACCGGCGCGTGCTCCTCGATATACACGCCCATCTCCACAGCCTCATCCCAGGTGGGGAGCTTCGGGCTCTTCTCGCGCGCCTTCTCGTACTGCTCCTTGATGCGCTCTTCCTCGGTCTTGCCCTCGGTGAACTCGTCGGCCACGCCGAACTTCTCGGCCATGAGCGTGGCCATCTCGTAGGCGGTCTTGCGCTCGAACTTGGGCGACGTGCAGGCCGTGCCCGTGATCATGTAGCCCGTGTCGGAGCCGGTGGAGATCTGCGAGGTCTGCTCGAAGCGGAACAGGTCGGGCAGGATGACGTCGGAGTACTTCAGCGAGTCGCACATGACCGTGTCGATGCCCAGGATGAACTCGCATTTGCTCTCGTCGGCCAGGACGTCGTGCGCCTTGTTGATGTCGGAGTGCTGGTTGGTCAGGCAGTTGCCGGCGTAGTTGATCATGTACTTGATGTTCACCTTGAGCGCGTCGGCGTTCTTCACGCCGGCGTTCTTCAACGTCATCTCGGTACCATGGTCGATGGCATCGGTGAACAGGAAGCACGGGATGGACGTCTTCACCGGGTTCTTGCCGGCATCCATGGACACGCTCGCCGGGCTCGTGCGGTCCTCGCGGGTGCCGTTGTTCGTGCCGGGCAGGCCGATCTGGCCCACCAGGCAGGGCAGCGCCATGATGGCCCAGGCCGTCCACTCGCCGTTGCTGCGGCGCTGCGGGCCCCAGCCCTGGTTCACGTAGAGGGGCTTCGTCGTGCCGATCTCCTCGGCCAGCTCCTCGATGCGCTCGGCCGGGATGCCGGTGATCTTGGCGGCCCACTCGGGCGTCTTCTCCACCATGTCGTAGCCCTCGCCCATGATGTAGGCGTAGTAGGACATGTTCTTGCCCTGATAAGCCTCGGGCATGGTCTCCTCGTCGTAGCCCTGGCAGTACGTGTGCAGGAAGTCCAGGTCCACCAGGTCGTTCTTGATAAGGTAGTGGGCGATGCCGGCCACGAGCGCCGCATCGGTGCCCGGGTTGATGGGCAGCCACTGCTCGGAATGGCCCGAGATGGAGTCGTTCATGCGGTAGTCGATCATGTATATCTTCGCGCCCGTGCGCTCGCGCAGGTGCACCCAGTCGTAGTGCGTGGTCAGGCCGCCCTGGCGCGTCTCGGTGGGGCTGGAGCCGAAGATAAGCACGAGCTTGGCGTCCTCGGCCGTCTTGAACGAGCTGCCGCCGTTGCCCTTGGAGCCGTACATATACGGCGTGATGCAGGAGATCTGCGCCGTGGAGTAGCTGTTATAAAAGTTCAGATAGCCGCCCACGAGATTCAGGAAGCGGTTGAACGGACGCGACGTGGTGGCCGACACGCCGGTGGCGTAGGGCACGTACACAGCCTCGTTGCCGTACTTCTCGATGACTTCCTTGAGCTTCGTGGCCGCAAGGTCGATGGCCTCGTCCCAGCTGATCTGCTCGTATTTGCCCTCGCCGCGCTTCCCCACGCGCTTCATGGGGTAGTTGATGCGGTCGGGGCTGGCGAGCCAGCGGCGGTAGCTGCGACCGCGGAGGCAGGCGCGCGGCTGCGGGTCGTCGAAACCCGCATCCTTGCTCGTGTAGGTGTCCACCCACACCACTTCGTCATCCTGCACGTGGAACTTCAGGCTGCAACGGCCCGGGCAGTTGATGGCGCAATGGCCCCACGTGACGGTCTCCTCGGCGGCGGCATGCGCTTGCGGCACGCCCGCCCCGAAGAGCGTGTTCGTGGCGGCGACGCTGCCGCCCACGGCTGCCAGCGCGCCGAGCGCACCGGTCGTCTTCATGAACGTACGGCGGCTCAGACTCGGCATGTTGTCTGACATGACACTCCCCCTTCGATAGTCCTCGATGCGCCCTGCGCCTCCCGCGCCGGACGCCCTGCCGGTTCCGCCTTCCGGGTTCCCCCCAAGACGGCAACGGCTCCATAACGGGGCCTACCATACCCTTATCGGAGAAAACGCGTGTCACATAAAATGTGGGAACTTTGAGTATTCGCAGGTCAAATGCCTGCATGTGAGGGGTGTATGTGACAAGTTCGCACCGCCGCCCCTAAGCCTCAACGCAGTGCGCTCAGCAGCGCCGGCGGCGCCGTGAGCACGAGGCTGGGATACGTGGCGTCGGCGGGTGGCAGCGGGGGGATGCTCGCAAGCTCGCCATAGGCGGCTTGGAGGTCGCCTATCTCGCCGAAATGGAGCGCGTCTTCGGGACAGGCTTCCACGCAGGCGGGCTGCCTGCCCGCCTCTATGACGGCGGCGCAGGCATCGCAGATGACGGCCACACCGTGGCGCGGGTCGATCTTCACCACGCCGTAGGGGCACGCCTGGGCGCAGTCGCCGCATCCGGTGCAGAGCGCGGACACCACGCGCATGAGGCCGGTCCCCGGCTGCTTGCGCAACGCCTCCTCCGTGCATACGGCCATGCAGGCCGGGCGGGCGCAGTGCAGGCAGCTTACCGAGATGAAGTACGCGAACAAGGTGAGCGAGCAGGTGCCGTCGGGCGCCTCCTCCCAAACGCCGCCTTCGTACGAGGTCACGGTGCGGCAGGATAGCTCGTCCGGCACGCGGCACTGCGCGCAGCAGGCATCCACGCAGGCGCGGCATCCGATGCAGCGCACGGCGTCGACGTGAAATCCATAGGACACGTTGTTCCTTTCATCATCCCCCTCCGCTCCACAACCCATCACGTCATGGTATCGGCCGCCGCTTCCGCAACAATGCCGGCCGCCAGAGCATTCAACGAACCGTGGGCGCACCGTTGCCCCGGTGTAACACGTGCAACGGCCCTTCGGCAGGCACGGGCGAGCCCAATCGGCTATACTGCACTCCTGTCTCTCGTCGCATGGCCAATGAAACCGGGGGAGCCCTTTGCAGCCAGCAGCCATCATCCGCATATTGAAACCGAACGTCACGTCGCTCGGCTATGCGCTGTTTCTGGCCATCAACGCCGCCGGCGTATGGGGAGGCGTGTTCCCTTTCCTGCCCTTGGAGTTCCAGACGCCCGAGATCGTGTTCTGGTTCTTCCTGGCGCAGTCGCTCGTGTTCTCGGCGAGCTACTTCGCCAGCGCCTTCGGCGTGTACTTCCTGCCCAAACCCACACGGCGCTTCATGGTCATGCTGGCCGCCGCGCCATACTTCTTGGGTTGGTGCTGCCTCATTGCCGCCATCTACCTGGACGCATGGGCTTTGCCGCTCGTGGTGATAGGAGGTGGCCTGCTCGGGCTCGGCTCGGCGGGGTTCTTCATGCTATGGCAGCGCCTGTTCGCCAGCTTCGACGCCGACCACGGCAACCGCGACCTCATCGTGGGCACGGCCTATGCGGCCATCATGTACTTCGCGCTGTACCTCATACCGCAGGCGGTCACAGCCTACCTCATCCCGCTCGTGTTCCTGCCGCTGTTCGGCCTGGCCATCGTTTTGAAAAGCCGCGAGATCGACCGCGACCAGCCCATGTTCGAGGACGTGCCGCGCGACCATCCGCACGTGTACCGCACCGTGGTGCGCGACTACTGGCGCAGCGCGTTCTGCGTGGGGGCACTCGGATTCTGCACGGGCATCATGCGCTCCTTGGCCATCGGGGAGCCGCAGGTGGGAGCGCTGGTGAACGTGCTGTCCATGGCCGGCTCGCTCGTGGCGGCGGCGACGGTGCTGGTGCTGTGGCAGTTCAAGAACCTGCGCATGAACGTGGTGGGCGCCTACCGCGTGGTGTTCCCGTTCGTCATCACGTCGTTTCTGCTGCTGCCGTTCCTCATGGTGGCGTATGCGCAGTGGCTCGCGGCCATCCTGTACGCTGTGTACAGCGTGGCAATCGTGCTCATGATGATACAGTGCGCGCAGGCATCGCGCGACCGCGGCATCAACCCCGTGTTCGTGTACGGGTTCTTCGGCGGCGTGGTGTACGCATTGCACGACGTGGGGTTCATCGGCGGGTCGTTCGCCGAGCAGATCATGGTGACGGGGATCGAGCCGGTGGCCGTGGTGGCATTGGTGGCCGTGTACCTGCTGGGGCTCATGTACTTCGTGGGGCAAGGCGGGTTCCGCCGGATATTCAGCCGCAGCAGCGACGCGGAGAGCATCGAGCTGGTGGCGCTGCGGCCCGCCGGAGAGGCGGCGCGGCCCGCCGCGAAGGCCGCCCCCTCTGCAAAGGCAGACCCCGCTGCGAAGGGCAAGCGCGCCCAGCGCGCCCCTGTCGCAAGCGAGCCCTTCTACCAGGACCGCATCTCGAAGCAGGCCGAGCTGCTGCGCCAGCACTACCGCTTGAGCGCGCGCGAGACCGAGGTCATGGAGCTCATCGCCCGCGGCAACACCGTCGCCCGCATCGCCGAGGACCTCGTGGTGTCCGAGAACACCATCCGCACGCATTCCAAGCGCATCTATACCAAGCTGGACATCCATAAGAAACAGGAGCTTTTGGACCTCATCGACTCGTTCGACCCAAGCGAGCTGGAAGGCTAGGGCTGTTCGCAGGGCGCATGCGCCGACCGTACAGCCTGCTACGCAGAAGCTTCTTCCCTCGCCTACTTTCGGCTCGCGGCCGCGTCGCTCCAGCCAGATGCGCCCGGGGACAGTCTTCGCTCTTCCCTTCTACGGAATTTCGACCCCTCCGAGTCACCGTTTTGGCCGCTTTGAAGCTCGCTCGGATTCGATGAGGGCAATCCGTTTACGCCGAACTGGGCAAACACAATCTAAAGCCTTGGAACGCCACGGGAGCAGGTCCCCAACCCAATAAAAACGCTTCAGAGCGATCGAAACGGTGACTCGGGAGAGCGCTTTTCTCGTGTATTGGGGCAGCGTGCTTTGACACTGCCCTCCATAAGGAACCGCCCCGCGAGCAGCGGGGCGGTCTCATTCGTCTTTCACGGATTGAACGAAGGCAGAGCCTGTGCGGAACCCTAGCGAGCCCAAGCGAGCCTCGATCTCGCGACTTTCGGCACGGTCCCGACGAACGCTGCGCCTTTAGAACTGCATGGCGTAGAACAGCACGCGGGCGGCAACGAGCGCAGCCAGCACCGCCACGTTGCCCAGGACCAGGTAGGGAACGGCCTTGGTCGCATCGGTCGCAGCCTGCCTGCGATAGCGCGCCTCGAGGTCCGGGACCACGTTGCCCTCGGCCGCCGGGCTGGCAGCTACCGAATCGACGCTGTTCCACGGCATGGCCGCAGCGCCCGCAGTGCTGCCGAGGGGCGCCGCGGAGCGGCCAGAGAGCGGCCCGCTCAACGCTCCGCGCATGCAGGCGAGCGCCACTACGAAACCGGCGATGGACACGATAAGGTACACCCATGCGCCTGGCAAGGCATCGGCGCCGGGGAAGATCGCAGCCACCGTGGCTTGGGCGTTCATGAGCTGTACCGTGACGGAGAAGATGGACACCACCGCGCCCACGAGCGCCGTGACGAGCGCTGCCGTGCCGAAGCGCGTCTCGCGCGCCTCGGGAAGGGCCCTCGAAGCAGCGAGCACGAGCATTCCCAGCGGCACACCGCTTGCCAGGCTGAAGCCGGCGAACCCGAGGGGCACGATGACCGAGGCCCACAGCGGGACGTCCGACATCATGTAGGCCACGCCGATGGCCACCGAGTACACCACCGCCAGCACGGCCACCACCGTGGCGAACGCCTTGCGCGCGCCGTCGGACAGCCGGCCGACCATGGCCACGACCCAGTACACCAACGCCACGACGGCGAACGCCACGGCCATGAACACCGCGAACCCGAACGCCCCGGGATCTATCCCTTGGATAACCAGAAGCGCGCTTTGCGGCGTGTTCATGAACGCGACGGCCGCGATCACACCCACTGCCAGGATGACCAGGGGAAAAAGCGTCCAGCGGTCGATGCGCCGCAAGGTCTCCGCCGAGAAGCGCGTCGTGAGGAATGCAATGGCCAAGCCGATGAACGCGCCCGAGGCCATGGGCGCGGCCGCCGTGAAGAACACGAGCGGCAGTTGCAGATACACCAGATCCATAGAACCAACCTCCTTGAAGCGCTAGGCTCCTTCGAATGCCGTCATTATCCGCGGCTATCGTAGGCGCCCCGGCGGAGGTGGCTCCGAGGTCCCCGCCGATTCCTCTAAGGCGTTGCCGGGCCGAAGCGCTCCCGCGATGCGAGCCTTCGCGGCTCCCATTTGAAGAAGCGGTTCAGCGCATGCGGGCGCCCCGGAGAGGGGCGCCAAAGGATCTTCCGGTTTTCAAGAGGCATTTAGCGCAGCCCGAAGACGTCCTGGATAGAGTAGACGCCGGCGGGCTTGCCGTCGAGGAACTGGGCGCAATCGACGGCGCCGCGGGCGAAGCAGTCGTCGCTGTAGGAGTAGTGCGTGATCTCCAGGCGCTCGCCCAGGCCGCCGAAGTACACCTTGTGGTCGCTCGTGATGTCGCCGGCGCGCAGCGAGTGGAAGCCCACGCCGCCGGGCTTGCGCGCGCCGTGGCCGCCGCGGCCGTATTCGGCCAGATCGTCCAGCGTGGTGCCCTTGAGCTCGGCGATCATGGTGCCGATGATGACGGCGGTGCCGCTGGGCGCGTCCAGCTTGTCGCGGTCGTGCTGGTCGATGATCTCGATGTCGCACTCGTCCGCAAGAGCGCGCGCGGCCGTCTCCACGAGCGCGAGCATGACGTTCACCATCTTGGAGGTGTTGCATTTGAAGATGACGGGGATACGCGCGCCCGCCGCCTCGAAGCGCTCGAACTGCTCGGGCGTGAAGCCGGTGCTGGCGGTGACGAGAGCCTTCCCGTGCTCGACGGCCAGGTCGAGCGTTTCAAGACATTGCTCCACGCTGGACACGTCGATGAGCGCGTCGCACTCGCCGATGATCGACGCGAGGTCGTCCACCACGGGGATACCCAAGTCGCGCCCGAGGCCTGCCACCTGGCCGAGGTCGCGGCCGATGTAGTCGCGCCCTGCGGGCCCCACGCCGCCAACGAGCTCCATGCCCTCGCGCTCGTCCACGAACCGGCAGATGGGCTGGCCCATCTGCCCATGGCATCCGACGACGATCACCTTCATACCGCGCTCCTTCCAACCGCGTGGCCGCATCGCCAATTGGCACGCTGCCCATTTTCGCAAGTATAAGCGGTGCGAGCGGCAAATGACCTATGGCGAGTCAACAAAGGTTGGGTCCGGTCGCCTTCCGGTGCACACTAATCACCGATTATTGCAAAATTTGGGCGCTACCCGCTTTCCGCAGTTTCGCCATCAGGTACTTTCCCGACCCATTCCTTAAAGCTCGCCCTATCTCCTGCCTTGAGACCGGAAAACGGTATAAAACTGGTGAATAGTGTGCACCGGAAGGACTTTTAGCGACCAACGAGCACAGCCATCGGGAATTGGCCCCGCGCGATTGCCACGGTGCCGCCCCGAACAGCGACTGCCCTATCGCCCCGAGCTGCGGCCCTATCGCCCCAGGCTTCGGCCCTATCGCCGCCGGGTCAAGCCCGTCCCTGCGGCCCTATTCCCCGGCGCTTTCCTCGCCGAACAGCACGTCGAACAGGCAGCGCGTGATGGTGGCGCGGCGCACCACGCCGATGAGCTTGCCGTCCTCGTCGATAACCGGCACCTTCTTGAACTTCTTTTTCGCCAGCACGTCGGCGATCTCGCCTACGGCCTGGTCGGCCGTGGCGCACAGCACCTTCTGCACGGCCAGCTCCATGACGTTGCGATGCTTGAGCGCGCGGGCCTTCTCCTCGAAGGACTCGTTGTCGTACAGCACCATGTTGGCGTAGCCGCCGCCGAAGATGGAGCGCGTCTTCTGCGCGGCCACCGCCTTCATGATGTCGCCGTCGCTGATGAACCCCACCACGTGCCGGTCCTCGTCGATGACGGCGAGGCCGCTCGTGCCCAGGTCGTTGAACAGGGCCACGATCTCGCCGAGGTTCTGGTCGTAGCGGCACGTGTACACGTCCCGCTCCATGATGTCGCCTATCGTGCGGTTCATCGTCCCGCCCCTTCCGTCGCTTCCTCCATGCACGCGGCCGCAACGGCGACCGTCGCCTTCACAGGCGCCTCGACCTCCGTCTTCCCGGACGCCCCAACTTGCGGCGCCGGCGCGGTAGCGGTGCGCTTCTTCACGTTGCGCACCTTCAAGATGGCGATGATCAGCGCGACCGCCGCCACCGCCGCGGAGATGCCGTATGCCACGTCGATGCCCGCCGCCGTGGACGCCACGGGGCCGGCCTCGGCGTTTGCCGCGGTCACCATGGTCATCACCGTCACGATGAGCGCCGTGCTCACCGCGCCGCCCACCTGGCGACCCGTGTTGCTGATGGCGTTGCCGTGCGCGATCATGTCGTTCGGCAGCGCGTTGATGCCCCAGGTGGTCACCGGCATGTTCGCCAGCGTCAGCCCCGAAGATTGGATGACGTAGAACACCACGAGGTACGCAACCGTCGTCTTGTCGTCGACGAAGGACAGCGCCGCCAGCGAGCCGGCGAGCCCCGTCAGGCCCACGATGGCGATGACGCGCGGGCCGAACCTGTCGAACAGCATGCCGCTGATAGGGCTGAGGAAAATGGTGGCCACGGCGCCGGGCGTCATGAGGATGCCGGTTTCGAACGCCGTCAGCCCCAAAACGTTCTGCAGGTAGATGGGCAGGATGACGCTGCCCACGGCCAGCGCCGAGTTGACCACCGTCACGATGACGGCCGAGTACGCGAACGTGGGCGTCTTGAGGGCGCGCAGTTGCAGCAGCGGCTCGTCGATGTGCAGCTGGCGATGGATGAACCACGCGAGCGCGACCACGCCCACCGCGATGCTGCCGATGACCACGGCGTTGCTCCAACCCAGCGTACTGGCGCTGGAGAAGCCGTACAGCAGGCCGCCGAACGCGAACGTGGACAGGATGATGGACGGCACGTCGAGGTGCGGGCGCTTGAGCTCGCCTACGTTCGTGAGCAGGAAGAAGCTCACCACCAGCACGAGGATGGCCAGTGGGATCATCGCCCAGAACATCATGCGCCAACCCCACGCGTCGATGATGCCGCCGGCCAGCACGGGGCCGGCCGCCGGCGCGCAGCTCATCACGATACCGGCCATGCCCATGGCCGTGCCGCGCTTCTCGGGCGGGAAGATGAGCATGGGCACCACGCCCACGAGCGGAAGCTGCACGCCTGCGCCGGCCGCCTGCAGCACGCGGCCCACGATGAGGAGCTCGAATGAGGGGGTCGCTGCGCACAGCGCCGTGCCCACGATGAACGAGACGAGCGAGACGAAGAACAGCTTGCGCGTGGAGAAACGGTCGATGAGGAACCCGGTGATAGGCACCATGATGCCGTTGACCAGCATGTAGATGGACGTCACCCACTGCGCAGTGCCGGCCGAGATGGAAAACGCGTCCATCAGCTTCGGCAACGCGGGCGACAGGACGGTCTGGTTCAGGATGGCAAGGAACGCACCGGCCAGCACGATGCCGATGACGGTGATCTCCTTGCGGGTCACCTTATGCTGCTGGGCTATCAATTGTTGCTCGTTCAAGAGCGCATCAACTTCCTTTGCGAACGCGTCGAAGACCAAGCCGCGCCGAAGCGGCGGTCGATCGTCGAGTATGGGATTTCGAGGGGAATGAAAGCTGCCGGGGACGCGTCAGCGGACGCGCATCACCCGAGGGGGCTCGTTCAGCGCCAACCCTGCCACACGCCGTAGTCCACTTCGCCATGCGCGCGGAACGCGGCCGTGCGCGAGCGGCGCCGCGAAAGCTGGGCGAGGCTGGCGTAGCGTTCGTATAGGTTCAGAAGCGATTTCATAGCGGGCAAGTATACCGGAAGCCGAAACCCCCGTATCTTCGAGAAAGCGGCCCGCTTCAAGCGATTTCCACAAGATCGGACAAGTGGTGTCCGAGGCATCTGATCGGAAAACGCATCAAAGAACTTCGAACATCTGGCGAGATCGACGCGGATAGCATTAAGACGCACCGAGGAATGCCGCCATGTACCCCGGACAGTACACTACTCCACTGTCGAGGATTTTGCAGACCGGAGAATGGATGGTTTCAGGGATTTTGCAAACCGGAAATTGGGCAGTTTTTTATATTTCGCAAACCATGTGCATAACTATCATGTACCTATTAACGCCGGTCGTTGTCGAGCGGTTCCGGGAGACATCGCGGCAAGCGAAGCGGTCGGTACATAAGCTAGCGCGTTCGGGCGACCTGCCTCCGGGGCGGCAGGGTTCAAGGGATGCCGCCGCATTTCCCTTGCATTCTGTTCCGAATCGACGTTCTTCGGGTTTTGGGCACCTTCGAGTCACCGTTTTGCCCGCTGTGAAGCTCATCGAGCCGTCACGAGGCAAGCTGACGTCTCGCGACCTGCGCAAACGTGCGCGCATCTCGCGGAAAGCCGCCGGAAAGCGTCGTCGTCGGCATCAAATCGCTTCACAGCGGGCAAAACGGTGCATTTCAACCGCTCAAAAGGCGAAGGACC